>NZ_CP115543.1:2356250-2993333 GCF_031834615.1 Stenotrophomonas aracearum
TCGGCATAGGCCTGGGCATCGGCGAAGGTCAGATGCACCACCGGGTGGTCGTCCAGCCCGTCCAGCCGCGTGAACGGACCGCGCGGGTGGCGCCAGTCGGCGCCGGCCACGTACTGCCACCAGTTGTGCGTATTGGACATGTCCACCGGTCCAGCTGGCTGCACGAACACCACCGACGACGGCACCAGCAGCGCGGGATCGGCGCCCGGGTAGTCGCGCGGGTCGGCCGGGCGTTCGGCGAAGGTTACATAGCCGGTGTCGCGCACGAAGCGCGAGAACTCGCGATTGGTCACCGGATACCGATCGATCCGGAACGGTGCCACCCGCACCTTGTGCGCCGGGCGCTCTTCCGGGTAGTGGTCATTGGACCCCATCAGGAACAGCCCGCCTTCGATGTCGATCATGGTATCGGCCACAACACTCATCCCTGTTTCTCCTCAGCCGAAGGGCGCAACGTTGAAGGTCATCCCGGCGATCGCCAGCAACCCGAGCACCCACAACAGCCCTGCGGTGATCAGCGTCAGCGACACCGGGTAGTGGCTTTCGCCGTGGATCAGTCCTTCGCGCTTCATCAGGGTGCGCTCGGCGCGCAGCTCCCGCATGTAGCGCAGGTGGTAGATGATCCCGAGCGTGAGCAGCACCATCCCCAGCGCCACCAGCGCCACGCCGAAGTTGCGGGGTGCATGCGGCTTCAGGCTGACACCCGGCAGTTCGAGCATGTGCCCGAAGAACTGGAAGATGGTGAAGCCGAACCCGATCAGCGACAGCGCGGTGCGGATGATCGACATGAGCGTCCGGTCGGCGCTCATCCGCGTGCGCTGGAACGACATGCCGGTGCGACGCGAGGACAGCTCGAGGGAGACCGCATCGGCGCTGCCGAGTGTCGTCTGTGCCTCGTCCAGCGTCACTGCCCGCTCTGACAATGCGCGGGTCGGGTCTTTCTCGGTCATGAGGCAGAATCCTTGTGGGCGGTTGGATGGTGGCGGTACCAGCGCGCGGCCAGTCGGGTGAACGGGCCCCGCAGGATCAGGTAGGGAATGAAGCCGAGCGCCACCGCCAGTACGAATGCCTCCAGCGGATGGGGAAAGCCGCCGTACACACGCACCTGGTAAATCGCATCCATCACCACCCCCAGCAGCAGGATCCGCGCCGTGGCCGTGACGCCTTCGCGCCACAGCACCAGGTGCTCGCGGGGCGAACTGCGCATCATCCGCGCAGCGTAGGGCGCCTTGCCGGCGCGCGCGTCGCGCGTCCCATCGATCAACGCGGTGATCAACGCCATGGTCGGCTGCAGGAAGAACCGGAAGGTCATCGGACCGTCGGTGCGCCCCATCAGGTCGGCCCAGAACCGCGTCAGGAAGTCGATGACCAGGAGCATGGCCGGTTTCCGTTGTACAGGGGTCCAGCTTGGGGGCGGGGCCGGTGCAGCACATCGGGATAGGTACTGCATGCGCATCAGTATTTTTACTGCCCCTGCCCCTGGCAACCGCAAGGGTATGCTCGGTGCGCATGAGCCAGGACACCTACTCATTGATGCGGGGCGGCCTGGTGCACCGGGTGCTGCATGCCAGTGGCGCCCTGCATCGCAGCCGGCGGCTTTCGGTGTGGCTGGCAGGCCTGTTGACGGCCCTGGCGCTGTTGCCGATGGTGCTGCTCGCCCAGGCAGAGGGGATGTTGTGGCCGCGCCCCGGGGCCATGGCGTTGTTCGGGGACTATGCCACCCTCGCCCGGCTGCTGCTGGGCCTGCCGTTGCTGGTGCTGGCTGCGCCCCGCGCGGACGACCTGCTGCGCAGCGCGATCCGGCAACTGACCCACGCCAGCCTGGTGCGACCCAGCCGCCAACCGCGCCTGATCGCGTTGCTGACGCGGGTGCGGCGCTACCGGGACAGCTGGGTACCGGAACTGGTCTGCATCCTGATCGCGTTCGCACCGTCGTTCTACCAGAGCGGCGTGGTCAGCCTGCTCGACGGCGTGCCGGACTGGCGTTCGCAGCACGGCGTTGCGACCACCGCGGGGGACTGGTACGGCTGGGTGGGAACGCCCCTGTTCCGGCTGGTGGTGCTGCTGTGGCTGTGGCGGTTCGTGCTGTGGACGCTGCTGTTGTGGCGCCTGCCACGGGTGGGGCTGGGCCTGCACGCCGAACACCCGGACCAGTGCGCCGGCCTTGCCTTCCTCGGCCTTGCACAGGAGCGCTTCAGCGCGCTGGCCGTGGCCGGTGCACTGCTGGTGTGCGGTGCGTGCCTGAACCAGATGGTGTATCTGGGCGTGACCCTGCATGACCTGCGCCACCTGCTGGCCGGCTACGTGATCGGCGCCTGCGTGGTGCTGATGTCGCCGCTGCTCCTGCTGGTACCGGTCCTGGTCCGCACCCGCCGCCACGCCCTCTATCGCTTCGACGCGCTCGGCAACCGCGCCGCGGCGACCTTCGAACAGCGCTGGCAGGCCGCCAGCGAGGCCACCGCCGGCAGCGAATCGCTCGTCGACACCGGCGACGCCTCGGCGATTGCGGACTTCGGCGGCGTCTACCAGAGCATCGTGGCGATGTCGGTCATTCCAGTCACCCGCTGGAACCTGCTGTCGATGGCGATGTCCGCAGCCGTGCCGCTGCTGCCGCTGGTGCTGATGGCGTTCCCGTTCGACGACCTGGTGGCCAAGCTGATGGGCATCCTGGTCTGACGGCGCGCCTGGCGCTCCCTACAGCGAACGCGACACGAACGGCTCACCGCGCAACGCGGCCTGCACCGCCAGTGCCAGGTCATCGCCTGCATCGGACTTGAGTACATAGCTGCAGGGTCCCAGCGCCATCGCGCGATCGACCATCTGCGGCTCGGCATGCACGGTGATGAAGACCACGCCCAGCACCGGGCGCTGCACGCGCAGGCGCCGCGCCGCTTCCAGCCCATCGATCTCAGGCATCGCAATATCGGTCACTACCACGTCCGGCAGCATGCTCTGCGCCGCCTTGACCAGCGACGCCCCGTCCTGGACCAAGCCGATCACCTCGAACTGTTCGGCCAGCAACCCGCGCAGTTGCCGCCCCATGGCGGAACCGTCCTCGGCCAGCAGCACACGGGCAGCGTTCATGGGGTCCCGGCAAGTGATTGCACACCCTGATGGTGTGCCGCAGCCGAGACGGTAACAAGGGAAAAACAACCGGACGCGGGCAAGTAAATCTACTTGCCCGGCCCTCGGGCCGCAGGCCGGGTCAGTGCCGGATCAGCCCCTCGTGTTCGGCCTTGCGCACCAGTTCCAGGGTGCCGTGCACGCCCAGCTCCTGCATGATCGCGTACTTGTGCGATTCGATGGTGCGGACCGAAACGCCCAGTTCGTAGGCGATCTGTTTGGAGCGCAGCCCGCGCGCCACGTATTCCAGGATGCGCAGTTGCTTGTCGGTCAGCACGTACTGCTGGCGCCCGGCATTGGTAATGGCGTCCATGGCCAGCGTCGGGGTGACGTAGGTGTGCCCGCCCATCACGCCGGCCAGGGCCCGCACCAGCTCTTCGCCGGCGGCACTCTTGAGGACATAGCCGCGTGCGCCGGCGCGGATCGCTTCGGCCGCGACGCTGGATTCGTCATGCATGGTGAGGAAGACCACCGGCATCTCGAAGCCCTCCTCGCGCATCCTGCGCAATGCCTGGATGCCGGTGAGGCCGGGCATGCTGATGTCGGCCACCACCACGTCGGGTGGATCGCGCCGTACCGCCTCCACCAGTTCCTCGCCGGAGCACACCAGCTCGATCGAATCGAAGCGGTCTTCCAGAAGGTGCTCGATGCCCTGCGCCACCACCCGGTGGTCGTCTGCCAGGACAACCCTGCGATACCGGCTCTCCGCCGTCGAATACGAAACCTGCATGTGCTCGTCTCCCATGGTCATCAATCGTCCCCTGATTGAAGTACTGCGCGGAGAAGCTCTCCGGCTTCCGCCGCGCAACGACCTGAAAATTACAGTCGCGGTGTGATGGATTCGTGACGGCGTCGTATTCTGTGACTCACGCCCGCAACTATTCAGCTGCGCAGCGTGTCGCGCGGGCTTTCTCCGAATACATCACGGTACATGACGGAAAACCGGCCAAGGTGGGCGAACCCGTAGCGGGTCGCGACCTCGGTCACCCCGACGCGCCCCTGCGCACGGCGCAACGCACTGCGGGCAAGGTTCAAACGCGCCAGCTGGTGCCAATGGCACGGACCATGGCCGTAGGCATCACGGAACAGGCGCTCCAGCTGGCGCTCGCCTACGCCCAGATAGCTGGACAGCGCACGGCTGTCGTACGCATTTTCCAGCTGCGACTTCAGGTAGGCCTCGGCCTGGCGGACGATCGCGTCCCGCCGGCGCTCGATGCCGCTGCCCAGGCCGCGCCGCTCCGGGCCGCCATCGCTCGCACCGACCGCATCGATGAACACGCCCAGCAATGTACTGGCCTGCACCTCCAGCTGCTCCGGCATCACCACGCCCTGCCACTCGGCCGCTTCCTGCAATACCGAAAACACCCCTTCGCGCAGGTTGCGTGCGTCCTTCGGCGCCGCCGCCCGACTGTGCCAGCCGGTGCGCGGCAACCGCAGCTCACGACCCAGCCGCCGCACCGACTCGCGCTGCAGCACCTCGCGTGGAATCAGCATCACCGCCCATTGCCAGCCACCCGGGCTGGGCCGGACATTCAACTCGCTGTCCTCGGCAAACACCATCACCTGGCCCGCCGCGATCCAGCGCCCGTTGGCCCACATCGGCGCTTCGCAGGTCACCGCCAGGGCCAGCGCGATCATGCCCTGGCTGAAACTGCCGCTGGCGAAGATCGGCAGCGTATAGGCGCCGCTGTCCAGGCTGAACTCCGGAAACACCAGCCGCTGCACGCAGGCGCGGAAGTGGCCGGAGGCCAGCAGGCGCTGTTCGAAGCGCGTATCGCGGACCACCCCGAGCAGGGCGTCTGCATCGAAACCGTCAACCACGAAACGGCTGTACGGTGACATCGGTTCATCCATCGCCAGCTCCCCCGTCACGTCGGAATGTGGATAGCGTGCAACGCGTCAACCTGTTTACATCGGGCCGATTGTGGGGCTGAAGCAACACGGCGGCAAGCGGTCAAGCAGAGGGTCGTACCACGCAGGGCGCATGGATCGCCTCGCGATCCCGCCCATCTCCCCGAGGTGCAGAGTGCAGGCCAGCAGCCAGGTGAATCGGGTCGGCGTGGAAGCGCCGGACACGCCGCGACGTCGCTCCCGGACACGACGGGTAGCGCGTTTCACATATTCTGCACTCGACGTGCGCACACTTTTAACACTTGCCCTGCCCTTGCTGGTCGGCTGCATCCTGGGCCAGTGGTTGCCTACCTTGTTGCCCGAGCAGCTGCACCTGCACGTGATCTGGATACCCGGCCCACTGCTGCTGGGCTTCCTGCTGGTCACCCCGCGTAACCAGTGGCGGACCTGCGTGCTGGCCGCCTGCATCGGCACCGTGCTCTCCCTGCCGCTGGTCCCGATGGCCTCGTTGCCGCGCCTGCTGGCCAGCCTGGGCGAATTCGCCATGGTGGGTGTGGTGGCATGGCTGCTGCTGCGCTGGCGGGGCGAACGCGCCGCGCTGGAAGATTATCGCGACCTGAGTTTCTTCCTGCTGCTGGCCTGCGTGCTGCTGCCGCTGTGCAGCGCCTGGTGGTATTCGTTGGCCCAGGGCGGGCGCAGCGGCGCAAGCGGTCCGGCTGCACTGCGCGAACTGGCCCTGACCAGCGCGGTGAGCTACCTGGTGCTGGTGCCGGCGCTGGTCAACGTGGTCCGCATCATCGACGCCCCGGAGCGCCGCCACGGCTGGCGCTGGGATTCGATGGCGCTGGCCATGGTGCTGTTCGGCCTGCTGGTGGTGCTGTGGACGGTGGACTGGCAGGACGGCGTGATGACCCCGCTGCTGACCCTGGCGCCGATTCCCCTGCTGGTCTGGGCGCTGATCGTGTTCGGCATTGCCGGCGCCTCGGTCACCATGCTGGCGATAGCAGTGCTCGGCATGCAGCTCGGCGTGGAAGGCCTGGGGCCGTTCGGCTTCTGGTCGGTCGACCGCAACCTGCTCACCGGCCAGGCCTGGACCCTGTGCACCGGCTTCGCGCTGCTGTTCCTGGGCGCACTCTCCGAGCAGAAGCTGTCCAGCCGGATCAAACTGCAACGCGCTTACGCTCGCCTGGGCGAAGTGACCGGGCGCATGCTGGTGGTGCAGGAAGAAGAACGCACGCGCATCGCGCGCGACCTGCACGATGACGTCAACCAGTCGCTGGCCGCGATCTCGATCCGGCTCAGCACGCTGCGCAACCACATTCCGCTGGAGGAACGGCCCAGCGTGGTGGAACTGCAGGACCAGCTGCTGTCGGTCTCCAATGACATCCGGGCCATTTCGCATGAGCTGCACCCCAGCATCCTGCGCTTCACCGGCCTGGCCAGCGCGTTGGACGCGTTCTGCATCAAGCGCAACGCCCGCGGTCGATTGCGGCTGCGCTGCAGCATCGAAGACGCGCCCCGGCTCAACGACGAACAGGAGCTCAGCCTGTTCCGGATCGTGCAGGAAGCCGTCAACAACGTAGACAAGCACGCGCGCGCTCGCGTGGCCGACGTGCTGGTCTGCGTGCGCGGACGACGACGGCATCGGCATTCCCCCCGGCCACCTGCGGCGTGCGCCCGGGCTGGGCCTGATCAGCATGGAAGAACGTGCCAGGCTGCTCGGCGGCGTGCTGCACGTAGACACCAGCCCGCTTGGCGGAGCGCGCATCGAGGTTCGTTTCCCGCTGCGCGACAACGCGCAACAGGGACGTTGACCCCCCGGCGGTAGTGCCACGCCCTGCGTGGCAACCCTCGCAGAACATGGAGCCCCACATGCGCCTGAACCGCACGCTCACCACCCTCGCAGTGTCCGCCCTGCTCGCCGCCTGCGCCACCGGCCCCCTCAACCCACCCGCCCCCGCGGTCCTCCCAACCGCATTGCCCCCCGCTCCGCCGCCGGTCCCCGAGCTGCGCCCCGGTGTGCCCGCCGGCTACCTCGGCCGGTCCCTACCCGACAGCCTCGCCCTGCTGCCGCCGTACCCGGCCAAAGGCAGCCCTGGCTTCGCCCGCGACCAGGCGGTCAGCCGTGCCTCGCAGAAGCTGAAGAACACCCCCCGCTATGCCCTGGCCAGCCGCGACGCCGACCTGAGCTTCCCGCAGGTCGCCGGCACCTTCTCCTGCGCGCTCGGGGTGCCGGTCAGCGCGCAGGACACCCCCCGCCTGTACCTGCTGCTGCAGCGGAGCATGGTCGACGCCGGCCTGGCCACCTATGCCGCCAAGGACCACTACCAGCGGACCCGCCCGTTCGTGTTCTACAAGGAAAAAACCTGCGCACCGGCCGACGAAGAGGCACTGCGCAAGGACGGCTCCTATCCCTCCGGACACACCGCGATCGGCTGGGCCTGGGCACTGCTGCTCAGCGAGCTCAGCCCAGCCCAGGCCGACGCCGTGCTGGCGCGCGGCCGCGCCTTTGGCGAGAACCGCCTGATCTGCAACGCGCACTGGCAGAGCGATGTGCTGCAGGGACGCGCGGTGGGCGCCGGCGCGGTGGCGGTGCTGCACGCCAACCCGCAGTTCAACGCCGACATGGCCGCCGCCCGCGCCGAGATCAATGCACTGCGCGGCAATGGCGTGGAGCCGCAGGACTGCACTGCCGAGGCGGCGGCGTTGAAGGTGAAGATCCCCGGCGTGGAGTGATCATGCCGATACACAGGCAAAACAATGACCCGACTCGTCGTCCTACCCAATGACGGGGGAGACATCGCGCATGGCGACGAGGCGGGTCAAGCCGTTGTCCCGATCAGCACGGGAGAGAGTCGTGCCAGCGGGCACAACGCAGTCGTATGTGGATGGCCTGGCTCGCTGCCCCCTGAGCGATGACGGGGGAGACATCCCGCGGTTGACAGCGAGCCAGGTCAAACGGTGCAGATTCCGCGCGGGATCGCAGCAGAATCGGAAGCGTGTGGGAAAAGGCATGTGGCCACGTCGGGCCCGAAGCCGGCCAGCCCACCGGTCGGGCCCGACGGCAGCGCCGGCCGCGTCGGTGTCGCCAGGCCGGCGACAACGGCTTTGGCGCGGTCCACCGGCGCTGCGGCATGGATCCGCGTCCCCTTGTCGAGCTGCATGGCGGTGTCGACCGCATGCAATGGCACCCCGGGTGCGCTGGCCAGTCCCAGCGACAGCAGCCACAGCGGCACTTTCAGATGCAGCACGGTCGGGCCGGCGGCGAGGCTGCCGCGCGCGGTGGCGATTTCCGAGGTCACCACCAGCGCATCGAGCCGATGGTTCCAAACCAGCCTGAAAATCCTGCCCATCTGCCCTGCCCCCGACGCTGACGTTGCGTTGGGAGTATTAGAACGTCGCCATCCGCGCACGGACGCGGTATTCCGGCAGGGTGAATGTGCGTTCCGGCAAGTCGCAGTGGAAAACCGGCAGGCCGATGGACATTTCCGGCAGCGTGCCGGAAACGTGCACTCAGGCAGGACTGCCCAGCGAGGTCGGCGCACGCATCAAGGTGTCGCGCGGCAGCTCACCGAAGACCCGCCGGTAGTTGTCGGCGAACCGCGAAAGATCCCACAGCCCGCAACTCAAGGCGACCGCCTTCACCGATTTACGCGTCGAGTCGGCCATGGAAAGTCCACGGCACGCCGCGCACAGCCGCAGCATCGACAGGTAGCGGTTGGGCGACGTGCCGAACAGGTCCTCGAACGCATAGCGCAGCGCGCGTTCGCTGACGCCGGCGGCGTCGCAGATCTCATGCATGTAGATGTAGCGCCGCAGGTTCTGCCGCATGAAGTTCTCGGCACGCTGGGCGATCAGGTAGTGTGCGCGCCGCGCACGCGTGCCCGCCGCCCGTTCGGCGTTGCCGGTAGCGAGCAGCGCCTGCACGTGCGCGTGCAGCACCTGGTCCACGGCATCGGTCGGGAGCCCCCCACTGGTGGGGCCCAACCACGCCGGCAACTGCGCATAGCGTTGCGCCAGCGCCGATGGGCCATCGTCCGCCTCGGCGTTGAACAGCGACAGGGCCTGGCCGGAAGGCAGGCTGCCGCGCAGGCTCAGTTCCGTCAGCTTGCGTTCGATCCGGCGCAGCGGGGTCAGCAGCAGGCTGAGCCGGGTGCCCGCACTGAAGGCGAATTCACTTATGCCTTCCGGCAGGATGGTCAACGCCATCCCGGACGACAGCGGCACGCCATGGCACCAGCTCTGTGTTGGATCGGTCTGATGGATGTAGCCGAGCAGGCACCAGTCCTGCGGCAGCATGAACCGCCCGCGAAACTGGAAACCGCAGGTCGCACTGCAGAACAGCGACTCGTCATGCACCTGCGACTGGATCGATGCGCGTGGACCATTCCCGTCCAGCAGCACCAGCTCCAGCTCGCAGACGCGCAGCATTCCACCCAGCGTCGCCAGGTCGAACGGGCGCAGCGCGGTTTCTCCAATCCCCTCCACTACACCATCGGCCATGACAGTGGCTCCCCTGGTTGAATCGCACCCGCTGCGCACGGTGTCCGCAGCGGAAACACGTTCCTTCTTTATCGAGGCACTGCTGCGATATCCCCCCGAATTTTCGCGGCAGTATGTCTCGACGCGGGTGGCGGCACGCCATGGATTTACAGGACTTAATCAGCGGCGCACTGTCCAAGTTTCGTCACGACCATGTGTAGGTCGCGTCAATTTTCTGACTTCACGCTATTTTCATACATTCTGTAAACCGACTGGCCGGCGACAGGAATTTACAGACGGAGGCGAATGCACAAAATCGGCATATAAATGCCATCGATAAACTTTGTGGCCTGCGTGCCGATTTTGTGCATCGGCCGCGGGTGCCGCGACGGAGGATTATCCGCAACAGCGCCGGAGGGGATCCTTGGCGGATACCGGGCTGGACCACAGGGGGACTGCGATGGACCTGCCGACCGCAACGCCGTGCACCTGCTTCCGTCGCATGACCACGCGCGCGTGTTTCTCCGCGCGCGTCACCTCACCCAGGATTCAAAGCTGAGCGCATGAGGCCCGGCGGATCGCTCCGTCGGGCAGCGGCCGTCATGGCCGCGCCCCTGCGCAGGGACGCGCAGGTTCATTCGTGGCCACCGGTGGAACCGGTTCGTGCCACCCCACGCAGGCAACGTTCGGCTGACCGGAACAGGGAGAAGATCGTCATGCACAGTTCCATCCGCACCTTCATCGCCGAAGAAGATGGCGTCACCGCGCTCGAGTATGGATTGCTGGCCGCCGTGGTTGCCGGCGTCCTGGTCGTGGCCGGCAAGGCGGGCCTCACGGCGATGTTCACCGAGCTGTTCGACAAGCTCAAGGACCTGGTGAGTTCCGCCATCGGCGGTTCCGGCGCAGCCACGCCGTCAACCTGAGCCTCACCGGCACCCGGCCGTGGCGCCGGGTGCCCGGTTCGATCTCTTCGTTCGGTCCTGCAAGGGGGAGTACCGGATGTCCCTGTTGCCGCTGCTGGCGCTGTTGCTGAGCGTGCGCATCGCGATCAGCGATCTGTATGCCCGACGCGTACCCAATACCTGGCTGGCCGCCACTGCGCTGGCCGCACTGGCGTGGCTGCTCGGCACCCGGCTGGCCGGCACGCCGCTCCCGCTGCTGCCGCACGTGGCGGGCGCCGCGCTCGGGCTCGCCGCGCTGCTGCCGTTCTACGCCATCGGCTGGATGGGCGCGGGCGACGTCAAATACTTCGCCGTGCTCGGCCTGATGCTGGGCATGGGCGCGTTGTGGCCGCTGTGGCTGCTGGGCAGCCTGCTGGCCGCCGCGCACGCAGTTGCCCTGCTGCTGGGGCGCAGGTTCGGCGGCACGCTGCCGTTGCGACTGCAGCTGCTGCGCGACCGGGCCGGCCAACACTGGAAGCGGCATCCGCTCGCGCGCGGCATGCAGGCCGCACGCCAGGGCCGCGTCGGTATTCCGTTTGCCGCCTACCTGGCGGTGGCGACCGTGTCGCTGGTCCTGTGGCAGGGAGAAAACGCATGACCCGGCCGGCCCACGCACGCGGCGCAGCGACCCTGGAGTTCGCCTTCATGCTGATCTTCGGCCTGGTGCCGCTGCTGATGCTCACCTACACCGGCGTCATGATCATGGCGGTGCAGCAGACCCTGTCGCTGGCCTCGGCCGAAGGCGCGCGCGCCTCGCTGCGCTACGCGCCGGCGGCCGAACGCCGGGCGGCAGCCTGCCAGGCTGCAAAACGGTCCATGCAATGGCTGCTCAGCTTCGCCGCGCAGGACGCCGACTGCAGCGCCGCCGGCGCGCCGCCCATCGTGGTCTCGCCGCCGGCACCCTGCTCGGGCCTGCCCAGTGCGCAATGCATGCAGGTCTCGGTCAGCTACGACTATCGCGCCCACCCGTTCCTGCCCGGCACCGGCCGTGTCTATGGCTGGGTGATCGACACCCCGATCCGCAGCACCGCCGTGGCCCAGCTCGACCTGGGAATGCCGTGATGACCGCACCCGCCTGCCAGGAGGCACCTGCATGCTCAGACTGACCCGGATCACCGCCGTGGTACTGATCGCGCTGGCGCTGCTGCTGGCGCTGGCCGCCGTTGCGGTCGGCCGGCGCGCGCCGCCGCCGGTGCCGGCCGCCAGCGTAATGGCGCCCCGCGCAACGGTTACGGCCGAACCGGAGCCGGCGGCGTCGAGTGCCGCCTTGCCGGTGCAGAGCTATGCACAGCGGCTCAATCCCGGCGAACGCGCCCTGGCGGTCCCGGTCGATGAACTGGTCGCCGCCGGCAACCGGATCCTGCCCGGCGACCACGTGGACGTGTTCCTCAACCTGCGTGCACCGCCGGGCATGGACAAGGAGGGACAGGCCCAGACCCGCCTGCTGCTCTCGCGCCTGCGCGTGCTCAGCTATGGCGCCGCGGATGCGGTGTCGCATGCGCAGGCAGCCGACACGACCGCCCCGACCGCAGCCACCGACAGCCGCGCCGCCGATATCCAGGGCAGCGCCTCCAGCAGCAGCGGCAATGGTGGCACCCCGCAACCGGCGCGCAGCGCCGTGCTCGCCGTACCGGTGGCCGACGCCAACCGGCTGCTGCTCGGCGCGCAACAGGGCAAGCTGTTCCTGGCGCTGCGCAATCCGGCCGACCCCGGCCTGCCCGACGCCACGCTGTTCGCCCGCACCGATGCCGTGCTCGATGCGCGTCGCGACCTCGACCCGGCGCAACGGCTTGCGCTGGCCTCGCCGGAGAACGATGCCTACGCGGGCCTGGACGCGGACGCCCTTGCCGGCAAGGCAACAACGCCGCGCGCGCCACCGCATGCGCCCCGTCCCGCGCGCCAGCGCACCACATCGCGCGTGGATCGCGGCGTGGAGATCATCCGCGGCGACGTGTCGTCCACCACCGGAGCGCACTGACCCCATGCACGGACGCCTTCTCACCCCCTGCCTCATCGCCACAGTGCTCGCGGGCGTGCTCGCCCCCGCCCCGGCACGGGCCACCCCTGACGTGGTCCTGCAGCTGCGCGAGCAGCACCCGTGGGCGTTGCCTGCGGACCTGGAACGCATGGCCATCGCCGACCCCGGCGTGGCCGATGTGGTCATGCTGAAACCGGGCCAGGCCCTGCTGGTCGGCAAACAGGCCGGCAGCACCACCCTGCTCCTGTGGCAACGCGGACAACGCGAACCGCAGCGCCTGCAGGTGGAAGTGCGCGGCGCATTGCAGGGCGCGCTGCCCCCGCAGGACGACCTGCAGCTGACCGTGCAGGCGCAGCAGGGCCTGCTGCAGGGCAACGCGCCCAGCCTACTGGCGCACGAGGACAGCCGAAAGGCCGCGCAGGCCACGCTCGGGCGCGAGGGCCAGCTGGCCGACGTCTCGATGGTGGGCACCGGCGGCGTGGTGCAGGTCGAAGTGAAGGTGGTGGAGTTCAACAAGACCGTGCTGCGCCAGATCGGCATGAGTTTCGCCAACCGCAACAACGGCTTCTCCTGCGGCGTCGCGCGCCCCGGTGGCAACGTGCCGATACTGGACGCCGACGGCGGCAGCGAGCCGGTCGCCAGTCCGCTGTCGTCGGCGTTCGGGCTGGTGTTCCGCTCGCTCACGCATGGCTGGGCCGCCAACATCGACCTGCTGCAGAACAACGGCATGGCCCGCGTCCTGGCCGAACCGACGCTGGTGGCGCTGTCCGGGCAGAGCGCCAGCTTCCTGGCCGGTGGCGAACTGCCGATCCTCGAGCCGCAGGGGCTGGGTACCACCACGGTGACCTTCAAGCCGTTCGGCATCGGCCTCACCGTCACCCCCACCGTGCTCGGCCCGGACCGGATCGCGCTGAAGGTCGCCCCGGAAGCCAGCGACCTCAACTACACGGCGGGCATTTCTTATAACGGCGTGCAGATTCCCTCAATCACCACCCGCCGCGCCGACACCACGGTGGAGCTGGGCGACGGCGAGACCTTCGTGATCGGCGGACTGGTCAGCAACGCGGTGAGCTCCAGCGTCGACAAGATCCCGCTGCTCGGCGACCTGCCGGTGATCGGGTCGTTCTTCCGCAACCTCAACTACAAACAGGAGGAAAAGGAACTGGTGATCGTCGTCACCCCGCGACTGGTGCAGCCGCTGGCCAAGGGCACCGCGCTGCCGCTGCCCGGCGAGCGCGAGGTGCAACCGAAGCTGCCGGTGTGGGGTACATGGCTGCTCGGTCCGGTCTCGCCCGACCCGCTGCCCGGTTTCTCGCGCTGACAGGACGCCAACGCCCATGACCGCTTCCCTGCGACTGCTGCAGCCGACTCCTCCCCCGCTGACCCTGGTGCTGTATGCACCGGCCCGCGAGCTCGCGCTGGTGCTCGAGGCGCGCCTGCCGGTCGGCCTGCACGTGCACTGGCAGGACAGCGCGCTGCCCCCGGCCGCGCTCGAGGTACACCGCCGTAGTGGCCCGTGCGTGGTGCTGCTCGACTTCCGGCGCGACGCGGCAGCGGCCTCTGGCGACCTGGCCCGCTCGCTGCAGCGCACCCTGCCCGACCTGCCACTGGTGGCGGTCGGCTCGACCGCGCCCGGCCAGGACGAAGGCATCGTCGCAGCGGTCCGCACCGGCCTGCGCGACATCCTGGATCTCGAATCGACCACCGCCGATATCGACAGCGTGCTGCGCCGCGCCGCCGCGCTGTCGGCGCCATCGCCGCGCGCGCCGGTCCAGGCCGCCCCACAGGCCCAGCTGGTACTGCTGCTGGGCGTACGCGCCGGCGTCGGCTGCAGCACCCTGGCCGCGCACCTGGGCGTGCTGGCGCAGCAGTGCAGCAGCGGCGACGCCGACGACACCTCCGGCGAACTGCTGCCCACCGCCACCACGCTGCTGCTCGACCTCGGCCAGCCGGCCGGCGACACCGCGCTGTACCTCAACCTGGATAGCCAGTTCCATGTCGAAGACGCGCTGCGCCATGCCAGCCTCATCGACGGCACGCTGGCGCGCACCGCGATGGCGCGCCACGGCGGCGGCCTCACCCTGCTCGGGCAGGCGGCCGGCAGCGACGGCGGCCCCATTCCCGACCCCGCGGTGCTGGTACAGCGCCTGCGCACCGTGTTCGACACCGTGCTGTGCGACCTCGGCGGCCTGGCGCTGCGCCAGGTGCCGCGGTCGCTTTTCAACAGCGCCGACGCGATCTGGCTGGTCGCCGACCAGGCCATCGGCACGCTGGTCTCGCTCGACCTCGCACTCAAGCAGCTCGAGGCGATGGGCCTGCGCGACGACCGCGTGCAGCTGCTGATCAACCGCTACCAGGAAGACGATGGCCTGGTCCCGGCCCAGATCGCCGGCCGCTTCGGCCTGCCACTGCTGGCCACCCTGCCCGACTGCCATCGCCTGCGCGGCAGCGCCAACCACGGCCACCTGCTGCTGCAGGATGCCCCCCGCGACCCGTACGTGCGCGCCCTGGCGCCACTGCTGCTGCACCTGGACCACGCTGCCGCGCAGACCGCGCCGCGCAGCTGGCGCGAAAAACTCGCTCTTGCCCTGGGTGGACTCCAATGGAAGACAAAGTAACCCCGTTCGCTCCCTCTGCCGCGCGCGTGGCGCTCGCCGCCGCTGCCGTGGCCGACCTGCAGGTTCCGTTCGCGCAGTCCGACGAGTACCAGAAGGTGCTGCTCGCCGCGCACGAGCACCTGCTCAACCGGATCGAAGACGAGCGCATCGACATCGACGCGTGGGCGCCGGACACCGTCGGCCGCTACGTGCGCACGCAGACCGCGCTGTTCGTGCAGGAATGGCGCATTCCGGTCAACGAAGCCGAGATGGAGATCGTGGCCGCCGCGCTGGTCAAGGAGCTGACCGGGTTCGGCCCGCTCGACGACCTGCTGCACGACCCGGCCATCGAAGACATCCTGATCAACGGCTACAAGGACATCCACGTGTCCCAGGGGGGCCGCCTGGTGCGCGCACGCCAGCGTTTCAGCGACGACAGCCACCTGCTGCGCATCCTGCGCCGCATCCTGGCCCCGCTCGGGCGCCGGCTGGACGAGTCCAACCCGATGGTGGACGCGCGCCTGCCCAACGGCGGACGCCTCAACGCCATCATCTCGCCGTTGGCCGTAGACGGCCCGATGGTGTCGATCCGCAAGTTCCGCAAGGACCCGTTCACCCCCGATGAACTGCTGCGCATGGGTACCTTCGACGCCGCCATGCAGGCCCTGCTGCACGCCATGGTGCTGGGCCGCTGCAACATCCTGGTCTCCGGCGGCACCAGTTCGGGCAAGACCTCGCTGCTCAACGCGCTGGCCAGCTACGTGCCGGCCGGCGAGCGCGTCATCACCGTCGAAGACACCGCCGAACTTTCGCTCAACCACCCGCACGTGGTGCGCCTGGAGAGCCGCATCGGCGGCTCCGACGGCCAGGGTGCGATCAGCATCCGCGACCTGCTGCGCAACAGCCTGCGCATGCGCCCGGACCGGATCGTGGTCGGCGAAGTGCGTGGCGCGGAAGTGCTGGAGATGCTGCAGGCGATGAACACCGGGCATGACGGCTCGATGGCGACCATCCACGCCAACTCGCCGCGCGACTGCCTGTACCGTATCGAGATGCTGGCCGGCTTCGCCGGTTTCCAGGGCAGCGAGGACAGCCTGCGCCGGCAGATCGCCAGTGCCATCGACTTCATCGTGCAGATCTCGCGGCTGGGCAGCGGTCGCCGCGTGCTGATCTCGATCACGGAAATCACCGGGGTCAGCGACAACCTGATCAGCACCCAGGAGATGTTCCGCCACGAAGTGCAGTACGACACCGACGGCAGCGAACGCGACCGCTGGATCGGGCTCGGCTTCCAGCCGCATTCGCACAAGCTCGAACCATTCCGTCGGCAACTGCGTGAAGCACTGGACGGGAGTTTCTGAACATGGTGACCGTGCTGCTGTTGTGCAGTGCGATGCTGGTGCTGGTGGCCGTGGCGATGGAGCTGTGGCTGCTGGCCGACCGCCGCGCCCGCCAACGCGCCTCGCTGCTGCATGCCGAGCAGCGGCTGGCAGTGGGGCCGGCGGTGCCGACCCTGGCCGGGTTGCCGCCGCGCGGCGCCACCGCGTCGGCGCCGCTGCCGCAGGCACCTTCGCTGCCATGGGACGACCTGCTGCAACGTGCAGGGCTGCGCCCTGGCTGGCGCCTGCCGGTGCTGTGGCTGGCCGGGGGCCTGCTGCTGGCCGCGATGGCCGCCAGCCGGATCGGCACGGCCTGGCTGTGGCCGATCACGCTGGGGCTGCTGGCGCTGCTGCTGGGCGTGTGGATCTCGCGCCGCATCCTCGGGGTCAAGCGCCGGCTGCTGCGCCAGCTGCCGGACTTTCTCGACAACCTGGTGCGCCTGACCGCGCTGGGCAACAGCCTGCAGATGGCCTTCCAGACCGCCAGCCAGCAGGTGCCCGCGCCGCTGCGCGCACTGCTGGATGACACCCTCTCCGCTACCCGCAGTGGACTCGACCTGGACCGTGCCCTCTCGCAGGCCGCACGCCCGTACCGGCTCGAGGTGTTGGAGGTGCTGGCCGTGGTGCTGGGCGTGAGCCTGCGCATCGGCGGCCGCTCCGACCAGATCCTGCAGCGCATGAGCGACTTCATGCGCGACCTGGAACAGGCCCAGCAGGAACTGATGGCCACCACCTCGGAAACGCGCATGTCGGCCTGGGTGCTGGGGTTGCTGCCGCCGCTGTGCGGCCTGCTGATGGCGATCGCCAGCCCGGACTTCTTCCAGCCGGTACTGCACGCACCGCTCGGGCACCGCATTCTCGGCGGTGCGCTCGTGCTGGAACTGATCGGCGGGTTCCTGCTGTATCGGCTGGCACGCTCGCTATGAAAGAGAGCGCCCTGTGGTTCGCCGCGCTGCTGGTCCTTGCCGCCGGGCTTGCCCTGCTGGGCGTGGCCGCGCTGCTGTTGAATGGTCGCCGGCAACGCACCGCCGCGACATTGCAGAGCGCGTTGCGCTCGCGCGAGGAAGGTGCCGCCGCGCCGGCGACCGCGATCGACTCCGGCAGCCGCAGCCTGGGCTGGCTCGCCGCAGTGGGCGAGCGTTTCAACGGCGGCCGCGTCGAAGCGGCGCTGCTCGCCCCGGAAGACCGCCTGCTGCTGGATCAGGCCGGCTGGAATACCCGCACCGGCACAGCGGTGTTCCTCGGCTTGCGCCTGTTGCTTGCCGTCCTGTGCCTGGTGCTGGCCGGCCTGCTGTTCGACGCCCACGGCGTGCAGCGCGTGCTCGTACCGCTGGCCGCGCTCGCCTTCGGCGTGCTGCTGCCCAAGCTGGCGCTGCGCAGCTTGGCCAACCGGTTGCGGCAGCGGGTGAATGCCGAACTGCCGCTGATGATCGACCTGCTGCGCCTGCTGCAGGGCGTGGGCTTCAGCATGGACCAGAGCCTGCAGACGTTGGGCGACAAGCTGCGCACCGCGATCCCCGTGCTCGGTCGCGAAATCCAGCAGGCCAACGTCGCCTACATGCACGGCCGCAGCCGCCAGCAGTCGCTGCGCCGGCTCGCCGACGCGTTCAACGACGAAGACCTGCGCAGCCTGGTGCAGCTCATCCTGCAGGTGCACGAACACGGCGGCGCGGTGCAGGAACCGCTGCGCCAGTTCAGCGTGCGCCTGCGAGAACAGCGCCGCGCCACGCTCAAGGAGAAGGTCGGCAAGCTCTCGGTGAAGATGACCGTAGTGATGATGCTGACCCTGCTGCCGGCATTGATGCTGGTGTTGTCCGGCCCGGCGATCATCGCGCTGGCCGATGCCATGACCCGACTGGGAACCTGAGCATGTCGACCCGTACCCTCCATTTCTCTGTGTTGCTGGCCGTCGCCGCGCTGGGCACGGCTTGCCATTCCACCCGCCCTGCGTACCGTCCCGACCCGGTCAGCCTCGCCACGCCGGCAAAGCCCGCACAGGACGACAAACGCCTGTACCTGGCCCTGATCGCGCAGATGCAGCAGCAGGGCGCGTACTACGCCTCGCTGGCCCATGTGGATGCCTATCGCCAGCGCCATGGCGACAGCCCTGCCCTGCGCCTGCTGCAGGCCGACGCACTGCGCGCCACCGGGCAGCTGCCGGCCGCGCGCAGCCTGTATGTCGCGCTCGCCAACGGCCCACAGGCGGCAGCCGCATGGCATGGACTGGGCCTGATCGCGGTGCACGAAGGCGATCCCGCGCAGGCCGAACAGTGCCTCGCGCGCGCGGTGGCGTTGGAGCCACTCAACACCGATTACCTCGGCGACCTGGGCTTCGCGCGGCTGCGTGCGGGGCAGCGCGAACAGGCACGCGAGCCGCTGGCCAGGGCCGCCGAATTGGCGCCGGACAAAATCCAGGCCAACGCCAACATGGCGTTGTGGGCGCTGTTGAGCAACGAAACTGCGCTGGCCGAACGCATCCTGCACAGCGCCGGCTTCCCCGAGGCGACCCGGCAGGAAGTGCTGCGGCTGGCTGTTGAGCTGGGGCCACCTGCCGCCGCGTCCTCCTCCCCCGAACGTCTCGCTGATGCCCACCTTGCCTCCGGGAGCACGCCATGAACGTTTCCGCCACTGCCCGCTTTGCGGGCGTAGTGCTGGTCTTTGTCGCGCTGGGCACCACCTCCGCCCTGTCCGCCGAGTCGCGGCCGGCTGCCGGGGTCACTCCTGCGCCGGTGGTCGCATCACCGACGCCGCCGGATCCCCGCGCCGCCCAGATAGGCGACGCCACTCGAGCGCTGCTTCGCCTGCAGGCCAGCGGCGAACGCGCCGGCACGCCGCTTCCCATCCTGGGCGACCAGGCCTCGGCCAGCTACAAGCGCTACATCGACAGCTTCACCCATCCCATTCCCGCCTACCTCGCCCCCAGCCTGCGCCCGGATGCCGCCGGTGGCGCAGCGACCACCGGGAAGTAGGCCCATGCGCGCCCCGAACCATGCGCGCGGCGGGATGTCGGTGACCATGATGTTCGTGCTGCTGGGCCTGCTCGGCATGCTCGGCCTGATCGAGATCGGTTACCTGTACTGGGCCAAGCGCGATGTGCAGAAAATCGCCGATCTCTCGGCACTGGCCGGGGCGCAGCGGCTCGACCTGTGTACCGCCGACCGCGCCGACAACACTGCCGCACGCCGCAACGCACTGGAAGCCAATCGCTTCCCCGGCACCCTCACCGTGCAGTGCGGCAGTTGGAACGCCAGCCATGCCAGCGAAGACCATTTCCTGCATGACGCCAGCACGGTACCCAATGCGGTCAAGGTCGTGGCCGAACGCGCGGTGCTGCCGTTCTTCGGCGGCACCACCCGCCTGCCCAGCGTGCGTGCGCAGGCGGTGGCCACCCGCGCGCCGCCGCTGGCGGTGTTCAGCGTCGGCGCGCAACTGCTGCGGGTCAACGGCAATACCCCGCTGGGCAGCGTGCTGCGTCTGGTCGGGGTGGACCTGGACCAGACCACCCTGCTCGGCTACGACGGCCTGGCCCAGGCAAAGGTCACGCCGGGCGGCCTGCTGCAGGCGCTGGGGATCGAGGTCGACGCCGACATCAGCGTGGCCGATTTCAACGCGCTTCTGGCCGCGCACAAGGTCTCGCTCGGCCGGCTGCTGACCGCCACCGCACAGGTGCTGGCGCAGAGCGGCGTGGCCAACGCCGACCTGGATGCGCTGCACGACGCGCTGGCCACCAAGCTCGACCTCGACCGGCTGGCCGTGCAGCTCGGCAGCGATGCCGCCGGCAGCGGCCTGTTCGCCCGCATCGTCGCCCCCGACGGCGCCGCCACCGCCGCGCTGCAGGCCCAGGTCAGCGCGCTCGATGTGCTGACCACCAGCATCAGCATCGCCTGCCGCGGGCGCGCGGTCGAGGTCCAGAACCTCGACATCCTCGGCGTGCAGGCGCAGGCGGCGGTGATCGAACCACCCTCCATCGCCATCGGCGGCGTCGGCGCCCGCGCCTACAACGCCCAGGTGCGCGTCTACCTCGACATCGACACCAACACCCTGCCACTTGGCGTCGGCAAGGTCCTCGGCGCACTGGGCATCCGGCTGCACCTGCCGATCCACGCCGACGTCACCAATGCGATGGGCACGCTGACCGCGTTGCAGTGCAGTGTGCAGCCGGCCACCGCCACCGTCCAGGTCGATGCGTCGGTACTGCGCGCCTGCGTCGGCAAGGTCGCCGACAGCGCCCGCTTCTCTATCCGCAACGTGTGCGAAGAGAGCCTGCAGAACGAGCAGCTGCTGACCCTGCTCGGCGCGCCGCTGGTCAACGACCGCATCCAGCTCAACGCGCTCACCCATTCCGAGCAGCTGACCCTGGCCGCCGGCGAAACGAAATCAACCTCGATCAACGGCGCGCAGCTGGGCAGCGCGGTCAACGAGCTGGTGCAGCAGCTGCTGCGCGTGCTGGGCGGCATGCTGAACCCGGCCAGCAAGGGCATGAACACCGGCGACACCGCCAACCAGCTGGCCGAGCAGTTCCTCAAGGCCTCCAACCCCGGCAACGGCCTGTACGACGTGGACCGCACCATCTCCCTGCTGCGCAACGGCAGCCCGGCGCAGGGCATCCCCGCGTTCGGCGACTGGATCGTGCCCAAAGGTGTTCCCCGGGCCTGCGGACTGGGCCTGCTGACCTGCTTCGACGACGGCTCGGCGTGGGACGGCTATCGCGCCACAGTGACCGGCCAAGGTTTGGGCTTGATCGATGGCCTGCTAGGGACCCTGCTAGGGGGACTCGTGGTCAACCGCTGCAGCGGCCTGGTCAGCGCGCTGTTGGCCTACAACGCCTGCCTCAAGGCCAACCTCGCGTCCTACCTGCAGACTGCACCGGCCGGCGTGCTGGACGCCTACCAGGGCGCAGGAAGCGTGACCGACCCCGGCACCAATGCGGTGGCGTGCACGGGCCTGCTGTGCACCCTGCTCCGCCCGGTGCTGGAAGGCGTGCTCAAGCCCCTGCTCAACGGCGTCGGCACCCTTCTCACCACCACCCTGGCCAACGTGCTCGGACTGGAACTGGGCCGCACCGACGTGCACCTGCAGGCCACCGCCTGCAACCCCGCACAGCTGGTGTATTGACCGGGCTGGCTACAATGGGCGCATCCCTCCTGCCGGACGCGTCCCATGACTGCCACCGATGTGCCCCTGACCTTCTACGTCCGCCTCCAGGTCAAACCCGAACGGGTGCAGGACTGGCTGGACGCCGTCCACGCGCTGATCGACCGCATGGCCGAGGAGCCGGCTTTCATCTCCTGCGACCTGCACCGCGATGCCAACGACCCCACGTTGTTCACCCTGTACGAGCGCTGGGACGAAGACTCGGTGCAGGATTTCCTCGCCCACCAGTCCACCGACTACCGCGCCGCCTACGACGCGCTGCTGCCGGGGCTGCTGCAGAAGCCGCGCGAGCCGCAGGTGCTGGAATTGATCCAGAGCTGGGAAGCGCAACAGGAACAATGAAAAACGGCGACCCAAGGGTCGCCGTTTTCATGCTGCACCGTCGTTGCGATCAGGCCGCCTGGACCTGCTCGCTCTGGCGCTGCACCAGCGCGTTGAAGCGCGCCAGCGAGCTCAGGTGGTGGTGGATCGACGCCAGCCAGCCGTTGCGGTGCCAGGCGACGATGATGTCGTCGGGCAGCTTGGCGAACTTCTCGACGTCGACGACGTGGAAGCCGTTGACCGACATCTTCTCGCCGTTGTTCAGGGTCACGTCGATGCTGCGGTCCACCAGCAGGTCCTGGGCCAGCAGCGCGGCGCTGAACTGACGGGTCTGCTCGTGTTCGCGGGTGAAGTCGGCGCAGAACTTCATGGCGTTGTCGACCAGCTCGGTCGCCTTGCCGTCGACGAACAGCGGTTCGCCTTCTTCGTTCTCGCCCTGGTTGACCTGCTCCGAATCGGCGTCCAGCGCCAGCAGGAAGTTGCCGTCTTCCTCGGACTGCATGAACACGAACGGGTAACGGCGCAGGTAGGCCGGCGCGTAGGTGTTGTCGGCCCAGCGGCCGTCATTGACGAACAGGTTGTTGCGGGCCAGGCCCACCGCCACGATCGGCGCGGCGTCCTTGCCGGTGAACAGGATGGGGAAGTGCTGGGCGGCCATGCCGAATTCGCCGATCACCGCCGGAATGGCGTTGGTGTCGGCGGCGAAGGCAAGCGAACCCGGGCGCAGGCGCCAGTTGGCGTGCTTGTCCGACTGCAGCGGCAGCGGCTGGCGGTAGAACAGCGGGCCGGAAGCCTGGGTGGAATCGGTCGGCGGAGTAGTCGTTTCAGCAGTCATGAATGTGATCGGATACGACGCGCCAGACAGCCCGGGCGCGAAAGCGGGCACCGCATTGATCGGTCACTATAGCGTGGCTGTTTGACGATTGCCTGCTGCGCCCCCGGTTCAGCGGAGTCCTACGTTTTTCGCTGCATTGCAGCAAATCCGGGAAACGGGGCTGATAGCGACGGCCTGCATGGTCATCGCGGAGGTCACGGGACATGATCGCCTCCGTTCCGCAGCAGATCTCCCATGAACGCCCGCCTCCCTTCCCCCGGCCTGATCGGCCTGCTCCGCCCTGCCCTGCTGGGCACGGTCTGCGCTGCCCTCGCCGCCTGTGACGACGCCGCGCCTTCCGCGCAGCTGCCCGGCCTGACCCTGCTCTCCGCACAGGATGTGGCGGCCGACCCCATGCCCGGCAACGACGATGCGCTGCGCCGCGTGCACTACCGCGATCTGCATGGCGAAGGGGTGCTAGTGCTGGAGCGCAGCGCGGCGGTGATCGACGACCCGGCCGGTAGCGGTTCGCTCGACGTGGCGATCCTGACCGCGCGGCTGTACGTCCGGTCAGGGCCCCGCAAGGGGTGGACCAAGCAGTGGCAACGCCAGATCCGCCAGCCCTGTGCCGCTCCGGTGCTGGAGGCGGCCTGGCTGCTGCAGCACGTGGGCGCCACCGACCTGGACGACGACGGCCAGGCCGAGATCACCCTGGCCAGCCATACGTTCTGCGGCAACGGGAGCGGCCCGCACCAGTTGCACGTGAGCCTGATCGACGGCAGCACCGGCTACGGCATCGAAGGCGAAACCCGGCTGGACGCCGCCGGCCAGGCGCGGTTCGACGGCGAACGCCACCAAAGCCCCAGCCTGGCTTCGGCACCGCCGGTGTTCGTGCAGCACCTGGAGAAGGTGTGGTCCGCGCTGGGCGATACCTCGACCACGCACGCCCGCCAGGCGCACTGAGCGCGTGCCGTGCGGCGGTGGTATGGTCAGCGCTGGCCCCCGCAGGAGCGACCCATGGCACTTCGTTCGCGCAGTCTGATTACGCTGGTGGCAATGGCCACCTTGTCCCTGTCAGCCTGCGCCACCGCGCCGGGCCCGCACATCACCGGCAGCGGCCAGTGCCATGCCGAACCGCTGGCCTGGGCCATCGGCAAGCCGGCCGACGAAGCCAACATGCGTGCCCTGCTCAAGCAGAGCGGCGCCGGCCTGATCGACCCGATCGGCCCGGCCACCATCACCGCCAGCGCCACCCGCGACGACCGCCTGCGCGTGTTCATCGACAGGAACAACGTGATTACCGCGGTCAAGTGCGAATGACGGACGGCACCAACGAATCCTCGCTGATATCGGCCAACGTCCGCGCGCCGGTCAACGTCATCGCCACCCGCATTTCCTTCGCGATAAGGTCCAGCAGGTTGGCCACGCCGGCCTCGCCATGCGTGGCCAGCGCGTAAACGAACGCGCGCCCCAGCAGCACGCCGTCGGCGCCCAGCGCGAGCATCCGCACCACGTCCAGCCCGGTGCGGATGCCCGAATCGGCCAGGATCTCCACCTCACCCTTGACCGCTGCGGCGATCGCCGGCAATGCGCGTGCGGTGGAGAGCACGCCATCCAGCTGCCGCCCACCATGATTGGAGACCACGATGCCGTCGGCGCCGAACCGCACCGCGTCGCGCGCATCGTCCGGGTCCAGGATGCCCTTGATCACCATCGGCCCGCTCCAGAACTCGCGGATCCACTCCAGGTCCTTCCACGAGATCGACGGATCGAAATTGCTGCCCAGCCAACCGATGTAATCCGCCAGCCCGGTCGGGCTGCCGCGATACGCTGAAACATTGCCCAGGTCATGCGGCCGCCCGCGCAGGCCCACGTCCCACGCCCAGCGCGGGTGGGTCACCGCCTGCAGCATGCGCCGCATCGCCGCGTTCGGCCCGCTCATGCCCGAGTGCGCATCGCGGTAGCGCGCGCCGGGCACCGGCATGTCCACCGTAAACACCAGCGTGGTCACGCCGGCCGCCTTGGCCCGCTCCAGCGCATTGCGCATGAAGCCCCGGTCCTTCAGCACGTACAGCTGGAACCAAATGGGCCGGCCGATGACCGGCGCCACTTCCTCGATCGGGCAGACCGACACCGTCGACAGCGTGAACGGAATGCCGCGGCTGGCCGCCGCGCGTGCGGCCTGCACCTCGCCGCGCCGCGCGAACATGCCGGTCAGCCCCACCGGCCCCAGCGCTACCGGCATCGCCATGCGCTCGCCCAGCAACTCGGCCTCCAAGCTCAGCGCTCCCATGTCGCGCAGCACCCGCTGGCGCAGGGCGATATCGGCCAGGTCGTCGACATTGCGGCGCAGGGTGTGCTCGGCGTAGGCGCCGCCGTCGGCATAGTGGAACAGGAACAGCGGCAGCCGGCGCTGCGCGGCAGCGCGGTAATCGGTGGAAGCGGAGATGATCATGGTCCAACCATGGCGGATGCGAATGCAGGCCGCCCATTAGACCAAAGTCAGCCGCAGCAGGGGCTGGTCGGTCCCTTCAGTTCGACGGCGTTGCCATCCGGGTCGCGCAGGTACAGCGACAGGCCGTCTCCCTCCGCGCCCAGGTTGCTGCGTACCTGCCCGTCCACCGCGACGCCATGTTCCTGCAGGTGCGTGCGCAGCGCCTCTTCGTCGAACGGCTCGATCCGCAGGCACAGGTGCTCCAGGTTGCGGCCCTGTGCCCCGGCGGCCGGGCCACCGCGGCTGCCCAGCGCGCCGTCCACGCTGATCAGGTCGATCATCGAACTGCCCGCATGCAGGTGGATCATTCCCAAGGTCGGGCGCTCGCGCGCCACGGTGCAGCCCAGTACATCGCAGTAGAAGGCCAGCGCACGCTGCAGGTCCTGCACCCGCAGCACCACGTGGTCGATACGTTGGATCTCGAACGGTCGCTCGCTGCCCATGACGACTACTCCAGCTTCTTGGCCAGACGGCGGAACACCGTCAGCACGATCACACACAGCACGCTCACGCCGATGGCGATGACGTACTCCCCGATCCCCACCGCGATGCCGATGGCCGCGGCCATGATCAGCGAACTGGCCGTGGTCAGCCCGCTGACCTCGTCCTCGCGGCTGCCGCGCAGGATCGTTCCTGCGGCCACGAACCCCACGCACGCCACCACCGCCTCGATCAGACGCACCGGGTCGACCTGCAGCAGGTCGCGATAGCGCTCCTGCTGGAAATGCTCGGCAATGCTGTCGCCCAGGCCAACGATCAACGCGGCCGCGCCGGCGATCAGCATGTGCGTGCGCAACCCCGCCGCATGCTTGCCCATTTCGCGCTCGATGCCGAGCACGCCGCCGAACAGCATGGCAGCGCCAATGCGCAGCAGGATCGATAGATCTTGTTCCATTCCCATCAGGTTCCAGTGGCGATGGGTGGAGCGTTGCCTGATCGTCGTGGGAATTCCGTGAAATGGGATGTGAGCGCGACGTGCAGGAGCGGTGCATCCGCCCCTGCTGCGCCGCATTACTGCGCCAGGTAGCCGCCGTCGATGGCGTAATACGTACCCGTGGCGAACGACGCATCGTCACTGGCCAGCCAGGCCACCAGCGCGGCAACTTCCTCGGCCTTGCCCAGCCGTCCCAGCGCGTGCTTGGCCTCCAGCGCCTTCTTGACGGCCGGATCCATCTTGTCCAGCAACGGCGTGGCGATGAAGCCGGGGCCCACCGCGTTGACGCGGATCCTGTCGCTGGCGTGCTCCCACGCGGCGGTCTGGGTCAGCCCCACCACCCCGTGCTTGGCCGCCACGTAGGCGGCCGAGTTGGCGAAGCCGACCTGGCCCAGGATGGAGGCCATGTTGACGATGCTGCCGCCCTTGCCGGCCTTGCGCAGCGCCTGGATCTGGGCACGCTGGCACAGGAACACGCTGTTGAGGTTGACGTCGATCACCCGCTTCCAGCCGTCGATCGGGTAATCGCCGCTGAGCGCGGAGGGCCCGCCGATGCCGGCGTTGTTGACTGCAATATCAAGCCCACCCAGTTCCTGCACGGTGCGCTGCACCGCCGCTTCCACGGCGGCTTCGTCGGTGACGTCCAACGCGATGCCGATGGCCTTCACGCCCTTGCCGCGGATCGCCTCGGCGGTCTTCTGCACCGCGTCGTCCTTCAGGTCCCACACCGCCACCGCCGCGCCGGAGTCGGCGAACACTTCGGCCACGGCCAAGCCGATGCCGGAGACGCCGCCGGTAACGATGGCGACCTTGCCCTTCAGCTGATAATCGATCATTGCGCTTGCCTCTGCCTGGATTCGATCCCACCTTACGCCTGCAAAACGTTACACAACGTGCACGGGAGGCCCCGCAACAATGCTTCCCATCGCTGCAACGCACGCGCCCCTATGCTGGGTGTCGTACCCCTGCACGATTTCCCATCCCCCAAGGCACTTTCATGACAGAGTCCACTGACGGAACGTTGTTCACTCCCACCCGGCTTGGCGCGATCGAGGTCGCCAACCGTATCGCGATGGCCCCGCTGACCCGCAACCGCGCCATCGAAGGCCGCGTGCCGAATCCGCTGGCGATCCAGTACTACCAGCAACGCGCCAGCGCCGGGCTGATCATTGCCGAAGCGACCCAGATCAGCCCGCTGGGCCAGGGCTACCTGGATACGCCCGGCATCTACAGGCAGGCGCAGATCGACGCGTGGCGCAAGGTGACCGACGCGGTGCACGCCGAGGGCGGCCGCATCGTGCTGCAGCTCTGGCATGTGGGCCGCGTTTCGCACACCAGCCTGCTGCCGGAAGGCGAAGTCCCGGTGGCGCCCAGCGCGATCCGTGCCAATGCCAAGACCTTCACCGCGAACGGCTTCGAAGACGTGTCCGCGCCGCGCGCCCTGCGCCTGGAGGAAATTCCCGGGGTGGTCCAGGACTACCGCCAAGCCGCGCGCAATGCGCTCACTGCCGGCTTCGACGGGGTCGAGGTGCATGCCGCCAACGGCTACCTGATCGACCAGTTCCTGCGCGATGGCAGCAACCATCGTACCGACGAATACGGTGGCAGCATCGAGAACCGCACGCGTCTGCTGGAGGAAGTGGTGCGTACGGTGGTCGCGGAGATCGGCGCGGAGCGCACCGGCGTACGCCTGTCGCCGACCACCCCGGCCAGCGACGCGTACGATTCCAACCCGCAGCCGTTGTTCGAACGCGCGGTGGAGCGCCTGGATGCGATTGGCGAGTTGGCCTTCATCCATGTCATCGAAGGCGCCACCGGCGGTCCACGCGACAACATCCCGTTCGACTACGCCGCGCTGCGGGCGAAGTTCCGTGGGTCGTGGATCGCCAACAACGGTTACGACAAGGCCAGCGCCGAGGCGGCGATTGCCAGCGGCTATGCCGACATGATCGCCTTCGGCCGGGCCTTCATCGCCAACCCGGACCTGGTGGAGCGCCTGCGCAATGACGTTCCGTTGTCGGATTTCAATCCTGACACCCTGTATGGCGGTGGTGCCGAGGGGTATACGGATTACCCGAGCATGTCGGGCTCCAACGTCGCGGAATGATGCACACGGTGC
Organism: Stenotrophomonas aracearum; assembly: GCF_031834615.1. NCBI lineage: Bacteria > Pseudomonadati > Pseudomonadota > Gammaproteobacteria > Lysobacterales > Lysobacteraceae > Stenotrophomonas > Stenotrophomonas aracearum. The sequence goes on from NZ_CP115543.1 coordinate 2,384,438, forward strand.
CGGGCACGCGGCCCGGCACCGTCGTTTCGATCAATACACCGGCAACGAAATGAAACTCGCCTGCTGCGGTGCGTGCCACACCTGCTGGGTCGCCTTCTGGTAATCGCCCGGCTTGGCCAGGTAGATGTTGGGCACGAAGGTCTGCGGGTTGCGGTCGTACAGCGGGAACAGCGTCGACTGCACCTGCACCATCACCCGGTGGCCGGGCTGGAATACATGGTTGGCGGTAGGCAGGCCGAATTTGTAATCCAGCACCTGGTTCGAGGCAATCGCCTTCGGCTCGCTGAAGCTCTCGCGATAGCGCCCGCGGAAAATCGCCATCGACACCGCCAGCTCATACCCGCCCATTTCCGGCGTGGACGGCACCTGGTCCGGATACACGTCGATCAGCTTCACCACCCAGTCGCTGTCGCTGCCACTGGTCGCCGCCTGCAGGTTCACCTGCGGCGCGCCGCCGATGCGCAGCGGTTCGGTCAGCGGCTCGCTGACGAAGGTGAGCACGTCGGGGCGACCATCGACGAAGCGCTGGTCCTTGACCAGCCAGGTGGTCCACATGTCGCGGTCGGCGAAGCGCACCGGGCGCGGCACGAACGGCACCGGCTTGGCCGGATCGGACACGTACGCGTCATAGGTCGCCTCGCCCGCCTGCGGCGCCTCGAACGAGAGCTTGCCGCCGGCGCGCAGGTACAGCGGCTTGGTCTGCGCGGCGGTACGCGGCCACTGCTGCAGGCGGTCCCAGTGGTTTTCGCCGGTGTTGTAGATCAGCACCGGCGGCGTGTCGGCCTTGGCCGCGCCATCGACCAGGTACTGGTCGAAGAACGGCTTGAGCACGTCGCGGCGGAACTGCAGCGCGGTGTCGCCGTCGAACTTGAGTGCGCCCAGGTTTGCGCCGTCATAGTTCACCTGGCTGTGCCGCCACGGGCCCATCACCAGGTAATTGAGGGTATTGTCAGTGTCGCGCGGTTCCATCGCCGCATAGCTGTGCACTGCGCCCCACATGTCTTCCTGGTCCCACAGGCCCTGCAGCCACATGGTCGGCACCTTCAACGGGGTGCTGGCCATGCGCTTGTCCAGCGCCTGTTCCTGCCAGAACGCGTCGTAGGAGGGGTGTTCCACCAGCTTGTGCCACCACGGCAGCTGGTCGATGCCATTGGCCTTGGCATAGTCGCCGGCCGACCCGGCACGCAGGAAGGTGGTGTAGTCGTCGTAGCCGACGCTGGGAATGGACGGACCCTTGCCACGCTTGGCCAGCTGGCCGGTGAAGTAGCCGAAGTTGACCTGGCGGAAGGCACCGTAGTTGAGCCAGTCGTCGCCCATCCAGCCATCGATCATCGGGCTCTGCGGCGCGGCCACCTTCAGCGCGGGATGCGGGTCGGTCAGCGCCATCACCACGGTGAAGCCTTCATACGACGAGCCGAGCATGCCGACCTTGCCGTTGCTTTCCGGCACATGCTTGACCAGCCAGTCGATGGTGTCCCACGCATCGGTGGCGTGGTCGACCTTGGTGCCATTGAGCGGACCGCGCAGCGGCCGGGTCATCACGTAATCGCCTTCGGAGCCGTGCTTGCCGCGAATGTCCTGGAACACGCGGATGTAGCCGGCATCGACAAACACCTCGTCGCCCTGCGGCAGGATATCGCGCATGTGCGGCGAATCCATGCGCTTGGCGCGATTGGCGGCGTCGTACGGGGTGCGGGTAAGCAGCATCGGCGCATTGTGGGCACCCTTGGGCACCACGATCACCGTATACAGCTTGGTGCCATCGCGCATCGGCACCATGACCTCGCGCTTGTCGTAGTCGAAGCCCGCGGTCGGGGTCACGAACCCCTTGGCTGGAATGTCCGGCGTCATCGGCGCGGTCTGCGCCGACACGCTGGCGGCAATCATCAGGCTCAACAGCACAGGCACGACACGAACACGCATGGCTCTCTCCGGGAAGGGTGATGGCAACCAACCTTCCCAGCCTAGCGCTGTTCGCCCGCGGCGCCTATGTGTCGTAGGTTGGCCGCGAACGAACAGATCCTGCAAAACGCCACGTCGGTCGTTCACTGCGCGGGCGCGTGGCGACGCGTTCATCGGACGAACGCGTCATTGCTGCCGGGGCGCGGCTCTGCCCGGCTCGACGCAAACCATCAACGCACCACACCCCCACTCAACACCACCGGCACCGTCTGCAGCGGCTCGCTGGCCGAGCGCGACAGCTGCAGCTCATACCGCCCTTCGGCAATCTTCCACTGCTTGTCGGCGGTATCGAAGCTGGCCATCGCCTTCGGCTCGGCCTCGATCCGGATCCGGCGCGACTCGCCCGGCTGCAGCATGACCTTCTGGAAGCCGATCAGGCGGATCGGCGTGGTGCTGCCTTCCGGCAGCTTCAGGTACAGCTGCGCCACGTCCGCGCCGGCGACCTTGCCGGTATTGCGGATGTCGACCGTCGCCACCAGCCGCTGCCCCATCGCCGTGTAGGTCAGGTTGTCGTACTGGAACTGCGTGTACGACAGGCCGTGGCCGAACGGGAACTGCGGTACCAGGCCCTTGGCTGCGAACCACTTGTAGCCCACGTTGGCGCCTTCGATGTCGTAATCGATGGTGTCGTCCGGCTTGTTCTTCGGATTGAAGCCCAGCCCGTTCACGTGCGGGCGCGGCAGCTGCGAGGCGTCGATCGGCCAGGTCACCGGCAGGCGGCCGGACGGATTGACCTTGCCGGTCAGCAGCGTGGCAATCGCCTCGCCACCGCGGATGCCCGGGTACCACGCCTGCATCACGGCCGGCACCTGCTGCAGCCACGGCAGCTCGACCGGGCCGTTGGTTTCCAGCACCACCACCGTCTTCGGGTTGGCCTTGGCCACGCCCGCGATCAGCGCGTCCTGGTTGTCCGGCAGCTGCATGTGCGGCAGGTCCACCGACTCGGCCGACCACTGCGTGGCGAACACGATCGCCACGTCCGCCGCCGCGGCAGCGCGCGCCGCTGCCGCCACGTCACGGCCGTCCACGTATTGAATGGTTGCATCCGGGCGCTCGGCGCGCAGGGCTTCCAGCGGCGAAGACGGGTGGAAGATCACCGGGCCCGGCCAGGTGGTCGGCAGCACGCCGGGCACCGCATTGGTGCCACGGGCAGTGAACCCCACGTGCGACGAACCGCCGCCACCGATCACGCCCTTGTCCGCGTGTCCGCCGATGATCACGATGCGCTGCACGTCCTTGGCCAGCGGCAGCAGGCCGCCTTCGTTGCGCAGCAGCACGCTGCCCTCTTCCACCGTGCGCTGCGCGGCGGCGAAACCCGCCGCGACGTCGATCGGCACGTGCTGCGGCGGCAGGTCGAAGTTGCCGTGCGCGAACATCGTGCGCAGGATCCGCGCCACCATGTCGTCCAGGCGCGCCTGCGGCACCGTGCCACCGGCCACCGCAAGGCGCAGCGGCTGGTCGAAGTACACCGCCTTGTCGAACACCTCACCGGCCGACTGCTGGTCCAGCCCGGCCAGGGCCGCCTTGGAACCGCTGTGCACGCCGCCCCAGTCGGACATCACGAAACCCGGGAACTTCCATTCCTGCTTGAGCACCTGGTTCATCAGGTAATCGTGCTCGCAGCCGTAGGTGCCGTTGATGCGGTTGTACGAGCACATCACCGAGCCGGGCTTACCGGAATCCAGTGCGATCTCGAACGCCAGCAGGTCCGACTCGCGCATCGCCTGCTCGCCGATCTCGGCGCTGTGGAAGTTGCGCGAGGTTTCCATGTCGTTGAGCGCGAAGTGCTTCATCGTCGAAATCACGTGCTGGCTCTGCACGCCCCGGATCGACTCGCCGACCAGGCGACCGGCCAGCACCGGGTCTTCGCCGGCATATTCGAAGTTGCGGCCGTTGCGCGGGTCGCGCTGCAGGTTGACGCTGCCGGCCAGCAGGATGTTGAAGCGCTGCTGCCAGGCTTCACGGCCCATGGTGGCACCGCCGGTAAACGCGATCTGCGGGTTCCACGTAGAGGCCGTGGACGGGCCCGATGGCATCGCCGTGGCAATGTCGCCCTTGCGGATGCCCCCCGGGTTGGTCACGCCCACGCCGGCATCGGCCGACTGCTGGGCCGGAATGCCCAGGCGCGGCACGCCCGGCACGAAACCGGCCGAACCGACCGCGCCTTCCGGCAGCGGTCCGCCGTCCTTGCCCAGCCCGAAGTAGCTGTGCAGCATCTGGAACTTCTCGTCCACGGTCATCTTCGCCACCAGCGCCTTGGCGCGGGCATCGGCGTTCAACGTGGTGTCCATCCACGGCGTGTCGCCGCCGACCGGTGCGGTGTAGGCGAGGGTCAGCAGCTGGCCGGACAGCGGGGCGGAATCGGCATCGATCCGCAGCTTGATCGGCGCACTCGTCGCCGACGCGAAGCCGGCGCTGTAGTACTGCTGTTTGGCGCCGGCCTGGAGGCCGCCTGCATCCAGCAGCATGCCGTCCAGCGGCAGGCTGCCCAGCAGCACGGCCGGGGCGCCCAGCCGCGAGCCTTCCACCAGCGTCTTGATGCCCGGGTCCGGCGAAACGGCAGCAGCGGTATACATCGCCACCACGTGGCGGCCGTCGTTGAGGCGCAGGTAATTCAGCCCCGGCGTTTCCACGCCCGACTCGGCCTCCACCGGCAGGCGCGACAGCACCACGCTGCCGTGCTGTTCGGCGGCGGCTGGATCGGCGCTGACGAAACGGTAGGTGTAGCCGAGCTGGTCGGCCAGCGCGGCCAGCGGGTCCGGCGCCAGCGCGCTGTCGGGGGTGTCGGCGGCGCGGGTGACGTTGTCGATGGTCAGCGCATCCACGTCCAGCGCCTGCAGCTGCGCGGCCACGGCAGCGGTGTCCAGGTACGTCGGCGCCTGCTCCAAACGCAGCACGGTGAAGGCATCGGCGGGGGCAGCGGGGGCGGCCGAAGCGGCAGCGGAGAGCGACAAGGCGATGGCGGCCGTCAGGGCCAGGGGCTTTGTAATCGTTTTCATAAGCGGGCGAAACACCTTTGCTGACGCAGTAAATCCAGGGAGTCTTGCCGCAGAAGGGTGCAGCGCCGTAGTGGCGGGACACCGGCACGCAGGCGGCCGATATCGGAACTACACGGGTACGCCGACCACGATCAGGCCCCTCCGCCTGTCGCTACAGCCATCGCATCCGTCGGGTGCCGCAAGGGTACCCATCCGATCAAGAGTGGTTCACCGCGTTCATCCGTGTCAACAGCGTGTTCAGGTTTTGGGACCCTTTCGTTTGCCTATCGAATCGTTGAAATCCATAGAAATGATTGTCTTGGAGGGATTGCCAATTAACCTTTAAGGTGTATATTCATCCTGACGCGGACGTACGCAATGTCTCATCCGCCCTCCCATCCACCTCTTTATGGCGCGCCCACTGGATCGTTCGTTCGCAGCGATGGTGTGTTCGAAAAGCGAACTCCGGACTACCCCCTGGCGCACGTCCAGCAGTTGGTGAGAAAGCATGGAACCGGCGTCTTTGGATTCAACGCAATGGCCGGTGTGGCTGCGATGCAATTACAGCCACATCAGGCAATTGCCGCGATTCTCGCGCTTCGACCTGTGCACTTTTTCAAATCGATGACCGCCGAGAACGACGCAACGCACACCCTTTGGCAGGACGTCTACCACGGGCCCACGGACAACGGACTGGCGTACATCAAATTCATGCTGTGGGTGCCTCCTGCTGCGTCCAAGTCTGCGGTGCCGCCCTCGCCCAAGCTCGTCATCTCATTCAAGAAGCTATGACCATGACTACCAATCCCGAATACCCCACCCTCGCCCCAGGTCAATGCCCGGCGTGCGGCGCAGCAGGTACATGGGCTGCATTTGCGGGTGGGCTTCCCCTTGCAGTAGGCACACGGGTCATCGAGGTTGCCGACCTCGTCGGCGAGCGCTGCGAACGGTGCGGAGAGGCCTTCCTGGATGATGCAAGCCAGGCACGGTACATGGCGGCGGCTGATGCCCTGGTCTTGCAGGCACGGCTGGAAGCAGGCGCTGAACTACGCCGCGTTCGGCGAAAGCTGCAGCTGAGCCAGCATGAGGCGGCGGAGATCACCGGCGGTGGCCCGAACGCCTTTTCGCGCTATGAAACCGGTAAGGCCCAGCCGGTAGCGGCCGTGTTCAACCTGTTCCACCTGTTGGATCGTCATCCCGACCTGCTGGGGGAGATCCGAGAGGCGGCTGCAAACTTTCAGCCGGTGCTCAAAGTGCCTTTCAGGGGTTCCTGAACCTGCTTGATTGCGTTCGGCGGGTACGAATTTTTACGTGGCGTCCGGCACCCCGACGCCGGTTGAGCCGGGCTCTGCCCGGCTGCTTTTCGTTCCGGAATCATGAACGCCTGTGGGGTCTTGGGCGCTCAGAAAATTCATTAGTAATTCTGCTAAAACACGCTAGCATGTCGGTCTCACCCCTTGACACCGATCCTGCCTACGCTCGCTTCATGTTCAGGTTTCCCGCCCGTCTCCGCTCGCTCCTGCCCTTCCGGGAGGCACGTCCATGGCCGCTGTAAGAGCCTTGGACCAGCTGCTGGAAAGCCGCCAGGTCTGGCGCGGGCAGCCGCGTGCGGCGGTGCCGGAGGTGGCGGCCCACCCGACCGGGCACCCCGCGCTGGACAGCCGGCTGCCTGGCGGCGGCTGGCCGCCTTCGGCCCTGTCCGAGGTGCTGCTGGGCGCGCCCGGCCAGGGCGAGCTGGCATTGGTCTGGCCCACCCTGGCCCGGCTCAGCCAGCTCCAGCAGACCGTGGTGCTGGTCGCCCCGCCACACCTGCCGCACGCACCCGGCTGGGCCGGGGCCGGGCTGGCGCTGGGTCAGTTGCAGGTGGTCCATGCCAATCCGCGCGACGCGCTGTGGGCGGCCGAACAGTGCCTGCGCTCGGCCGCCTGCGCCGCCGTGCTGTGCTGGCCGCAGCAGGCCGACGACCGCGCCCTGCGCCGCCTGCAGGTCGCCGCCGAAACCGGGCAGTGCCTGGGCTTCGCCTTCCGCGACAGCCGCCAGGCGCGCAATCCCTCCCCCGCCCCATTGCGCCTGCAGCTCGACGCCGGCCAGGTGCGGGTCCTCAAATGCCGCGGCGGCATGGCACCGGCGCAGCCGTTGCCGCTGGCCCTGGCCCATTGAGGCGCCGCCATGCAGTGGGCCTGCCTGTTGCTGCCTCAACTGGCGCTGGACGCGGCCCTGCGCCAGCAGCCGGATCCGCGCGCGCCGCTGGTGCTGGTCACCGGCCCGGCGCAGCGCCGGGTGCTGCATGCGGTCAGCCCGGCCGCGCGCCAGCTCGGCCTGCGCCGCGGCATGCTGCTCTCGGCCGCGCAGGTGCTCACCCGCGACATGCTCACCGTGGACTACGACCCACGCGCCGAACAGGACACCCGCCAGCTGCTGGCCAGCTGGCTGTACGGCATCAGCTCGCAGGTCAGCCTGGCCTTCCCGCATGCGCTGGCTTTGGAGATTGGCGCCAGCCGCGCCCTGTTCGGCGACTGGGCGGCGATTGAACAGCGCCTGCGCGACGGACTGAAAGAACTCGGCTTCCGCCACCGGCTGGTGGCCGCACCGAACCCGCACGCAGCCTGGGTGCTGAGCGGCGTGCACGCGCGGCTGGGCGTGGATGCCGACGCGCTGGAACCGGCACTGGCGCAGATTCCGATCGAACGCAGCGGCCTGCCCACCGAGGCGGTCACGGTATTGGCCCGCTCCGGGCTGCGCAGCCTGGGCGCGGCCTTCGCCCTGCCCCGCGACAGCCTGGCCCGGCGCTTCCCGGCCCAGGTGCTGGCCCACCTGGATGCGCTGCGCGGCATCGGCAGCCCGCCGCTGCAGTACTTCCGGCCGCCGGACCGGTTCGATGCGCGCATCGAGTTCGATTACGAGATCGACTCCACCCAGGCCCTGCTGTTCCCGCTGCGCCGGCTCACCGCCGACCTTGCCGCGTTCCTGTGTTCGCGCGATGGCGGCGCGCAGCAGTTCGACCTGTGGTTCGAACACGAACAGCACCCGGACACGCGGCTGACCGTCGGCCTGCTCGCCCCCGAACGCGACGCGGCGATGCTGTTCGAGCTGGCCCGCAATCGCGTCGACCACCTGCGCCTGCCCGCCGGCAGCCGCGGGCTGCGCCTGCAGGCCGAGCACCTGCCGCCGTTCGTGCCGGCCGCGCGCGACCTGTTCGACCCGCGCCCGCAGCAGGCCATGCCGTGGGAACAGCTGCGCGAACGCCTGCGCGCGCGACTCGGCGACGACGCCGTGCAGGGCGTGGCGCTGCGCGCCGAACACCGGCCCGAACGCGCTACCGGCACCCCGGCCCAGGCGGCCAAGGGTCCACCGCCGGTGCTGCCGCTGCGCCCGGGCTGGCTGCTGGCCACCCCGCAGCCGCTGTACGACCCGGACCTGCGCATCCTGTCCGGACCCGAACGCATCGAATCGGGCTGGTGGGACGAAGACGATGTGCGCCGCGACTACTACGTGGTGGAAACCGCGCTCGGCCAGCGCGGCTGGGCCTTCACCGCCGCCGGCGCGCGGCATGGCCCGTTCATGCTGCACGGCTGGTTCGCATGAGCACGGCCCTGCCCGACTATGCCGAACTGCATTGCCTCTCGGCCTTCAGTTTCCAGCGCGGCGCCTCCATCGCCGAGGAGCTGTTCGCGCGCGCGAAGGAACAGGGCTACCGCGCGCTGGCGATCACCGACGAATGTTCGATGGCCGGCATCGTGCGCGCCTGGCAGGCGGCGAAGAAGCACCAGCTGGCGCTGATCACCGGCGCCGAATTCCAGATCGAAGACGGCCCCAAGGTGGTGCTGCTGTGCACCGACCTGGCCGGCTATGCCGGGTTGTGCGAACTGATCACCCGCTGCCGCCGGCGCGCTGCCAAGGGCCAGTACCGCTGCCTGCGCGAAGACTTCGAGGCCCTGCCCGAGGGCCTGCTGTGCCTGTGGCCCTCCCATGCGCCCACCGCCGACGATGCCGCCTGGCTGCACGCGCGTTTCCCGCACCGCACCTGGCTGGCGGTGGAGCTGCACCGTGACGCCGACGACGTGGCGCGGCTGGAAGCGCTGCTGGAATTCGGCTACGCCCACGACCTGCCGCTGGTGGCCAGTGGCGACGTGCACATGCACGTGCGCCGCCGCCGTGCGCTGCAGGACACGCTCACCGCGATCCGCCAGCACTGCACCATCGCCGACGCCGGCTGGCACCTGTTCCCCAATGGCGAACGCCACCTGCGCAGCCGCCAGGCGCTGGCGGCGGTGTACCCGGCCGAACTGCTGGAAGAAACCCTGCGCATCGCCGAGCGCTGCCGCTTCGACCTGGCCCAGCTGCAGTACACCTACCCGCGCGAGCTGGTACCCGAGGGCCACGACCCGGCCAGCTGGCTGCGCGTGCTGGTCGAACAGGGCATGCAGTGGCGCTGGCCCGGCGGTGCCACCGAAGACCAGCGCCGCCAGATCGAACACGAGCTGCGCCTGATCCACCTCAAGCAGTACGAGTCCTACTTCCTGACCGTGCACGACATCGTGCGTTTCGCGCGCAGCCAGCAGATCCTGTGCCAGGGCCGCGGCTCGGCCGCCAATTCCTCGGTGTGCTTCGTGCTGGGCGTGACCGAGATCGACCCCAGCCACATGGAGCTGCTGTTCGAACGCTTCATCTCCGAAGAGCGCGACGAACCGCCGGACATCGACATCGATTTCGAGCACGAACGTCGCGAGGAAGTGCTGCAGTACGTGTTCAACCGCTACGGCCGCGAACGGGCCGCGCTCACCGCCGTGGCGATCAGCTACCGCGGCCGCAGCGCGGTGCGCGACGTCGCCCGCGTGCTCGGCCTGCCGCCGGACCAGGTCAACGAGCTGGCCGCCTGCCTGGACCGCTGGAGCAGCCACGAACCGCTGCCCGACGCGCTGCGCGAGCGCGGTTTCGACCCGGACACGCCGCTGATGCAGCGGCTGGTGGCACTCACCGCCGAACTGGTCGACTTTCCGCGCCATCTTTCCCAGCACCCGGGCGGTTTCGTGATTTCCGAATACCCGCTGTCCAGCCTGGTGCCGGTGGAAAACGCGGCCATGGCCGACCGCACCGTGATCCAGTGGGACAAGGACGACCTCGACGCCACCGGCCTGATGAAGGTCGACTGCCTGGCGCTGGGCATGCTCACCGCCGTGCGCAAATGCCTGGCCATGCTGCACGCGCATGGCGCCCCGGCAATGGGCATGGCCGACATTCCGGCCGACGACACCGCCACCTACGACATGATCTGCCGCGCCGACACGCTGGGCGTGTTCCAGATCGAATCGCGCGCGCAGATGGCGATGCTGCCGCGCATGCAGCCACGCTGTTTCTACGACCTGGTGATCGAAGTGGCGATCGTGCGCCCCGGCCCGATCCAGGGCGACATGGTCCACCCCTACCTCAACCGCCGCAAACGCCTCAAGGAAGAAGGCATCGAAGAAATCGACTACCCACCGGAACTGGAAAAGGTGTTCAAACGCACCCTCGGCGTGCCGCTGTTCCAGGAACAGGTGATGCAGCTGGCGGTGGCTGCGGCCGGTTTCAGCCCCGGCGAGGCCGACGCGTTGAGGCGTTCGATGGCCGCCTGGAAGCGCCATGGCGGGCTGGAGCCGCACCGTGACAAGCTGCTGGCCGGCATGGCGACGCGGGGCTACAGCCGCGACTACGGCGAACGCCTGTTCGAGCAGATCAAGGGCTTTGGCAGCTATGGCTTCCCGGAAAGCCATGCGGCCAGTTTCGCGCTGATCACCTACGTGAGCTGCTGGCTCAAGTGCCATCACCCGACCGCGTTCGCCGCCAGCCTGATCAACAGCCAGCCGCTGGGCTTCTACACGCCCGACCAGATCCTGCAGGACGCGCGCCGCCACGGCGTGCCGGTGCTGCCGGTCGACGTGCGCCACAGCGACTGGGACTGCACGCTGGTGCCGGCTGCGCAGAGCGATGCCCTGCCCGGCATCCGGCTCGGCCTGCGCATGGTCGACGGTTTCAGCGAAGAGGTGGCCATGGCAGTGATGCAGGCGCGTGCCCGTTACCCCTTCGACAGCGTGGCCGACCTCAGCCAGCGCGCCCGGCTGGACCGCCGCCACCAGGGGCTGCTGGCCGACGCCGGCGCACTCAAGGGGCTGAGCGGGCATCGCCATCGCGCGCGCTGGGACGTGTCCGGCGTGGAAAAGCCGCTGCCGTTGTTCGAAGCCGTGCGCGCCACTGCCGAAGCCGAGGTGCCGCTGCCTGCCCCGAGCGCGTTCGAGGACATGCAGGCCGACTACAACAGCACCGGCACCACCCTGGGCCAGCACATGGTCTCGTTCATCCGTGCCGACCTGCAGGCGCGGCGCTGCCAGCGCTCGGACCAGCTGGCCGCGCTGCCGAATGGACGCAGCGTGCGCTTCGCCGGCCTGGTGCGCATGCGCCAGCGCCCGCAGACCGCCAGCGGCGTGACCTTCCTGACCCTGGAAGACGAATGCGGCATGGTCAACGCCGTGGTCTGGCGCAAGACCGCCGACCGCCAGCACCGGGTGCTGGTGGAAGCACGCCTGATGCAGATCGACGGCCGCCTCGAACGCGTCGACGGCGTGCAGCACCTGATCGTGCAGCGCATGCACAACCTGGACGAGCTGATCGACGGCGTGCGCACCCACAGCCGCGACTTCCACTGAACCGACCATCCGGTGCCAACCAACGGTAGAGCGGGGCTCTGCCCCGCTGCTCTGCCCCGCTGCTCTGCCCCGCTGCTCTGTGACCCAATTCACGCCAAACACAGATACAGATTTTTCTGACTGGTGTCGCAATCACCCCATCCGCTATCGTCGCAGCCATCCAAGGATCCGGAACCGGCCATGTCGCGCGCACTCACCCTTACCACGCTGGCCGTGTCCAGCCTCGCCCTGCTGGTCTCCGGCTACACCGCCGTGCGACTGCACCAGAGCCAATCCGCACAGCGGGTCATCACCGCACGCGGACTGATCATCCAGGACGCAGGAGGCCAGGCGCGTGTGATCCTCGGCGCGCCGTTGCCCGACCCGCTCAGCAAGGGCGTCACCCAGGGGCCGCGCGCCTCGCCGCTGTCCGGCGTGGTCCTGCTCGGTGCCGACGGCTCCGAACGCGGCAGCTATGGCACCGCCGATGTCGGCGACGAAGCCTCGCTCACCCTGGACGATGCCAAGGGCACCACCGAGGTGTTCAAGATCACCGCCAACCCGGATCGTGGCGCCACCCTGGTGATCAAGCACCAGAACAGCACCGGCGCCATGCTCACCTCCTGGCAGGGCAAGCCGGAGCTGATCTTCCTCAACGACAACGGCCAGTCGCATTACATCCGCCCGGGCACGGCGGCAGCCCCCTGACCCGTCCGACATGCGAAAATGGCACGACGTTCGTTGAAGGTTCCCGCCCGTGCCCATCGCCGCTCCGTCCTGGCCGCAGGCCACCACCGTTGCCGACTTTCGCCACAACCTGGACGTGGTGCACGCGCGCATTGCCGCCGCCTGCGCCCGCGCCGGGCGCGACCCGCGCAGCGTGCGCCTGCTGCCGGTCAGCAAGACCGTGGATGAAGCGCGCCTGCGCCTGGCGGTTGAAGCTGGCTGCGATACGCTCGGCGAGAACAAGGTGCAGGAAGCCAAGGGCAAGGCCGAAGCGATGGCCGACCTCGGCATCCGCTGGTCGGTGATCGGCCACCTGCAGACCAACAAGGCGCGCGACGTGGCGCGCTTTGCCAGCGAGTTCCAGGCGCTGGACAGCCTGCGCGTGGCGCAGGCGCTGGACCAAAGGCTGGCGCAGGAAAACCGCACGCTGGACGTGTTCGTGCAGGTCAATACCTCCGGCGAGGCGAGCAAGTACGGGCTGGATCCCATCGAGGTGGCCGACTTCGTGCAGCAGTTGCCGGCCTTCAGCCAGCTGCGCGTGCGCGGGTTGATGACGCTGGCGGTGTTTTCCGACAATACGGAGCTGGTGCGTCCGTGCTTCGTGCGCCTGCGTGAGCTGCGCGAGCGGCTGCGCCCGGGGTTGCCGGTCGGGGTCAGCCTGGATGAGTTGTCGATGGGGATGTCGGGGGATTTCGAGATCGCCATCGAGGAAGGGGCGACGGTGGTGCGGGTGGGACAGGCGATTTTTGGGGCGCGGGCTACGCCGGATAGTCAGTATTGGCCCGGGAGTGCGGGGTAAGAGCCGCCATGTGGTTCGCGTGTTCGCGGGCCTGGGCGTGCAGCCAGTCTCGGAAGGCGAGAAAGCCGGGGTGCGTGGAGGAGCGTGGCGGGTAGACCAGCCAGTGCGACCAGCGTGTTTTCAGCCGGTGCGGCGACAAGGCGATCAGCTGGCCGGAATCCAGCAGCAGGCGCGCGCGGGTCATCCGCCCCAGCGCTACGCCGAAGCCATCCAGTGCGGCGCGGTGGTGCGCTTCGGAATCGTTGAGCATCGCAACGAACCGCGCAGGCGCCGCGTCACCCACCAGCGAGAACCAGCGATGCCATTCGCCATCCGGGTCGCCCAGCAGCGGCCACTGCGACAACGGCCGTGCATCCACTCCACCCATGCGCTCGACCAGCGACGGACTGGCCATCGGCACCATCCATTCGTCGAACAGCGGCTCGGCATGCACCCCGCTCCACTGCCCGGCGCCCACCCGCAGTGCGGCGTCGCAGTGCAGCTGGCGTTCGAAATCGGTCAGCCGTTCGCTGGATTCCAGATTGAATTCGATCTGCGGATGCGCGGTCACGAATGAGCCCAGGCGCGGCACCAGCCAGTTGGACGCCATCGACGGCAGCGCGCTCACCGTGAGCACCCGGTCATGCCGCGCGCCGAACGGCTGCAGCGCCTGCGCGATCGCATCCAGGTGCGGCCCCACCTGCTCCAGCAGGCGCTGGCCCTCGGGCGTTGCCTTCACCCCGCGCGGCTGCCGCTGCAGCAGCGCATAGCCCAGCCGCTCCTCCAACTGGCGCATCTGGTGGCTGAGCGCGCTGACCGTGAGGTTCAACGAATCCGCCGCCCGGGTCAGGTTGCCCAGGCGGGCGGCGGTGACGAAGTTCTGCAGTGGCTGGAGCGGAACCCGGGACATGGCGACTTGAATCCAGTTCAAGAAAGGGTTGTGAAACGATCGCTTCTGCGCCGCCCATCCTGCCCGTATCGTCAATTCCACTCAAGTGGAGGACGCCCATGAACATCTACGCCAGCCTGTTGTTCCTGCACGGCCACATCACCGATCCCGACTTGGCCCGCCAGCTTTCCGAGCCCGCGCCGGACACCGACGCTCAAGGCGCCGGCCTGGCCTCCGGCAGCACCCGCGGCCTGCCGTCGTACCAGTCCCGCGCCCCGGCCAGGTGCCAGCTGCGCTTGTCGCCGTCCAGCTCGATGCCGGCACCGAGCAGCCCCCAGCGCAGGTAGAGGTCGCCGCGTCGACTGCCCTGCGGCATGTCCAGCCGCGCGCGCAGCGACAGGCGCTCGTTCTCGGCCTGCAGGTCATCCACCGCGAGGTGCTCGCGCTGCCAGCGCAGCTGCCCGCTGGCCTGCACCTCGCCCGAATCGAGCAGGCCCAGCACCCAGCGTGGGTAGTCCTTGCGCGCGGCGAACACGCCCAGCACCGGCCCAGCGTCGCGCAGCCGCAGTTTGGCGCGCGCATCCACCCGGAACGGTTCGGCCGCCTGGATATGCCCACTGTCCAGGTCGACCTCGCCCCACCAGCCGCCCTTGCCCGCCGTATCGCCGTCGACCTGCACATTGCGCAGGCTCAGCGTCGTGCCGCCGAGGTCGAACTGGCCGGCATCAAAATCAGCGCGCTTCACCTGCGCCTTGACCTGCGCATCGCCACGGATGTTCATGCCCATCACCTGCATGCGCGCACCCGTGCCGCGCAGGTCGGCACGCCCCTGCCCGACCCGTCCGGCGCCATCCAGCGTCACGTCACCGCTGAGCAGCCCGGTGCCGCCGAGCAGGCGCGCGTTGCCGCTGCCCACGTAGCGGTTGTAGGCGGTCAGGTCGGGCACCCGCGCATCGCTGAATTTCAGGTGCGCACGCATGCCCTCGCGCAGTTGCTGCAGGCGGGCGTCACCACGCATCGTCAGCGCCATCGCCTTGCCGTCAAACAGTACCGTCTTCGGCGAATCCGACGGCGCGGCACGGAACTCGGGAATCGCCACCTTCAGTTCCGCCTGCAGCGGTTCACCCTCGACAATCCTTCCCACCGCGCTGGCCTCGCCCTGCATGCGCACCCCAGCCACTTCCGACACCGCCACCACCTTCGGCACGTCCAGTCGGCTGCCCGGCGCCAGCGCACCATCCACGATCTTCAGGTCGCCCTCGAGCAGGCCACCGCCATCCAACCGGAACCACGGCTTGCGCACGAACAGGTCGGCAATCCAGTTCAACGAATCGAACTTCCACGCGCCGCGCACTTCGCCGGACAGGCGCGGCAGCAGCTCCGCCGGCGCCTCGAACGGAATCTTCCGCCCGCGCACGCGCAGGTCGGCGTGCAGCTCGCTGCCGGTCTCCTCGTCGCGCGGCAGGCGCGCCTGCACGCGCATGTCCTGGGCCACGTCCAGCTGCAGCGACAGCAACCCACGGTCCGGCGCATGCACACCGGCATGTACCGGCACCCGCCACACCATCCGGCTGCCGGGCTGCAACATGCCGCGGTCCATCGTCAGGTCCGCGTTGAGCCGCGCCTCGGCCGGCATGCTGCCCACCTTCGCGTGCGCGCCGGCCGTATCGATCGTGATCGCCTGGCTGCGCCCGTCCACCTGCAACTGCGCCCAGGTGATGCCAAACTTGCGCAGGCCCGGCGCTTCATCTCGGTAGTGGCGCGGGTAATGGAAGCGTGCGGCGAGGTGCGCTTCATCGAGCAGCTTGACCCCGTCATAGCTCACCGTGGCCTGCTCGAAACCGGCGGTGGAATCGAACAGCTCCGAAGGTCCACCCTTGGTCTGCTTCTGGAAGCCGACCGTGCCGTGCCCTTGGCCGACGATCAGCAGCTTGCCGAAGCGACCACTGCGGATGCTGTCGCTGTGGATCGCGTCCAACCGGATGTTCCAGCCGCGATCCCCGCGCGGTGGTGGTGGTATCGCCTTCTCCACCCGTGAGATGTCCGATTCCACCCCGGTGGCATTGATGCTGGGAATGCGCACTTCCCGCTTGAACAGGTGCACCAGTGAAATCCATGCGCTCGCGCGGTCGGCACGGAAGACATAGACCGTGTGGTTGGCCTGTCCCCGGATATGGATGTTCCAGACAATCGCATGCCCCGGCATCAGGGTGAGTGCCGGCCCGGTCATCAACGTGAACTTTTCAGGTTTGCGGTTGGTGACCGCATCGAACAACGGCGTGTTGAGGAACACATTCCCCGCCACCAGGTACAGCGCATACAGCACCAGCAGCGCATACAGCGTCACGCGCCACGGCCGGGGCCAGCGCCGGACGCGCTCGGGAATCAAAGCCATGGAAGTCTGCGACGTAACGGAATGACACCGCCACTATCAACAACCGCGCTACGGCACCGCGTGAAGGCGCGGGTTCAACCCACCCGCCGCTCAGGATCCCACGCCATGGGCTGCCACAACTCCAACTTGTTCCCATCCGGGTCCAGGATCCACGCAAACGACCCGTTCTCATGCGTCTCCGGCCCACTGACAATGGTCACATCCGCCTCACGCAGGTTGGCCAGCAACCCTTCCAGATCATCCACCCGATAATTGATCATGAAAGGCGACTCGCTCGGACTGAACCATTTACTCTCCGGCTCCGCCAACGCCCAGACAGTAAGGCCACCATCATTGGCCTTGTCATCCGGCCACCGCAGCACCGCACCGCCGAAATCCTCCAGCTGCATGCCCAGGTGCTGCCGATACCATTCGGCCAGCGCGGCACGGTCGCCACGGCTCTTGAAGAACACCCCGCCAATACCGGTCACCTTCGCCATCTGCCGCACCTTCGCTGACTGTGGTGCGCCGAGCGTACACCGCCCGGCGCCAATGGCAAGGCAGAGGCCTCAGGCATCCGGTTCCGGAAGCTTCGCCACCACCTTGAACTCCACATCGAAGCCGCTCAACCAGGTCACCCCCACGGCGGTCAGGCTCGGATGCGGGGCCTTGCCCCAATATTCGGGGACGATCGCCCAGACCCGGTCCAGGATCTTGTCGGGATCGATCATGAAGACGGTCACGTCGACCACATCATCGAACGTGCAACCCGCCGCCGCCAGCACCCCGTTGAGGTTCTCGAACAGGCGGTGCACCTGCGCCTCCAGCCCCGGCTCCGGCGAACCGTCTTCGCGGCTGCCGACCTGGCCGGACACGAACAGGAAACCATTCGAACGCACGGCGGGGGAATACCGGTAGCGGGCATACAGGTCCTGCCGGCCAGCGGGGAACACAACGTCTCGGGTTGCCATGGAAGTCTCCAGAGGGGCGCAGGGCCCGGTGAGGGAAGGCCTCCACGGTACGGGCGCCGCCCGGGGCGATAAACGACCAACCTTGGCCATCACTGTTTGTAGAATCCAAACAATTACCCTTGGGAGTGCCGATGGACCGTTTCGATGCCATGCAGGCCTTTGCGCGGGTTGTGGAGACCGGCAGCTTCACCAAGGCCGCGCAGACCCTGCACATGAGCCGCACCACCGTGACCCAGCTGGTGCAGCAGTTGGAGGCGCGCCTGCGCGTGCGCCTTCTCAACCGCACCACCCGGCAGGTCAACGTCACTGAAGACGGTGCGGCCTACTACGAGCACGTGGTTCGGCTGCTGGCGAACCTGGACGACGCGGAGACCAGCCTGTCCAGTTTCGCCGCCAGCCCGCGCGGGCGCCTGCGCGTGGACGTACCCGCCCCCTTGGCGCGCTTCCTGCTCGTCCCCGCCCTGCCCGACTTCCATGCGCGTTATCCCGACATCCAGCTGGACCTGGGGGTCAGTGACCGCAACGTGGATCTGATCGACGAGAACGTGGACTGCGTCATCCGTGGCGGCGTGCTGACCGATCCGTCGCTGGTCGCCCGCCAGATCGGCGAACTGAAAGCGGGGCTGTACGCCGCGCCCAAGTACCTCGACACCATCGGCGTCCCGACGCACCCGGCTGAGCTGGAAGCCGACCCGCACCGCATCGTCGGCTACCGGGGCTCACGTCCCAGCGGTGCCATGCCGTATGTGCTGCGGCGAGGCGATGAAACACTGACCATCCACGGCCGCCACCTGCTCGCGGTGGACGATGGAAATGCCTACCTCGCCGCCGGCGTAGCCGGACTGGGCGTGCTGTGGCTGCCGGACTATGTGGCGGCCGAGCACGAACGACACGGTGAACTGGTGCGCGTGCTGACCGATTGGCAGGTCGACCCCATGCCCCTGCACATCGCTTTCCGGCCAAACCGGCACGTCAGCGCCAAACTGCGCGTGTTCGTCGACTGGGTCGCGGCCCTGATGGCTGAGCACGTGCCCAAAGCCACGCAGGGCGTGGCGCTACCGGGTGGACAGCACCAGCAGGAGGAACAACAGTAACGACGCTACGCTGGTCAGCGTCAGTAACCACTGGATATCACGAAGCCGTAGAACTGCAGCATCCAGTTCACCACGGTGCGTACGAAGCAGCAGGAAGCGGGTGTAGGTGCCATTGCCCCAGTGGCTGCCACCCGGGCCGAAGGTGCGTGGCTCGCCGAAGGCATCGAACAGCGCCGGATGATCCCGACGGATCCGCCGGAGCATCATCACGTTGAACGGCAGGCACATCAGGATCAGCCCGAACGGCAGCAGCAGCATCATGTCGATCAGTTCTTTCACGGCACCTCCCCGATGGCGTGCCTGGGATGATAGACCGGACAGCTGGCCGATGGTGGGGGTCACGAAGGTAAGGGCTGAACCACCAGCACGTCACCCCGGCACACATCCACTTCGCGATAAATCGCGTCGCGCCCATTACGGAACGCCAGGCGCAGGTCGAAGCGGCAGCGGTTGTTGCCCAGTCGCACCGTGGTGCTGCCGCCGCCACCCTCGATCCGGTCGATCGGACGGGCTTCGAAGGTGCCGCTGCCGGCTTCGGCGACCTCCAGCCGGAGAATGCTGTCGTGGGCGCGGTTGAGCACCGTCAGGTAGCGCGGCTGATCGGCAGCTTGGGCGGCCGAGGTGGCAGACATCAGGCAAAGCAGTGCGAAGGTGCGGGTATGCATGGCAGCGGGCTCCAGCGTGGGCGAGCCTGCATGACGCGCCGGGAATGCCCACGCCGACAACCGATCCGGGACCAATCGTCGTCACGCCGGGACCAATCGTAATGGGCCGTCATGGCGCTTCTCGGGCCCCGCTGAGGCGCCTAAGATGGCCCTGCCCCGCCTTGTCGGGCGCCCTGGATACCCGCCGTGATCGTTCGCCTTGGCAGCACTTCCATCACGCTGAGCCGCTACCTGCTGCTGTGGACCGCCGTCGTGCTGGTGTTCACCGTGCAGCACGTCCTCAGCGACGGCATGCACGGCAACAGCGTGCCGCTGATGGCCCATCTACGCTGGTCGATGATCCAGTGGTACACGTGGGCCGCCCTCGCTCCGCTGGTGTTCCGCCTGGCCGAGCGCCATCCCATCGACCCGACCCGTCGCCTGCGCGGCCTCGGCCGGCACGTGCTGGCCAGCGTGGTGGTCACCTCCGCCGCCATGGTGATAGGCGCGCTGGTCTCCACCCTGTTCGAACCCAGCGGCTTCTTCGAACAGCTGGGTTACTTCCTGGCCCAGCACTTCGCCATCGGCCTGCTCACCTACTGGGGGCTGTTCGCCCTGCAGCAGGCCTTGCACTTCCAGGCCGAGAAGGCGCGGCGCGAGGTGGAAGCCAGCCGGCTCGCCACCGAACTGGCCCAGTCGCGCCTCCTGTCGCTCAAGTCGCAGCTGCAGCCGCATTTCCTGTTCAACACCCTGCACGCCATCATTACCCTGCTCGACGAGGACACTCTCTCAGCCGAAGACATGCTGCTGCGCCTGAGCGAGCTGCTGCGCGCCTTCCTGGAAGACTACGACGGCCAGGAGATTCCGCTGCGCCAGGAGCTGGACCTGATCGAGCTGTACCTGGGCATTCAGCGTGTACGCTTCAAGGATCGCCTGACGACCCGCACCTACATCGCACCAGATACCCTCGACTGCGCCGTGCCCAGCCTGCTGCTGCAGCCGCTGGTGGAAAACGCGCTGCGCCACGGCATCGGCCAGCGCGTGGGCGGGGATGTGGTGGAGATCGAAACCCGCCGCGATGGCGACGCGTTGTGCATTGAAGTGCGCAATCGCAACAGTACGCTGGAGGCCACCCCTGGCGCGCCGGCCGGGCATGGCATTGGCCTGTCCAACACTCGCCTGCGCTTGAAGGAGCTGTACGGCGATGCCGCCGAGGTGCGCCTCGACATGCTCTGGCCCGAAGGCGTGGCCTGCCGGGTGCGCCTGCCGTTCCGCGCACTGGCCCCCCTCGACGACGCACCGGAGTTTGATGCAGGGACGGCGCCGGCATGAGCATCCGCGTACTGGTGGTGGACGACGAACCACTGGCCCGGCGCGCCATCGTGCGCCTGCTGGCCGACGACCCCGAGATCGAACTGATCGGCGAATGCGGCGACGGCGTCTCCGCAGTCAAGGCGATCCGCGAACAGTCGCCCGACCTGGTGTTCCTGGACATCCAGATGCCAGCCATCACCGGCCTGGACGTGGTTGCCACCATCGGTGCCGAGCGCATGCCCGCCACCGTGTTCGTCACTGCTTACGAGCAGTACGCGGTCAAAGCGTTCGAGGCCAACGCGGTGGACTACCTGGTCAAACCGTTCAGCCGTGATCGCTTCGCCGCAACGCTGCAAAGGGCCCGGCAGCGCGTTTCGGCCGCATCGGGAACCAGCGCCCACGCCACCACGCAGATCCTGCAGGCGCTGGATACCCTGCGGCAACGCGAAGCCTACCTGCAGCGCCTTCCCGTGCGAGTTGAAGAGCACATCGTGTTGATCGACGTTGCCGACATCGTCTGGATCAAGGCGGCGCGCAACACCGTGGAGATCCACCTGGCCACGAAAGTGCATGAGCATCGCGGCACCATGACCGCGTTGGCCGAGCGGCTGGATCCGAGGCACTTTGCCCGGGTCCACCGCTCGGCCATCGTCAACATCGCCCGAGTCAAAACCATCCATCCGTGGTTCAACGGCCACCATGTGGTCACTCTGGACACCGGCCAGCAGCTGCGCATGAGCCGGTACCAGAACGAGGCATTTTTGAAGCTGGTTTCGACACGCGCCGAATAACCGTGATGCAACGGAATGGGCCGTCAACCGCCAACCATCAACCGCCACCGTCTTCATCCGGCGGCGTCTCATCAACCTTGCGGCTAGGATCATCCAGGTACAGTGTGTTTCCGTCCGGGTTACCCCTGATCCACACCTTCCCTTCGTTTCCGTGCTGGTCGATATAGCCCATCACGCATGAATCATAATTGCAGTTTCCGTAGTCACGCGCATCCGAGATGCGCGCTGCGGTCGCCTGTCCGTCGTACTTGTTGATCCGGATGTCCAGATAGTTGCTGCCGGCCATCGACTGGTGGCGCACGGTCCTTGGCTCGTCCGCTCCATAGCACACGTGCTGCACCTGATTTCCGCCCTTGAGCCATGCATAGTGCCATTTATCATGGCCGCTCCAGCCATAATGCCGACTGGCAACAATGTCGTATTTGTCATCAATGAAGCGAATGTAGTACAGGTCGACGTCCCAGTACGTCGAGTTGTACGCATCCTCCCTGGTCATGGTGAAGCAGTTCCACTTATGTGGATTCTCCGGCCTCCCTCTCAGCTTCACCCAGCTGTCGAACTTCCCCGCCGGGGGGTTCTTCGTGTTGGTCCGAAATTTGGTCCCTGATGGAGATGTAATCTCCGCGGCGATCCACGTCGTATCCAGATCCACCTTGCTCAGGTAGATGAAAACAGACTGCCCATTGGCTTTGGAGGTCTCAGCCGGACCTGCATCCTGTTCGATTTCTTCCCCATCCTCTCGCGCCAATGGCCATTGATAGACAAAACGATCGTCCTTGGTGTGTGTTGTCCTGCTGACTCCAGCATTCGTTTCATACGTGATCAGCCTGACACCATTGACACCATACAGTTGCTCATGGGTCAGCTGGACAGAGACGCCGTTCCTGTCCCGGGCCTGGAGGATGATCTCGATCGGTGCCTGCTGCAGTCCGTTCGCATAGATATCCCCGCTCACCTTGGTGTGCTTGTGGATCTGGACGGTAAACTCGCTCAGCGTGTGCCAGTCCACGAGCGGCTGCGGTTCGAACCCGCCCCCCTCGACGACGGTTGGCTCACGATCCGCGGACGCTTGATTGGATTCCGTACTCATGACAGGTTGCTCCCAGGTTGTGTTCCATTGGTTTCTGCCACCACCATGGATCGCAAGCATGGGACGCGCACCGCACTTCGGCGCACCGGCCCCAAGGGCTGCACCGAACAGAAATCCGCGCAACGGGCACGGCAAACCCAAGCCCGTTGAGCGCAGCTCACTGCTCGCGATTCACCCCCGTGAGCGGCCAACATAAGCCCGGGATCGTTATGCCTGCGTGTTGGGCGACCGCGGTCACAGGATATGCCCGATCGGCGTTCGCGTGGCGCTAAGGGAAGCCGGGCAGAGCCCGGCTCTACGACCGGGCAGAGCCTGGCGTTACGCGGCTTTTTCGCCCGCGCGCAGGGTGAGTACCTCTACGCCATCGTCGGTCACCAGCACCGTGTGTTCGGCCTGCGCCGAGAGCTTTCCATCGCGCGTGGTCACCGTCCAACCATCGTCGCTCATGTCGATGGCGGCGCGACCCTGGTTGATCATCGGTTCGATGGTGAAGGTCATGCCGGCTTCCAGTTCCACCCCGGTGCCGCGCTTGCCGTAGTGCAGTACCTGCGGCTCTTCGTGCATCTCACGGCCGATGCCGTGCCCGCAGAATTCGCGTACCACGCTGTAGCCGTTCGCTTTGGCATGTTGCTGGATCGCAAAACCAACATCGCCCAGCGTAGCGCCTGGGCGCACCATGGCAATACCCTTCCACATCGCTTCACGGGTGACCCGCACCAGTCGCTTCGCCTGGAAGTCGACGTCACCGATCAGGTAGGTCTTGCTGGAGTCAGCAATGAAGCCGTCCTTCTCCAACGTAATGTCGAGATTGACGATGCTGCCGCTGCGTAGAATCTCTGTCGCCGACGGCACGCCGTGGCAGACCACGTTGTCAACCGAGCTGTTGAGCACGTAGGCGAAGCCATACTGGCCCTTGCTGGCCGGCCGCGCCTTCAGCTCATCAACGATGAAGCGTTCCACCCAGTCATTGACCTGCAGCGTGCTCATGCCTTCCAGCTGCAATCGGTCCAATGCCTCGAACACCGACGCCAGCAGCCGCCCCGAGGCCCGCATCAGCGCCTGCTCTTCCAGCGTCTTGATCACGCGACAGCCACCCGCAAGGCACCGGGGTCCACCCCGGCCGCGCGCAGCTCACGGTTGACGATCTCCTGGTAGCTCATGCCGGGGTTCATTTCGCACAGCATGCCGACCTTGATCCAGAAGCCGGCCTGCGCGTTGATCGAACGCCCGGACACGCCGCTGGCGCGGCGCAGGTTGTCGTGCAGTTCGTCGTCGATGTTGACGATGCCCATGACAGATCTCGAGGAGGGGTATATACACATCATATACGCTTCATATACCCCGCGCCACCGGCCATATGGCACCCCGAGTAGAGCCGGGCTCTGCCCGGCTGCCTCAGGTCCAGGCCGGGTCCGCTGTGAAGTCGATGGTCAACCAGAACTCGCTTCCCCTCGCATCCAGCCGCTCCGCAATCTCGTCGCGCAACGCATCCACGCTGCCGATGGTGCCGATTACGGTATCCGGGTGGGTCAGGATGTGGATTTCCACGAAGCGCATGCGCCCCATCTTGGCGACGTGGCTGGTGAAATCCAGATACCCATGCTCGGCAATGAACTGCTGCATCACCGTCTGCACCCGTGCGTCCAGCGCATCCGGCGCCACCTGCAGCACCTCGCGCATGGCCTTCCACGCACCGCGCAGCGGTACCGGCAGCACCGCCACGCTGATGATCGCCAGCACCAGCGGATCGAGGTAAGGAATCCAGTGCGCGTGGTCGCCATCCTTCAGCAGCAGTGCCAGCGCGAACGCCAGCACCACCGCCAGGCTCATCATCCCGCTGAGCAGCCACGCCCGCACGTCCAGCCACAGCAGCGCCGAACGCAGGCGCCTGGCATACACGCGAATGATCGCCGCCATGCCCAGGTTGCTCACGCACAGCAGGCTGGCCCACATCAGCGCCGGGCCGGCGCGGACCACGTGGCCGCCGGTGGTCAGGCCGATGATCGAATTGGCCACCGCGTAGATGCAGGCCAGCGCCAGGATCGCCCCACCCAGCGCCTCCACCATCGGTTCCAGGTGCCAGTAGCCATACTGGAAGCGCGGGCTGCCCTCGCGCCCGAGCAGGCGCAGCACCGCCAGCGCCACCAGGGTCAGGGCCACGTCGACCAGGCTGTACACGCCGTCAAACAGGATCGCCTGCGAGCCCACCAGCAGCCCGCCAATGAAGCCGGTGGCGCTGACCGCCACCGTCACCCCGATCGAAAATTTCAGGACCCGCTGCTCGCGTGCTGTATCCATCGACTGCCGAAGCCCTGCCCTGTGCTCAGGTCTTCAGCACCTCCACCTTGTAACTCGGCACGTCGCCGTCGCGGTCGATGATAAGCCCGTGCACGTCCGACTCGAAGCCCGGGAATCGCGCGTTCTGCTCGCGGGCGATACGCAGCGACTGGATGATCGGCTCATCGGACGCACCAAACCGTTCGCCCGGCATGATGGTGGGGATACCCGGCGGATACGGCACCAGCATGGTGCCGGCGATCCGCCCACTGATCGCTTCGATGTCGACCCGCTCGATCTGTCCGCGCACCAGGTGGTCGTAGGCCTCGGCCGGCGTCATCACCGGCTCGGGCAGGTCCACGTACATTTCCCGCATCACCTGCGCAACGGCGAACTCACGGTTGAACGCGTGCAGCGCCAGGCACAAGTCGCGCAGGCCCCAGCCCGCGTAGGCCTGGGGGTAGTCCGCAGCCAGGTCCGGCAGCGCCCGGGTCAAGGGCGCGTTGGCGTCGAACAGTTCCTTGAACGCCATCAGCTCGGTCACCAGCGTGCTCCACTTGCCCTTGGTGATGCCCATCGAGAACAGGAACAGCACCGAGTACAGGTTGGTCTTCTCCACGGTGATGCCGCGCGTCCACAGGAACTTGCTGAGCACCGCCGCCGGAATGCCCAGTTCACCGAGATCGCCATCGATGGACAGGCCGGGCGTAAGCAGGGTCACCTTGATCGGGTCGATCAGCACGTAGTCTTCGACCAGCCCGTCGAATCCATGCCAGTGCGCGTCCGGCTGCAGGTACCACTCCTCGCGCTTGGCCACCAGCGGCGCCGGCGCATCGCCCTTGGCCAGCGAGCGCTCCAGCTTGTCCGGCTGCCACACGCTGAACCACCAGTCGTCGCGGCCCAGGTCTTCGCGTACGTGCAGCATGGCCCGGCGGAAGGCAATGGCCTCGTCGTGCATTTCCTGCACCAGCGACTCGCCGGCCGCACCCTCCATCATCTTCGAGGCCACGTCGCAGGCGGCAATCACCCCGTAATGCGGGCTGGTGGTGGTGTGCATCATGAACGCTTCGTTGAAGCGCTCGGCATCCAGGTCGCGCGTGGCCGCATTGCGCACGTGGATCATCGAGGCCTGCGAGAACGCGGCCAACAGCTTGTGGGTGGAATGGGTGGTGAAGATGATGGCGTCCTGCTCGCGCGGCTTGCCCTTGGCCATGCCGTAATGGTTCTCGTAGAACGGATGGAACGCCGCGTACGCGTACCAGGCTTCGTCGAAATGCAGGAAGTCCACCGCGCTGCCGATTTCCTCGGCAATCTTCTCCGCGTTGTAGCACAGCCCGTCATAGGTCGAATTGGTGACCACCGCGATGCGCGGCTTGGAACCGGCTTTGTACGCCTTGCTGGCCAGCGGGTTGGCCGCGATGGCCTGCTGCAGCGCCTCCGGCGTGAACTGGTCCAGGCTGATCGGGCCGATGATGCCGTGCGCGTTGCGGCTGGGGGTGAAGAACACAGGCACGCCACCGGTCATGATCAGTGCGTGCAGCAGGGATTTGTGGCAGTTGCGGTCGACGAACACCACGTCGCCCCGCCCCACCGTGCCATGCCAGACGATCTTGTTGGCGGTGGAGGTGCCGTTGGTGACGAAGAAGGTGTGGTCGGCACCGAAGTTCGCCGCCGCTTCGTTTTCCGCCGCCTTGATCGGCCCACTGTGGTCGAGAAGCGAACCCAGCTCTGGCACCGAGATGGAGAGGTCGCTGCGCAGCGTGTTCTCACCGTAGAACTGGTGGAAGGCGCGTCCCACCGGCGACTTGGTGAACGCCACCCCGCCCGCATGCCCTGGCGTGTGCCAGGAATAGTTGGAGTCTGCGGTGTGGTGGATCAGGGCCTTGAAGAACGGCGGCAGCAGCTGCTGCATGTAGTCGTCGGCAGCGCGCATCACCTGCCGGGAAATGAAGCTCTTGGTGTCCTCGAACAGGAAGATGTAGCCGTGGATGTACTTGAGCAGCTTGCTCGGAACCTTCTCGATGGTGCGGCGCTCACCGTACAGGAACACCGGCAGGCCCGCGCGCCGGGCACTCTGCTCGCGCAGGAAGCCCAGCAGGCGCTGGAACTCGCCGGGCTTGTCCTCGGTGCCGTCGATGGAGATCAGCACCGCCGAGGCGGCCACGTAGGTCCGCGCGCCAGCCTGTGCATCGGCCAGGGTCAGGCCGCACAGCACGCGCTGGTCGCTGCCACGCAGCTCGTCGACCAGCGCGCGGATCAGGATGCCGCCAATGCGCGGGGACTCGTAGTCGTCGTCGATGACGATGATCGGGTAATCCAGTGACTTGAAGTACACAGCATTTCTCCTGGGGGAAGATCAAGAAAGCTTCGTGCTGGTGGTGGCCTCGAGCGGCGGCAGCTGGCCGCGCTGGCGGCGCCGTTCCTCGCTGAAGAACGGGTAGAACACGGTGATGAACAGCACGAACAGGAAGGCGTACTGCACGATGCTGCCGGACGAGCCGAAGATCGCCCACAGGCAGTACACCACCGTGATGCTGGTCAGGAACCAGAAGGCCCCGATGTGCACCAGCGTGTGCGAACGTTCCACCACGAAGTAGCAGGCCACGCAGGAGTAGATGTAGGGCAGCAGGGTCAACACCACCGCCGCCGAGGTGATCACATCGAACTGGGCCGAGGCGGTCTCCGAGGTCGAGGTCACCAGCACCGCCAGGGTCATCAGCACCGCCACGATCAGCACGCCCTTGACCGGCACGTCGTCCTTGTTGGTCTTGCTGAAAATGCTCGGGAACAACCCGTCATCCGATGCGGCCTTGGCGCTCTGTGCGGTCAGCAGGATCCAGCCGCCCAGCGAACCGGCCGCGCCGATGAAGGCGCACAAGCTCACCAGGGCACCGCCCCAGCCACCCACCGCATTGGCGGCGGCCAGCGCGAACGGCGCGTCGGACACCTGCAGGTCACCGTTCGGCACCATGCCCATGATCACCGACGAGCTGGCGATATATGCCACCGCTGCCAGGAACACGCCGGCAAGGGTCGCCCTTGCAACGTTCTTCTCGGGGTTCTCCACCACCCCGGCGGTCACCGAGGCTGACTCCACGCCGATGAACGCCCACAGGGTCAGCGCCGCCGCACTGGAGATCGCGCCGAAGTTGCTCTCGCCCGAGACGTTGTAGGCGCCTTTGAAGATGGTCGGGTCGAAGAAGAACCAGCCGAAGATGGCGATGCCCAGGATCGGCACCAATGCAAAGCTGGTGGTCACCGTCTGTACCCGGCTCACGAAGGCCGGGCCGATCACGTTGGCGAAACTCAATGCCCAGACCAGCGCCAGCACCGCGATGCAGCGCGGGACCGGCTGCGACAGGATCGGGAAGAAGTAGCTGAAGTAGCCCACCGCCGCGATCGGAATGGCGACGTTGCCGATCCAGTTGGCGAACCAGTAGATGGTGTTGGTCTGGAAGCCCATGTACGGCCCGAACCAGTCGCGGGCGTACGCGTAGGGTCCGCCTGCCTTGGGCGCCAGCTTGCCCAGCTTGGCGAATACGAACGCCAGCAGCAGCGCGCCTGCGGTGGTCACCAGCCAGCCCCAGATCGAGGCGGTACCGATCTTGGCCAGGCTCGAAGGCAGCAGGAACACGCCCGATCCCATCATGTTGCCCGCCACCAGGAAGGTGGCACCCACTACCCCGATCTTCTTCTGCGCCATGACGGTATCGCTCCGTTACTTGATGAAGTTGTATTGCAGGCTGCCCTGCACCCGCACCGTGTCGGCACGTTGTCCGTCCTGCTGCTCCAGCTGCCCGTACAGCACTTCCATGCCCATCGTCCACGACGGTGCCGGGCTCCAGATCAGGTTGAAGACGCCGTACTGGCTCTGCTTGAATGCATCGGCCGCCAGTGCAGCGTTGCGGTCCATGTTCAACTGGCCGTACACCAGGTTCGACCGCCACATCGGCGACCAGTAGTGGGTGTAGCCGACGAAACCGCCCTGCAGCGACAGCGCATGCAGCCGCCCGTCCAGCCCGATCACCGCGTCAAGGCCGGAGCCGGTCAGGTCGGCGGTATAGCGGCTCATGCCCTTGCCGCCGAGCAGGCCGAACAGCACCAGGTCCTGCTCGCCGACCGAGGCCGACCCACTGAGCTGCACACCACCACCGAACCGGCGCTCGTCGCGCTGGTCGCCGTCATAGCCCAGGCTGCGCGCAACCCCACCCAGCTGCAGATGTCCCCAGTCGCGCTCCATGCGGGCGGTCACGGTCACATCGGGCAGGCGGTTCACCGCCACGGTGTCATCGGTGGTGCCGGCCAACTGGCTGTCGGGGTCTTCGGCGGCAAGGGTCAGCGTGTTGCCCTTGCCCATCTCGAAGCTGTGGTGCACGCCCGCCACCAGCAGGTAACCCGCCCCACCCGGCCCGGCGAAGTCCAGCGTGTCGGGCAGGCTGTCGGCGTCCATGAAGGTGGCGTAGCCATAGCCGGCGTAGGTGTTGCCCAATTGCCCGTAGGCATGGCGCAGCCGGAACTGGTAGCCGTCACTGCTGCCGAAGAAATCGTTTTCCAGATAGAAGCGCAGGTTGCCGCGCGAGGTCGGCCGCCGCGCCTCGAAACTGAAGCGGGTCTGCTTGGCATGCAGGTTGAAGTTGGTGGTGTCGCGGTGGGCGCTGCCGACCGGAATGGTGGAGGTGACGAACTGATCCTCATCACCCGCCGCACGGGTGTCGGCAATCGCGTCCAGCTTGGCGTAGCCGCCGATGCGGATCATCGTGTTGGTGTTGGGAATGGCGAAGAAGCCTTTCAGCTCCGGGTCGGTCGGCCCGGCGGCGCTGTCGGGGCGCGAAGCTGCCGTGGAGGGATCTGCCACCGAATCGCGCGGTGGAAGGATCGCCTGACCCGTACCGGGCACCCTGGCACCCGTTACCAGACTGATCGACGCGGGAGATGCGATGGCCGAGGGCGCTACGGCAACCACTTCGGGACGTGCCGGCGGCGTTCGTCCCTCCGTGTGCTCCAACGCATCAAGGCGTTGCTCCATCGCTTCCAGGGTCTGGCGCAGCGTGCGGATATCCTGGCGCAGCGCCTCCGCTGAATCCTGCGCATGCAAGGGCGTGGCCCACAGGGCGAACACACAGAACAGCACGACAGAACACCGCATCACGTCCTCCGTGGACCGCAGACAATACGGCCGACCGAAGACGCAACGTTGCCGTGCACGCCCCCTGCCAGCGACCCGGTACTGCGGGACTCCCTCCCAATCCCGGGTTTCGCGCAGCAACTGCGCGTGCCTGCGCCTTGATTATCAACCAAGGAGTTAGCGTGTCGTGAAACGTAGTGACACGCCATGCGTGTCAACGCAAAAACAAAGCAAAGAACCATGCCCGCAGCATCAAGCTGCGGGCCTATTCAGTCGTTGATCGAAATCAACGCACCGCGCCCATCACCTTTTCCATGTCCTCCCCCTGCGGCATCCCCGACACGCGCTGCACGATGCCCTGCGCATCACGGAACAGAATGCCCGGCGTGCCCTGGAAGCCCAGCTCCACCATCAGCACCTGGTTCGCATCGAGCTTGTTGGCCAGTTCCGGCGTGATCTTCGCCGCCGGCTTGATCCCGCCCTTGCTGAAATCGTGCTCGTTCTGCAGGAACACCGCGCTCGGATTGGGCGCACCCAAAATCGCCGCGGCCTTGGCCGGGCTGTCCTCACGGATCACGCCCACCATCACGTGCCGCAGCTGCACCTTGCCACTGTCCACCCACGGGCGTGCGGCTTCCCAGAACCGATGGCAATACGGACAGTTGGCATCGCTGAAGGTATAGACCACGCGCGGCGCATCGGCGCGGCCGTCGCGCACCCACGCGCTGGCATCCAGCTTGTTCCAGATCTTGTCGGACATCGGCTTTTCGACCAGCTTTTCCAGCGGTGCGGCGCCGACGTCCTCACCCTTCTCATTGAAGAGCGTGCCCACCATCACATTCTTGCCGTCCGCGGTGACATACGCAGCGGCCGGCTGCTGACCACCCACCAGGCCCGCAAAGCCACGCAGCCCGCCCGGTGCATCGAATTCACCCATCACTTCGAAGCCGTGCTTCTCGATACCCTGCAACACGGCAGGACGGTTCGCTCCGGCCTTTGCAGTGGAAGCCGCAGCCGGCTGGGCGGCGGTCTTGGCAGGCTGCTGCGCCTGGCTGCACCCGGCCACGGCCAGCAGTATCGACACGGCCAGCACGGAGCCCGGCAGGGGCGAAGATTTCAACGACATGGACACTCCCGGGGCACGCCCGTAACGATCAGCCCACAGGGTAGTCGCATCCGGCGGGCGGCGCAGCCGGATGCAGGCAACGCAGTGTTGGGGTTCAGGCAGCGGGGCGCAGCGGTTCCCCCTGCATGTGTGGCAGCGCATTGCGGAGGCGTTCGCGGCGCTGCGCGAATATCTGGCGGCGGTAGCGCGCCGGGGTCACGCCGACGATGCGCAGGAACAGGCGGCGGAACGCGCTCTGGTCCGAGTAGCCCACCGCCCACGACACCTCGTCCACCGCGCCGCCGCCCTGCAGCAGCAGCTGCGCCTTGGCGATGCGCAGGCGCTGGCAGTATGCGATCGGGCGCAGGCCGGTGGCCTTGAGGAAGCGCCGCTGCAGGGTGCGCGGCTCCAATCCGGCCGCGTCGCAGATGTCCTGCAGGGTCACCCCGCGTGCGGCAATGCTGTGCAACCAGCGCTGCGCCTTGAGGATGCCGCGGTCGCCATGGGCGAAGTTCGGGCTGAAACGCTCCAGGTCTTCCTGCACGCCGCGCGGAATGACCAGCTGCAGCTGCTGGATCGCCGCGCTCATCACGCTCTGCCCATAGATGCGGGCCAGCAGGCGCAGGCTGATGTACTTCCAGGCGTCCGGGCCGGAGGAGGTCAGCAGGTCGCCGTCGTCGACCAGTGACCGCTCGCTGGGCTGCCAGCTCGGCACCACCGCCGCCAGCGTCGGGCAGCGCGACAGGTCCGGCAGGCTGACCGAGCGGCCCGTGAGGATACCGGCCGAGGCCAGCAGCAGCCCGCCCTCCTCGCAGCCGGCCAGCAGGCTGCCGGCGTCATGGCAGTCGCGCAGCCAGGTCAGCATGCGTTCGTCGCCCTGCATCAGCGGCCAGCTGGGCTCGTTGCCTGGCACCACGATGACCGACGGCGGGGCGTCGCCGAACAGTTCGGCCCCGGCCACGCGCTGCATGCCGTGCCCGCGCGTGGACAACGTCCAGCGGGTCACCAGCATCCGCGCGCCCGAGCGTTTGCCGGCGGCCGCCGTACGGTTGCAGCGCTGGGCCAGTTCGGACAGCACGGGCGCGGCAGCGCGCAGGCTGCCGGGGTATTCGAGCACCGCGACTTCCATGAGGGTCGGCGAGGTTGGCTTGGGATTCGACGATGAGGTAGGGAAAGATGCATCCATGACGGCGCTCCTGGAACGGCTGCTGAGACCGGCAATCCCTGCTGGATCAAGGCTTACCGGCGATTCAGAGGGAGCGTACGGAGGGCCTTCCCATGCAGCTATGAAACAAGTTGTAAATCCGGCCCGGTAACGACATCCGGCCGATTGCAGCAAACCCTTGACTCTTGACCAGACTCCAGGGTTCACACTGTGCGCCTGCTCCCCTGCGAGACCGCCGTGAACATAGGACAGCTCGCACGCCAGGCCGG
Source organism: Stenotrophomonas aracearum (assembly GCF_031834615.1). Classification (NCBI taxonomy): domain Bacteria; kingdom Pseudomonadati; phylum Pseudomonadota; class Gammaproteobacteria; order Lysobacterales; family Lysobacteraceae; genus Stenotrophomonas; species Stenotrophomonas aracearum. Next base: position 2,416,652 of record NZ_CP115543.1, read on the forward strand.
CGTGCCCATCGACACCGTGCGTTACTACGAGCGCCAGCACCTGCTGGCCACTGCCCAGCGCAGTGCCGGCGGTTACCGGGTGTTTTCCGACACCGACCTGACCCGTCTGCGCTTCATCCGCCGCGCCAAGGCGCTGGGCTTCACCCTCGAGGAAATCGGCGAGCTGCTCCGGCTCAGCGACCACCGTGGCCAGGACATGGCCCAGGTCCGCGACACCGCCGTGCACAAGCTGCAGGACATCGAGCAGCGCATCGCCGAACTGCAGCGCATGCAGGCCGCGCTCGGCCAGCTGGTCGACGCCTGCCCCGGCCACGGCGACCTGGAGCAGTGTCCGATCCTGGCCGCACTGACGGAGCCGCGCGCATGAATGCTCCGCACAGCTGCTGCTCGGCGCATCCAGCCAAACCGGCCGTCCCCGCCTCGTCGGTACCACCCGGCACCCGCTACACCTGCCCGATGGACCCGGAGATCGTGCAGGACGGCCCCGGCACCTGCCCGATCTGCGGCATGGCGCTCGAGCCGATGATGCCCAGCCTGGACGAAGGCGAGAACCCGGAGCTCACCGATTTCCGTCGGCGCTTCTGGTGGAGCCTGCCGATGAGCGTGGCCACCTTCATGCTGGCGATGCTGGCGATGACACCGCTGCTTCACGCACTGTCGCCGAACGTCAGGGTCTGGATCGAGTTCGCCCTCGCCACCCCGGTGGTGCTGTGGGCCGGCTGGCCGTTCCTGCAGCGCTGGGCGCAGTCGATCCGCAACCGCAGCCCCAACATGTGGACGCTGATCGGCACCGGCGTGCTGGCGGCCTACGGCTACAGCGTGGTGGCCACCGTCGCGCCGGGCCTGTTCCCGCCCTCCTTCCAGCAGCATGGCCATGTCGGCGTGTACTTCGAAGCGGCGGCGGTGATCATCTCGCTCACCCTGCTTGGCCAGCTGATGGAACTGCGCGCCCGCGCGCAGACCTCCGCGGCGATCAAGGCGCTACTCGGGCTGGCACCGAAGACCGCGCGCGTGTTGCGCGACGATGGCCGCGAGGAAGACGTGGAGATCGCCACCCTGCAACCGGGCGACCGCCTGCGCGTGCGGCCCGGCGAGAAAGTGCCGGTGGACGGCAGCGTGCTGGAAGGCCGCTCCAGCGTGGACGAGTCCATGTTGACCGGCGAACCGGTGCCGGTCACCAAGACCGTGGGCGATGCGGTCATCGGCGCCACCCTCAACGGTACCGGCAGCCTGGTGATTCGTGCCGAACGCCTGGGCGATGACAGCATGCTGGCGCAGATCGTGCAGCTGGTGGCGCAGGCACAGCGTTCGCGCGCGCCGATGCAGCGCATGGCCGACAAGGTGGCGTACTGGTTCGTGCTGGCCGTGCTCGGCGTGGCGGTGCTGACGTTCTTCGGCTGGGGCCTGTTCGGTCCCGAACCGTCCTGGACGCATGCCGTGCTCAGCGCGGTGGCGGTGCTGATCATCGCCTGCCCCTGCGCACTCGGCCTGGCTACGCCGATGACGATCATGGTCGCGACCGGTCGCGCCGCACAGCACGGCGTGCTGTTCCGCGACGCTGAAGCGATCGAGGCGCTGCGCACGGTCGATACGCTGGTGGTGGACAAGACCGGCACGCTGACCGAAGGCCGCCCGGCGTTCCGCGAGGCGATTGCCGTCGCGGGCTTCAACGCAGACCAGATCCTTCACTGGGCCGCCAGCCTGGACCAGGGCAGCGAGCACCCGCTGGCGGCAGCGATGGTTGCCGAGGTGCGTACGCGCGGCCAGGCGCTCGCCACCGTGGACGATTTCGATTCGCTCACCGGCCTGGGGGTGCGTGGCACCGTTGAGGGCAAGGCGCTGCTGCTCGGCAACGCAACGCTGATGCGCGAACACGGGATCGCGCTGGAGTCGGTGCAGACCGATGCAGACCGCTTGCGCCGCGCGGCGGCCAGCGTGATGTACCTCAGCATCGACGGCACCCTCGCCGGCATCATCGCCGTGGCCGATCCGATCAAGGCCTCCGCCGCCGAAGCGATTTCGCAGCTGCATGCCGACGGCATCCGCATCGTGATGGCGACCGGCGACGGCACCGCCACTGCCGAAGCAGTCGCGCGCGAGCTCGGCCTGGACGAGGTGCACGGCGACATGCGCCCGGCCGACAAGGCAGAACTGATCCGCAGCCTGCAGGCGCAGGGGCGCGTGGTGGCGATGGCCGGCGACGGCATCAACGACGCCCCCGCGCTGGCCAGCGCCAACGTCGGCATCGCGATGGGCAACGGTACCGACGTGGCGATGTCGAGCGCGCAGGTCACGCTGGTCAAGGGCGATCTGCGCGGCATCCTGCGTGCGCGCCAGCTGTCCGCCGCCAGCGTGCGCAACATGCGCCAGAACCTTGGTTTCGCGTTCCTTTACAACGGGCTGGGCATTCCGGTCGCCGCCGGCGTGCTGTATCCGCTGGGCATCACGCTGTCGCCGATGCTCGCTGCGGTGGCGATGAGCCTCAGTTCGGTGTCGGTGATCAGCAATGCGCTGCGGCTGCGCCATCAACGCGTGTCGAATGCATGACAGTTTTTTCTTGCCATTCGAAAACAGCGTCGCTATGATTCCGCTCCTCACGACGTGGGGCCATAGCTCAGCTGGGAGAGCGCCTGCATGGCATGCAGGAGGTCGGCGGTTCGATCCCGCCTGGCTCCACCACTCCAATCCTTAGGCCGATTGGAAGGTAGTGAACACAATTCAAGTTTTTCGTGCGTCCCCATCGTCTAGAGGCCTAGGACATCACCCTTTCACGGTGGCGACCGGGGTTCGAATCCCCGTGGGGACGCCAGTTGTAAAGCACAAAGCCCTGACTTCGGTCGGGGCTTTTTGTTTGCGTCGCGCGTGTGTCGCGCATGCAGAAAACACTTGGCGAACCCTTCACATCCGCGTAGAATTCGGCCTCCAGCATCGTGGGGCCATAGCTCAGCTGGGAGAGCGCCTGCATGGCATGCAGGAGGTCGGCGGTTCGATCCCGCCTGGCTCCACCACTCCAGACCTTAGGCCGTCCGGAGCAGCTGGAAAAACTTGATGAGTTTCATGCGTCCCCATCGTCTAGAGGCCTAGGACATCACCCTTTCACGGTGGCGACCGGGGTTCGAATCCCCGTGGGGACGCCACTCATCAGACTGCAAGACCCCGGCTTCCCATTCAGGCAAATCAACGCTATGATGGTCGGCTCGCGGTAACAACGTGGGGCCATAGCTCAGCTGGGAGAGCGCCTGCATGGCATGCAGGAGGTCGGCGGTTCGATCCCGCCTGGCTCCACCACTTCTCCGGACATAGGCCGTCCGACAGAAGCAAAATCAAAAGTTTCGTGCGTCCCCATCGTCTAGAGGCCTAGGACATCACCCTTTCACGGTGGCGACCGGGGTTCGAATCCCCGTGGGGACGCCAATAACGCAGAGAACCCCGGCAGTGCCGGGGTTTTTTGTTGCCGCTAAAAATCTGTTTGCATTCCCAAATAAACCAGCTATGATAGGCGGCTCGCAGCATCAACGTGGGGCCATAGCTCAGCTGGGAGAGCGCCTGCATGGCATGCAGGAGGTCGGCGGTTCGATCCCGCCTGGCTCCACCAACATCCGGTCATTAGGCCGATCGGATGGATGCGGCATTAAAATTCAGTTTTCGTGCGTCCCCATCGTCTAGAGGCCTAGGACATCACCCTTTCACGGTGGCGACCGGGGTTCGAATCCCCGTGGGGACGCCAATTTTAAAACACAAAAAGCCCTGACTCCGGTCGGGGCTTTTTGTTTTGGTAGCCTACGCACATGTGCTATTCCGCCCAGATCCGCGCCGACTACACCAAGCTGGTCCGTGAGTTCGGCGCCACCCTGTCGCTGGACGAATTCGCCCAGCTCTACGCACACGATGCCGGCAAGCAGCGTCCGAAAACCCCCAAGGCCATGGACGACGGCTTCATCGGCGCACGCACCCCGCTCGGCCAGGACATCGTGGCCAGGATCCAGCAGTGGCACGCCGAGGAAATGCAGACCCTCGACCAGGAGCTGCGTGTACAAAGCGCACGCCTGAAGCAGGCCGAAGAAAGCCTGGCGCACCGCCCTACCCAGAAGGCGCGCAACGAGATCCGCATTGCCGGCAACCGCATCGACCGCGCGCAGGCGCGCCTGGCCGACCTGCACCGCAGCGGCCTGCTGCCACGCGACAGCCGCATTTTCCCGGGCGTGTACGCGCCGGTGATCGTCTCTGAGCACGGCCAGCGCGTCATCAAGCCGATGCGCTACCAGTGCCGCCTGCCGGACAAGCCCGCGCGCAACGACGCGCTTTACCCCGGCACCTACAACGCCCGCCGCGACAGCCTGGAGGCGTATTGGAAGAACGCCTTCGGCCACCACCATGGCGTGGTGGTGGTGCAGTCGTTCTACGAGCACGTACCGCGGCATGCCATGGAACAGCGCACGCTGGCACCGGGCGAGAACGCGCAGAACGTGGTGCTGGAATTCCGCCCCCGGCCGCAGCGCGACCTGTTGATCGCCTGCCTGTGGTCGGAATGGGAAGGCCCGGAAGGCCGGCTGCTCTCATTCGCCGCAATCACCGACGAACCGCCACGCGACGTGGCCGAAGCCGGACACGACCGCTGCATCGTGCCGATCCGGCGCGAGAACCTGGATGCCTGGTTGAATCCCGATCCGGATGACCTGGGCGCGCTGTACCGGATCCTCGACGATCGCGAGCCGGTGGAACTGGGTTACGAAGAAGCGGCGTAACGCGCGCTCAGCTGGCGACCGGGTTCCCGAGCAGCGCCTTCAGCAGCGCCGCTTCCAGTTCCTTGCCCAGGTAAGGCTTGACCAGCACGACGCCGGCGCGGAACGCCTCAGGCAGCTGATGTGCCGCCATGCCGGTAGCCACCACGAACGGAATGCCGCGCGCGGTCAGTAGTTCGGCCACCGGGTCACTGGTTTCATTGTTGGCCAGGCGGTAATCGAGCAGCACCACCTGCGGCGCGTGATCCTTGACCAGCTGCACAGCCTCGGCCACCCCGCCCGCCATGCCGACCACGACGGCACCGAGCTGCACCAGCTGCATGTCGAGCAGCGAGGCACTCATCTCGTCGTTTTCGACTACCAGTATCCGCAGGCCCTGCAACGCGCTCATTCCAGTTCCCTGTATGGTTCAGCGCAATGAGTATAGCGTCGCGGCCAGATGACGGCCCGGGCCAACCTAAACGATTCAGACCTCGCCAAGCGGCCGGAGTTTGTATACACTGCGCGGCCAGCCAGCCGAAGTGGCGGAATCGGTAGACGCAGCGGACTCAAAATCCGCCGCCCTTAAAAGCGTGTGGGTTCGAGTCCCACCTTCGGCACCAGCTGGTCGAAACCCCTTGAAACCTATAGAGGACAATGGTTGCAGGCGGAAAGTGAACTACAAACTGAACTACAATGTAGTTCATGAGTCCCCAACCGACCTATCTAAAGCAGCGTGGCAAGGGCGACCGCAAGGTCTTCTACGTCACGATGCGAGTCCCGACATCCGCACAGCATGTCTGGGGCCTGATCCGAAACGAATCCCTTCGCACCTCCGATTTGAGCCAGGCCCTCCGGGACAGGCACAAGGTCATTGCGCGGTTCCAAGCTGATTTCGAGGAGGCTGCGCGCGCGCCGCTGCCTGCGGATGCCGCCTCTCTTATGCCGTTGGCCGAGCAGGTTCGAGCTGGAGAGATGTCTGAGAACGACTTCGATGGACAGCTGTCTTCATACCTAGATGCCCTGCCCCGCGACGAGTACGGCCAGCCGGTGATCGGCAGCAAAGACCTAACCTTTGTTCGCAAGGCGAGTGCCGTGGCGAGCGGGGTCCAGTTGCTCGAGTCGCTCAGTGAACAGTGGTTGGCCCTTGAGGCGACTAAAGGCATCAAGCAGGCCACCGTTGCAGAGCGCCGTGGGCACTTGAACAAGCTGCTCAAGTACCTGGGAGATGACGCCCGCCCCACCGATCTGACTAAGGCGCGAGCGGTGGGCTTTGTGGAAGAGGCCCTGAACCCGTTGCCGGTGGGTAAGTCGCGCAAGCAGTTCATGCTCGCCACCTGCCGGGGCTTTGCCGATTGGCTCGAAGTTCGAGGGATGATCCCCACGTCGGATCCCTTTGGAAAGGTCGGTATGCTGCTGCGCGCTGCTGACACGTCACGCGATGAACGGTCCACGTGGTCCCCTGAGGACCTGCTGAAAATGCTTCAGGCCATCCCTCACGGCGACCCGATGTGGCCCTTGGTGGCTATCTGCGCGTACACCGCCGCACGACCCCAAGAGCTCTGTAATGTGCGCTGCGAGGATGTGACCGAGACAACTCTGACCATCAAGAGGAGCAAGACACAGGCAGGAGAGCGCACGATTCCCATCCCGCCCCAGCTTCGAGATCTTGTCTCACGCCTTGCGGGAGAAAGCTCCGATGGCTGGCTATTGTCGGGCCTGACTACATCGACGCCGGACGACAACCGGTTCAAGCTTATCGGCAAACGACTGCAGACGGTTCGGAAGCGGGTCGGCTTGCACCAGACGCTGCAGGTCTACAGCTTGCGACATACGGGGATTACCCTAATGACGGAGGCCGGGCACCCCGAATGGCTCCGGCAGCTGATTGTAGGTCACGAAGGTGGCTCGACAATCATGGCCAAGCACTATGTAAAGTCAAAGAATATGGAACTTATGGCCGAGGCCATGAATGCTATTACCTATGGAGTAGCCGTAGATAAATATGTCATGGACTTCGGCAATGGGAAGGGCCTTGTCCGGCAGCACGCCTGACACCCCGCCCTCGCGCCATGACCATTCACTCAAGGGCCACGTCACTCTCAACACGTACCTTCCCCATTGGAGCCCCAACGGGGAAATACTCCGCTGGTGTCTTTCACCGGCATGAGCGGGACGCGCCGGATGAATAGGCTCCATCGCGTCGTAGGAAAAACGAAGCGCTGACCACGGCTTTGGCAGCAAGAACAAGGGCGTCCCATCAGCGGCACTGCATCTTAGATCTCGAGCGCACTAGCTCTTAAAGACCAGACAGATTCGGTACTGCCGCACTCCACTGCGACCTGGAAGTGCATTTGCTCAGCGGACGCCCGGGTAGAAGTTCTGTCGGTGCGATCTAATCCAGGGCGCTGAACTTAAGCGGGATCTCCGCCTGAGGATTGCGTCAATCGCCTTTGCTTCGTTGCCGGGTATTGAAGAGCAGACCTTTCAACCGGTTGACATCCAGCACTGCGTCATCCCCCTCAACCTCGAATGCATGCTCAAATGTTAGCGGCGGGTTGAGCTCGTTTGCCAGAAGTCTTGCCTTGAGGGCATATGCCCCCGCATTGCGGGGTAGAATCGCCAAGTCCTCGTCGACAATGATCGATTCACCAGGTAGCAAGTTCCCCAACCGAATACGGAAGAGAGGACTGCCCTCCCTGTTGTCGAGCTCCACTTGACTCATACTGCTTTCGATGCGTGGCATCGCCCTCATATGGTCCATTTGTCGATGGAAAATATTCCATCTTGCTGCGGGCATTTTTGGGAGCTCACTGACGAAATCAAGCTCCAAAGCTCGCGCATTGATATCTAGCGCTTGGACTTCCAGCTTAGTCCCAGACAATGGAAAATCCGAATGGTTGGTCACCTTGATCCGAACCGCTACCAAGCGGCTCGTCAGGATCACATGCTCCGCCGCCTGCCTCCAGAAGTCCCTGTTGTCCTCGTGTGTCTCGATATAGGCTGACTGCAGTCCCAATGCGTCACGCACCTTCTTGTCGGTCGAATAGTCCGGCAGATCCGCCGCCCCACTGTAGAACGCCAATGCAAATGTCGCCGCCAAAGGCTCGTTGTCATCCTGCCTCCATTCAAGATCGACGTTGGCGAGCGGACGAGCGCTATTCGCGACGCCCATCATCGCGATCTCTCGTGGAGAGGCTACGTCCGTCGAACTTCCTCGCCGAATATAGACCTTATCCTTCAACAACTTCCCGTAGTCCTTCTTGAGATAGAACGGACGAGCCTGTTTAGGGATGGAAATGACGGCGATGTGCTGCCCTTCATATATTCTCTCTTCGTAACGGAAGGTCAACTTACTCTCTAGCTTTTCGTTGACGAACTGCTGGATCCGTGAATCGTCGATCGCACCATCGGTCGGCAATCCCACAACGTCCGCTGGATGCGGCGAGTTCTCTCGAAAGCCAAGGAGGATGTAGGCTGTACCGTCTCGATGGGCGTTGGCCATCGCCAAGATATCTTTGAGGATCTCACCCTTATCTTCGTCCGATGCGCCAGAGAATAGATACCTCTCCGCCTTGTAATCCAGATCAGTACCTTCACCTTTGAAACACAACTGAGTCAGCAAATCATCTGTCAGCATGCAGTCACCTCCGTTCCTTAGGAGTGGCGATGTAATGACTTGGAACCATTGTGCTTCTCCAGGCGCGAAATAATGGAAACCGGAGGTCTACCATTTGCCACGGTTAGACCCTCTTGACTATCACGGACGGCTTGTCCGGCGGCAAGCACAATGATGAGGAAGTGCTGCAGGATTCTACAAAAAATATCGAAGAGGCATAACTTGATCGGAACGTCCGAGCCCCCCCCTACCCCCCCTTTCTCCAACTAAGTGTAACAAGCATCGTTCGCCATCTCGGCGGATCTGCCATCACCCGGCTGGTTGCGAGCCGCTTGGTAAGCGACTTGCGTACGCTAACGTTCTCACGCTCGTCATAGCTCCGCGCACTGCCCCGATCTGAATCACAGAAACATTGCGGTGCCTCGCTGAAAAAACAGGAAACAGCCCGAATCGAGCATCGGCGGGGCCCCAGGCCGGACCTACATGTGGTAACCAGGCGCCTACTCTAATCCCAAGGCTTCGCGCTACGGTCGCAGCGCGCTTCCGTAGTCTCCCCATTCAAAAGATCCGGCTCCTTCTGTAGCACTGACCAAGCATAGTCGACTATGTTGAAAGCGAATCCGTCGAAGTGGTGGCCGGTCTGCGACGCCAGATATATGATTCCTGCCGTCGAAAGTCCGGCGACCACACCATCCTGGTGTCGTAGACTGTTGGATCGCGTTTGGTTTAAGACGTAGTAGCGTAAAATCTTCTTCTCTTCCTCAGTCAAGCTGCGTAGCCGCCTTTTAATGCCGCGCCTGGCAACAAGAGTTGCGTGTTTCGCTAACGCCAGCTGCCATGCCCAGTGCAGGATGGTCAACAGAAGCAGCACTGCGCACACCGCGAACGCTAAGCCTATCCAGCCACGGTAGACGCCGATCCAAGTACCCACACCAAGCACTTCCTGCCATTTGGCGGGAGCGAACAATGCCCCTGCCGTCAGCAGTGCTCCGGCCACCAAAAAGCGCGGGCCGAGTTTCAATACTTCTGCAATGCTCTTGAGCCACTCCATGTGTCACCCTTGCTTAGTCAGGCTGATAGTAGCGCTTCCGCGCATCGCGTAATGCAGGTATGGGCGACTAAAGAAGCTGCCCAAGAGCGAAGCTTGACCGCTTGCATTCGACCTGTATCATTTCGCCTAACGTTCGCTACGCAGATTGATACGCGGTGACTACTGCTTCTAGATTCATTGCCTACTATCGCGTGTCCACCCGTGGGCAGGCAGCATCCGGTCTCGGTCTCGACGCCCAGCGGACGTCGTGTGAAGCGCTGGTCGCTCAGCGAGGGGGCGTGATAGCGGAGACGTTCACGGAGACGGAGAGCGGCAAGAGAGACGACCGCCCCAAGTTGAGGAAGGCTCTCCAGCTATGTCGACTTACCGGGTCGACTCTCATCATTGCAAAGCTGGACCGATTGAGCCGTAACGCGGCCTTCCTCCTGACGCTGCGCGACTCAGGTGCGCGCTTTATTGCTGCAGATATGCCGGACGCCTGCGAGTTGACCGTGGGCATTCTGGCCTTGGTGGCCCAGCAGGAACGTCAAGCCATCTCAAGTCGCACTAAAGCCGCCCTACAGGCCGCTAAGGCCCGGGGACAGGTGCTCGGAAATCCTAACGGCGCAGCATCGCTAAGGCGCGCTAAGAAGGGTAATGAAGCCGCTCTACGGGCTGTTCGCTGTGAGGCGGACAGGTTTGCCGAGCGCCTTAGGGAGACTGTAGCCGAACTTCGGCAGGCTGGAGTGACCACCCTAGGGGGGATCGTGTCGTCTTTAAACGCTGGCGGGATCTTGACTCCTCGTGGGTCTAGATGGACTCGTGCCGGCGTCTCCAGGCTGTTGGACAGGCTTGGGCGGTAGCTTAGGAAGCTCGGTCCGCCCCTCCAGGCGTAGCCCGAGCCTTGCTCACTGATTTGGTTGCACCCAAGGGAACAGACCCGAGATCCTTCCAGCCCTTGGGTAACGGCGACCCCTCCATTGGCGATTGGGTTCCACCCAAGGCGTTAGACCTCGGTCACGGGCCAACCCGCTGCGCAGACACTCGCCGTGGGCCAGTGCTCTGGGTTTCCGATCCAGCCGAGCTGGTCAGCTCGACGCCGCATAGCTAACTCCCCATGCCTCGGACTGGGCTTAGATCAGGTACGCCTGGGCGCTACGGATCGTAGAACTACCTTAGGTGTATACGCATAAGCGAAAAGCACAGAGGGACGCCTTCGGGTAGACGCATAGAGGCATTCGTTCAGCGACTTCGTCTGCGGTCTGCAGATCATCCCCCAACCTATCCGCACTTTTAAGGCAGCCCCATGTCCACACTACCGACGCCGTCAGAGCGCCGCGCTTTTGCGTGCCTAATGTTCAAGGACGAAACACCCTGTGGGCCATTGATGAAGGATGGTTCCTTCAGCCTCCCGTCTGCTGCCGCTATCGCTGAGATGGAGAGAGCGCACACTGCGGAAGCGCTTCGCCAGCTTCACTTAGTCCGAAACCGTGTGTTTGAGCAACGCCGGGCCAGGCAGCAGAAGGGTCGGAGACTTCCGCCCGATGCCGTACGGATGCGCGCTCCTAAGAGACCACGGCTACCCGCCGACCTGACCTCTATTGATCCAAAGGACTACCGCACGCGGCTTAAGGCCGAGGGATTTACCACTGCCTCTGGGGTCCGATACTTCATGGCTCTTCTGAAGATGCAAGGTGAAGGAACCTTCGTAATCATTCCAGCGTCTACCAACCTCCCAGCTCACACTATGCTTGAGAAGGTACGCAAGTTTGCCGGTGCATGCGGATGGAACCCGAGACTTTACTTGTCCTGCTGCCCAAAGACGTGCGGCCTTATGGTCCGATGGCTAGCCACCGGAGAGGTGATGCCCGAACCGTACCGATCAAGGTATGGCCTCGACATGCTTGTTGGCTCTGGCGAGTTTGTCGATATTGGGGTCGACGTCTTTCCGTCAGGTATGAGGCGCACGGTGCAGGTGCGCGCAATCTACCTTGACCACGCTGTGGCTCGCCGTAACGTTAAGCGCGCGATGCCTCCGCAGATTGACGTTCTGCCCGAGGACCCGAATCATCCGGAGACACTCACCGCTGTTCTAAAGTCTGCCGATCACGACCTCAGGTTCGCTGCAACTCTCTTACGCTGACGTATCTCTTCAGCTAGTCACTGGACGAAGGCCGGTATGGAACGAACTGCGGATACTTATCCTCTTACGGGGTGAGTATCCAAGTACCGATCCTTTGCCTGCTGTGTTTCATTAAGGGCACCTTGCACAGGAACCCGAAATGATCAAGCATGCTTTCGAAAGACTACTCCCAGGTGAGGTCGCATCCGTGCTGAGCAGCAGAAGCACGACCGTGGGGGTGGCAATCTCGGTCCGACTCCCCGCGCGCTGGAGGCTGATCGTCGATGTCATCTTCCCCCGCCATTCGAGGGGTCGATGAAGGAACATCACCCGTCGCCTAAGTGCAAAGCAATCAGGGCTTCATCGTCACCTGATTCGATGCATCCTCAGCAGCCTTTCCTGCTTGGCATCTGTGAGGCGCTTGGGCCGGACGCTCCGCTTCGCCGAGTAGTGTTTTTGATGGTGCTATGGCAGGTCGAAGAGCATGGCATTAGCGCTGGGGAGCTTGAACGGAGAGTTGACGCGGCGATTGGAACAGCGCAAAGCACCACGAGCCGAACCATTAGAGTACTGGTCCGCGCTGGTCTAGTTGAGTGCTACCTTTGTTCCCGGGACCGCCGAATCCGTTTGATTCGCCTTACAGGTGTTGCCCGCGTGCTACTTCGGAGCCTCGCAGAACGCCGTCCAGTCTAAAAGGCTCCCCTGCAGGAAATATCCCGTGCGCGCCTTAAACGCTCCATGGCTACGGGGCGTACTCCCAAGTCAATCCAGAGACCGCAGGGACACAGTTGATCCGCTCTTTTTGTGGCATCGGCAGCACAGGTCTTAAGGTCCCCGTCTTCCGGCAAAGTGCTGGCAAGTCGCGTGCGACGCTGTGTAGCAGATGTTAGGACCGTGCTGAGACTTTCGTACAGGAGAGCTCGGCTGACTCTTGGGCAGTAAGAGCTTGGTCCTGATTTCCGAGACCATGCGTCAGCCTTCATAGTTTCGGCGCATTAGTGCCTGGCACGTACGGTTACAGGTCCCTTAGTCTCAACTGTCAACCGTACAGGCCAGCTAAAAGTGCCAGCATCGGGTCAGAAAGCGAACGCAAGGTCATTGTAGGTCCTACGAGATTAGTCTCAGATGGGCGCGCCTTTGCCAGCGACGTACAGCCTCAACACTTAGGATCCGGGCGAGACTAATGGAGGGACATGTTGTATGTGCCGCCATCGCCCTTGGGTTCCGCGCTCCCCTTGCGCCTATCTGTCTTTTATGAGGAGCGGCGGCCGCTCCGTTGGAAGACGGGGCCCTCTTAGATGCGGCAGCGGGGCCTCACCTTCTTAGGAGTCACCTGAAGTGCGTCTAGTGGTGCTATCGCGCCGGGTCCGCATACCGCGCAAGGTAATCTCCCGGACGGCGACTGTCCCGGAAACGCGCGCCGCAACGTAGAGGGGGAAGCCGTAATCGAAGCTAAGGTTAGCGCAGCTGGCCATCTCCAAGGCGAAGTCGGAGAACTCGTCCTCGCCTTCGAAGCTCCTCTTGCCACCGTACACGACGAGCCCCACCTCGAACTGCCCGTCAAACACCTCTTGGGTCCCTTCAAAAAACGTTCGCAGCCCACTCTTGTGCGGGGTAAGGATAGCTTTGGAGGGCACAACGAGCAGGCGGCGGCGGAGACCTGACACAGCGCCTAAATCAATAAAGGAGGCTTCGCCGAACGTTGTCTTGGCGTGGCCTAGTCCCCCTCCTAGAGCACTCTCGATGGATTGAAGCGCGCTGTAAGGGACATTGAAAACCGGAGCCGCAGTCCTGGAGAGCTCATGCTCCTCGAGAAGATCGCGCTGTGGATCGCGTTCAATCTCTTCAACGTCACGCTTGGCGTTATCTGTAACGGCGACACCCAGATGCACTCCTGCACCTGCCATAAAATCAGCCAACGTGTACATGCCGAAATCCGCCACGCCAACGTCTGCAATCTCTGACCGAAGCTCCGGGAGCGGCCCCACTCGTTCTCTTCCCAAGAACTCCCACCAATCAGGTTTGACGTCAGAAGTCACGAAAATGACCCGGGTGACGCCTGTAGTCTTCGCATACTCAAGCAGCTGCGTCCAAACCACATAGTCACCAAACTTGCGGTCGTAGATCAATCCGCCGCTCATGTAGGTCGGCTGCTCCTTCCCCTTCTCTTCATCTTTGTAGCCGGGACCCATCTGAGCAGCGAACCGCTTCGCCCCATCCTTAAAAGTCTCATTCAATGCCGTCTGTGAGGGAGGCGGAGGGCCGATCCGCCCAGCGAATAGTTCATCTAAGTGTGCTCGGACCGGGTCCGCAGCGGCAGGGTCCAACTGCTCGGCGGGCACGACGCTGGCCGACTCCAGAAGACTACTAAAGGTCTCCTTGAGCGTCGAAAGAAGCTGGTCGACGTGTTCGCCCACGCCGCGCTTCTCAAGTTGGAGCTCTGATACTTGCTTCAAAAGTGCATTGAAGCTGCTATCGATCTTCTCCAATGCGACTTGAGATTTCTTATGAGCGACGTGCATGACCTGGAGCCTGTTGCGCTGGTACTCCAATGCCACGTGGTGGGGCAACCACAGCCGTTGCGCAAGGGAATCGAGCAATAGCAACACTTGGTCTCTTGTTGAGGACGGGACCCGGTACAGGTCCAGTAGCACGTTCGTATCTAGGACAACCAAGCCTTCACGCCAAAGCGTGGAGACCTCAGCTGGATTGGCCGAGTAGTACCCGCGAAAACTCGTCTTCAACTCTATTCCTCCTCTATCCACCTAGATCATGTCCTGTCGACCTGCTACCCGTCGACCCTCTACAGGTAACCTGAGCAATACCTTGGCATCATCTCCTGTGGTGGTCGGGGTCGTTCTAGACCGCTGCCCAATCGAACAGCACGTTAGGAGCCTAGGGAGCGGAGGACAAAGTGAACTACATTTGGTAGTAGCTTGAACTACACGCGGAAGCGAACCCCGGACTGCCGCCCTTTTAAATCATACAGTTACGCAGCTCCCGATGCGCTTTAGTCCCGAAGCTCCGCATCCCACCTTCGGCACCAGCTGGTCGAAACCCCTTGAAACCCGTAGAGGACAAGGGCTGAGGTAGGTCACCATGCGAGTCCCGAGGCGGATACAGCGCTGCCAGTGCGCCATCAGGGTCCCTCGCCAGCGAACGCTACGCCTCCTCGAAGTCTCCAGGCTTCCACGTCCCATTGAAGGCCGCCTCTGCAGGACCGTAGATTCGGAAATAGGCGAACCACCCCTTTCCAGGCACGGTCCGAATCCACCCCGCCTCCCCTTTCGTCGGCGGGCTGGGCCCAAACTTCAGCGTGATTTCCTCGCCCTTCATGCCTTTGAGCTCGAACATCGAGCGCAAAGCGGCGTAGCCTTGGCCGCTGTTTATTTCAGAGCGGGTCTCCGCGTCGTAGACTGTGACCGACCAGAATAGATTTGCCGGTACGGGTTGCGGCACTCGAAGTTTGTACTGCTTACCGCCCTCCAGGAAAGCACCAGACTGATCGCGGGTCCCGAGCCAGTACAGCGAGCCGGCACCGGCGCTTCTCCGAAACATCGCTGGAGACTCGACCTGGGCTTGGAAGAACCATTTTGCCCGTGCATCCAGATCAAGATAGCTGTCTGAGTCGAAGGTGCCGTTCTCAGGTCGCAGCGTAGCCCACTCCCACCGGCGGTCCGACCAAGCAATTCGATCTGGCCTGCGGTCCGCGAAGGACTGTACGCGCATCTGGCCGTTGGCGAGTTGAGCGGCCTTCTCCAGTATGCCCCTCATCCGTGCGTCCGGCTGGAACGGCTTCCCCTTTACGATTCCCAGACCCGCCAGGTCTCCGTAGTACGCCCGATAGGCTTCGTACGGCGGCTCCATCTCAAGGATCTCGTGGAGCACCTTCCAGTACTGCAGGTTCGTCTCCCATTGAAGGGGCGTGAAGTCGCCCTTCTTGAGGCGCACCCAGGTGGGGGCTTTCCATTCGGCCGATTCGTTGAGTGGGTACACACGGACCGACTTCATCAGCGCATTCGCCGCATCGTTGTCACCGCCCGGGGGGATAGCCCTGATCAGTACCAGCACGCGATTCATCGTCGCCTCAGCGGCATGGAAGCCGTCCGGAACAGGCCCTGTGTATCCAGGCGGCAACAGCAAGTGCTTCCCGCCTTTGCCTGCATCTGGTCCCGGAAGCCCCAGATCCATGACCCACCGTTGATTGAGGTCATTGGCAGCTCCCATGAGCGGGCCGGGGGGAAGCTCTACCACCATGGGACCTTCCACGAGATCCAGAGGCAGGCCCGAATAGGGTGTATCGGAGTTCGGAGTAAAGACGAGCTGTGTGGGAGTACCCTCAAGCAGCGGAAACACCTTGTTAGGGACTACCACCTCAGCCAGGTTCCCACGCCAAGTCCCTTCAAACGAGACAGTGGGATAGAAGAACTTGTACGCCTGAACAGCGCGCGCCAGATCGGCGTCGTCGTAGGCGTTGCGGACGGTTTCCGGCGTGGGATATCCGCCGACGAACTCGTAGTTGCTTTGCATCGTCTTCTCCGAAGCTTAGCCGCCTGAGGGAATCTTGGCGCTGTAGGCCAGATCAAGCTCCCACAGCTTCGCTTCAGCGAAGCGGAGGCGCGACAGCAAACGCACTGAAGGCCCCTCAGTACTTTTACGGGTAGGTCCTCCCGCTTTGATGGCGCCACTGCTGAAGCAAACAGAGTTCCAAACAGGAGCCGGCTCGAAAGACCTGGCGCTTTGCTTCTGATCGTGGGGCTTGTCTCCTCGCTACCGGCCAAGTCCCTTGGCTGCAGCACCCGTGATCCTCTCCACGATCTCGTCTACGGGAAGGGATGCCACCTATTTCCAGAACGGATTTATAGTGAGCTTCCAGAACGCATCCGCGCCACGCTGATGCAAGTTACTGTTTTATAAGGCGCACACAGGGGTGTACGGATGGCGGTGGCGTTTCCCACCTTCGGCACCATGGAATCCAAAAGGCCAGATCTAAAGATCTGGCCTTTTGCTTTTCCGGCTGCGACGCCACGCCACGCCACGCCACAATCAAACTTCGTCAGCCAGCTCCACGCCAGTCGCCGAGCGCGCACTACCGCGCTCATAGCGCCCGTTCGCATGATCCAGATCCAAGCGGATGACTACACTCGAGCCGTCATGGAACACGACATTGAAGAAGAAGCCCTCGCTGGACGAACGTCGATCCACCAACGCGCGACGTTCTTCAGGCGTGGTCACTGCCATGATGAGATCCGAGGATCCCGCAGCGGTTGCCACCATACCCTGCAGGTTCTTGTCCCGAACGAACTGATGCGCCGTCCTCTCGCGCGCATCGGGGTTCAATCCCAGCTTGTCCACGGGCACCTCAATCAGCGGCCCGATGCTGTGGCCTCCTTTGACGTACTGCGCATCCCCAGGTCGCGGCCCCTCGCCAGCAATGGCGGTGTGCGCGACCAGGAAACCTGCCAGTGCAAGGCAGCACCACCTGGACCTGTTGGACATGGTCTTCCTTCTCCACGATATTGATAGGTGACCGAAGGTTACCTCAGCGACTACGCCAACTTCACCTTTCGCACCATCCAACAGAAAAGGCCAGATCAATCGATCTGGCCTTTTGTTCGTTGGACGATTCAGACCAGCCGCAACGTCGGTGCCCCGCCGGGGCTGCCCGACTGCGCCGCATGGCGCAGGGCCTGGGCCACCGCACCGTCCACGCGGAAGGCCGCAACGGTCTGCAGCAGCTGGGTCGCCTGCTCTTCCATGCTGCGTGCCGCCGCCGAGGCTTCCTCCACCAGCGCCGCGTTCTGCTGCGTGCTCTGGTCGATGTGCTCCACCGCCTGGTTGATCTGCATGATGCCGTCGCTCTGCTGCTGGGCGCCAACGCTGATCTGCGCGATCAGTTCGTCCACGCGTTTGACGCTGGCCACGATCTCTTCCATGGTGCGCCCTGCACTTTCCACCTGCGCGGTGCCGGTGCCGACGCGGTCGACCGAGTCGTCGATCAGCTGCTTGATCTCCTTGGCCGCGCCGGCCGAGCGCTGCGACAGCGAGCGGATTTCGGCGGCGACCACGGCAAACCCGCGGCCGTGTTCGCCGGCGCGCGCCGCTTCAACCGCCGCGTTCAGCGCGAGGATGTTGGTCTGGAACGCGATGCCGTCGATCACACCGATGATGTCGACGATGCGCTTGGACGAGGCATTGATCAGCGCCATGGTAGCGACCACCTCGTTGACCACGCGACCGCCCTGCGCGGCCACGTCCACTGCGCCGCCGGCCAGCGCGCTGGCCTGGCGCGCGTTGTCCGCGCTTTGGCGCACGGTACCGGTCAGGCCCTGCAGCGATACTGCGGTCTCTTCCAGCGAGGCGGCCTGCTGCTCGGTGCGTTGCGACAGATCGCTGTTGCCTTCCGCGATTTCGCTGGCGCCCAGCGCCACGGCATCGGCGGCAACACGGATCTGGCCGATCATGCTGCCCATGGTTTCCACCATGGCGTTGACGCCTTCGCACAGCGCCGCGATCTGCCCGGTCTTGTCTGCGGTGTCGATGCGCTTGCTGAGGTCGCCGGCCTGGGCAGCACCCACCACATCGCGCGTCTGCGCCACGGCAGCGGCCAATGCCTGTGCGTCGCGGACCTGCGCGGTGATGTCGGTGGCGTACTTGACCACCTTGAACGGCTTGCCGTTCATGTCGAAGATCGGGTTGTACGACGCCTGGATCCACACCTCGCGCCCGCCCTTGCCCAGGCGACGGTATTGACCGGCGTCGAATTCGCCGCGCCCGAGCTTCTGCCAGAACTCGCGGTAGGCATCGCTCCGCGCGTAGTCGGGCTCGGCGAACATCGAATGATGCTTGCCACGCACGTCGTCGAGCGTGTAGCCCAGTGCGGCCAGGAAGTTGTCGTTGGCCGACAGGATGCGTCCATCCAGGCTGAACTCGATCACCGCCTGCGAGGTGTTGATCGCGGCCAGCTGGCCGGCGAAGTCGGCCGCCTGCATCTGCTGCGCGGTGATGTCGGTGGCGAACTTGACCACCTTTACCGGACGCCCACTGCTGTCGAACACCGGGTTGTACGAGGCCTGGATCCAGATCTCTCGCCCGCCCTTGCCCAGCCGACGATACTGGCCGGCGTCGAACTCGCCGCGCCCCAGCCGCGCCCAGAACTCGCGATAGGTGCTGCTGCGCACGTGTTCGGGGTCGACGAACATCGAATGGTGCTTGCCGCGAATCTCCTCGAGCGTGTAACCCAGGGTCTGCAGGAAGTTGGCGTTGGCCTGCAGGATGGTGCCCTCCAGGTCGAACTCGATCACGGCCTGCACGCGGTGCAGCGCGGCGACCTGGGCTTCCAGCTCGGCGTTGCGCTGCGCGAGCGCGGCGCTGGCCTGGCGGCTTGCACGGGGGGCGAACGCCAGCGCTCCAAGGGAACGCAGGACTGAGGTGAATTCTGGATCGCGGGTGCGTGCGGCCGCCGGTGGCTGAATGGCTGCGGTGGACATCATTGTTTCCTCGGTTCCAACAAGCTCGATGGGCTACGCCGGACCCCATGTCCGGTGTAGAACGCAAGAACGCTTGGGGACTCACGAAGAGCGTCGTGTTACTGACGTACCTTCCGTGGGATGACGCGTTACAACTCTCTGCCCCATGTCAGCGGCTGCCGCCGACGAATCTTTAGGCCGGCCTGCTCAGCGCCGCCGCCCCGTGCCAGCAGCGCCGGCCGTGGGTTTCGCACCCAGCGCCCGCGCCAGCTCCTGCGCCGGCTGCAGGTGGAACATGCGCGCATACTGCGCCGCCATCCGGCCCAGGTCCCACACCCCGAAGCGTGAACAGATGCCGGTAATGGTGTCGCCGGGCCTGGCCGAACGCAGTGCGCTGCGGATCGCGTGCAGGCGTTCGATCAGGTAGAAATGATGCGGCGCCATGCCGAACAGGTCGTCGAAGGCCCGGTTCAACGAGCGCTGCGACGCACCTACCGCGAACGGGATGTCCGAGAACGCCACCTCGCCGCGCAGGCTGCGCTGGATGTGCTCGACCCCGCGCCGGACGATTTCCCGGCGCGGCAGCGGCGGGCGTCCGCGCTTGGCAATACTCGGTTCGCTGCCCGCGCGTTGGTGGCATTGCAGCACGGCGGAGGTGAGCTGGGCCACGAAGGCCAGGCGCGGCCCGGCGTCGACGAACGCATCCGGCCGCGCTTCACGCACCTCGAATGCGCGCTGGATCAACGCACTGATGTGCCCGACCATGGCGGTGGTGGTGACGATGTTGCGCGTGCGGTACAGCCCGGTCACGTCCAGCGCCTCGATCTGTGATGCCTGCTCCAGCAGCACGCGCTCGGTGAAGTCGATCGCCAGGAAGGTGGCCGGTACCCGGGTGAAGCCCTGCAGCTCCACCCGCGGCGCCAGCCAGGTGAAGCCGTCGTCGCCCACGCGCTGGCCGTCCAGTTCGGTCTCGCTGCCGGGCAGCGACAGGTAGGCGCCGAAGCGCCCTTCATGCGGGGCGCCACGATACAGCACCGGTGCGCCATCGATGCCGTGCAGCAGGGTTAATCCGCCAAGCTCCAGTACATTCAGCGACCACGGACCATCGCCGTGACCGGTCACCCGCATCTCGCCGTCGATTCCGTCGACAGAATTTGAATATGCCTCGAAGTCCGGGAAAATCAGGGCAGGCATGTCTTCCATAAGTACTTTTGGATAATCAGGGTGCGATTGCGGAGGCTTTCGTCCTGAGCGCCGCGGCGCGGGCGGGGCCTACTGTACGACACGTGCACAGGTGCGTGCACACCTATAGGTCATGCCGAATTTGCGTGTATTTGGCAAACTCTACGTAGCGTCGGCGAATGGCCAACAGTAAGAATTCACCTGCCTCGCGACGGGGTGCTGGGCGGTGGGGACTGTCCAGCATCCCGTTCCGGGGCGTTGTTTTTCGCATTTTCTGCGAACAGCTTCGCCGTTCCCATGACCATACTCAACCGAATCTGGCAGATATTCTCCCAGACTGTTAACCGGTGCACGCTTTAACATGATTCCGACAACGCTTCGATAACCGCAGAAAATGTGCTGCGGGAGGGTATCGACCGCACCCCCGGGTGCTTGAGCCCATATTCCGCCAAGTGTGATCGCGAAGCTGAAAAATTCAGCCCGGTCCGCCTTCGCTGCTCTCGATGTCCAGGTCGCCATCCCCCAGGTCCAGCGGATCCGGGCCGCCGTGCACCGGCGCTTCGACCTGCACGTTGTTCCTGCCCAGGGCCTTGGCCCGGTAGCACTGCGCGTCGGCGGCAGCTACCGCTGCGTCCACGCTCATGCCGCCGCTGATCGCGGCGATGCCGATGCTGGTGCCCACCACCAGCCGATCCACGCTCCACGGCACGCTCAGGTTGCGAACCGCTTCGAGCAGGTCGCTGGCAATCCGCCGTGCCCGCCGCAGCGAGCACCCGGCCAGGATCACCGCGAATTCGTCGCCACCCAGCCGCGCCACCACGTCCGAGTCGCGCACGCCGTTGCGCAGCACGGTGGCCACGGCCCACAACATCGCGTCGCCGGCCAGATGGCCGTGGGTGTCGTTGATCGGCTTGAAGTTGTCCAGGTCGAGGAACATCAGCGAGGCCGACTGCCCGGTACGGGCGACCCGGGTAATGGCCTCCTGCAGGTGCGCCTCGAAGCCGCGCCGGTTGCTCAGTTCTGTCAGCGGGTCCACTTCGGCCAGGTGTCGCGCTTCGCGCTGACGGGCGCGCTGCTGGGTCACGTCGCGGATCACCCAGACCGCGCCGCTGACCTGTCCACTGCTGTCCTGCAGCCAGGCGCGGGTCACGTCCACCGGCAGCAGGCGCGCGCCTACCGACAGCAGCAGGTCCGAATGCAGGTCCACCGCGTTGCTGTCCGGGTCCATCAGCACCGCCAGGTCCAGCGGCGACCGCGGCGCGTACTCGGTGGTGAGTTCCATCACTTCCTGGACCTGGCTGCCGGTCAGCGGTGTAGCACCCTCCCCGGCCAGCGCGCGGGTGGCGGCTGCGTTGGCGTACTGGATCTGGCCCTGCAGGTCCAGGGTGAGCACCATGTCGGCGACCGCATCGAGAGTGACCCGGGTACGCTGTTCGGAGTCACGCAGCTGCTGGCCACTGAGTCGCTGCGCCGTAACGTCCTGGATCTGCGAAACGAAATGCAGCGGCTCGCCGTGCGGGGCACGCACCAGCGACACCGACAGGCGCCCCCAGACCACATTGCCACCTTTGCCCAGGTACCGTTTGTCCATGTGGTAGTGGTCGCGGCGGCTGGCCAGCAGGTCGCCCACCAGCGCAAGATCGGTGTTCAGATCGTCAGGGTGGGTCAGGGTCTGGAAGTCGATCTCCAGTAGTTCCGCCCGCGTGTAGCCCAGGATGCCGCACAGTGCGTCGTTCACATCCAGCCAGCGTCCTTCCAGCGACACCAGCGCCATGCCCAGCGCCGCAGAATTGAACGCACCGGCGAATTTTTCCGCGGCCACGAACGCCTGCTCACGCACCTCCAGCAGCGGCGTGATGTCCACCGCCATGCCGACATAGCCCATCCGTTGCCCAGTGCCCGAATCGAGGGGGCTGATCGAGAGCCGCACCTGGCGGTGCTCGCCGTCCTTGCGCACGAAGGTCCACTGGTGCGACCAGGTGCCGTGCGCGGCGTGGGCGGTCAACGCCTCGAACACCGTAGGCAGGCGACCGTCGGCGTCGGCAAGCGGCCGCAGGAAATCCTGGACCTCGTGGACGTCATGGAACAGCCCTGGGTTGACCCGGCCGATCACCTCGTCTGCGCGGAACCCCAGCAGTTTTTCCGCACCCGTGTTGAACAGGTTGATGACCCCGGCCGTATCGGTGGCAATGACCGCCACTTCGTCGGAGGCGTCGACCACCGCCTGCAGGCGCTGGCGCATGTCGGCCGCGTCTTCCAGCGCGTTCTGCAGGTCGCTTACGTCAGCGTGCGCACCGGCCATCCGCAACGGCTGGCCGTGCGCGTCCCATTCGTACACGCGGCCGCGGTCCTGCACCCAGATCCAGTGGCCCTGCTTGTGGCGCATGCGGCACAGGCTGTCGTACTGAGGGGAACGCCCCTCCAGATGCTCGCGCAGCAACGCATTGGAGCGGGCCAGGTCCTCGGGATGCACCAGCCGGAAAAATGTTTCAGGCGTGATCGGTGCCAGTTCCTCGCGGGTATACCCCACGATCTGTGCCCAGCGCTCGTTCACCCACATCTGCCCGGTCTGGCAGTTCCACTCCCAGGTGCCCATCGCGGTGCCGTCGATGATCATCTCCAGGCGCCGGTGCTGCTCGGTCATCTCGCGCAACGCACGCGCCAGCGCGGCGCTGCCATCGCTGGCCGCATCGCCCTGGACCGGACCGCCCTGTTCCGCCTGGTGATCTGTCATCTCGTCTCCCGCCGCCGGTACAGCCTACCGGTATTCAGCGGGAAACGGGGTGAGGCGCTCAGCCGCCGCGCTTGGCCTTGGCGAACGCCTCGGCCAGCGCATTGTTGGCCGGCGGCGCGCTGCTGCCCGGGCGCGGGCCGGACGCGGCGCCGCGGCCGCCACCAGGACGACCGCCACCACCGTCGCGCCGGCCTGCACCGGCCGGGCGTGCGTCGCGCTCGCCGGGGGCCCTGGCCGGGGCCGGGGTGTCGTCCAGGCGCCGGGTCAGGGCGATGCGCTTGCGCGCCACGTCCACCTCCAGCACCTTGACCTTGACGATGTCGCCCGCCTTGACTACGTCGCGCGGGTCCTTGACGTAGGTGTCGGACAACGCCGAGATGTGGATCAGCCCATCCTGGTGCACGCCGATGTCGACGAACGCGCCGAACGCGGCCACGTTGCTGACCACGCCTTCCAGGATCATGCCCGGCTTGAGGTCCTTGATCTCCTCCACGCCTTCGGCAAAACGCGCCGCCTTGAACTCCGGACGCGGATCGCGGCCGGGCTTCTCCAGTTCCTTGAGGATGTCGCGCACGGTCGGCACGCCGAAGGTGGCATCGGTGAACTGCTCGGCCTTCAGCCCGCGCAGGAAGCTGCCGTCGCCGATCAGCGCCTTGATCGGGCGTTCGGTGGCGGCCACGATCCGCTCCACCACCGGGTAGGCTTCCGGGTGCACCGAGGACGCGTCCAGCGGCTGGTCGCCGTCGGCGATGCGCAGGAACCCGGCGCACTGCTCGAAGGTCTTGTCACCCAGGCGTGGCACCTTGAGCAGGTCCTTGCGGCGCTTGAACGGACCGTTTTCGTCACGGTGGCGGACGATATTCTCGGCCACGGTCGAGGACAGCCCCGACACGCGCGAGAGCAGCGCGGCCGAGGCGGTGTTGACGTGCACGCCGACCGCGTTGACGCAGTCTTCCACCCGCGCGTCCAGCGCGCGCGCCAACCGGTACTGGTCGACGTCGTGCTGATACTGGCCCACGCCGATGGCCTTGGGCTCGATCTTGACCAGTTCGGCCAGCGGATCCTGCAGGCGCCGTGCGATCGACACCGCGCCACGGATCGACACGTCCAGGTCCGGGAACTCCTTCGCCGCGAATTCGGAGGCCGAGTACACCGAGGCGCCCGCTTCACTGACCACGATCTTCTGCAGCTTGGCCTCGCCCAGCGCCTGGATCACTTCACCGGCCAGCTTGTCGGTTTCGCGGCTGGCGGTACCGTTGCCGATCGCGATCAGCTCCACGTTGTGCTTCATGCACAGCTGGCGGATGGTGGCCAGCGACTGGTCCCACTGCCGGCGCGGTTCGTGCGGATAGATCGTGTCGGTGGCGACCAGCTTGCCGGTTGCATCGACCACGGCGATCTTGCAGCCGGTACGGATGCCCGGGTCCAGCCCGAGCACGGTCTTCGGACCGGCCGGGGCAGCCAGCAGCAGGTCCTTGAGGTTGTCGCCGAACACACCGATGGCCTCGGCCTCGGCTTTTTCGCGGGCCTGGTTGAACAGGTCCAGCAGCAGGTGCATGTGCAGCTTGGCGCGCCAGGTCAGGCGGCAGGCGTCGAGCAGCCAGCGGTCGCCGGGGCGGCCGGCGTCACGGATGCCGGCCTTGAACGCCACGCGGCCTTCGGCGTATACGTGGCCGGCCTCGGCGTCGCTGCCCGGGTCCAGCTCCAGGAACAGGATGTCTTCGCGGCGCGCGCGGAACAGCGCCAGCAGCCGGTGCGAGGGGATCTTCGCCAGCGACTCGGCATGTTCGAAGTAGTCGCGGTACTTGGCGCCCTGCTCTTCCTTGCCTTCGGCCACGCGCGCGCGGATCACGCCGGTGTCGCCCAGCCAGGCACGCAGTTCGCCGACCAGCGCGGCGTCTTCGCCCCAGCGCTCCATCAGGATCGCGCGGGCGCCTTCCAGCGCGGCCTTGGCATCGGCCACGCCCTTCTCGGCGTCGACGAACCCGGCCGCGAACACCTGCGGGTCCAGGGTCGGATCGGCCAGCAGGCCATCGGCCAGCGGCTCCAGGCCGGCCTCGCGGGCGATCTGGGCACGGGTGCGGCGCTTGGGCTTGTACGGCAGGTACAGGTCTTCCAGGCGCGACTTGGTGTCCGCGCCCAGGATGTCGTTGCGCAGTTCGTCGCTGAGCTTGCCCTGCTCGTCGATGCTGGCCAGCACGGCCGCGCGGCGGTCTTCCAGCTCGCGCAGGTAGCTCAGGCGGGTTTCCAGGTTGCGCAGCTGGGTGTCGTCCAGCCCGCCGGTGACTTCCTTGCGGTAGCGCGCGATGAACGGAACGCTGGCGCCCTCGTCGAGCAGCGCGATGGCGGCCTGCGCCTGCGCCGTCTGGGCGCCGATTTCAACGGCGATGGTATGGGCGATCTGCTGGGCGAGCTTGAGGTCTGGCATTGCGTCCGGCCGAAGCCACTATGCGGAAAACACCGATTGTGGCAACGCTGGGCGGCGGGGGAAACCCGTTGACATTGCCAGACCCGGTAGGTACCGACCGTGGGTCGTTACGCCTCAGCGGTAGTGGCGGGCCGCGCGCAGCTTCGCGGCGTCGTCGTTGAGCGACTCCAGCGCCATCACCCGAACCCTGCCAAAGCCCTGCAGCTCCATGAAGCGCTCGGTGTAGATCTCGGGGCCGATGTCTGTTTCGGCCTGCGACTTGCTGAATCCGTGGGGCACCAGGCCCTTGTCGCCATCCTTGCTACCACCGACATAAAGAACGATTGCCATGTGATGTGTTCCTCCAGAAACGTCATGCATGTCCAACAGGTCACAGCTTAGCGTGGCCAACCTGACTGGCGTGTCAGGAGGCTAATGACCTTTGCTTTCATGCAGATGACGCCGCGTGGGCCACCAGCCATGGCCGTTCAGCGCGTACAGGTCGGCCGCGCGTTCGAACGGATTGCGTGCGCTGACCCCGCCGCACAGCAGGTACACCGGCAGGTAGAACGGGCCCAGCACCAGGTACTGGAAGACGTGGGCGCGTTCATGGTCGTGCAGGGAGATCACCGGCTCGGTGCAGTGCCCGGCCTGGTGCGCGTAGGTGCGGCACGGCACCTCCAGGCGCGGGCCGGTGTGCAGGATCACGTTGCCCAGGGTGATCGCCCCGCCCGGGCCCCAGGGATACTCGCGGAACACCAGCGCGCAGTCGCGGCGGCTCCAGTACGGGCGGGCGCCGGCCAGCATGCCGAGCAGACCGCCGATCACGCCGATCAGGGTATTGGGCACGGTCCAGACCGCGCCCAGTGCCTGCAGCGCGCGCAGCGCGGTTGGATTCAGGTGCGTTCGGCCAGCCATGCCGAAATGGTACCCGGCACTTCGCGCTGCGCGCGGCCGGAGACATAGATGCCGATGTGGCCGCCGCGGAAACTGCTCTCGGTGTAGTCGTCGCTGCCGATCCGGTCCTTCATCGCGCGTGACGCATCCGGCGGCACCAGGTGGTCCTGCTCGGCGTAGATGTTCAGCACCGGCAGCGTGACCTGGAGCAGGTCCACGTGTTCTTCGCCGATCCGCACGCCGTCGTGCATCAGGCCATTGCCCTGGTAGAACTGCTTGATGAAGTCACGGAACGCTTCGCCGGCCAGGTCGGGCGAGTCGAAGATCCACTTCTCCATGCGCAGGAAATCCTGCAGCGCGGCCTTGTCGTCGAGGATGTCGAGCAGGCCCACGTACTTCTGGATGTTGAGCCGGAACGGCTTGAGCATCAGGTAACTGGCGTTCATCAGGTCGGCCGGGATGTTGCCCAGCGTGTCCACCAGCAGGTCCACGTCCACCTGCCGCGCCCAGTGCGAGAGCATGTTGTCCGGGGTCTGGAAGTCGACCGGCGTGACCATGGTGATCAGGTTGGCCAGCTTGGGCTGGCGCAGCGCGGCGTAGCACAGCGCGAACACCCCGCCCTGGCAGACACCGAGCATGTTGATCGGTGCGCCGTCGTTGGCCGCGACCAGATGGTCCACCGCGCCGTCGACGAAGCGCAGCAGGTAGTCCTCCAGGGTCTGGTAGCGCTCGGAACGGTCCGGGTAGCCCCAATCGAGCACGTACACGTCGTGGCCGAGTGCCAGCAGGCGCTGCACCAGCGAACGGTCGGCCTGCAGGTCGACCATGTACGGGCGGTTGACCAGCGCGTAGACGATCAGCAGCGGCGTGCGCTGTACCGGCGTTTCTTCGCCGACGAAGCGGTACAGGGTCACCTTGCCGTCGCGCCAGACTTCCTCGCGCGCGGTGGCGCCGTAGTCCACGTCTTCGACCGACGGCAGCAGCTTCAGCCCGTCCATCAGCTTGCGCTGCATGGACAGGGTTTCCTGCAGCAGGTCTTCGGCGTTGAAGCCCAGCGGTCCCTTCATGGGGCGGCCTTGCGGGCGCGCGTCGCTTTCTTCGGCGTCGCTTTCTTCGGCGTCGCCTTCTTCGGCGTCGCCTTCTTCGGCTTCGCCGCTACGGCCGGTTCCGGCGCGGCCTTGGCCGCCATGCGCCTTACCAGCCGCTCCAGCTCGGTGATGCGCCGATGCGCGGCATCCATTTCGGTGCGGGTCGGCAGGCCGAACGCTTCGCACAGCCGTTCCACTTCCTGCTGCGCGGCGCTGCGAAGGCGCATCTGGGCATTGCCCAGCGATGCGTACACCTTCTGGAACGGCTCGGACATGGCGACCTTGGCGTAGGCGTCTTCGGCCGCCTCGATCCATAGGTCGAACATCGCGCGCGCACTGGTCAGCTGGTTGCCCGGCTGCTCGTGCTCGGCCAGGCGCTGCTCGAACAGGGCGAACGCGTCGTCCAGCGCCTTTTTGATCTGGTCCACGTAGTCGCTGGCGTGGCCCTGGAATTCCTGCTGGGCGCGCAGCAGCGCCTGCCAGCGCGCCTGATGCTCGCGGCCGGGGCCGAACGCCGGGCTCTGCAGCCACGGACCGAGGTCCTGCTGCAGGCGTTCCAGCAGCGCCAGCAGGTCCGGGCCGCCGGGCTGGGTATGCCCGCGTGCGCCCTGCAGCATCCACTTCAACAGGCCGTCGCCCTGTCCTTCCACCGCGTTGCGCCAGGCCTGGGCGATATCGGCACTGCTGGCGTCCTGGCCGGCGAACTGCGCGGCCACCTGCTGCATGGTGCCGTACCAGCCACCGGCCTGCTCGCGGAACCGATGCACGGCGTCTTCCGACTGCCGGTTGCCCGGACTGGACATCAGCTGCGCCCAGCCGTCGATGGCCTGCTGCCAGCCACCCGGAGCGCCAGGCCCGCCGGCACCGGGGGCGGCCGCATGGCGCAGCGCGTCGCCCCAGGCGCTGAAGTACTGGCGCGCCAGTGCCTCGAAGTCGCCCGCGTCGTGCCCGCTGCCGGCCGTGCTCATGGCTTGGGAATGCGCAGGGTCTTGCTGATCATCAGCGACCCGGACAGGGCGAACAGCAGCACCAGCGGGTGCAGCTGCCACGGACCCAGCTGCCAGCGACCCAGCCACAGGTCGTGGCCGATCGCCCCCATGCTGGCGGCAACGGCCAGCACCACCACCAGCGCCAGGCTGGTCGGAATCGGCGTGCCTTCGAAGTACGGCACCTTGTCGCCCTCGCCGGCCAGCGCCTCGGCGGTGACGTTGTAGCGGGCCAGGCGGCTCACGCCGCAGCACACGAAGTAGCTCAGCACCAGCCAGTCCCAGCCGCCCTGCATGCCGCAGGCATAGGCCAGCGCGGCCGGGGCCACGCCGAAGGAGATCACGTCCGAAAGCGAGTCCAGTTCGCGGCCCAGGGTCGAGCTGGACTTGCGCCAGCGCGCGATGCGCCCGTCCAGCGCGTCGAAGATGAAGGCCAGCGGGATCAGCGCCATGCCGAACAGCAGGTAGCTGCGCTCGCCGTCCTGCAGGAAGCGCATCGCCGCAAACACGGCGCCGGTGCCGCAGAACGCATTGGCCAGGGTGAACCAGTCGGCCAGCTGGAACTCGCGCAGCATCGTGAAGTGACGTTTCATGGAAGCTCGGGTGGCGGCAATACGGAAAGAGTACCGCGAGCGGGCCAAACCGCGACAGCCTTCACGGACAGGCGCGCCTTCGCATGGCACTCACACGGCGCTGACCAGCGGTGAATTTTTCGCCACCCATCTTGACAGCCATGGGCGATGGTCGCTGCCGGGTCTTATCCACAAACTTACGCACCGGTCATCCACACCCCCTGTGGATAACGCGGGGCTCTCCTACAGACGGGTATAGGACCAGCCCTGCATGACGCCATCACGATAGGGCATGACGCCGTGGAACGGGCGCGGGTCTGCGTCGAACACCATCGGCAGGAACTGGCGGTCGCCCTCCCACAGCGGCAGGGTCTCCAGCTTGTCCACGTCCACCCATTCCAGGGTGCCTTCCGGGTTGGAGGTCAGCGGCGTGCCGGTGAAGTCGTCGATGACGAACACGAAGCCGAACCAGTCCTCGCCGGCCTTGCCGAACCCCGGCCAGCTGAGGGTGCCACGCAGGCGCATGGTGCCGCATTCGATGCCGGCCTCTTCCAGGATCTCGCGGCGCATGCCGGCGGCCACGTCCTCGTCGCGCTCGACCTTGCCGCCCAAGCCGTTGTACTTGCCCAGGTGCTGGTCGCCGGGGCGGGCGTTGCGGTGGATCATCAAGGCCTGGCGGCCATCAGGGGACAGCACGTAGCCCAGGGTGG
This sequence comes from Stenotrophomonas aracearum, assembly GCF_031834615.1. Lineage (NCBI taxonomy): Bacteria > Pseudomonadati > Pseudomonadota > Gammaproteobacteria > Lysobacterales > Lysobacteraceae > Stenotrophomonas > Stenotrophomonas aracearum. Next base: position 2,446,189 of record NZ_CP115543.1, read on the forward strand.
CCACGATCGGGGTATAGGGCATCAGGTCAACCAGCTATCTGGGCGCGACGGGCGTCGGAAGGTGCGGGGGCGGCGTCGCCATCCCGTTGCAGGGTGGCCACGCCGTGGCCGCGCTCGGCCAGGTATTCCAGCCACTTGCCCAGGAAGGTGTTCATGCGCATGCGGTGGCTGATCAGCTCGGCCGGCGGCGGGTACATGCCGACCACGTCCTGCCAGCGGCGTCCCACGTAGCAGTGGGTGGTCTCGGCCTGGCGGGCGTCGCGGTACAGCCGCACATAGGCAGAGGGGTCCGGCTGACCGGTGACCGGGTCGGCGAAATCGTAGGTCAGGCGCAGTTCCACGGTGTACGGGTGGCACTCGATCACGTCCAGGCGCACGTCCAGCCCGTCGCCGACCGAGGACACGTAGCTGCCCGGCATCAGGTCGGCCGGCTCGAACAGCCGGACCAGGTGGCGGTAGTTTTCGGCGTACAGCCCCATCAGCCAGCTCAGGCGGCTGAGCCGGGGAATACGTTCGATGCGGGGCGATGCCTGGGCCATGTCTCGATCCTACACGTTGATCCTTCAACGTGGGGGCGGATTGCCACCGGTCAACCGTCAATACAGCTCGCGCTGCAACCCCAACGTGGTCAATACCTTGCTGGAAATCTCCTCGATCGAGGTATGGGTGGTGCTCAGGGTCGGGATGCGCTCCATCCGGAACATGGTCTCGGCCGCGGCGACCTCCCGCCGGCAGGTTTCCAGGTTGGCGTAGCGCGAATTGGGCCGGCGCTCCTGGCGGATCTGCTGCAGCCGGTCGGGGTCGATGGTCAGCCCGAACAGCTTCTTGCGATAGGGCCGCAGCCGGGCTGGCAGGCGGTCCTGCTCCAGGTCCTCGTCGGTCAGCGGGTAATTGGCCGCGCGCACCCCGTAATGCAGGGCCAGGTAGATGCAGGTCGGGGTCTTGCCGGCCCGCGATACCGCTACCAGGATCACGTCGGCGTCGTCGTAGTTGATGGCGATCCCGTCGTCGTGGGTCAGCGCGAAGTTCATCGCGTTGATGCGGCGGTGGTAGGTCTCGAAGTCGACCATGCCGTGCGCCTGGCCGACCCGGGAATGGCGGTTGACCGCCAGTTCGCGCTCCAGCGGCTCGATGAAGGGGGCGAACACGTCGAGCATCAGCCCGCCGCTTTCGGCCAGGATCATGCTCAGGCCGCTGTCCACGCAGGAACTGACCACGATCGGCCGGACCTGGTAGCGCTCCCCCGCCGCCTTGATCCGTTCACAGGCTTCCCGCGCTTTTTCGGGGTCGTCTATGAACGACATCCGATCGGTGATGAAGCTGAATCCGGAGAACTGGGTGAGCAGGCTATGCCCAATGGTTTCAGCGGTGATACCGGTTCCATCGGATACGTAGAAGACCGGACGGATCGTCGACATATGGCGCTTAACCCCTCTGAAGCTGAAAAAGGCCGACGATACAAGCTTGTGCCGACGGCGGTCTGCCCGGCATCATATCGGCTTCTTCCTACGGACGTGGCCATTAAGCCCGCCTCGGGCGATGGCCAAACGGAGCATCGCGCTTGAACGAGAATATCCTGTGGTTGCACGAACTGCGCCTGGCCGACCTGGCCCGCGTAGGCGGCAAGAATTCGTCGCTTGGCGAAATGATCGGCAATCTTGCCGGTCTGGGGGTTTCTGTCCCCGGCGGTTACGCAACCACCGCTGAAGCCTTCAAGGACTTCATCGCACACAACGATCTTTCCAAGCGCATTTTCGACAAGCTGGCCACGCTGGACGTGGAAGATGTCGCCGCGCTCACCGCAGCCGGCAAGGAAATCCGCGGCTGGGTGATCGACGCCCCGCTGCAGCCGCAGCTGGACCAGGACATCCGCAGCGCCTACAAGCAGCTGTGCGACGAGAACGGCGGCGGCGACGTGGCCGTGGCCGTGCGCTCCTCGGCCACCGCCGAAGACCTGCCCGACGCCTCGTTCGCCGGCCAGCAGGAAACCTTCCTCAACGTCACCGGTGCCGACGACGTCGTGCACAAGGTCAAGGAAGTGTTCGCCTCTCTCTACAACGACCGTGCCATCGCCTACCGCGTGCACCACGGGTTCAAGCACGAAGACGTGTTCCTGTCCTCCGGCGTGCAGCTGATGGTGCGCTCGGGCGTGGGGTCGTCCGGCGTGCTGTTCACCCTGGACACCGAATCGGGCTTCCGTGACGTGGTGTTCGTGACCTCCAGCTTCGGCCTGGGCGAAATGGTCGTGCAGGGAGCGGTCAACCCCGACGAGTTCTACGTCTACAAGCCCACCCTGAATACCGGCAAGCCGGCCATCCTGCGCCGCTCGCTGGGCAGCAAGGCGATCCGCATGGTCTATTCGGACGTGCCCGGTGAGCGCGTGCGCATCGAAGACACTCCGGTGGAGCAGCGCAACACCTTCTCGATCAGCGACGAGGACGTGCAGGAACTGTCCAAGCAGGCGCTGATCATCGAAAAACATTACGGCCGCCCGATGGACATCGAGTGGGCCAAGGACGGCGTGAGCGGCAAGCTGTTCATCGTGCAGGCGCGCCCGGAAACGGTGAAGTCGCGTGGCCACGCCACCCAGATCGAGCGTTTCGCGCTGAACCAGAAGGACGGCAAGGTGCTGGCCGAAGGCCGCGCCGTGGGTGCCAAGATCGGCGCCGGCGTGGCCCGCGTGGTCAAGTCGCTGGACGACATGGCCCGCGTGCAGCCGGGCGACGTGCTGATCGCCGACATGACCGATCCCGATTGGGAACCGGTGATGAAGCGCGCCTCGGCGATCGTGACCAACCGGGGTGGCCGTACCTGCCACGCAGCGATCATCGCGCGTGAGCTGGGCGTGCCGGCCGTGGTTGGTTCGGGCAACGCGACCCAGGTGCTGCAGGACGGCCAGGAAGTGACGGTCAGCTGCGCCGAGGGCGACACCGGCTTCATCTACGAAGGCAAGCTGGACTTCGAACGCACCACCACGGACCTCGGCAACATGCCGCCGGCGCCGCTGAAGATCATGATGAACGTGGCCAACCCGGAACGTGCATTCGACTTCGGCCAGCTGCCCAACGCCGGTATCGGCCTGGCCCGCCTGGAGATGATCATTGCCAGCCACATCGGCATCCATCCGAACGCGCTGCTGGAATACGACCGCCAGGATGCGGCCACGAAGAAGAAGATCGACGAGAAGATCGCCGGTTATGCCGACCCGGTGAGCTTCTACGTGAACCGCCTGGCCGAAGGCATCGCCACGCTGACCGCGTCGGTGGCACCGAACCCGGTGATCGTGCGCCTGTCGGACTTCAAGTCCAACGAGTACGCGAACCTGATCGGCGGCAGCAACTACGAGCCGCACGAAGAGAACCCGATGATCGGCTTCCGCGGCGCCAGCCGTTACGTCGACCCGAGCTTCTCGGCTGCCTTCGCGCTGGAGTGCAAGGCCGTGCTGCGCGTGCGCAACGAGATGGGCCTGGACAACCTGTGGGTCATGATTCCGTTCGTGCGCACGCTGGAAGAAGGCCGCAAGGTGGTCGAAGTGCTGGCGGCCAATGGCCTGAAGCAGGGCGAGAACGGCCTGAAGATCATCATGATGTGCGAAGTGCCGTCCAACGCACTGCTCGCCGATGAGTTCCTGGAGATCTTCGACGGCTTCTCGATCGGCTCCAACGACCTGACCCAGCTGACCCTGGGCCTGGACCGCGACTCCTCGATCGTGGCGCATCTGTTCGACGAGCGGAACCCCGCGGTGAAGAAGCTGCTGTCGCTGGCGATCAAGGCCGCGCGCGCCAAGGGCAAGTACGTGGGCATCTGCGGCCAGGGGCCGTCGGATCACCCGGACCTGGCCGAATGGCTGATGCAGGAAGGCATCGAGTCGGTGTCGTTGAACCCGGACACCGTGGTCGATACCTGGCTGCGGTTGGCCAAGTTGAAGGCCAACAGCTGATAACGAAAAACCCCGCCTCGGCGGGGTTTTTTGTGGTTCAGGCAATGGTGGCTTCGTTCGGGGATCCTGCGGGACACGCGTGGCGTGTCGCTACGCGGTTTCCCGCGCCGACATGCCACGCGATTCATCGGCCCCACCGCGTAGCGACACGCCATGCGAGTCCTCGTGGACCCCGACCGGCAGGTAATCGGTAAACCCATCCTCCCCGCCTCCGAAGAACGTCGCCTTGTCTGGAACGTTCAATTCGAGACCCTGCTGCAACCGCTCCGGCAGGTCCGGGTTGGCAATGAACGGCCGGCCAAACCCGATCAGGTCGGCCCAGCCCTTGGCCAACGCTTCCTCCGCACGCTCCACGGTGTACTTGCCCGCATAGATCAACGTGCCGCGATACACCATGCGCAATGCTTCCTTGAACGCCACCGGCATCACCGGGGCATCCTCCCAATCGGCTTCGGCGATGTGCAGGTAACCCACGCCAATGCTGTCCAGAATGTGCGCGGCAGCCAGGTAGGTCGCCTGCGGGGTGTCGTCCACTGCGCCCTGCAGGGTGGTCAACGGCGCCAGGCGCACGCCGACACGCTCAGCGCCCACTTCAGCGGCAACGGCTTCGGTCACCCCACGCAGGAAACGCAGGCGGTTCTGCAGCGAGCCGCCGTAAGCGTCGGTGCGCTGGTTGGCCTGCGAGTCGATGAACTGGTTGATCAGGTAGCCATTGGCGCCGTGCAGTTCCACGCCATCAAACCCGGCTTCGATCGCACGGCGGGCGGCCAGTGCGTACTCGCGCACGATCTGCGGGATTTCGGCGATCTCCAGCGCACGCGGCATGGAGTGCTGGACCATCTCGCCCACCCCACCCTGCGGGCCGGTGCCGGCGACATCGACGAACACCTTCACGCCCTCGGCCTGCAGCGCCGAAGACGAGACCGGCGCGGCGCCGCCCGGCTGCAGGTCCACATGCGAGACGCGGCCGACGTGCCAGAGCTGGGCGAAGATGCGCCCACCGGCGGCGTGCACGGCGTCGGTGACGCCGCGCCAGCCCGCGACCTGGGCGTCGTCGTGGATACCGGGGGTCCAGGCATAGCCCTGCCCCTGCGGGCTGATCTGGGTGCCTTCGCTGACGATCAGGCCGGCCGAGGCGCGCTGGGCGTAGTACTCGGCCATCAGCGGGGTGGCCACGTTGCCGGCGGCGGCGCGCGAACGGGTCATCGGCGGCATCACGATGCGGTTGGGCAGCGTGAGCGGGCCGAGGCGGTAAGGAGTGAAGAGCATGGGGGATCCTTGCGGGAAGACTGTGGCAAGGATGGGGATGGTGGCGGTCAGGGACCAGCCACATCAGGGCAAAACAGTTGTGCCGTGGGTGCAATGATCGCGGGTGGTTCTGGACACGCGTGGCGTGTCCCTACGCGGGGATGGTCGGCGGTCCGGCGGGCGCGCGACGTAGCGACACGCCATGCGTGTCCCACGGGCACCGTCCGGAGCAGCTATACAGGCGCCGGATGAACCACGAGGGACACGCATGGCGTGTCGCTACGCGGCGGGGCGTTTGGGTTGTCAGCCCGGGGGGCGTTGGCCCGCCAGCAGGTTGTAGGCGCTACGCACTGTTTCGTAGCCGTACTGGCGTTCGAGGCGGCGCACGATGAAGTGGCCGCGCGCCATGTCCTGGTAGTAGTCGGTGAACATGGTGTTGAGCGTGGCGCCAGCCACCGCGCCGATGATCGGGACCGCCTGGGCGGCGAATTTCTCGGTGACCACCACGCCGAAGCGGGCGGCGACCTTTTCGACGATCTTGGCCAGCCACTTGCCGGCTTCCTTGGGGGTCAGCCCGATCATCACCCCGCCGCCACCGACGGCCGCGCCGGCCAGTTCGGCCGAGAGGTGACGCATCACTTCGGCGGTGAAGCCGCGGGTGATGTAGTAGCCGGTTTCGCTGGCGTCGTCCTGGCCGGAGTTGCCGCCCAGCGCGAACACTTCCAGGCAGGCGTGGCGAGTGCCCATCTCGCTGAGGTCGAAACCCTCGCTGCGGGCGACGTCGGCGACCGAGCGCATCATGATCGTGGTCGACACCGGCAGTTCCAGGAACAGCGCGGTGAAGCCGAAGGCACCGCCCAGCGCACCAGTGGCGGCGGCCGCGGCCTTGTGCCAGCGGGTGGACGCCTCCTTGCCGGGCGTGTTGTCCATGCTCCAGAGCGCGGCCTGCGCCGACTTGAACAGTGCCGCCTCGACCGCGCCGTGGATCCGCTTGGACACCGACTGCGGCAGCTTCTTCACCGCAAACTCGAGCGGTGAGCCGATCAGGTTGGCCATCTTGGCGGTGAGCGTGGGCGATTCGAGCAGCGCCACCGCCCGTTCGAGGTCGGCCCAGTCCTTGGAGGTGGGCACGATCTTCGCCTCGATGGGCGGCGGCAAGATGCGGACGATATGACTCATGGGGCGATCATACCCCTGCCCGATTGAACGGATCGTTGGCGGCAACGGCAGCCGGGCAGAGCCCGGCTCTACGGCCGGGGGCCGACTGCATTGCCGTGCGGTAGTGCCGGGCTCTGCCCGGCAGGCCTTACACCGGTAGACCCGACAGCGCGCCCATGAACTGGCGGTAATGGCGCAGTTCGGCGATCGAATCGTGCACGTCGCTCAGCGCGGTGTGGCTGGAGGTCTTGCCTACCCCGGCAGCCACGGTCGGCGCCCAGCGCCGGGCCAGTTCCTTGACCGTGGACACGTCCAGGTTGCGGTAATGGAAGTACTTTTCCAGGCGCGGCATTTCACGGTGCAGGAAACGGCGGTCCTGGCAGATCGAGTTGCCGCACATCGGCGAGGCGCCGGCCTTGATCCACTGGGCCAGGAAGTTCACGGTCTGCGCTTCGGCCTGGGCCAGGGTGACCTGGCTCTCCACCACGCGCTGCCACAGCCCGGAACGGCGGTGCTGGTTGCGGTTCCATTCGTCCATCGCTTCCAGCCGCTCCACCGGATGGTGGATGGCGAACTCCGGACCTTCGGCCAGCACGTTCAACTGCGCGTCGGTGACCACGGTGGCGATCTCGATGATCGCGTCGTTGTCGGTGTCCAGACCGGTCATTTCCAGGTCGATCCAGATCAGTCGTTCGCCTTCTGCGCCGTTGTCTGCCATGTTTTCCAGCCGTTTTTACGAAAGGGTGATGATACCGCGCACGACGTCAGGGAAGCAGCAGCGGCGGTTTGCCGCGCTTGGCGCGGAAGTAGTTGGTCAGGCGCGTGCTGGCTTCCTTGGCCAACACCCCACCATGCAGTTCAACGCGGTGGTTGTGGCGCGGATCGCCGAGCAGGTCGAACACGCTGCCGCAGGCGCCGGTCTTGGGGTCGGTGGCCGCGTACACCAGCCGCGCCACGCGCGCATGCACTACCGCCATCGCGCACATCGCGCACGGCTCCAGGGTCACGTACAGGGTGCTGCCCAGCAGGCGGTGGTTGGCCAGCGCCCTGCCCGCCTGGCGCATCGCCACGATCTCGGCGTGGGCGCTGGGGTCGTGGTCGGCGATGTTGAGGTTCCAGCCCTCGCCCAGCACGGTGCCATCGGCCCCGACCAGCACCGCGCCCACCGGGATTTCGTTGAACTCACGCTCGGCACGTTCGGCCAGGGCCAGCGCGTGCTGCATCCAGTGCTCGTCCTGGTCGTGCACCGGCACGCCCAGCGGCGGCGGCGCGGGCAGGCGCTCAACCACGGCCGTCGGCCTTGCGCACGAATGCCTCGAAGGCGGCCAGGGTGGCTTCGCTGACATGGTGTTCGATGCCTTCGGCGTCGCGGCGGGCAGAGTCCGGGTCCACGCCCAGCGCCAGCAGGAAGCGCTCCACGGTCTGGTGGCGGGCGCGCATCTCCACGGCCAGCTGCTCGCCGGCCGGGGTCAGGAACACGCCCCGGTACGGGCGCTGGATCGCCCAGCCTTCCTTGACCAGCCGCTTGAGCGCCTTGGCCACGGTCGGCTGTGCCACCCCGAGCCGGGTCGCGATATCGACCTGGCGGGCCTCGCGGCCATCGGCGATCAGGTCAGCGATCAGCTCCACGTAGTCTTCCACCAGCTCCGAGCGCCGCGCCTCGCGCACCTGCACGAACCCTTCCACATGGACCTGGGCATCGATCAGCGGCGTAGGCGTCTTGCGGGCAGTAGGCGACATACGGACAGTTTACCGTAGTGACGGGCCATGCCCGTCAGTCAGGCATCCCGCCGCATCAGCCCCGTCTCGAACACCACTTCCCCGTCCAGGTTGCGCGCCGCCAGGTCCCCGCCATGCGCGCGGGCGAACTCATGGGCAATGAACAGCCCCAGTCCCAGCCCGCGGCTGTCGTGGAAACTGGCCTTGAACGGCTCGAACAGGCGCGGCAGCAGCGCCTCGGGAATCTGCCCCGCGTTGCGCACCTGCAGTCGCAGCGAGTCGCCCGCCAGCCCGCGCACCACCACCTGCACCGGTGCGTTGCCCCCGTGCAGCACCGCGTTGCCGACCAGGTTGGAGAGCAGCTGCGCCAGCCGGTCCGGGTCGCCATGCAGGCAGGTATCGCCTTCCACCTGCAGCTCGATGTGCGCCTGCGGGTGGGCACGGCTCATCTCGCTGACCACCGCCGCCGCCACCTCGGCCAGGTCACAGGCCACCTGCTGCAGGCGCAGGCCACCGCTGCGGATGCGCGAGAAGTCGAGCAGCTGCTCCACCATCCGCGCCATGCGCACCGCGCTGTTCTCCAGGTGCACCAGCGTCTGCTGCGCCGACGGGTCATCGGGCAGGTCCAGCGCCAGCTTGTCCGCGCACAGCAGGATCGCCGAGAGCGGCGTGCGCAGGTCGTGGGTGAGCACGGCCATCATCGTTTCGTTGAGCGTCAGCGCGTGCTCCAGCGCCTGGTTGCGCGCCTTGAGCAGCTGCTTCTGCTGGTAGAGCTCGATGAACACGTTGACCTTGCTCATGATCACCTGCGGCTCGATCGGCTTGTGCAGGAAATCCACCGCGCCGCTCTCATAGCCCTTGAACGCGCGCACCGGGTCGTTCGGCGAAGCGGTAAGGAAGATGATCGGTACATCGCGGCTGCGCTGCGAACCGCGCATCAGTTCAGCCAGCGAGAAGCCGTCGATCTCGGGCATGTGCACGTCCAGCAGCGCCAGCGCCACTTCGTGCTCCAGCAGCAGTTCCAGCGCTTCCGCACCGGAGGCCGCGCACAGGATGTCGAGTCCGTCGCGGCGCAGCAGCGCTTCCATGGCCACCAGGTTCTGCGGCACGTCGTCGACGATCAGCAGGTTGACCCGGTCGGTGGTGGCCGCAGGGGTGGGCGCAATCAGGTTCATCGTGCAAGGCCTTTCATACGCGAACAAAGGGAGTCTAGGGTCAACACCGCATCGGCGCCGGCATGGGCCAGCGCCGCTGCCGGCATGATCGGGGAAAAGGCGTCGTCCGGGCTCTGGATCCAGGCCTGGCCGCCCGCCTCGCGGACGGCTGCAACACCGGCACTGCCATCGTTGCTGGCCCCGGTCAGCAGGATCGCCAGCACGCCGCCGCCGAATACATCGGCCGCGCTCTCGAACAGCGGGTCGATCGCGGGACGCGAGAACAGCACCGGCGGGTCGACCGACAGCGCCAGGCTGTCGCGGTCCTCCACCAGCAGGTGGTAATCCGGCGGCGCGAAGGTCACCGTCCCCGGCACCAGCGCCTGCTTGTCCTCGGCTTCCCGTACCGGCAAGGCGCAGCCGTGGTCGAGCAGGTCGGCAATCCGGCTGGGGCGGTCGCGCGGCAGGTGCAGCACCACCAGCACGGCCATCGGCAGCCCGGCCGGCAGCGCGGCCAGCAGCGCCTGCAGAGCACGCACGCCGCCGGCGGAGGCGCCGACCACGATCAGTTCGATGTTGGGCTGCACGGCGTCGGCGTCCATCAGGCCAGCTTCCGGTACAGGCGCTGCTCGCGCGCGCAGGCTTCGAATTCGTTGGCGTGCTCGCCGAACTGCAGCGACTCCTTGCTGCCCAGCCCCAGGAAGCCACGGTGCACGAGCGCTTCATGGAACAGGCCGATGGCGCGGTCCTGCAGGGCACGCTGGAAGTAGATCAGCACGTTGCGGCACGACACCAGGTGGACCTCGGAGAACACCGTGTCGGTGGCCAGGCTGTGGTCGGCGAACACGATGTTGCGCTTGAGCCGGCGGTCGAACACCACCCCGCCGTAGCCGGTGCTGTAGTAGTCCGACAGCGAGCCGCTGCCACCGGCCTCCAGGTAGTTGCGGCTGAACTGGGCCAGGCGGTCCAGCGGGAACGCACCGGCTTCGGCCGCCTGCAGCGCCTCGGGGTTGATGTCGGTGGCGTAGATGATGGCGCGGTCGAGCAGCCCTTCTTCCTGCAGCAGGATCGCCAGCGACCACACTTCTTCGCCGGTGCTGCAACCGGCGATCCACAGCTTGATCGAGGGATACGTGCGCAGCACGGGGATGGCGTGCTCGCGCAGCATGCGGAAGTACGCGGGGTCGCGGAACATCTCCGAGACCTGCACGGTGAAGTACTGCATCGCCAGCGCGAACGTGTCCGGTTCGTGCAGCAGCCGGTGTTGCAACGCGCCCATGCTGTCGCAGTCGAAGCGTGCCATGGCATGTCGCATGCGCCGCCGCAGCGATGCCAGCGCGTAGTCGCGGAAGTCGTAGTGGTAGCGCTGGTACACCGCCTCCAGCAGCAGCTTCAGCTCCAGGTCGTACAGCTCGGCCTCGTTCATCGACGCGAGCACCACACGCGGCACAGCGAGACCAGCTTGTCCACATCGATGGGCTTGGCGATGTAATCGTTGGCACCGGCCTGCAGGCAGTGCTCGCGGTCATCCGGCATGGCCTTGGCGGTCAGCGCGATGATCGGCAGGTCGCGCCAGCGGTTGTCGCGGCGGATCTCGCGCATCGCGGTCAGGCCGTCCATCTCCGGCATCATGATGTCCATCAGCACCAGGTCGATGTCCGGACCCAGCCGCTCCAAGGCTTCACGGCCGTTGCGGGCGATCTCCAGCTTCACCCCCAGCGGCTCGAGCACGCTGGACAACGCAAAGATGTTGCGCACGTCGTCCTCGGCCAGCAGCACGGTGCGGCCGTCCAGCACCGCGTCGCGGCGGCGCGCTTCGCGCAGCAGGCGCTGCTGGTCGCTGGGCAGCGAGGCTTCCACGCTGTGCAGGAACAGGGTCACTTCATCCAGCAGGCGCTCGGGCGAACGCGCGCCCTTGATGATGATGCTCTTGGAATAGCGGCGCAGGCGCTGCTCTTCGTCGCGGGTCAGCGCACGCCCGGTGTAGACGATCACCGGGGGGAAGCCCAGCGCCTCGTTGCCGGCCATGTGCTCAAGCAGGTCATAACCGGTGCCGTCGGGCAGCGCCAGGTCGGTCACCATGCAGTCGAAGGTGGAACCGGACAGCTCGGCAATCGCCTCGGCGAGGGTGCCAACGGCGGTGATCTCCAGCTGGTCGCGGCCCAGCAGCAGCTGCAGGTTGGAGCGCAGCGCGCTGTCGTCCTCGACGATCAGCAGGCGGCGCACGTCGCGCTCGTTGGTGGCTTCCAGCTGCTGGATCGCCTCGACCAGGCGCTCGCGCGTGGCCGGCTTGATGACGTAGCCGATGGCGCCGAGCTCCAGCGCGACCTGCGAACGCTCCAGCCCGGACACCACGTGCACCGGAATGTGGCGCGTGGCCGGGTCGCGCTTGAGGCGCTCCAGCACGCTCAGGCCGGACACGTCCGGCAGGCCGATATCCAGCAGGATGCCGTTCGGGCGCAGCTCGGCGGCCAGCGAAAGGGCCTCTTCGGCCGTCTGCGCGACCACGCAGTCGAAGTCCAGCTCATGCGCCATGCCGACCAGCGCCTCGGCGAAGGCCACATCGTCCTCCACCACCAGGATCATGCGCCCGGCGCGGCTGCGGCGGCCACGGTCGTCGACCACGCGCGGGCCCTGCGGTGCGACCGGTGCGTCGTGACCCGTGCCGAACAGCGGCGCGGCAGCGGCGGGCTTGGGCGTCGGCGCCATGCGCACGTCCGGCGCGGCGGCCAGCGGTGCGGGGCTGGCGCCAGCGGCCAGCGGCAGTTCCAGGGTGAAGCAGCTGCCGCGCCCCGGCTCGCTCGACACGGAAATATCGCCGCCCATCCGCGTGGCCAGGTCGCGCGAGATCGACAGGCCCAGGCCGGTGCCGCCGTAGCGACGGCGGGTACTGCCATCGGCCTGGCGGAACGCTTCGAAGATCACCTCGGTCTGGGCCTGGGCGATGCCGATGCCGGTATCGCTCACTGCGAACTGGATCCGCCCTGCCCCGTTGCCACGCACCACCAGCGAGACGCTGCCGTGCTCGGTGAACTTGATCGCATTGGCCAGCAGGTTCTTCAGGATCTGCTGCAGGCGCTGGCCGTCGGCCACCAGCTGGGTCGGCGCGTCAGCGTCGGCGCGGATATCCAGCGTCAAGCCCTTCTGCGCGGCCAGCGGCTCGAAGGTGTCCTTCAGGCGCTGCAGCACGCTGGGCACGGCCAGGTTCTCTTCGGCCAGTTCCACATGGCCGGCTTCGATCCGCGACAGGTCGAGGATGTCGTTGATCAGGGCCAGCAGGTCGTTGTTGGACGAGTGGATGGCCTGGGCGTACTTCACCTGCTCGGCGGTCAGGGTGCCGTCCTTGTTGTCTGCCAGCAGCTTGGCCAGGATCAGTGCGCTGTTGAGCGGCGTGCGCAGCTCGTGCGACATGTTGGCCAGGAACTCGGACTTGTAGCGGGAGCTGGCCTCCAGTTCGCGGCTGTTCTGCACCAGCTGGCCCTGCGCGATCAGCAGCGCCTGCTGGCGCGCTTCCAGTTCGTGGGTGCGCTCTTCCAGCTGCACGTTGGTCTGTTCCAGCTCGGCCTGCTGCTGTTCCAGGCTGGCCTGCGAATGCAGCAGGCTGCGGCTCTGTTCCTCCAGCTCTTCGTTGGCCACCCGCAGTTCTTCCTGCTGGGTCTGCAGTTCTTCGCTCTGGCGCTGGGTTTCTTCCAGCAGCTCCACCAGCTGCGCGCGCAGCAGGGCGGTGCGCATGGCCATGCCCACCGGTTCGGCGCACTGCAGCAGCAGGTCCAGTTCCAGCGAACGTGCCGGGGATGCCCCGGCACGGCCCAGCTCGATCAGGCCGATCACCACGCCGTCGGCGGTGATAGGACCGAGCAGGCGCTGGTGCACGACGGTGCGGCCCAGCGCGGTTTCGATTTCCAGCGGGCTTTCGCCCTCTTCCAACCGGCGTGGCGTGCCGGCGCGCAGCACCTCGCCCCACTGCCCGGCCGAGGTCGGCAGCGACTCGGGAAGGTGCGCAGGCAGTGCGGCCCCGCCCACCAGCACCAGGCGCTCACCCTGCAGCCGGTACAGCGCGCCCACGTCGGCGTTGAGGCGGGCGCACAGCGAACGCATCGCCGCGTCAGCCAGCGTGCGCGGTTCGGGATCGCCGCGCAGGCTCACGGTCACATCGTTCTCGCCTTCCTGCAGCCACAGCGCATCGGCGGCGGTGCGGCGCGCCTGGATCGCCTTGACCACGGTCAGTGCCATCAACAGGAACGAAATGCCCCCAATGGTGCGATTGACGAAGGAGAACGCCGAATTGGTGCTGGCCGGCGCCAGGTTGTAGCCCACCACGAGCAGCACGCAGGATCCCACCGCCACCAGCACGGGTACCTCCAGGCGGCGCTGGAACAGCGTGATCCCCACCGCCATGAAGTAGGTCAGCCACACCGCGTAGCCCAGCGGCACCACCAGTTCCAGGCCGATGGTCAGGCCCATCAGGCCGGCGGATGCCAGCCAGATCCAGCGGTCGCGAGCAGTCGGCGCAGCATTCATCCAGACACTTCCAGCGTGAAAAGGGGTTCGATGTTAACCGAACAGTGAATGCGTGCGTTATGCGACAGATGGCGTCGTGTTCAGATCCATTCTTGACACTATCTTCACATGATCGCTTCTACGGTTCGGACCCTTACCGGGGGAGTAGAACCGTCGCCGTGGTCCAGGCCGTCACCGACATCGCGCCATCTGCTGATGATCGCCTGCAGCTGCAGTTGTTGATCGATCATGTGTCCGACCATGCGATCTACATGCTGGACGCGCAGGGCCGCATCCGCAGCTGGAACCGTGGCTGCGAACGGGTCAAGGGCTACACCGGCGAAGAAGCGCTCGGCCAGCATGTCGGATTGTTCTACGGCGCCGATGACCGCGCCCAGGGGGTTCCGCAGCAGACCCTGGCCCAGGCCGAAGCACAGGGCCGCTTCGTCGGCGAAGGCTGGCGCGTGCGCCGCAGCGGCGAACGCTTCCGCGCCAGCGAGGTGATCGAAGCCGTGCGCCAGGACGGCGTGCTGCTGGGCTTCGTCAAGGTCACCCAGGACATTACCGAGCGCTATCAGGCCCAGCGCCTGCTGCAGGATGCCCAGCGCGCACGTGAACAGCTTCAGCAGTTCGAGGGCGTCGGCCGCCTGACCCGCGGCCTGGCGCACGAATTCAACAACCTGCTGACCACCATCGGCACTGCGCTCGACCTGATCGCGGCACAGCCGGTGGCCGACACGCGCACCCGTGAACTGGCCGACCTGGCCCAGGCCGCCGCCGACCGTGGTTCGCTGCTGACCCGCCAATTGCTTGCGTTTTCGGCTGATCAGACGCTCATCCGCGAGCCGCTGCAGGTGGCGCAGCTGCTGCAGGACCAGCTTTCGTCGCTGCAGCGCGCCTGCCCACCCGACATCCTGCTGCGTACGGAAGTGCCTTTCGACCTACCTCGAATCGTCACCGATGGCGTACAGTTGCACACTGCCCTGCTGAACCTGCTGCTCAACAGCTGCGAGGCCATGCCACAAGGCGGAACCATCACCCTCAGCGCCCGGGTCGAGCAACGCCTCGCGCCGGACCTTGCTACTCCCACCCAGCGTCGCTACGTGGCCATCTCGGTCACCGACCTGGGCAGCGGCATGCCGCCGGACGTGGCAGAGCGCGCCAGCGAGCCGTTCTTCACCACCAAGGAAGTCGGCAAGGGCAGCGGGCTTGGGCTCAGCCAGGTGTTTGGCTTCGTGTCCCAGTGCGATGGATTCGTCGATGTGCAGACCGCCCCCGGACGCGGTACCACTGTCCGTTTGTTGTTACCCGCCCTGGAGGAAACCGCCCATGTCTGAGCCGCTTCGTGTATTGATGGTTGAAGACCAGGCGGACCTGCGCGAGTTGATCGGTACGGCGCTCCGCGATTTCGGCATCGACGTGCAGACGGCCGAGGACGGCCACGAGGCGGTGAAGAAGATCGCGGAGTTCGCTGACTTCGACATCGTGTTCAGCGACGTCAATATGCCCAACAACATGACCGGGCTGCAGCTCAGCGAGCACGTCGCGGCGGTCCTCCCCAACGCGCGGATGATTCTCTCTTCGGGCTACGCGCGATCCCAGCTGCCTGCCCTGCCGGATAATGTCGAGTTTCTGGCCAAGCCATATCGGTTGCCGCATCTGATCAAGTTGATCCGCTCACCCGAGTGAATGCTTCATACCTGAACGACTGCGTTCACACAGGCTCTGCAACCGCAGCGGGATAGTACCGGTGTACTCCGTATGACAGGACGCACCGGATGCTCGACCGCAGCCAGGATCTCGAACGCATTGCGTTGATCGAAGCGCTCAATGTGATGGATCCAGCCTTGGGCCGTTCGTTGGACCCGATCACCGAACTGGCGGCATTTACCTTTGGTACCCCGATTGCGCTGATCTCGATCGTGGACGCCGACTCGCAGCAGTTCATCTCACGGGTCGGGCTGGCACTGGAGCGCACCGACCGCCACCACTCGATCTGTTCGTGTGCCATCGAATCCAGCTGCATCCTGCAGATCAGCGACCTGCGCGAAGATCCGCGGTTCCGCGACAACCCCATCGTGACCGGTCCCGAGCGCATGCGCTTCTATGCCGGCGCGCCGCTTGTGACCCGAAGTGGCATCGCCCTAGGGACGCTGTGCCTGATGGACCGCGAACCGCGAGAGCTTTCTGCCAACGAACAACGGCAGCTGCAGACGTTGGCACGGATCGTTGTCAACCAGATGGAGCTGACCATGTCTGTCGGACGCCGTGAGCCCATCAGCGGGCTGCCCAACCGCCAGCAGTTCCAGGCCGACCTGAGCGTGCTCAGCCGGCGCGACGGCGCCAGCCGCTTCACCGGCGTGCTACTGGATGTGTTCGACCTGCAGAGCGCGAACGACGCCGGCCAGGCGCTGGGCCTGAAGCCGGTGGAATCCCTGCTGCGGCAGGCCGCGCTGCGGGTGCAGGAAGTGATGAGTGACGATGTGCAGGTCTACCACGTAGCCGCTACGCGGTTTGCCTTCGTGCTGCGCGACCATTCGCACGACCAGGTGGAAGCTCTGATGGGCCGCCTGCGCGAGCGCATGCGTCGGCCCCTGATGGTCGGCAGCATTCCCATGTCGCCGCAGTTCCATGCCGGCGTGTGCGACTTCCACGCCGACCCGGAAGAAGCCGGGGACCTGGTGCGCAAGTGCATGGTCGCGCTGAATCACGCGCTGCATGCAGACGCATGTGTGTGCTGGTATTCCGCCGACCGCGACGCGCACCTGCGGCGCCGTTACCGTCTCGCGTCAGACGCTGCGCGGGGTCTGGCGCAGGACCAGTTCAGCCTGGTGTACCAACCCCGCTACGACCTTTCCGACGACCAGCCGGTGTCGGCAGAGGCACTACTGCGCTGGACCCATCCAATGCTGGGGCCGATCAGCCCGGGCGAGTTCATCCCGGTACTTGAATGCACCGCACTGATGCCGCAGCTGAGCCAGTGGGTGATCGAACACGCCTTCGCGCAGGCAGCGCGCTGGCAGCAGCAGCTGCCGGGTTTCGCCATGTCGATCAACCTGTCGCCGCGCGATTTCGACAACGAGCAGCTGTGGACCGGGATGGCCGAGCGGCTGCGCATGCATGGACTGGCGCCGACGCAGATTGAAGTGGAGATTACCGAAGGCCAGTGGCTGCACAGCCACCCGGCCGCCCTGCCCCAGCTGCGCGCGATGGCGGCGGCCGGAGTGCGCATCGCCATCGATGACTTCGGCAGCGGCTACAGCAACTTCGGCTACCTGAGCGAAGTGCCGATCAGTCATATCAAGGTAGACCAGAGCCTGGTCACCGGCCTGGCGCGTTCGCGCACCGCGCGGTTGAAAGTGGAGGCGATCATCAAGCTGGCCCATCAGCTCGGCTACCGCACGGTGGCGGAAGGCGTGGAGCATGAGGGCGAGCTGTCGTTGCTGCGGCTGTGGGGCTGCAACGAGGCGCAGGGGTACTATCTGGCGCGGCCGATGAGCGCCGAGGCAGTCACGCAGCTGGTGTTGGCGCATCGTGCAGGGCCGCCGCTTGAGCCGGATGCCGACTAGCGGACCGGTCGTGAGCGGCATCCTGCGATAATCCGGTTTTCCCCAGCGTGGTGCACCCGATGTCCGACCTCTCCCCCCTGCCCCAGATCGCCCCCGGCCACTACCGCCATTTCAAGGGCGGCGAGTACGAGGTGATCGACGTGGTCCGCAGCAGCGAGACCCTGGAACCGATGGTGCTGTACCGCGCGTTGTACGGTGAGCACGGCTTGTGGGTGCGCCCGTATGAGATGTTCTGCGCGACGGTGGAAGTGGACGGCGTGACCCAGCCGAGGTTCGCCCGCACCGCATGATAGCGCCGCCGGGTACCGGGTGATGGCGATCCCCCGGTAGAGCCACGCCCTGCGTGGCTGGAATTGTGCACAAATCAGGAACGGACGCGTAGCGACACGCCAAGCGTGTCCCACGGAAGCCGTCATCATCCATGGCAATTCGTTGCCCGTTGCGCGTCCGACGTTCCCACGGACACGCATGGCGTGTCGCTACCGGGATGCCCGGCCTCTCCGGGCAAAGCCCGGCGCTACCGCGAACGCCTGCTAGAACTTCTCAAAGTATGGCTCACTGCAACCCGAGTACTCCAACTTGCAGGTACCACTACCCGCGCGCCTGCAGTCCTCGGTCGCTCGTTCAGTGGCGGCTTCAATCGTCGCGCCTGTATTCAGCTTCGTCCCGAGCCCCTTGTCAGCAGCCACTGCGGCGACGCACTGGTTCTTGTAGGTCAAGCCCACTTTGCAGTCAGTGGCACCCCATTTGGAACACCGCTCGAGCGATTCCCGAGCAGCTTCATTCTTTGATAGCTTGCCCTTTGAAACGCCAGCGTCTCCTCCCGCTGAGGTTGCGATAGCTCCCCATGTCTTGATCCAGCGCCCCGTCGGAACGGGAGACTGACTGTCTCCTCCAGACGCCGGCACCGGAGCACACCCACCGGCGCCTTGACCTCCGATGGGGTACTGACCGGGTGGACACCTACCTTCCGCAAGCGAAGTGAATGGAAGGGCACAGAGTCCGAACATGGCAGCGATGCACCAAAACAGCAATGAGCTCGTGTTTTCGCTACAAAACTTCCGCGTCATCGTTTCACCTCGAAATCCATCGTCATCCAGCGAGTCCACGCTGACCGGTCGGGGGCGCGGAAGGCGCGTCGCCCGTGTTGTAGCGAGATACGTCATTCACCGGCACTGCGGTACTGGTATCCGCGCGCTGCGGTGCCGGCGGCGTATACGACCCCGGCGGCTGGCCTTGCGGACCAGCAGCTGCCGAGCCGCCTATTTGGGAATATGCCATGAAGGTGCCCAAGGTCCCTTGGAAGAAGAACGCGGCCATTGGGGGGGCGGTCAGGATCAGCGTGGTGAGGATCAGGCCCATGCCGCCCTGCTGCATGGCTTGGCTGGTCATGCCGTCGCTCATCGCGTCCTTCAGGAAGAAGCTGTTGATCAGCGACGAGGTCCAGAACGCGGCGGAGACGCGGATCACCATGTCCAATGCGATGGAAACCATCGCCGACAGCACGGCCATGGAGAACATGGTGCCTATGCCGTAGAACAACCACTTCTGGAACAGCTGCTTGGTCTGGTCGAACAGCAGGCACAGGATGAATAGTGGGCCGAAGCCAATGAACAGCGCGATGGCGACCTGGTACAGCAGCAGCATGGCCCCTGCAGTAACCGCCGGCCCACCAGTACCGATGCCGATGAACCACATGGCGCGGGTCTTTTCCTGCTGCAGCCCGCCATCATCCAGCACCTTGATCGCATCGATGCTTGACAGCGCCACCTGCATCCAGGCCAGGCTCTTGTCGATCTGGTCCTCCGCAGTGCCACTCTCCCCCGTCACCACGCGGGTGATCAGGCCACCCACGTCCCTGGTCAGGAAGTCGCTGACGCTGGTCCCGAACATGGCCATGGTGGTGGCTACGCTGATGATCAGCGCCGCGCGGGCCATGTTGGTGACCAGCGCCATCATCGAATCCCGGCTCTGTCCGGTAATGATGCGGTAGCCCTGCACCAGCACCCACAGGGTCATCAGGACCAGGGCGATGCCGCCGACCCAGGCCATCATCCGGCCCATCATTTCGATGCC
The DNA here is from genome assembly GCF_031834615.1 of Stenotrophomonas aracearum. Taxonomy (NCBI): domain Bacteria; kingdom Pseudomonadati; phylum Pseudomonadota; class Gammaproteobacteria; order Lysobacterales; family Lysobacteraceae; genus Stenotrophomonas; species Stenotrophomonas aracearum. The sequence goes on from NZ_CP115543.1 coordinate 2,465,553, forward strand.
GAAGTCGTTGATGCGCGCGCGAAGGTAATCCAGGATCAGCTTGAAGAAGACGAAGTCGCCGATCGACTGGACACGCACCGCGTAGCCAAGCAGATCCTGCAAGCCGCCTGAGAAATCAAAATTGAAAATCGACCTGATCGACATTTCCACAATCCCTTGATGATGCTGCTACTGCGTTCGGCCGTGATTACTTGACGCTGAGCGCGCCCTTCAGCGCAGCCGTCTTGACCAGGTCGCCGATGATGTTCTTGGTGGTGTCGCCCTTGAGCGCGTTCTGCGCCACCACCTTCTGGTTGGCCTCCATCACTTCGATGTAGGCGTCGTAGGAGCGCATGCGCGACTGCCAGATCTGTGACTGCACGGCCAGGTCATTGGCCATGCGCAGCGCTTCGCTGTCGGTGCCCTGCACATTGCCCTGGCTGTTGCTGAAGATGCGCAGATTGAAGATCCGGGTCAGCGAGGACTGCATCAGCGGGACCGACTCGGTCATGAAGCGCACCGCCTCGTTGTACTTGCGGTTCTGCATCATGCGGATGTTCACGCAGATCTGGGTCTGCTGTTCCTTGAAGTCGGCCTGCGGGTTGAACACGAAGGTCTTGAACAACCCCATCGGGCTCAGATCGGTGCCCCCGCCGCAACTCTGCGAAACAAGGTAGTTCTCGGAGACCGGGGTGAGCGTGATCCCCTGCGGCATGCCGAAGTCATTCAGCACCGCCTGCACCTGTACCAGCGCCTGCGCATACTGCTCCAGGGTTCGGATCCAGCGGGTGCGCTGCTCCACGTACTCGGCCGCGTCCTGCGCCTTGGAGGCATACGCCGTGATCTCCGCCTTGTAGGTGTTGATCTGGTTCATGATCTGCTGGTACACGCTGGGGCCCACTTCGACCACCGGCATGGTGTAGGCCGGCGCCGGGGCGTTGCACATCAGCACGGTCACCAGAGAGAGTGCCGCCAGGCGGTAGCTGAAATGGCGGCGACGGGTCTTGTTATCGTTCATGGCGTTGTCCATAAGGGTCTCCATCGAATCAGGCAACAGCGTCCTGGCGGGTTCCGGCGGGCTTTCCCGAGCCCTTGCGCTTGCTGTAGAACTCACTGAGCCACTGGTCCGGTGTGAGGTCGGCCTGCGCGACCTTCTCGCGCCGGGCGGCGTCGAGCAGGACGCGATGCATCACGTCGATATTGTCGGTGGAGGCCGAAATCACCGACAGGATGTCGTCCATGCCGCGCAGGTTGAGCTGGCATACGCTGGCCGCGTGGCCCTGCTTGACCAGGAAGCAGCGCGACCGCTCGTCCAGCGCGGTGACCACCTTGAACTCGCTCTCGGTCAGCTTCAGGCCGTCGATGTAGTCCGAGCGGCTGGCATTGGGGTTGGGCAGCAGGATCAGGGTGGCGGTCTGCTCGATCAAGGCGGCGGCAATGTCGCTCTTCAGCGCATCTTCCGGGCTCTGGGTCGCGAAGATGCCCATGCCGTTCTGCTTACGGATGGTCTTCTGCTTGTTCTTGGCGAATTCCTTCAGGCCGCCCTCGCCGTCCAGGATCTTCCAGAACTCGTCCATCACGTAGATCAGCGGGCGGCCGTCGATCAGCGATTCCAAGCGGTGCAGCAGGTAATTGATGACCGGCACGCGCACTTCGGGGTTGTCGATGATGTCGGTGTAGTCGAAGCCGATGATGTTGGCCCGGCTCAGGTCCACCGTGTCCACCGGATTGTCGAACACCCAGCCCAGCGAGTTGCCCGAGGTCCACTTGCGCAGGCGCGCATACAGGCCGTCGTCGCCCATGTTGGGCAGGCTCTTCTGGAAGTTGGTCATGCTGCGCAGGTGCATGGGGGTGTCGAGCATGTTCTCGACGGCGCGGAAGATGTCCTCTTCCTCGCGGGCGCTGTATTCGTGCTTGTTGGCCAACACCTTGACCAGGTCGGCCAGGAACTGCACGTTGGCTTCGTTGTTCTCGCACTGGAACGGGTTGAAGCCGGTGGCCTGGCCGTTCTCCAGCGCCAGGTAGTTGCCGCCGCAGGCGCGCACGAAGATCTCCGCGCCACGGTCCTTGTCGAAGAAGAAGATGGTCGGCGACGGGTCGTACTTCTGCACCTGGCTGAGCAGGAAGTTGATCAGGGCCGTCTTGCCGGTACCGGACTTGCCGATCACCATGGTGTTGGCAATGGCCTTCTCACCCAGCGAGTTCTCGGATGGGTGGGTGGCGTGGAAATTGAAGTAATACGGCTGCCCGTTCGTAGTCTGCAGCGTGGTCACGCAGTCGCCCCACGGGTTGTTGTGCTGCTTGCCGGTGGCGAAGTTGTGCAGCGGCGACAGGCCGAGGAAGTTCAACGAGCTGATGTTGGCCAGGCGGGTGCGGTAGCGCCAGTTGGCCGGGAACTGCGAGTAGAACGAGGCGGTGACCGCCAGGTCCTCCTTGGTCGACACGAACCCGGCGTTGGAGAGCTCGGCGCGGGTGGTGGCGATGTTCTGCGAGAGCTTCTCCTGGCTGTCGGCGTAGACGGCCATGATGAAGTGGTACTCGCCCAGCACGAAATTCCCCGAGGAGAGCTGGTCCATCGCCTGGTCCAGTTCGACGATCTGGCTGACCGCCTTGTCGCCGGATGAGATCATCATGCCCTTGGTGCGGTCCAGCACCTTGAGCGCATCCTGGCGGCCCATCGGGCTGAAGGAGTGGGTGATGACATACTCGAAGTCCAGGTACTTCAGGCCATTCAACACGCCGGGATAGGTGCCTTCGGCGTATTCCTTGATGTTGAGGATGGCGCCGAAGTGGTTCACGCCGTTGGGCGTGTTGATCACGAAGTCGCCGGTCTTGGACGAGAACATGTGCCGGCTGATCGGCAGGTAGTCCTTGACCGGGGCCGACAGCACCGGCACCGGCTCGTCTACCCGGTTGAGCAGGTAGCCGAAGAACTCCAGGGTCTCGGAGAACACCCTGCCGTTCCTGGCTTCGTACATGCCCATGCGGTACGGCGAGTAGTCACGGATCACCGCTTCCACGTTGCCGGCCATCTCCAGCAGCTTGGCCACCGCCTGGTCCTGCTCGGCCTGCAGCTGGGTGATGCTGGAGGACTTGTCCATGAAGCGCTTACCGGCCACCACCGGCCGGTAGATCATCGTGAGGTACAGCTCGTTCTGCATGATCCGCTGCGAGCCGAGCATGCCCATGTACTGGTCGGAGACGTCCTGGTTGAAGCGCTGGCCGAACGTGCTGCTGCCCTTGAGCTGGCGGCGACGGCGGATGTCATGCACCCAGAACGCCACGTTGACGAAGTCCGGCGCCCGCAGCGTCTGCAGCAGGCGGTTGAAGGTGTTGTGCCGGTGTTCCAGCTCCCAGTCCTCGCGCCCCACGAACGGCAGGCCTTCCAGGTGCCAGGTCAGCAGGAAGTCTCCGCCCGTGGTCTTCACGACCGTCGGCGCCACATGGGACGACAGGGGGATGAATTCGCTGATCGAGGTGTCGGGACTGAACATGACCGGTTCCAATGGATGCTGCGGGGATGACACGGGTCCTGCACCGGGCAGGCGACGGGGCCGCCTGCCCGGGGTACTGCATGCCGTCGTCAGGCCGACGGCGGTGGCTTGTCGCGGTAATGGTTGGGCGTGAACACCCACATGCCGCCGTGCTGTTCCAGGTTGCGTGCGCGGAACTTGAACTGCAGGCGCAGACCGATCAGGCGGAAGATCATTTCATCGCGCTTGGCCATCTGCCGGAGGATGAAGATGGCGATCGGAATGGTGACCAGCAGCCGCATGTCGATGTACATGCTCAGCAGCAACAAGCCGCCCGCGACCAGGAAGAACGGGACGTACGGGACGCCCAGGAACATCGCCGGTCGGGTGCAGCCGCGGAACAGGACGTTCTTATGCACGGTAGTACTGGACGACGTTCATGATCGAGGTGACGGTGGTCTGGCAGGAGCTGGCATTGCCGTCGCCCAGCAGCATCTTGGCGATCTGGCCAGCCGCACCGATCAGCAGGCCGCCGATCAGGATCGGGGCCACGTCGCCGATGCGCTTGTGGGCGAAGGCGATCTGGTAACCGGCAAAGATCACCGCGATGGTGACCACCGCGATCGAGGCGATGTTGAGCAGGCCATTGATGTTGGAGAAGAAGCCGCAGACCTTGGTGTCGGTGCCGCCGAAGTTGGTGGCCTGGGCGAACACGTCCGGCACGAAGACGGCGGTGGCGAAGGCGACGGCCATCAGGGCGGTCTTCAGCGAGCGCTGGGCGTGGACGATGTCGAGGTGGGTACGCTTCATTGTGGATTTTCCTTGTTGAGGGTCAGACACGACTGGATCGTTCCTTCAGAACACGAAGGCGGCATCCCCGGCGGGGACGTTCTGTACCGGCATCGCCTGTGCAGGCAGGGCCTGCGTCGGCAATGCCACCGGTGCGTTGCGCTCGCTCCACGGGCGCACCACCACCGGGCCGGCGGTGTTCTGCGGCAGCTGCTGGGCAGGCACGGGAGGGAGCGCGATGGGTTCCGGCGCGGCAGCGGGCGCTGGCTGTTGCGGCATCGCCCGTTCCACCGCGCCCATCACCACCCGTGACAAGGCCGCGTCGGCGGTGCGGAGCACGTCGCGGCGCACCATGGCGCCGATGGAGGGATACACCTCGTAGGCACGGGCCGGGTCGACCGGCACGGCGGCCTGGGCATACGCGGGCGCCGCGGCCTGCATGCCCTGCACGCGCGCGCCGACCACGCCCTGCGGCTGCCCGCTGAGCTGCGGATGGTGGGCCACGTCGACGACGCGACGCTCGGCGCGGCTGACCACGTCGATCGGCACCGCGCCGTTGGCGGCCACCATGCTGCCGCGTTGCCGGGCGATGGACGCGAACACCTTCTGCACGTAGCCGTGGCGGAAGCCGGTGGTGAAGTTGCCCGAGTAGTAGCAGCTGAACGACTTGCCCCAGTCGTTGCCCGAGCGCCCATAGCACTCGGCCAGGATGCGCGAGGCGGCCTGCAGGTTCGGGCACTGCTGGAAGGCCTTTTCGTACGAATCGAGCCCGTACTTGACCAGGTTGTAGCGGTTGACCTGGGCCAGCCCGACCGAGAAGTTGTAGCCCTTCTCTTCCAGCATGCGCACGGTGGCCAGCGCCTCGTCCAGCTGCCTGGGCTGGCGTACCAACGCGCCACCGACCACGCCGATGGCGTAGGGGTTGCGCGAGGATTCGACGTTGATCACGTGCTGCATCACGTCCATGGACACCGCCATTTCCGGGCAGGCCATCATTTCCAGTCCAGGCAGCATCAGGCGTCCCTCCCCGTGGCGGCCAGCGCACGTTCGGGGCTGAAATCGATGCCGGTGATGTAGCGGCTGCCGGCGTGCGCCTTGATATGCACGACCACGTCGATGGTCATCATCAGCAGGCGCTTGATCACCGAGAACTCCAGACCCGACCCTTCGGCCGAGGCCTTCACCATCAGGCCCAGCTGGTCCCAGGTCTGCTCCGGGCTGCCGGCATGGCAGCTGGTGATCGAACCGGGGTGGCCGGAGGCGCAGTTGCGGATGAAGTAGAACGCCTCATCGCCACGCAGCTCGGCCAGGATGATGCGGTCCGGCTTCATGCGCAGGCAGGCTTCCATGCAGCTCTTGGCGGTGACATTGCTCGCGCTCTGCCCGCCCTTGGAATACAGCAGGTGCACCACGTTGGGCTGGCTGATGAACAGCTCGCGCGCGTCCTCGATGGTGACCAGGCGCTCGTTGGCCGGAATGTGGTTGACCAGCGATTTCATGAAAGTGGTTTTGCCGCTGCCGGTGGCGCCGGAGACCACGATGTTCTTCCGGTACTGCACCGCCTTGCGGAAGAACTCGGCGTAGTCGCGGTTCTGGCGCAGGGCCAACAGCTCCTGGTCCTGCTCGCTGAGCGACGCGCCCTGTTCCAGGATCTGGTTGAAGAAGCCGTCGCTCTGGTACTGCTCCAGGGTCTTGGTGTGCTTGGACGGCAGGCGGATGGTGATCGACACCTTGCCCGCGTCGCACGCCGGCGGAATCACGAACTGGGCGCGCTGGCCGGTCGGGAAGGTCAGCGACACCACCGGGTCCACGTCGGTGATGCGCTGGCCGGTGTTGCTTTCATTGACCACGGCGGTACAGAACTGGCGCGCACGCTCGTAGGTCAGCGTGGGCACTTCCACACGCTGCCATCCGTCACGCGTTTCCAGGTACACCTCGCCCGGACGGTTGATGCAGATTTCCGTCACATCGGGCGAGGTCATATACGTGTGAATGCCCAGGACCTCGTACTGGTACCTGAGGAACTCACTGGAAACGTCGGCTACAGGGGCCACTTCGGCGTCCATGGTCTGTCCAGTCGGTCAGCGGCGGCGCGGCAGCACGTCGCTGAAGTCGACGTCCTTGGCCACGTAGACACTGACCACGGTGCCCTGGTTGATGGTCACGGTGGGCGGGCGACGCTCGCTCAACGCTTCGTTGGCCAGGCGCTCCATGCTGCGTGCGGTCGCGCTCTCATAGGGCGACTGCACGGCAAAGCCGTTGCTGGCGATTTCAGTGGTCTCCGGACCGTGTTCGGCGGCCGCGTATTTGAAGGCGTCGGCGATCAGGCTGATCATCAGCGCCGAGGCAATGCGGCTGCCCCAGTGCGCGCTGTAGTCGCCTGGATGGCCGGCGCCACCGAGCTGGTCGATGCCCGGACTGGACATGGCCACGTCGATGCCATTGGGCGTGGTGATGCGGTCCCACACCACTTCCACGCGCTTGCCCTGCGGGCCGCCACCGTAGGCACCGTAGATCTTCGAGCCCTTCGGCAGCAGCAGGCTGCGGCCGTTGATCGAGTACACCGGCTCGGTGAGCAGGCAGGAAGTGAAGCCGGCCACGTCGGTGATGATCCGGGTCTCGAGCACGCAGCGCAGGTAAGTGCCGCGCACCAGCAGCGCATCCGGGCTGCGGATGAAGCTGGCGTTGGACACGTCTTCCACGTCCGGGCCGCGACGGACCTTGGCCGGTGCCGGCTGCTGCGCGCCGGGCAGCTGCGCCAGCATGGTGCGGGTGTACTCGTCGTCCGGACGGCCGCCGAGACCGCCGGCCTGCCCTTCGGCGCCCCCGCCCATGCCGCCGCCTACGCCACTGCCGGACGCCATGCGGCGGTCGAGCAGCGACGGCTGGCGCGGTTCATTGGACATGCCCATCTCCGACGGAATCGCCGGCGGCGTGCGGTACGGGTTGTCCTGTGCCGGCGGCGGCAACGGCGGCAGCATTTCAATGGGCTGCGCGTCGGCCACCGGCGGTGGTGCCACTACCGGCGGCGCGGTCGGCAGCTCCGGCGTGGACACGCGGGCCTGTTCGTTGACCTTGGCCGGGCGGTCCTGGTCGTCGCTGCTCTTGCGCAGCAGCAGGAAGCCCATGGCGATCACCAGCACCAGGATGCCACCGAGGAAGGCCAGGGCCTTGCGGTTCAGGCGCTGCTCTTCGGCCGAGCGCAGCTGCGGCGCGGCAGCGTCCAGGTTGGGATTGTTGTCGGCCACGTTCTGCCCGTAGTACGGGTTGCCGGTGGGCTCATGCGGCTCGTTGCCGGGAGTGTGCTGGCTCATTTCTTTACGTTCCTTCGCAGGCCGACGACGCTGTCACCGTGGCGGATCACCAGGTAGGGATAGGTGCCATGCACGATGAGCGCGTTGCCTTCCACCGTGGTGTTGACCACGAAGTCCTCACCGTCTTCGCTTTCGCGACCGAACACCGCCGGGAAGATCCCGGTCTTGTACTCCGGCGACGCCGGCAGCTTGAGGTAGGTGAAGCGGCCATCGTCATAGGCGTTGACCGGGATCAGCCAACCCATCTTCTTCGCGCGGCGCGTCGAGTACGAGTAGTCGAAGTTGTACTGGCGGTCCTTGGCCAGCTCCGAGCTGAGCAGCGGCTTGACCTCTTCGTCCACCGCCTGCTGTGCGGTACCGAACTCGGTATCGCTCGGGTAACGGAAGGCGATCTTGTACTGCACGCCTGCACGCCGCGCCTGTTCCAGCTGGCGCCAGTCGGTGGCCACCACCTTCAGTTCGAAGATGTACGAATGGGTCTCGGTGCGCACCATCATGTTGGTGTCGACGTCGACGTTTTTCGGCTTGAGATAGAACACGTTCTCGCGACGGGTCAGCTCCCAGCCGCTGCTGAAGCCGGTGCTGTAGTCCAGGATCTTTTCGTTCGGGCTCAGTTCGATCTGGGTGGTCAGGCCCAGGCCGGTGCGCACCGGGTAGATGCGGTCCTGCTCGTACTCGTACTGGTCCACCACCTGGGCCTGCGCCGGGGCGCTGGCCATGGCCATGATCGGCACCAGGGCCAATGCGGCCCATCCCATGTTGCGACTACTCATCGGTTGCTTGCTCCCTCAGCAGTTCCGGTGGAAACGTTTCGTGCCGGCACGGTGGCCGGTTGCCGCGGCGCGACCTGTCCTGGTATTGCCTGGCCGGGCATCACCTGCCCGGGGTTCTGTTGCTGCATCGGTTGGGCTGGCATCGGCTGCGCGGGCATTGGCTGGCCCGGCAGGGTCATCTGGCCCGGTACCGGCTGGGCTGGAATCTGTTGGCCCGGCGCCATGGCCTGCCCCGGCACCGGCGCGGCTACCGTCTGTCCGGTGTTCGGATCGATCATGGTCGCCGCAGCGGGATTGTTCGGGTCGTACACCGGCACCGCAGCCGCGGCTGCCGCCTGTGCAGCCGCCTGCGCCGCCGCAGCCTGGTTGGCCTGGCTGGTCATCGACGCATCGTCCGGCACCGGCACGCCGCGCGCGTAGTCGCTGTCGACGCGGTACTCGGTGACCTGGAACGCCAGTGGGTTGAGCACGCGGTCCTGTTCGGAGAGGGCCAGGTCGGTGCGGTACTCGAACCGCATCGTCACCAGCTTGTTGTCCAGGAACTGCATGACCCCGGTGGTCTTGTCGAGCAGGCTGCGCTGGATGCGCACCGAGGCACCACGGAAGCTGCCGTTGCCCTCTGCAGCCAGCGGCGTGATGCTCAGGATCTTGACCCGGATCGCCTTGTTGGTGCCGTACACGTACACCGGGTTCTGCGGGTTGTTGTTCGCATAGCGCTGGCGTTGGGTCGCGGCCACCGGCTCGGACGACATCGTGAACACCAGGTCCCAATCGCGCAGGCCCATCACCGCCGAATCGAACGACTCGCGCGCCATCACGTATTGCGCGACGTTGCTGCGGTTGATCGCCTCGTTGGCGGTGATCGACCCGGCACCGAAGGTACCGCTGAGGCGCGCGACCGTGGCGTTGCCGGTGTACGCATCGGCCATCACCAGGAACGGCACCTTCTCCTTGAGCGGCAGCATGTAGTAGTAGCCGCCGGCCAATGCCAGCGACATCACCATCGAGCCGGTCGCCACCCACCACGCACGACGCTCGCTGCGACGCGCCATGTCGGCGACGGTCAACTCGTAACTCACGGCCTTGGCGACCGCCTGGTCGACCTTGGGAGTGTTGCCTGCGTCCTTCTTTCGGAACATGGGGTCATCCGTACTGCTGGAACATCAAGGGGATCAGCTGCCGCTGGTGCTGCTGGCACTGCCGGTGGCCGCAGTCGGCGCAGCCGCCGACGCGGTCTGCACGACGATCTGGTTGCCGACGATCGACACCAGCACGCCCTGCCCCGCATACGCGGCGCTCAGGTCGATCATGGCCTGCTGCGGATTGGTGGTACCGATCGTGGAGACCGCGCCGTACAGCGTGTAATCGGAGCTGATGCGGTAATCGAGCGTCATGCCCGAGTCCTTGGCCCAGCGTTCAAGCATGGTCTTCAAGGTGCCGTCCATCGGCGAAGCCTGGTACACGTAACTGGTGTACAGCGGGATTTCCATCGTGGTGCTGGCGAAGCGGTTCACCGGCTTCCAGCGGCCACCGAAGTCCGGCGCCGGTGCGGTAGCGCACCCTGCAAGCAGCAGTACGGTAGAGGCAATGGCGACGCCGATGGATCCCTTGAACAATGACGCTTGCTTCATACGAACTTCCCTATGGCGTACGGAATAGCGGTTTTCAGCCTGAAAATCGGCAAAACTAAAGCGTGTCGACGCCCACGGCGGGCTCAACCAGTCAACGTGCGGATGTGAGTTGCAACACTTTTCAACGGTGACACCGGGCCCCAGCCCGCCTGGTGTGCATTCGCCCCGAACGCCTGTCCGGCCCCTGTGCCTGCACACCCAATCCGTGAAAAGCCATCCATGTACCTCTTACTGCATGCGTAACGACGATTTCATGACGCATGGAACGTCCATCAAAATTACGATGCCACACCTTCGCGTCAATTCAACGTCAATTGCGACAACTTTTTAACCTTCACACACAACTTCTTTGACGTGCGTCACATGCGTTCACGTGCAGCGCTCACAGCGCCAGCATCGGCACATCGGTCTTCGGCAGCAGACGCGAAGTGAAATAGCGGTCCTTGTAATACTTGATCTTGTCGCACTTAACGGGATGCGGAATGCCCTCGTACAGGAACACCTCGTGGTCGTTGCCCATGGCCTTGAGCTCCTGCGGCAACATCAGTGCGCGGCGCTCCTCGGTGAAGTTGTGGGTCTTTTCACGGGCGTGGGTGACGTTCTTCTTCCGCACGGTGGTGTAGCCGAGCATCTCCGAATAGTCGTTGGCGTCCTGCTGCTCGCGCGGCGCGTACAGGATCTGCAGCGCGTGGTTGGTGATGATGGTCCGCGAGACGTCCCGGCCATAGGTGGCATCCAGCTGCGCCATGCTCTGGATGATCGGCAGCAGGCGCACGTTGTAACCGGCCATGTAGGACACCGCCGAGGCAATGATGTCGACCCTGCCGATCGCGGTGAACTCGTCCATCAACAGCAGCACCTGGTACTTCAGGTCCGGATTGGACTTGGGCAGTTCCTTGGTGTTGAGGTTGATGATCTGGCTGAAGAACAGGTTGATGATCAGGCGGCTCTCGGCCAGCTTGTTGGGCTGGATGCCGATGTAGATGGTCATCTTCTTCCGGCGCAGGTCGGTAAGCAGGAAGTCGTTGTCGCTGGTGGCCTTGTCCAGCACCGGGTTGATCCAGGCGTTCAAGGGTTCCTTGAAGGTGCCCATGATCGACGCGAAGGTTTCATCGGCCTGCGAGAGCAGGTTGGCGAAGGCCGCACGGGCATTGCCGCTGAGGAACTTCTGCTCGGACAACGCCTTGAGGTACTTGCGCAGGTCGCTGCCATCGCCGGTGGCGAGGCGGAACACCGCGCCCAAGGTCGGCGCGCCCTGCCCGCCCGGGAACCCCTGCTGGCGTTCGTCGTCGCGGTTCTCGAACAGGTACAGCGTGAAGGCCATGAACGCGTTGCGTGCCTGGCTGATCCAGAATTTCTGGTCGTCCGAGCCGTCCGGGTACAGCATCGCGGCAATGCTCATCAGCTCCGAGACGCGGAACGCGGGGTCATCGGAGACGTAGCTGAGCGGATTCCAGCGATGGGTGCGGCGGTCTTCGGCGAACGGATTGAACAGGAACACCTCGTGGCCCTGGCTGGCGCGCCAGCCACTGGTGAGGTCGAAGTTCTCCTGCTTGATGTCCAGCACTACCACTGACTCGCCGTACTCCAGCAGGTTCGGAATCACCACGCCCACGCCTTTGCCCGAACGGGTGGGTGCGGCCAGGATCACGAACTGCTGGCCACTGAGGCGCACCAGCTTGCCGCCAAAGCTGCCCACCACGATGCCGTTGTCGGTCTTCTTGAACAGGCCATGCTTTGCCAGGTCGCCCGCCTCTGCGAAGCGCGCATCACCATGCAGCGACTTCTTCTTCGGCTTGACCAGGAAGAACAGCGCGCCCAGCAGCGCCAGCACCGGCAGGCCGAAACCGATCACGCCGGCAGCTTTGATTTTCGTCAGGTACGGCGCAACGGCAGGCTGATCCATCGCCTGCACGTACTGAAGGTAGGTGTTCCACTTGAACAGCCCGGTGTCCAGACCCAGCAGCAGCAGCGTGAGGTATCCGGAAAGACAGTAGCCAACAAGTGCGGTCAACAGGACTGCAACAGCGATGACGACAGGTTTCTGCGTGGACAAACGTGATCCTCCATGACGCGCCATTCCAGGCGCTACGACGTGCGTTGGCATCGGTGTGATGCGCGGTGCACGCGGCTCGTAATCCAACTTCCGACATTCGGACCAATGTCATTGACGCGCATCCTAATGCACGTTTGCAGCGCTGCCAATCAGAAATTCCTGATGATACGTCTGTAAATACAGGTGTATTCGCACCAATGATGCGTGCAGCGGGACAATGGAACACGATCGTAAACAACGCATCACGCAATGCACGCAACGCGTGTGTGGATCCTTCACGCAGCACTGAACTGCAGTGCTGTAGACGCGCGCGAAGCAACGCATTGCCATCATCAAAACTGTGCGACTCGTCACGGTGGTTAATGATTGTGTAGAGCGTTCGATGTGCTCGCATGAAAATTTGGATGCTTCACTTGCACACACCTCCATGTGAAAGCGTTCGAACAACGTTCTTTTCTTTGTCGAGATAATGTGAAGAAAATATGACGATCAATCTTCACGCCGTGTCTCAGTAGATCCACTGATCCACAGCATTCCAGCCGCAGCCCTGCGTCAGACGGGCGCATGTTGCGCCGCAGCAGTACAATAGACAGCCACGTTCTTCGTTCTCCTGCCCCATGAGCCCCACCACCCTCCCCCTGGCCGCGCGGCTGTCTGCCCGTGAGCGCACGCTGATCATCCTGGCCCTGTCGCTCGGCGGCTTCGCCATCGGCACCAGCGAATTCGCCAGCATGGGCCTGATGCTGGAAATCAGCCGCGGGCTCTCCATCAGCGAGACCCAGGTGGGCCACCTGATCAGTGCCTACGCCATCGGCGTGGTCGTGGGCGCCCCGGTGCTGGCCTTCGCCGGCGCCGGGTACGCGCGGCGGACCCTGCTGCTGGGCCTGATGGGCTTCTATGCGGTGGGCAACCTGGCCAGCGCGCTGGCACCGGACTACACCACCATGCTGATCGCTCGCTTCGTGGCCGGCCTGCCGCACGGCGCCTACTTCGGCGTGGCGATGCTGGTGGCTGCAGCGATCAGCCCGCCCGCACAACGTGGTGCGGCGGTGTCCAAGGTGCTGCTGGGTCTTTCAGTGGCAATCCTGGTCGGCAACCCGCTCACCACCTGGCTCGGCCAGCAGCTCAGCTGGCGCACCGCGTTTGCACTGGTCAGCGTGCTCGCCATCGCCACGGTGGTGATGATTGCGCGCTTCCTGCTGCCGGACCCGGACGAAGTGCGCACCTCGCCGATGCGTGAACTGCGCGCCTTCAACAAGCCGCAGGTGTGGCTCGCCTTGGCGATCGGCTCGGTCGGTTTCGCCGGCATGTTCTGTGTGTTCACCTATCTTGCCCCGACCCTGGTGCAGGTGACCGGCCTGGCCGAGTCGTGGATGCCGGTGGCCGTGGGCATCTTCGGCATCGGCGCGATCATCGGCAACGTCGCCGGTGGCTGGCTGGTGGACCGCTTCCAGTTCCGCGCCGCCGCCATCGTGCTGGTGTGGTCGATCGTGGTCCTGCTGGCCTACCCGCTGGCCGCCAACTCGGTATGGACCATCTTCCCGATGATCATCGCCGTCGGCACCATGGGCGCCTTGGCGGCTGTGCTGCAGACCCGCTTGATGGACGTCGCCGGCGAAGCGCAGACCCTGGCCGCCGCCTCCAACCACGCGGCCTTCAACACCGCCAACGCACTGGGCCCGTGGTTCGGTGGCATGGCCATCGGCGCCGGCTTCAGCCCGGCGGTGACTGGGTACGTTGGCGCAGCCACTGCGGTGGGCGGCCTGCTGCTGTGGGGCGTTGCGGTGCTGGTGCAGCGCCAGTCGCGCGGCAGCGAAGCGGTTGCCTGCGAGCGCTGATCCAACAGCCGGTCGCTCCACTGAACAAGCCCCGCCTCGGCGGGGCTTGTGCGTTATGGACACTGCACGGATCGTAGCGACGCGCCGTGCGTGTCCCACGCAATGCACGATTCCCGCGCAAATCCATCGCCATCGCGGCGCCAGACACTGCGCTGGACGCGCATGGCGTGTCTCTACGCGTCTCATCGCGTGACGTGTGCAACCCGTTCTTCCTGCAACTCCGTCGCACTTTCGCGAAAACCTGTGCACGTTGCGACACGTGTTAGGCAACGCCTATCGAAGGCGCAATTTCAACAGAAACAATCAACTAGCCATGCAAAGCGTTGGCGGGCAACGTGAGCGCCGGAGCTTCGAAACTCCGAGTGCGTGCAAACTTATGACGTCCCATGTCGGGAGGGTGGCTAATACAAGACCCCTCATCCGGGGAAATACGCCACGCCGTACGCACGCTTCCACGGTTTCGAACCTCCCGGCTCCCTTGCCCTACCGGCAAGGGAGATTTTCCCTTGGAGGATCGCCATGCGCTCATCACGCCACACCCCCCTGTTCCCCGAACTCGGCCTGCCCACCGCAGAGCAACCGCGCCACTACACCGTGCGCGCGCATACCTACGCCTGGATGGGCACCTTCGACGGCGGCATCGTGCCCTGCATCTCCGCACATGGCAGCTGGTTGTACAACGCAGGCTTCAAGCCAGGCGCACGGGTAACCGTAAACGCCACCAAGGGCAGGCTGATCTTCGATGTGATGGATCCACCCAAGGAACCGCGCATCCGCAAGTGCAACGCGTTCGAAAAGTACATCGCCGACCGCTACGAACCCAAGCCGGGGTATGTCATCCCCTACGAACATCCTGGCCTGCTCGTCCGCGAGCACATCCTCGGCCCCATGGGCGCCTCAACGCTGGACTTCGCCCACGCCATCGGCGTCTCACAGGACCTGGCCGAATGCTTCCTGGCCGGCGACCATGACGTAGACATGGACCTCGCCGAGCGCCTGGCCCCCTTCGCCAGCACCTCCCAATGGTTCTGGTGGGAACTACAACAAAAGCACCTCTCAACCAGGTAGAGCCGGGCTCTGCCCGGCTGCTCGCACACCACGCGGCATTTCCGATCGGATTTTCCTATCATGGCAAACCCTTCCAACGCTCGCCCGGCCCCGCGCCAGCGACCGCCCCGCTTTCCTGGATGTACAGATGACGCACGACTGGTCCCCTTCCCCTTGGGGCCGCCGCCTCTCGCGCTCGCCGGACTGGCGACTGCGCCGGGTCGATGACCGGTTCGAGCTGACCGTGGATGGGCAGGTCTATTCGCTGGCGGTGAGCGCCTCCAACGCGTGGCGAGTGCAGAGCGGTCCGGTGTGGTCCACGCTCAGCATCGCCATCGAGGACGGCGACCTGCGGCTGGGCGGTCTAGCCGCGGCCCCGGCGCGCGAACTGGAGGCACTTTGGGCGGCAAGCGCGCATGCCCACCAGCAGGACCAACAACTCGGCGGTGCCAACGATGCGCTGGCGCGGATCCGCGATTGGCTGGACAAGGTCGACCACGCGCAGGAACTCGCCGATGCCCAGCAGCGCTGGTTCACCCTCGAGCAGCAGCAGGCACTGCTGGATGCCCGCCCGCGTCTGACCCTGGATGGCGATGCGCTCTGGGCCATCTTCGACGACCCGACCCTGCGCCCGCAGCTGCACGGTGCGCCCGCAGCGATCGAAGACGATCTGCAGCGCTGGACGGAGGACTGGGAGGCACAGTGGGCGTCACGCAATGAAGCGCACTTCCAACAGGAACGCAGCGCCGTAGCTCCGCTGCTGGCCCAGGTCGAACGCCGACCGCTGAGCGAGGAACAGACCCGCGCCGTACTCAGCTTCGAAAGCCGCATGCTGCTGGTGGCCGCCGCCGGCTCCGGCAAGACCTCGACCATGGTGGCCAAGGCCGCCTACGCCGTGCAGCGCGGCCTGATGGCGCCCGACCAGATCGTGATGCTGGCCTTCAACAAGGAGGCCGCCACCGAGCTGCAGCAACGCACCGCCGCCGCATTCCAGCGGCTGGGCCTGCCGGCCGGCGAGGTCAACGCCTGCACCTTCCACGCGCTGGGCCGACAGATCATCGGCAAGGTGACCGGCCGCATGCCCGAGGTGCCGTCGTGGGCGGTGGATGCCGCGCAGGGCTTCGACCAGCTTGCCGACATCATCGACCGCCTCAAGGACCGCTCGCTGCATTTCCGCACCCAGTGGGACATGTTCCGGCTGGTGTTCGCACGCGACTTGCCGCCCCAAGGCGAAGCCACCCCGGCCGACGGCTGGGACAGCGACGGCAACCGCTACGTGCGCACCCTGCGCGGCGAGCGCGTGGGCAACATCGAAGAGTGCGTGATCGCCGACTGGCTGTTCTACAACGGCGTGGACTACACCAACGAGCCGCACCCGGTGCTGGATACCGGCACCGACACCTGGCAGCCCGGCTGCGCGGACTTCTTCTACCCGGGCACCACGCTGTACCACGTGCACCATGCCGACGGCAGTGGCGACAGCACACCCCTGCATGCGCGCTCACGCGATGCGGTGCAGCTGCGCACGACCGCCGCGCAGCTGCGCAATGGGGACCTGTTCGACGCACTGGCCGAGGCACTCACCGCGCACGGTCTGGAGCTGGACCCCAACCCGGACCGCGAGCTGCCTGCCGAAGGCGCCAAGCCCATGCCGGACAGCGACCTGATCGGCCTGCTGCGTACCTTCATCAGCCATGCTAAGAGCAACGGACTGACCCCTGCCGACCTGGCCGAGCGCCTGCGCGAGCTGCCCGAAGACCGGTTCAAGCACCGCTATCGGCTGTTCCTGGAACTGGCCACCCCGATCCTGCATGCCTGGGACGACGCGCTCGCCGCCGAGAACGCCATCGATTTCGAGGACATGCTCAACCAAGCCGCCGAGTACCTGGAACAGGGCCGCTACCAGGCGCCCTACCTGCTGGTGATGGCCGATGAATTCCAGGACGCCTCACGTGCCCGCGCGCGACTGTGCAAGGCGCTGGTGCAGGCGCCCGGTCGGCACCTGTTCGCGGTGGGCGACGACTGGCAGTCGATCAACCGGTTCGCCGGCGCCGACGTGAGCGTGATGACCGGGTTTACCGAGACGTTCGGCCCCTCGCAGGTGCTGCAGCTGTCGCAAACCTTCCGCTGCCCGCAGGCACTGTGCGATGCCTCCAGCCGCTTCATCTCGAAGAACCCGGCACAGATCGCCAAGCAGGTCCGTTCCGCCACCCCGGCGCAGGGCCCGGTGCTGCAGGCGTTTCAGGTGGCCTCGCGCGACCGCCTGCAGGACGCGATCTACCAGTATCTGCAGCGCCTGCAACAGCAGCTGCAAAGTGGCGCCATCGCGCCCGGCCGCAACGGTCGCCTGTCGGTATTCGTGCTCGGCCGCTACAACGCCGACCGCGCCTACCTGCCCGCGCATTGGACGCAGCGCTTCGGCGCGCAGCTGGAGCTCAGCTTCCTCACCGCGCACCGCGCCAAGGGTGCCGAGGCCGACATCGTGATCCTGCCTTCAATGCTGGAACGCAGCTTCCCCAGCGCCCGCGCCGATGACCCGGTGCTGGGCCTGGCGATGCCGCATGCCGACACCTACCCGCTGAGCGAAGAGCGCCGCCTGTTCTACGTGGCGCTTACCCGTGCGCGGCGCTCGGTGGCGATGTTCACCGTGCAGGGCAAGCGTTCGCCGTTCCTCAACGAATTGGTGCACGACGGCGCGGTGGAGATTACCGCCACCACCGGCGAGCCGATCCGCGAGCAGGCCTGCCCGGTATGCGACGGCGGGGTGATCGTGCAGCGCAGTGGGCCGTATGGCGAGTTCGTATCGTGCTCAAGCTTCCCGCGCTGCCAGTACAAGCCGAGGCAGGCTGCGACCGCCACTGCATTGCGCTAGTCGAGCAGGCCCAGCAGCGAGCGGTGCACGGCCACGCCCACCAGCGCACCCTCGCCCACCGCCAGCGCGATGCTGCCAGCCATGCGCCCGGCATCGCCGCAGGTGAAAACACCGGGCACGGTGGTCTGCTTGGCTGAATCGGCGACGATGCAGCCTGCATCTAGCAGCTCGCAGCCAAGCTGTTCGGCCACGTCGCAGGAGAGGCGTGACTGGGGGAGCAGGAACAGGGCGTCCAGGATGAGCTTGCGGCCATCGCTGAGCACGACGGTTGCTTCGTCTTCCACGTGCTGGATGGTTGTCGATTCGATGGTGGCGCCGCAGGCGTCCAGGCGCTCCCGCTTTTCGGGATCAATGCCATCGGGATTGCAACAGAACAACGTGATGTTTCCCCAGTCGCACAGCAGCAGCGCCTGGCCGACGCCACCGTCTTCGGAACAGCCGATCACGCCGATGTTGCCTTCGTAGATCTCATAGCCGTGGCAGTACGGGCAATGGAACACGCTGCGGCCCCAGCGCTCTGCCAGTCCCTCGATGTCGGGAAGCGTGTCGGTGACGCCGTAGGCCAGGACCAGCCGGTCGCCAATGAAGGCGCTGCCGTCGTCGCATCCCACCTCGAACGACACGCCCTCTTCCAGCACCTTGGCTTGGGTCGCCCTACCCTCATGCCAGGTCAGGGTTGGGTAGGCCATCAGCTCCGCGCGTGCCTTGGCTGCGATCTCGGCGGGGGGCAGGCCTTCCCGGGCGATGAAGCCGTGCGCCGCGAGCGAGTTGCGGTTTCGCGGCAACCCCGAATCAATCACCAGCACCTTGCGCCGGGCGCGGACGAGCTGCAACGCGGCGGACATGCCTGCGTAGCTGCCGCCGATGATGATGGCGTCGAATTGATTGCTGGGGGTGGGGCTCATGGGGGCGGGCCGGACCGATGGAGGACGACGAAGAGCATACGAAAGGCACGTGAAGCAGCGGTCACGCCGATCCGGTGCGCCTCAGCCAGCGTAGGCGGCTGGTTGCCGCGTGCGCTGAGCATCCAGGCGCATGCAGGCTTCAGTGGTTTCGCAACAAGGCAACGTGCGCGTCGAATACAGCAACGTCGTCGCTTGCCAGCTCGGCCCAGTCCAGCGGCGCACCCAGCAGCTCCTCCACCACGACCCGTGGCTCCCGGTCGAAGCCCCGCGCTTGAACCTGAGCGTAGCGGTCGGCGAATCCCGGATCTTCCGAGCTCAGTGCATAGAGCTTCACCGCGACCAGTCCAGCGAAGAGATAGTTGGTCAGATAGAAAGGGTCCTGGTAAAACAGCCGCTTGCCGGCCCAAGTGGTGTCCTGGCCGGCCTGGCCATGAAAGCCGCCTTCGTGCAGCGTGCGCATCTGCACTACCAACGCGTCCAGGTCGTCCGCCCCCCGGACGCTTCCATCGTGCACCCCGCTATGGATCGCAGCCTCAAGCTGCGCTTCTTCCGCCGAGATGAAAAGTTGCAGCGCCATGTCCCGCAGCAGCCCCCTCTGGAAGTACTCCTTGGCGTCCACGGTCTTGGCGTCCGTTATCAGCTGTTCGCGATACAAGAATTCATCCAGGATCGCAAAGGTTTCCTCCAGCCAGGAGGCGCCGTGCCGGAACAACGGCGAGGTCCCATGCGTGTTCATCAGTTGCCCGTGAACTGCATGCGCTCCCTCGTGAACGACTTCCACATCACTCTCTGTGTCGCCTCGGCGATGCCCTACGTACAGCACGGAAGTTGAATGGGGTGCCGTGATGGAGAAAGCATCGCGCTTGCGGCCGCCAAGCTCGCTCGCAAAGTCCATGCGGCCACCCGAGGGGTCCAGCACGCCGCCGATCTGTGCGACATGCTCTCCCCCCAGCCGCGCGACGGCGCGCATTGCAATCTGGCGCACATTCTCCATCGGCATCGCGACCGGGGTATAGCCTGCAGGTGCCGCCTCGGCGTTCCACGGCGATCCGTCACCTTCCGGATGTATGCCCGACAGCGACTGGTAACCGGCAAACGAAGTCGCATGCGATTGCAGCGCGTGAATTGCGGCGTCCACCTCCTGGCGATCCAGGCCCATTCCGGAGTACGCCTGTTCTGCAGCGTCGGCATAGCCACGGCTCACAGCCAGGCCGTCGCGCAGACTGGCAATGCCAATCAAGGCATCGGCCAATGCAGGCTTCCGCTGCAGCATCGCACTGTGATGCAACACCCACGCCTGCTTGCGCAACGCCTCGTCCGGCATCGCCATCAGGGTATGGAAGTCATCGGAAACATTCAGCGGTACGCCCCCGTTTTGTACCGTCGGGAATCCCGCACCCTGCATGGCCAGCCGGTGCGCATGCTCAAACCGGTCCAGTGCGGTATCGACAGAAGCCGCAAGTGGCTTGGCGTCGACAGGCAGCGGGTGGGCCGCAGCGCGGGCGCTTCGGACCGCCAGGTAAGCATAAGGCTCTGCCCAACGCTCACCCTCACTCGCGGCGCGGACCTGGTTCTTTGCCGCTCCGGCTATATCACCGCACAGGTCTTCCACATCATCACGGGCAGCGCTTGCCACACGATCCCCGGCGCTGCGGGACGCGATCAGCTCGTAATAGGCGTAATGATCCAGGCAATCCCCGAACAATGACTCAAGATTGTGAAAGGTATCTTCCCCATTCAGCACATTACCTTTGCCTTCAACCAGGTCGAATCGACGCTTGATCGCGGCGCGTGAAGCGAGCTCATCTGCCGGCGTGGCGAAATAGCGTGCCTGATCTACCGATTGCGACTCGCGGATCGGAACACGCATCGGGGCCGCAATAGCGAGGCCCGCGGGTGCGAACAAGGCTGACAACGCGAGCAGCCAGCAGATTTGTCCTGCCCGGGAGCGTCGGGCTTCCCATGCATATCGTTGCGTCATTTGAAGTCCATTTCGCTGATTACCTCATCCTATCCACATCGTGGAGCGTTTGACAGCCGAGGCACAGGCTGTGGGCAGGCCCGGCAAATTGCCGTCACGGGCTCCCTGCGAAAATAGCCGCATGAGCCCCGAACCTTCCAATACCCACGGCGACGCCCCACTGCTTTCACGGGTCGCCTGGCGGCGCCGCGCGGCACTGTGGGGCGGCGCGGTTGCCGTCGCCCTGGTGGCGATCCTGTTCGCCAAGGCCAGCGACGCAGCCTTCCGGGTCTTCCAGTCGGTCATCGCCCACTCCGTATGGTGGGCGCTGCTGCTCACCCCCACCGTGTTCGCCCTGCTTGCCTGGCTGACCAGTGGCGCCCTGAAGCCCACCCGCGGCAGCGGCATTCCACAGGTCATTGCTGCGTTGGATACGCCTACCGAGGCCTTCCGCAACGAGAACCTCTCGCTGAAGGTCTCGGCTGGCAAGCTTGCATTGACCACGCTGTCGCTGCTGGGCGGCGCTTCTGTCGGGCGCGAAGGTCCCACAGTGCATGTGGGTGCCAGCCTGATGTATGTGTTTGGGCGCCTGGCTGGTTTCCGCGATCCGAAAGAGCTTTCCCACTTCCTACTGGCGGGTGGCGCTGCAGGCATCGCAGCCGCATTCAACACGCCGCTGGCGGGGATCGTGTTCGCGATAGAGGAGCTCAGTGGGCGATTCGAACATCGCTTTTCCGGAACGTTGCTCACCGCCGTCATTGTTGGCGGCGTTGTTTCGCTAGGCCTGCTGGGCAGCTACACCTACTTTGGCAAAGTCACCGCATTCCTGCCGCTGGGACAGGCGTGGCTGGCGATCCTTCTATGCGGCTCGGTTGCCGGACTGCTGGGAGGCTTGTTCGCCAAGGCTGTGCTGCTGACCATGGAAGGCAAGCCCGCGTGGCTCGGCACCCTGCGGCAGCGTCATCCAGTGCTGCTGGCGGCGGGCTGTGGCGTGGCACTGGTGCTGCTGGCCGCCGCCTTCGGTAACGGCGCCTTCGGCACCGGCTACGAGCAGGCGCGTGGCTTGGTCCAAGGAAACCCGACGGTGGGCCATGAATTCGGGGTGATGAAGATCCTCGCCAACCTGGTCTCCTACATCGCTGGAATCCCCGGCGGCCTGTTCTCGCCTGCATTGGCGGTGGGCGCCGGTATAGGACACAACATGGCCACGCTGATGCCGGGCGTGGATGGGCGCGTGTTCGTGCTTCTGGGCATGTGCGCCTACCTCACTGGGGTGACGCAGGCGCCACTCACCTCGGCAGTGATTTCGCTGGAGCTGACCGACAGCAGCGACATGCTGCTGCCGATCTTGGCGACGGTGCTGCTGGCGCGCGGGGTGTCGGGGCTGGTGTGTCGGGTGCCGATCTATCGTGGGATGGCGAATCAGTTGTTGAAGCAAATTGAACCCGCCAAACCTCAAACAAAAGACCCAGCCTGACAGTCTTCAGAGCCGAGGACTGCCCATCTTTGGATGAGCAGTCCCGTCACACTTGGTAGGTTAGATACCGTCAAAACCTTCGCACATGTCGTTCTCCTAATGTAAGGAATTAAAGGCTTCAGCAGCTCGACAGAAGTTTGCCCTGATAGCACCGGGCAAACTGACCCCGACGTCTCACTTCTTGATCGCTCGGCATAAGCGTTCTGATTGAAAACCTATTTTCTATTGACAAGATCAATCGCATGAAGCCAACGACCGCTTCTGTGTTAGCTGATTCCGTCGCTGGTCATACACCGGCAGCGCGACAGTGACATGCTGCCAGTTCGTCTGGGAGACCATCGATGCGGGTAACGGGTAGTTTTCTTGCGGCAACTGCTGTCACGCTGAAGGTAGGCGTGGTGTTCTGGGTGCTGGTGGCCTGGCAGACGCCGGGGGGCGAGCCTTGGGACACGCCTACCTTCTGGACCGTGGTCTATCCCATTGCACTTGGCATCGCCGCAGTGCTTGGCGCCTGCTTTCCCAGGAAAGCATGGCTGTGGGGTCTGCTGCTCATGGCGCTGCAGGTCCCGGTAGTGGCCGTGATGTCTGGGATTGGCCCGTTGCTGCTGGCCGGGCTGGTTTACGCACTGGTGCTGGCTATCCCAGCGATGGCGATTGCGGCGGGGGCGGGGGCGCTCCGTCGCAGCTTGCAGCCGCAGGCCTGAGCCCCGCAAGAACAGGCTCATCGCGACAACGCTCGCATTTGTCTTTCCCGCCGAAATGAAATCGCCGGTTCTGCCCCGTCCCACGAAGTATCTACGAAGACGACAATCTGATCCGGCTCCGAGACATCGTTGGCAAAGATTAGAACGTGCGCTTCGGACCTCTTCAACTTCATGGTCAACAGCTCTGTGTCTGCCGCACTGCAAACAGCCAGCTCTTGCCGCGGCACTTTCAGAAGCCCGTCAAAGACCAATTGACCCCGTTTTACTGCTTCCAACCTGTCCGTCAGGATGATGGTCGTCTCACCATCAACCCCCGGCAATGTTCCTACGGCAACACATGACTCAGTGAATGCGACCAACTGGCCATTCATGGCCTCTGGCAACTCGCCGGACGAGCGATCCATGACTAAGATCAACGAGTTAGGCGGGGATAGCGTTATGGAAGTCATCGTCGTTTTCCCTGTTTGCGCGACTCGCTTGCCGCGTCCAGTCCACCACCCAAGGGGGACGGTGCCACCGCACCTCAGTCCTTTCCGGCTTGATGCACCTCGGCCCACCAACCTGCGTACTGCGTATTCTTGACGAGATGCCTGTTGAGGTCAGGGGCACCATCGGTCCACCAGACCGCGCCTCGTTCGCCCAATCCCCTTTTGGCATTGTCCACGGCTCGGCGAGCAGTTGCCAGGTCTTCGGGACTACCCGAAGCCTTGGCTGCTTTGACAGCCCGGCGGGCATCCATGAGCTCGTCGACAAGGCGCTGACGCTCCTGCTCACCCAAACCGGAGTTGGTGGTTCGCCATAGCCTGCCACGCACGATGAGGTAACGGCCATCTGGGGTAGTGATGTGATCCATGGGACAAGAGTAAGGTGCCAACGATGAAGGCTCCGCAGGCATTGCACGCGTCACCGAGGCCTTAGCTCACGTATTCCCATCTCTACGTAAGAATTGCCCTACAACCTTGGACCAGAATTCACGACAACGCCGCGCACACGTAAATCTGGCTGTGCGTCACACGCGTTGATCTCGTCTCGGAAGCACGCGGGCGGAAGCGCATCTATGTCCATCTCGAAGACCACCTTGGAGTGGTTGACGAAGTTGGCATGCTGCCGTCCGTGTTCATTTCCCTTGATCCGCTGACCCTCGGGACACGCAAACTTCAGCGCAGTCAACGTGAAGCCGACATCAGTTCCCTTTTCATTTTTCGTGCCTTTCGCCGGTAGTTCGAAGCAGATTTAACCTACCCTCGTGAAACCAGCACTCGACAACCTACCCGTCTCTTAAGGGAATTGCTCCCGCCACCGATACCAAAGATATCACCTGACTGCTTCTCGAAACCTGCCCATCGCTTGCCCAATGCGCTCGTAGATGAAAGCGGCGATGCATGCAGCCCGTGTTATATTCTCGAAGAAGGGGCAGGGAACAACGTATGGCAGGTTTCGAAGTTGCGGGACTCGTTGAGGCCTTGAAGAAGCTGGGGATGACACGGGTCGCCCTCGTGATCGTAGTCGCGGCCGCGCTTACCTCCCTCATGGGCGACGCACTATTGAGGACACTTCCCGCTCTACTCGACTGGTTCGGTAAGACCGGCGTTATGGTCCTCGCCGCCGCTGTGGCATGGCTTGTCATATCGCTGGTGGAACGGTTGCTAAGCGCCACCTACCCGTGGATGGAACATCGAGCGGAACAAAAGATTCTGGCGCGGCTGATCGAGCAGCTTTCGGAACAGCAGAAGATGATTCTGCGCGCCGCGGTGGATGGCCGCTTCGAACACCTAGACTTACACGCCGTGCAGCAATCTGCCCAGCGCCAGGGCCAAAGCCTGAGCGTGGAGATAAACGGACTTAGGGCCACAAGAGTAATTGACTACGAGGGACTGATATCGGCGCCTGTCTACCGCTATCTACTGGCGAATCCGGCATCGGTGGGCTCTAAGGCCCCCGCTCAGACCGTCCGCGAAGGCTGGTAACGGCACGACGCTCGGTCGAAGACCATACGCTAGAAGTACTAGGATGCGCTACATCATGATTCTTCATGCTGGGATAGCTCCAACGCACGCGAGAAGAACCAACGACCGACGCGGAGCAACGCGTGCCGACACTAAAGTAAGCCACCGCGATCCTTCGCATCTCTAAGCGCCCCTGATCTCATCTCGTGACATTGTTCCATGCTGGCGCGCCTTTCGCCAAACAGGTGCGCTACAATTCGCGCCGCATATTACCCGACTTTGATTCAGGGGAGCCCCGGCTTCGTCGACATCGAATACCGCCTTACCGCGACTTGATGGCCGTTCGACGGCAGTCCGGCACCCATTTACTTCCGACATACTCGCAGCGATGGAGAGTACTCGGATCTCATCGCCATCGCCATCGCCATCGCCATCGAGTATTGTTCGTGAGTAAATGGAACTGTTCAAAATGCCGGGCCGACAACCGCATTGGCATTCGTTGTTCTAGCTGTGACTGGCTCAAGGGCGCAAGCCATTGGCTCTGCCCAGCGTGTCGTCATGAGAATTACGATACAGGTATTTATAACGACCCGTCTAATTACCGGTGCGGAGAGTGCCAGGCTGAGCGGCCCGACGCAAGAATACTGCGCAACGGCCGCTATTTTAAAGGCTGGCCCTGGGCCGCATTGGCTGTGATTGCCATGGTGATCTACTCACACCTGAAAAGCTAAGTAAGCCCACGAAAAAACCAAATCATGAGCGATTCTTAGGAGGTTCGCTCACGGTCAAATTAAATAATGGCAGTGGCGGAGAGAGTGGGACTAAACGATCCCAACACTAACCCATTGATATTAATAAGGAACTCTAGCCGGAATGTGTCCTGGTGAGTGTCCTTCGAGTCTATTGCCAAAGTGCCATTGACTCAAGCACAGCGATGTCGGCTGGCCTTGGTTGGGGTGTCAATTTAATCGGCCGCCGCTGCTTCAACACCTGTATTGACGTCAAAGCTCCATCCACACCCAGAGCAGACTATAGAATTTTGCTCGTAAAGCTTGAACAAGGACTCGTTGTCTGACAGCACGGGCTTAGTGCAATTCGGGCAGTCCAAATCCAGCTCGTTAAGCATAGATCTGATCTCTGTCATGAGTTCGGTAGAGCCCAGACCATTGGAGCGGAGATCAACCCAGTGCGCAAATCCAATCCGCGTTCTGATAAAGGTTAAATCCAATACATCGTCTCGTCTTTTGGCGAAGCTGGACACAAGAGCCTCAACAACATCAATCGTGTGCATGATCACAAGCGGAAGGTAACTATAAAAGCCCTCCCATTGAGTCAGCCATGCCTCTTCTGTCGAAAATATGAAATTGAAGTTAGCCGCCTCTGTCTCTAGACCTGGAAAAGTTGTTACAAGATGATTTGCTTTTTGAAAAAGGTCTTCATAGCCAAAAGCGAATTGCTTGTTGTAGCGAAGGTCATACATAAGCTTGGGCTGCATCCAGCTCCCTAGCGACGTTTTTTCCATCGCAAGTGTGATGAGCTCCAATTTCCTCTTCTCACTCATCTTACTGATCGACTTCGCCTTAAGCTCGTCACCTTCGAACACAGTAAGCATGTCCTCGGGATCAGCGAGCAACCACTCAAGGTAAAGAAGGTTCTCTTTTAAGGGCTTCCTCAAGAGTGCGTATGCGACCGTGAGCTTGCCTTTAGCAGAGCACCTTAAAGCCTCATAGAGGAAATTTAGGAAGTCCCCGAGCAGTGCCGCCGTGAGCTGCTTGTAATACATCTCCTTAATTTCGTCACGATGGCCGTTTTCCGTCATCCACTTGAATAGCTCATCACCGCCAAGACCCTCTTGAATGGGAGCGTTTGCAACGACCTGGACAGAAAAGATGTCCGCCTTCGCCCCCTCTTTCACTGTCGACACCAGCTGATCGTGCAGGAAAAAGGAGAAGTTATGACTGAAACGAAATCGTTCAGGGAGATTTCCGTAATCCACGCATGTTCCTAGTGAACGCCAGGCTAGGCAATGCCAATTCTTACGTCAGCTAACCGCGACGTCAAGACCGCGCCAGAGCCACGGGCCATTGATTTAAGGTCGAGCCTGCGGCCCAGCCGATGGATAGCTGAAACTAACGAGCGACACGAAAACTTTGGTCGATGAATCCTTGACATTGCGCGGCCCCGGCTTATTTGTGATTAACACTCAAATAAAACCGGAGATCCAATGCACAAATTGCTTTTTAGCTTACTCATGCTCCTTGCACCAACAACTGCCCTTGCTTCTCAAGAACCTTATTGGTCAAAACTCACTTCATCGAATTTCCTGGTGAGCCCGAGCACTGCCCATGTTCGAATTTTTGATCAGGGTTCAAGTGGCATCATCTTCGGATCCTCGTCACCCTTGTTCTATGGAGAAATCGAATCCGATAGCAACTCGAACCCAGCCGAAACACTGAAACCTACCAAGAAGCCACGCGGACGGATCTATCGCTTTTTCCATCCCGGCCAAGAACAAATTTGGAAAGGTGTCCATCCTGATCTCAGAGAAAAGATCGAAGCCATTCAAGAGGTCATGAGAGATGAAGGCTTTGATCTAAGACCAGTTGAAGGATATCGAAGCCCTGAACGTCAAACCGCCCTCCTCGCGTCCGCATCCGGGGTCACGAGTGTTGGCGCATGGTCGAGTTGTCATAACTATGGCTTAGCTCTGGATGCCGCTGTCTACGTGGGTGGAAAGCCGAGCTGGAATCTGAGTGACCCTCATGTCATTGCGGGCTATGAGCGGTTCGGCGAGCTGGCTGAAATTCTTGGCTTGAATTGGGGCGGCCGGTGGACTTCTCC
Organism: Stenotrophomonas aracearum; assembly: GCF_031834615.1. Lineage (NCBI taxonomy): Bacteria > Pseudomonadati > Pseudomonadota > Gammaproteobacteria > Lysobacterales > Lysobacteraceae > Stenotrophomonas > Stenotrophomonas aracearum. The sequence continues at coordinate 2,493,158 of NZ_CP115543.1, forward strand.
GAGAGACTACCCCCATGTCGAGATGAGAGCTGAGTGTGGTCAGTCCAAGTGGGCGAAACGACACGGGCAAACCCTACCCACGTTCATCGCGAGCGCTAGCGAACCATCATCTCTAATTCTTGAACGAGCATTGGTATCGACCTGGTGCCCACAGGGCTTAGAGGCCACTTGTATCGCGATGGGCAAGGAACAATTTGCTTTGTGGGGCTGGACTGTTCAAAGCCAAAACAGGGCATGCACAGCACGATCCAACCTCTACCTCTACGCTTTTTCCTAATCGAACTTTTAAGCATAGAGCCGCGCATTGTTGCGGCTTTTTTTATTTCACACAGCTTGACAATCTTTGGACCCGGGTTATTTGTGAAGAACACTCAAAAAACCCGGAGATCCAATGAAATACCTTCTGTTAAGCGCAGCACTAGCGCTCTGTCCATTTGCATCAACTGCAATGCAAGTCTCACCATTAGCTCAAACCATCAACCCGAGTAAGAACAATGGCTCATTGACTGTCGTCAACACGTCGAATGAAAAGAAGGAATACCAGCTCCAAGCGTTTAAATGGACCTTGGTTGATGGAAAGCAGACCCGCACACCAGTTGACGCGATCCGTTTCGCTCCAAGCTCCTTCTATCTCGAAGCAGGCAAATCTCAAGTGGTCCGCTTCATCAACATCGAGACATCAAGCAGTGAGCTTGCTTATCGCGTCGTCGTGAAAGAGAAGAACGTCAAGAAGCTGGAGACGACCGGGGTTGAGCCCGTCTTCAACATGAACTTCCCCATTTTTTGGCGTGCATCGGATCGAGCCACAGTGACCGCAAAGACTTCTGGATCAACCATTGTTCTTCGCAATGCAAGCCCGATTACTGCCCAGATCGCGAACCTCAACTATGGTGGCTACCGTCGTGATGGCTTGGTCGGCTACTTGCTCCCAGGCGAAGAAATGATCATCTCCAAAGGCAACGCAACATCGGTCAAGGCTTTGATCAATGGCGTTGCCACTGAGCTAGTGATTGAGTAATGGCCTGGCGCGCCTTTGCGCTAGCCCCTCTTCTTTGGTGTTCAAGTTCATATGGTGCTGAGAGCATCTATGCCATCTCGATCAATGGGAAAACAGTAGATGAGGCACTTCTAGCAACAACAACGGATGACGGCGATTTGCTCGTCCCATCTGCAAAGCTCAAAAGCTACGGCTTGGTTGGCGACTTCGCCTCTATCCAGAGCATGAAGGCCCTCGGTGTCGAGGTGGAAGTGCAACATGAGAAGCAGCTTGTCACTCTCACAGTGCCTGGCAAATATTTCAAGCCTCAGATTGTTGGATCAGTGGACGCGCTTGTAGAGGCAGACTCCGCACCGAAGGGCATCTTGATCAACCAAGATCTCGCCGTCATCCGCTCATACAGAGGCACATGGGCAGCGTCATGGGGCTATGACATGCGAACGGGCCTCGCCGATGGTGTGCTGATCAACACGGGGCAATTGAACGTTCAATCTGGTGGATCTACGAATACGCGGGGTCTGACCACCTGGACTAGGGACCTCCTTAAGAAGGGGCTCTCGGTGGAGATCGGGGATGTCTTTACGCCCTCGCTTGGCATTACGTCCACGTCAAACTTGCTCGGATTCAAGATTGGGACAGAGCGCGAGCTCACTGGAGAACTCTACCCCGTCCCGGTCATCGCCGGCATTGCCGATAGCAGGACCACAGCTGAGATCTATCTCAACAACGAGCGGCAACGCCAGCTCAACCTGGATCAAGGCCCCTACTCCATCGAGCAAGGCTCGATGCTCAATGGCTTGAACTCGTCGTCTGTCATGTTGAGAGACCAGTTTGGCCGCGAGCAGATCATTCAGAGTGACTTCTATTTTACCAACCGTGCCCTGCGCCCAGGAACGTCAGAATGGGCTGTGACTGGCGGTCTCAGCCGCTTCGGAACAATTGGCAACGACTACCAGGATCTTGCGCTCGCGGGCTTCTACCGCAGGGGCCTGAGCCCTTTCTTGACGCTCGGTTCCTCTGCACAAATGATGGGGCAGAACGCGAACCTGGCGCTGGATGCAACTGTCGTCCTCGGAACCGCTGGTGTCGTCACTCTAAGCAGTCTGGCAAGCCACTCAGATGGGCAAAACGCCCTCTCCTACTTGGCTGGATACAGCTATCAGACTCGCAACTGGTCCATCAACGCTCAGACTCAGAAGCGGGCCCCGGACAGCTGGCAGCTCACTGACCAATGGCGCGGCGGATCTGTCATCACCAAAAGCAACTTAGCGAGCATTGCCTACACTCATCGCCCGTTCCAAGTTGGATTGTCCTGGTCTTCGAATACCTACTCATCGGGATCTCAGAACGAACGCCTGAGCCTCACCGGACGCTACTCAGGTGCCAACAGCACCCTGAGCGCCCAGCTCTATCGAGACCGCGATGAGAGCGGCTTCTATGTGTTCTACACCCGCCAGTTTGGTGCGCGGCAGCGAGCGAGCATGTCGTTCAGTGATGACCACAGGAGCCTTGCCTTCAACGGTAGAGCTGGAAAGATCAATTATGGATTGGGGACGTCTGACACGGGCTCTTACGCCAATGCCGGGCTCGACAGCCGCTCAGGACGCTTCCAAGCACAGTCCACGACTCGATATGGTCAAACGAGCCTGTCAGGCCGGTATGAAGGCTCAGTCTGGCTGGGCGAAGGTGGCGCACTTGTCGGCCGCACCCTCCATCGCTCCTTTGCTCTCGTCGAAGTTGCTGATACATCAGACGCGAGGCTCAACGCCAACGGATCAAGCCAGGTCACGAATAAGCGGGGTTACACCCTCTTCCCGTTGTCTGCATACCGGACGTCGAACCTTGGACTAGACGTAAGCTCCCTGCCCCTGGATGCACAGATCAATCAACGCACCCAGACAACGACACCAGCACGGTTGTTCGGAAGCAAAGTGACCTTCCCAATCTCTTACATCAAACCGCTAGAACTGCGAGCGATGTTCCAAGGGAAGATCGTGCGTGGTTCAGGGGTCGCGGTCGCAGACGACTTACAAGTTCCAATCGCAGATGATGGCCGAATTTTCCTTCCAAATTATCACCCAAGCGGAACCATCTCCATCAAGACCGACAGCGTCACTTGCAGTGGCGTCCTTCCCATCGATAAGGACGACAAAGATCTTGAAGAAATTGAGTGCCGATGACTTGCGCAATTCCAATTTCACCTTAGCTTCGATTGGATCCTAAGCAATTCCGCTTACAACAAAGGAGATCAATCGATGTTAAAGAATAAAATTACTACTGCTACCGGCTTAGCATTTGGCCTGGCAATGGCAGCGGCAAATCCGGCTTTTGCTGCAACTGAGACGCAGACAATGAACATCACAGCAGTCCAGGCAGCAGTCTGCAAAATGGGAATTCCTGATGATGTATTTATGCAGCTGGGTGAAAAGGACGAAAACAGCGTTATCGTCGCGCTCTCTGCGATCCAAGATCTGACTGTCACTTGCAATAAAGACCTTCCTTACACGGTTGAGATGGATACCGCCGATGCATCTGGCAACTTTGTGATGACTGACGCCGCCACATCCAAAGAGATCAAAGCCAGGGCAAGCTTTGGCTTGAGCGGTCCGTCGAACTGGCAACCTTTTAGCACCACTGCAAACAATGCAGCATTGACCTCCGTTGGGACTGGCGCGGAGCAAGTGTTTAGCACTCGCATCACTGTCAACACGGACGCGACATATGCAGCTGTTGGCACTTACACAGCAGAACGTCAAATCACGATCTCTTACTAAGATCGCTGCGCCATAAAATAAAGCCGCCTTCGGGCGGTTTTTTTGTGATCAACGTCTTGCGTTTTAGATTTTTTCTGTTTTGTTGAAGGCAACTCAACGAAACGGAGATCCAGTGTTTAAATTATTTATCCCACTACTTGCCCTTTTATCAGCACCCGCATTTGCAACAGTGATCACAACTGTCGATCCCCAGGCATTCAATGCGGCCGTCAAGCCAGCAGTGTCTTTCCAGAACAGCGTTTGCACAGTGCAAGGCGCATTGATCGTTGCTAACGAACTCGTCTCTGATGCGCATATCGTCATTCGAGCAAATCAGGGAACGTCTCCCGTAGCGGAAGCACGCACAGGCAGAGACGGGCGCTACACCGTTTCATTTGCGTCAAAGAAAGGAGCGGGCTTCCAAGAAGTCGTGATCTCTAAGCCAAGCAAAGACGGAAAAATCAGCGCAGTGCCTGGACCCACCTTCGTGTGCGGTGGGGTGAAGCAATGAGCGCTCTCCGCAGACTCTCTATCGGGCTGACGTTCGCTCTTGCAGCCTTCGCCCATCCGGCAATGGCTGACACAGTCGGCGATCAAATGATCATCAAAGGCTCTCAGAACGCCACATGCCGGGACAATGGTGTAGTCGGCTGTCTCGTGCTCGGCAACGGCGCTTCGGCGTGGCTGACTACCGGAGGAGTCACAGACAACTCCATTGATGCCAACCCAATCGGAACGGCAACTGTCGTTGGGAATCGGGCTACCAATACAGACGGCGGCGTTGCCTTTGGCGATACGGCCTCATCTGCCTGGGGCGGTTCGGCAATCGGCAATTTTTCTGTCGCTGGCCAGCAAGCGGTAGCCCTTGGATACCGTGCTTATGCGGGCAGCATCGGCAGCATTGCCATCGGTTCAGGCGCGGTCGCAAACGGCAGCATGTTCGGTTCTGCAATCGCAATTGGCGGACAAGCAACAGGCGCTCGCACAATCGCGATTGGCGGCGAAGCATCCTCCCAAAATGCAGTCTCCATAGGCCACGGCTCGACGGACGGTGGTGCGAATACCGTTTCTGTCGGTGACAGCAACTTGCGTCGCCGAATCGTCAATGTTGCAGCTGGTCAGGCCGCAAATGACGCGGTGATCGTGAGTCAGATTGCCCCGATTGCTGCGTCTTTAGGCGGGGGAGCTAGCTTCACGAACGGTGCTTTCACTGCCCCAAGCTACGCCCTTTCGACCGGGACCTACACAACCGTGGGAGCTGCGTTGACTGCTTTGGACAACAAGCCAAGCAGTGGATCAGCCTCCCCCTATTTTAAGGCGACATCCCCTGTCTCTGATGGCTCAGATGCCACACAAGCAACAGGTCAGTCGGTCGTAGCAGCAGGAGCCGGGGCGAAGGCTGCTGGCACCTACAACACGGTGATTGGCGCTGACAGTGGCGCGTCGTCCTACGGAGCAACGGTCATCGGCAGTCTTAGTTCAGCGGGCGATTCCGCCTTCGCAGGCGGACATCAAACCGTTGCTGGCGACGCGTCGGTGGCTTTGGGTGCTTACGCAACGGCCGGCCAGAACTGTATTGCCATTGGCTACGGTGCATCGTGCACCGAATCAATGACAGCAAGCTTTGGCAGCGCGGCTGGTCAGCCTGTTCGCTTGACGAACATCGCGAGCGGCCTGGATGAGACTGACGCAGTCAATATGGGTCAGCTCAACAGCGTCTCCGTTCAAGTCACCAACACCCAAAACGCTCTCTCTTCGACCACCAGCTATTTGGGTGGCGGCGCCAATTACAACGCGGTCACGAACACCATCACAGCTCCAAGCTTCAACTTCCTGAGCGGTGCGAGCTACAACACAGTCGGCGATGCGCTGGCAGACCTGGATGGCCGGGTGACAGGCTTGGAGAACGCACCCGGTGGCGGTGGATCCAGCACACCTGGACCGCAGGGCGAGAAAGGTGAGACAGGAGCGCAGGGCGACAAAGGCGATAAGGGCGATCCAGGTCAAGATGGGAAAAACGGCTCGGCCAATGTGGCAGCTGGCAAGAACATCGAAGTTCAGACGCAAGTAGATGGGAGCACTACTGTGAGCCTTTCAGATCAAGTCGAGCTGAGCGAAGAAGGATCGATCAAGGTAGCCAAGACCATCATCAATGGTGAGGGAATCAATGCCGGTGGCAACCGGGTGACAGGCGTCGGGAACGGCTCGATCTCCAAGGGATCAACAGACGCGGTCAATGGCGGTCAGCTGTATGACATGCAGCAACAGTGGTCAGATCGTTGGGAAGACACCACACGGCGCGTTGGCAACCTGGAACGTGAGGTCAAGATCCAGGGAGCTCAGTCCGCAGCATTCGCCTCGATGATGGGTGCACAGACTTCTGGTGTGATCGGCGAAGTGCATGCGACAGCGGGTGTGGGCTTCTACGGCAACAAAGCTGCCGTGGCTGTCGGTTGGAAGGCCCGTGTGAGTGAGAGGGTCAACCTCTCGGCAGGATTCTCCAAAGGAATGGGGGGCGGATCCGTGCAGGGTGGCATCGGGATCTCAGTCAACATCGGCCACTAATTATTGTTCAAACCTGGGGAGATCCGATCTCCTTCTTCCCAGGCGGGGGCTCCCTTTTTGAGTGAGGGGGCCCCCATCTTTTTTCCTCTGAAGCATTGACAACAGGCCAGATCACCTTTGACTGAGTGTCACTCAACCAAAAAAGGAGATCATGATGAAGCTGTATCTAATGTTCCTACCGCTGTCGCTAATCATTTTTTTTATGGCTGAAAACGTAACGGACACAGATCAGATCGAAGTTCAAAGCGGACCATCACCCAAGTTTCTTGAACAGATGAAGCGCGAGCTGCCGAGACTCAGATTACGAACGAAGCAAGCTTTTGAAGAGAACTTGATTGTCAGCGGTTACGCTGAAAAGCACCCCGAGAATTCGTTGTGTGTCAGTGCGTCGCTCGATAGCAAACGTCTGGCGAGAGAGGCAGCCGCTGACTACTTCCTGGCTAGTGCATATTTTGAGGGGGCCGCTGATAGGCTCGCCAAGCTGAGACAAGGCTTTGCCAACTCACAGCGATCTATTGAAGCCTCTCGGATGTGCATCGAAGCCAACAGCTCAGACAACTATTACACAACAGGCAAGTAGTGAGCCCTCCCCTTCCATAAGCGGCACTCTGCACCCGAAGCTCAGTTCTGAGCTCCGGTGGACGGCTACAATATGGAGCGCGCCACTCCCTTTGGTGACGGAGATCAGAATGGACGATCAGTCAGAGCAGACCCTGCCACCGCCTACCCTCCCGAAGGATCTTCGGATCTCACTCATGGGATTCCAGGATCAGAAATTTGCGCAGACGTTCGGTGAGCATCTGTGCTCTACCTTAGCCGCGTGCAGCCGTGTCCTGGACCTCGAAAGACTGGCAGGTGTGACAGTCGGGTATGACCTTGCATCGGCCATAGCATCCGTTGACATGGGTGAGCCGGACGTATCACCGCCTTCGTTCACTTCAACTGCGGAAGTCAGATGCATCGCAAAGGCCGTCACGGTGAAAAGGGACGGGATCGAGAAGACGCACGTCGTATACAGCGCAGCCTTCATCGAAGACATCGTTGATGACGAGCTCCCAGGCTTTCAGCAAGCACTGCACCTGATTGCTCATGAGCTTGGACACGTCGCAGAGCTGAAATGGCGAGACGAATCGGCCCCTGGATTCGATGAAAAGCTTAAGGACGGCATGTTCGCCGACAACCTATTCCTGCACACCGCAACGGCGGTTTGGGAGGAATATGCAGCATGTCGCCTCACCGGTTTCATCGGCGATGTTGAAGCATTGAAGCAAGAATATGCCAAGAACTTCGATGAGTCAGCCGGCCTGTATCTCGGCAGAGCAAGAGAAAAAATTAAAGACTATCGTGCTCACCAAAGCGTTCGAACACTTCTATTAGAAGCCGGCCAGCACACAGCGATGCCTCTCAAATTGGCTTCGTATCTGCTCGGTCACCTTGATGCCAATCAGGACGAGACGGACCTTAAGGTGCTCTGCCCGACCTATGACGATTCAGGGCTTACTGAGTTGATCCCTCGGTTCTGGACAGCACTGCGAAGCACTTGGAATCGGATGGATGACAAGGCAGGACTCGCTGTCTTTGATGAGCTTAAGCAAGTGGTCATCGAGAGTTATGTCAATGCCGGCGTCAACATCACACCACAGGGTGAGGACTTCTTCGTCAACGCACCTTTTACGGCTGAGACCATGCCAAATGGGGAGGCAGACATGGTCGAAGTGAGAGCCCTTCAAGCCCTAGGACTGCTCTGATACTAGACCTCATGTGCAGGCCCTAGATCCGGTCAAGTGCTACTTCGCCACCCTCAGCACAGCTCTCGGACAACGCGCCGTGATTGAGAGAACGGCGAGAGTAGACCAGCACGCCATTGACGTGGACTTCCGAAAACGCCCTGGCAGAGCTCTGCACCAGCCCTAGGCACAGGCTCGCCTGGACTGCAGTCGCGGTGATTCGGAAGCCCTGCCCTGCATTGAGGGGTGAGAGCTCGATGTTTCCTAGGATCGGGGAGTGCAGTCCCTGGCCTACTACCCAGGCAGTCGGGACCAACTTACGCTCAACAGCACTTGCTGTGCTGACGCTTTGATAGCGCCCTTCTGCAACTGCGTAATCAGCAGCGATGGCGTCAGCCAGTTGGGCAAGGTTCGCAGACTCCTGTTGGATCCTAGTGCCAGCGGAAGTTGGGCCAAAGACCTTCCAGGCAGCGAGACCTACGATTGTAGCTAGACCCACCACTAAGCTGAGCTCGACGAGTGCAAAGCCGCGAGACTTCATCTCTTCGCTCCCGCCCGTTCTGCAACCATGATCTTTTTGAAGCGCATGAGGCATAGGGTCAGTGCAAGAACAGCTGATGCCATGTATGCAGAGAGCTGAGCGCCCGTCGCTCCATAGTTCGGCCAGAACACGAGCATGGTGACGAAGCTCAACAACACGGCTGTAAGCAAAAATGGATATGGGACGTTCTTCATGGTGATCTCCTTTGATGGGTCCTTTCATCAAAAGCCAGATCACTCGTTTGTCAATCATTGGGCAAAAAAAAACCGCCCGAAGGCGGTCAAGGTGAAGCACGGATCTATTAGATGAAATGAGGATACTCAAAAATAAAGCCACCGTCAGGATTGGTGAACTCACAGCCTTCGACAAAATGGAAAACGCGATCTCGGCCAACCTTCTTTCCTTCGGCTGACATCCGCATCTGCTCGACCGCGTCGTTGAGCATTTGGGCAAAAGCCTTATCATCAAGCCCACGGAGTTCGGACTCATCGCGACGAAGGTCTTCAATGACATCCTTCATGACACACATCGCCGCTGCGTAGCTCTCAACGAACCCCTGCATCCGGACAGTTTCGCACTTGGACTTCAAGAGCGCCTTCTTGGTGACTTCAAGCTCGCTCGTGGCGTTGCCCAAGTTGATGCCAAGCTGCACGTTCTCGAACTGGGCGGTGCGAGCCTGTCCCCGATAGTCCCGGGCGCGGTCAGCCTGGTGAGCGACTTGGTCACCACGGATGCTATCGAGCCCCTGGTCCACAGCTTCCTTGTTTTGCTGGTTCAAGATGTTGGAGAACTTGGTAAGAAAGCTCATGTCCATTCCTTTGACCAGGCCAACCCCGGTAAGGCCATGCTGCACCATATCTAGAGCAGAATCAACGTGTTAACGCCATCCTAGCCTGCCTATTCCGACGAGCGGTCAAACGCTCAACGAAGCCGAAATTGACCTTCAATTTCTGCCCCAGCTGCTGACCCAGCTGCTCAAACTCGCTTTTCAGGCCCGGCTGCTTCGCCCGCATGGGCTTTTTCGCCTCAATGGTGTTCTCTTTGAGCCGCTGCTGCCCTAGCTTTCCTTTTATCTGGTCCAGGCTCATCGAATCGGCAAACAGTGTATAGCTGCCTTTGGTTAGACGGGTAAAAGCCACCAAAGCGCTCTGGTTGTCGGTCATCCCCGCATGCCCCAGGTGGAAGATGTCAGTCTTGCCCTGCCCTTGGGCCTTATGGATCGTTGAGCAATAGGACAGATCAAGAGCGCTGTATTGGTGGGAGTCAAAGCGAACCATCTTCGTGACCCCGTTTCGCTCGATCTCCACCCCAAGGCTCACCCCACCCGCACTGCTTCGCTTGATGCTCTTCACCGTCCCTTTGGTCCCGTTGATCACTCCAAGTTCCTCGTCTTTGACGTTGAAGATGACCTGATCACCCCGGCTCAACGTAAGGTCACGAAAGACCTTATTTTTACCAATAGATCGGAAGGTGAAATCATCCTTTTCTACCTGCCCACGTGCTTTCAGTTCCTGCCGAACACGTCGATTGAGATCCTGCATATCCTCGTTCGAGTGAGCAAGAATGAGACGTTCTTGGGTAGGTGCAGAGCTGTTGAAATAGGCTTTGATACAAGCCTTCTTCGCTTGCTCGCCCGTTGCCCATTCGTCCACCTGACCATTGTCTATAAGCGCTTGGAAGATCTTCTTGCTCTTCTCAATGATGTCACCGCGTGACTGCACTTTGTCTGCGTTTCGGACTTTGCCGTCAGCGCCATAGTTGTAGAAGAGCCCTGCTGTATGACGGTCCTGAGCGTTCTTCTGACGGCGGATTTCGGTGAGCTTTGCGTCCCCAATCGCGTCCTTGGCGATGGACATGCCCGAACCTGCCCCGACAGGCTGAATCTGCTCTTGGTCACCCTGCAAGATGAGCTTTGCACCCGCTTTCTGGCAATAGGCCATCAAGTCCCGAGTCTGGCGGCTGTCCACCATTCCTGCCTCGTCTAAGACGACGACATGCTTATCCGTCAACTTGAGCTTGGATTTGCCCAGGTCACTGATCAGCTTGGCAACACTAGTGCACGCAAGGCCCGATTCCTGGTGGAGCTTTTCGGCCGCTTCGTTGGAAACGCAAGCACCAAGCACGGTGCGCCCATCGGCTTTGAAGGCCTCCGCGTAAATCAGGCTCACTGTCGTCTTGCCAGTTCCAGCAAGCCCTGAAAGCACGCCCACGCCCCCTGTATTGATGGTGAGGTGCTCCACAGCTTCCCGCTGCTCTGGACTGATTTGGAAGCCCTTGGCTGCCTCGAAGGCCTGAATGGCATCGTTGAGCTTGGTGAGCGGCACATGTTGGGAAACCTCGCCTTCACGGCTCAGTGTCTTATGCAGGATCTCTCGCTCCATCGACACCATCCACGGGGCAGCAAAGCGCTGCTCTGTATGCCGGCGAGCAAGGGATGAGCCCATGTCGTCCGTGTGGATTCGCTCAGGGCAGACACGAACAAGATTGTTGCGCTGGATGAAGTCCGGCACCATGACGTCCAGTTGGCTTGAATCGATCATTCCCGAGTTAGCCTGTCCCAACCGAAAACGGAGCTCTTTTTCATCAAAGATTGCTTCATTCTCGTGGAGAAGCTCCAAGATCTCTTCGTCCGTAGCTGGAACGAATTCCGTGGTGATCTTCTGTTGTTTGATCTCGGCAACGGTCATCAGAAGCTCTGGGTGCTCCTTTTGTAACTCAACGGCGTCCTGCTTCCACGCCTCAACCAGTTCAAGAAAAGTAGGTTCATCTTTATGCTTGCGTGTGGCAAGAGACGCTTGCTGCATCGTCCCGCCGTTTTCTTGTTGATGCTTCAAGATGTCTTCGCAACGACTTGACCAGAGCTTCGATAATTTATCAGTGCCAGGGATTTCCCATGTCCTAACGCCGGTCTTCTCACCGAGTGCATTGACTTCAACATGCTGTTCGATGGCGTAGCCAAGCGCTTTGAGGCCTGCTGCCAGTTCGTTCTTGTAGATCTCATCTGCTGCTTTGCGGTGAGCAAAGATCTCATGACTGTCGTAAGTCCCCCACTTCCCATCGACCCCCTTCGCAACGGCATACGCAAGCGCATGGGTATGAATCTGAGGGTCCAGATTCCTTGAACTTAGATGCTGATGAAAAGAGACGATCAATCCATCGACTGGGATGACAGTCTTGCCACCTTGATCACGCCGGGTCTCGACCTTGCTTTCGATGTAGCCAAAGGCCCGCTCGACAGCCTTACGCTGAACTTCGAGGATCTTCTCCCGCTCGTTCTGATCTGCCAGAGCAAACACGGTAGACAACGACTTTGGTGCGCTAAACGTCAGCTCATAACCAACACGATGACCGCCTTGTTCAATCATGACCTGGTTGCCATCTTCGTCTAGGAGCGGAGCACCCTTCCCATCGAACTTTGGCTTTAGGACCGGCTTTTCGCCAGCGTTCTGGCAGAGCGGTTCATTGGTGAGGGGATGAAAGCCGTCGCATAGCGAAAGCATGTGTTTCCCATCCACAGCGATGCCAGCGAGCTTCATTTCATGCGCGAGTTTACCGCCCCAATATGACGCAGAGACCTCTTGAACCTCGCCGTTGTAGTAGCGAATCAGGCCTTCGGTAGCGAGCAGGTATTCGACCACAGGCTTGCCGTCTTTGTTCTTGCCTTGAGCTGTAAGTGCGGTGATTGGAATCAAGCCTGATCTCCTCTAATGTGATGAGATCAGTCAAAGGCATTCAGAGGAAACGTCAAGATCAAAGGCAGTTTTTGAAGCATCATTCCCGGAAGAACTGATCGATCTCTTCTTTCGTCATCCCAACGCGCTTTGGCTGAGCACGAGGAGATGCAGCAACCTGGGTAGGTGCGGGAAGCACCGGAGTGTTGCTGTTGCGCTTGTGCGGCTGAGTCATCCATCGAGCTGGAACTTGACCTGGGCGCTTGGTTTTCATGACGACACCAGGAAAGCCGAGGAGGAGTGGGTCTCCCCCCATCTGGACAATTGCCCTCACCCCAAACCCATGCGGGCCATATTGCTTGCCTTTGCGCGGGCCAAGGCGGTCCGTAAGCTCACCCGGGCTGACCAGCGCCCTGCTCTCTTCGTGCACTGCGGCCTTCTCATCATGCGTTCGATACGCAACACGATGCTTGCCAAGTTGCTGAGCGGCCTTCTCTCTTGTCTCACCGATCTGCAACTGACAGATGATGTGGGTGCCGACCATAGACGACATCGTTTCGGCGAGTTTATCGCCATAGACCTGGGCTACTTGGGCGATGTTCTGATAGCAGCCTATGAAGACCACTCCTTTGCTTCGGCCTTTGTCAATCAGAGGACCGATGTTGAGCCTACCGGCCGTCGCCAGCTCGTCGAAGACAAACCCAATGAAGCGATCCCTCTCCGCATCTGGGAGCTTAGGGGAGATGATCTCTGGGACCGCAAGATTGACCAAAGCGCTGATGTAAGCCTTCGTCATGCCCTCCTCTGGGCCGCTTTGCACTATGACTTGCTTGCGTCCTTTATAGCCATCCTGAGCCCACTCCGTGATGGCAAAGCGGCGGTTCTCTTTGCGCACGGGCCAGGCCATTGCCAGGTCGTCGATCAGCTTCGTTTGAGCCACGAGCGTGGCAAGCAATGAAGAGGTGGTCTGGCTCTCCGTGTTCTCCACCAAGCTTGTCGCAGTCGCGAAATGCTCCTGGATCATTGGAAGCATGGCCGCCGCCGACTGGTTTTTGAGCAATGCGAGATCGGCCCACGTCCACACGCCAGGATTTTCCACTTGCAGGGATCGGATAGCGGCGACGAGCAGCTGCCTTGCTGCCATCGACCAGAAATCACCATTTTTTTGATCAGGGCTCCCAGGGATCAGGATCTCGGCAAGCATCGCGGCTTGCAGTGGATAGCGACAGTCAGCCGCTATGTCCCAATAATAAGACCGTTCATCGAATGGACAAACGATGATGGGCTTCTTGAAGTAGCTCGTGAAGTCGCCTTTGGTGTCGTAGAGGAACAGCTTGTGATCCGCCCATATGATCTGCTCAATGATCGGCAACAGGATCTGGGTCTTGCCGCTTCCCACTGAGCCCTGCATTAGGACGTGTCGTGACCAATGGGACTTGGGTAGGTGCAGCTCCGGATGGAGCTTCAAGCTCATCCTGACCATCCATCCTCCTTGATCTGCTTCTGCGTCATCGAGCGGCGATGTGCCTCTCTGATCGCTGCCTTTCCATCTAGCAATCTTGGGCCGGACACATGCCAAGTGTTGGACCGGGGTTCCAGAGCCTTTGCACCTACCCAAGTTGCAAGCGAAAGACTTAGTGCAAGCGATGGACCAACACGGATCCAGACCTTCCAGGGTTCCCACATGAGACTGGTGTATTCGTGCGCTCTAGCTGAGCAGAGAGCCCCGAACGTGAGCTTGTTGAGGATCGCAGCAGGAGCCCCCACCAAGTCAAAGGACAGGCTCGGGGTCAGTGGGCTATCAGGCAGCTGCCAGGCTAGCCAGGTGAGGCCTGGATAGGCAGTTAGGATCAAGATCAGGAACAGGGCTACGGCATGGTCGACCCGCCGCACTGGCTGGCTAGGCGGAATGGAGGTCGGGACTGTGCCGAAGGCGTTGTAGACCTTTGCCTTCATATGCGTCTGACTTGTGCTTCGGCTGCGATCTGAGGTGTTGCTTGGCCAAGGTTCCTGCGGTCGTTGTCTGCTGCAATTGACCGGATAAACCAGGCAGGAATATCTATGTAGCCGTTGATCAATCCACTCAGCACTTTAATGACATTAGGATCATGAACTGATACCTCAGTGGCCGCATCAACCTCACCCTCGAAATGCGAAAAAATATAAAAACCTTTTCTATACAATGACCTTGCATCGAACATGTCATCAGCGCAGGAGTAGAATACCGGGTTACTAATATCGACGTCTGACAACGTGAGTTTCGACAGAATTTTTTCAACTATCCTAATTCTTTGCACACAACACCACGACTCCTTATTTATGCATGTCAAACACTGGATAATAGCTTTTGATTTATCCGAAAAATGGGACTGTTGCACCAATGCTCCAATCTTAATCATAAGCGCACCACCTTAGCTGCCCGTTCAACCCGTGGCACTTCATTGTTTAGATACGAATTTTCAATCACTGATAGAACTTGCCTTGTCTCCTGATCAATATTCTGGGGGTCAGCGTTCGGATAGACAGGAAGGATCATTGCCTTAGCTACATCTGCCGATGCGACAGCGCCAAGGGAGAAAGCAGCAAGCACGAGGCTTGGGATGTTCTCGTTTACGTCTGTCCAGCGCCAATAACGGCCTTGGACGGTGAGCACATCCAAGAGATTGCGCCCATTGCTCAGCTGAGCGTTCGGATCAGCGCCGAACATCAAAAGGCTATGTAGTTGATCGACGTAGCTGGAAGCCTCGTAGCGGTGATCACCCATCCACTCACTTGGATGATCAAGCATCGAAAGGTTGTGGAGGAAGATGCATGTGATGTCATCGGGCATCCCGGAGTTACTGCAGCTACCTAATCGCACTGAATTAGCTACTTCCATGAGCTGCTGTTGCCAGTGGTTAGAGCAGGCAGTCATCTTTACAAGGTCACGCTGCATGATTGGCAAGCGTTCGATAGCATTGATCATTTGTGCATCTCCGTTTTTTTGTTTGAGTAAAATCAGTCAAAGGCAGATGCAACTAAAGTCAAGAGATTGAGGTATAAGAAAAAGGCCCCGAAGGGCCTTTTTTTACATTGACTGTGCTTTGGGCTTTTGTTCCCAGGGCTTTTCCGACTGAGTCAGCGTTGGCTTGGCAGTGAATTTCTCCATCTCGCCTTCAACCGGAACACGTCCTTTTTCACGCATGAAAGCATTGAATTTCTCTTCGTGTTGCTTCTCTTCGTCAATGCCATCTCTGTTGATGAACTGCTTCTGATAGCCGTCGTTGTTCTGACTGCGTGACACGCGCTCCGCGTTCTGCGTTTGCGCATGCATGATTTCTTCAATTTGGTCAGAGCGATAGACCGACAGCTTGCTTTGGAATTCAACCTGGCTAACCGTTGATTTCAATAACTCAGGATCCGAACTCTTAGACAGTGAAGTGAGTTCAGTTTTGAGAGCATCGCCCGCTTGTGAAGTGATCTTGTGCTCTTCTTGCTTAAATGACTTGACCTGATCAGTCATTGTGGCCTGTGGACCAGGATTGTTCTGGTAGAACTCGTTGCGCCTCTTTTGTGCTTCTGCAAAACTTGTCATGAATGGTCTCCATAATTGGGGTAAAACCAACATAAGGCAGTTTGGGATCTTGTAAAGCAATTAGCCCCGATTGCTCGGGGCTAATTCTATGGAGACTGAGCAATCAGGCCCTACTGTTCTCTCTCATGAAATCCTCCACTTGATCTGCCTCTAGTCCTCCGACCTCACAGATCTCTGTTCGCGTCGAACCGGCGCGCGACACGACGATCAATGCCTGGCCCTGGAACAGCGTGTTGGCAAAGTCGTCATCGTCCATCACCCAAGACAACTCTGTGCCTTGAACCGTTTCAAGATCGAAGTTCTTGATTCGTGCAACGTCTTCAAAGCGGTGGGCCGCATCCTTAACATCGATTTGTCGGGGAGCGGAGTGGACATAGGAATTCTGTATCGCGCCGACTCCTTTCTCTCTCAACTTCTGCATGAAGACAGCATCGGGATGTTCGGGATCGACCAGGGCGCTATTGGCGTAGCGCTGGAGCATAGCCTGGTTGTTGATCCCGACAGATGCAGTCTTATATGGCGTGAGCCTTGCTTTCCCTAACATCTCTTGGAAATACTTGTATGTGCTATGTGAGCTCTCGTTCTGCATAAGAACTTTGGTAGCGAAGAGCTCGAATAAGTTGTGCGCCCCGTGTTCACTGAAATTGGCGAGGAAGGAGCTGATGTTCTGCGTCAAGAAGACGAAGTAGCAGCCCAAGCTTCGCGCCATTGCGATCAAGTCACGCTCTGCTTCACCGATCACAGACTGCGCCTCGTCGATGAAGTTAAATACTGGATTGTGCCCTTCGAGGTCAGCCCAATTGACTGGTCGATTTTTGATGAGGTTGTAAACGCGCATCCGCACGATGTCTGCTGTGATCTGTCCACCCACGCCATGGACCATGGTTGGCAAGTTGACACCGATCCAGAGCTTTTCAGTCAATACGCCTTGGAAGTCGATGCCTGTCTCGGTGTCGGCCCACAGAACTCCATCCGCGTTTTTGAGATGTCGGCCACGGAAGACGTCGTTCAATGCGTTATCGATGTTCGAAGTGATGCTTGTTCGAGTCTCAGGTGCCATCACTGCCCAGGTGTCTGCGAAATACGAGACTGACCCTTTGATCTGGTTGGCTGCATCCGCCACATTCAAATAGCCAGATTTTTCAATGAAGTCGAACGCGCCCCGGAACTCTTCGTGGAGCTCGAGCCCTTTTTCCGTTTGCTTGATCTGATTGACCACGTTTAAGAAGCGCTGGATCTGACCAATTGTCCAGTAGCACGAGCGCGGCTGCTTCAAAGATGCTTCCAACTTGCGGATATTTGCATTGGTCTCTGCAACCGCATTTCTTGCATGCTTTAATCGCTCTTGATCACCTTCCAACTCAGCAAGTTGCTCAATTGCAGTGAACTTGATCAATTGCTGTTCTTCGTCTGAGATCAGCAGCGCCGTGTTTGTGCGAACAAACTTCTCAGCTTCGCATGCCGCTTCAACAATCATGGCAACGTGCTCTAAGACGATGAAACCCATGCTTGTCCAGAAGCTGCTCTCGTCCTCCGACATTTTGCCTTTGCGCTTCAACTCTCTGAACGCTTGGACCAACTGTTGAGCGTTCATTCCTTGGCTTAGAGATAGGTTGATGCCAGGCTCAATCACGATATCCATCAAGCTCATTACTTCTCGAACGAGCACGTTTTTTCCGTCACCCACAATGGCCCCGGCCCATTTCGTCAACTTCACCAAGGCCATGATCTTTCGAAGCCAGAAGGTTTTGCCGCCACCAGACTTGCCGATCACCAGGATGTGCTGAGAAGTGTCCTTTAGAGAAGCTACAAGCATTTTTCCTGGGACTGGCGCAAAACGATACATCTTGTTGAATAAGAAGCCAGTGGCTTTTCCCAGCGGGATAAGCGGAGTCTTGTCGTTGAGAGCACGCAACGCCTGAGCGATCCACTGCTTCTTCATCATTCCACGAGCAGTCTTCTCATGACGTCCGATTGTGAAGTGATTGCTGTTTGACGATGTCTCAGACGTGCGAGTTTCACGCTCAATCTGTGTGTAGCGAATGCAATACAAATTCGGCACTGCAAAGATGAGGATCAAGCTCAGCGGTGCGGGAAGGAGTGACACAGCCACGGCATAGACAACGAAGGAAACTTCGACCTTCAACGCTCTCGCGAATAGATCGAGTGATTTCTCATGTTTGGTTCCTTGCTTGCTACTGAAATAGCAGCAAGCAAACGTGAGGGTAACGACAACCAAAAACACTATTCCCAGCGGAATCAAAGCGGGACCGGACATGAGACTTCTTAGAGCTGCCACGCGCTCATCGCCCAACGATTGGATGCCAACAAATAGTGGTCCGATTAGCAAGCAGAAGAATGCGCCAATAGCGTGAGAAGCTGACTTGTCTACACGAATAGCTTTTAGATACGGCACTGCTGCAAGAAGAGCCAGGTATCCATAAGCTCCGAAGAAACGACTAAGAATGAAGGCTACGCAAGCGATAGCGGGAAGCGCTGCGAACATCAATGGCATCGCCGAGGAGACGGATCCAGTGATCGTGTCTTGAGGTAGCACTACGCCGTCCATCGGCTTGCCAGAGCGCGTGATCTTAGAATTCTCAAAGCGAACGATCATGTCGTCAGTGGCGTCAGGCATCCACGGTTCAAGATCCTTCGAATGCTTCAAATCATCGCTTACGTGCCAGGACCCATCAGGGAATTGAATCGCCCCATATGCTTCTACAATGGCCTGATCTTCTTCATTGACATCGACCAGGATGTTGCTTGGGACTTTAACGAAGTCATCGAATGCGCCGACCACTTCATGAATTTCTTCATTGGTGCGCTCTTGTATTGACGCTTCAACATCAACAAATCGCTTCAAGCCCGGGACTTTGCCGAGAACACTCAGCACCTGAAAGATAGTCGGGATCATAGTTCACCCGCCTTTTCCATAACTTCTTGGCACTTCGGATTTACATCTGATCCAGTCTCGATTGATTTCTGATACTGCGCTTTGCACGCCGCATATGAAGGTGATAGACCGACCGCGCTACCTACCTTGCTTCCGAGAGAACCCAGGCCCATCATCATCATGAAAGCAAATAGCATTGCAGTGATGAGGGCTGTGCTAAGCAAGCACGCATAGACACCGACATAGCTGGCCTCGACTCGTCGACGTATGTCGGCTCTTTGACAGTCTCGTCCCCATCCCGACTGAGTCATGACCCCGTCCAGCGGGTAGCGGTCTTTGTGGAAGTAGTAGTAGGTGCGAATCACATCGGGGTGCAACGGACCCAGACCCTTGCTTTCAACGCTTCCGATAAGCAACCTTCCATGAAGGTGCATCCAGCGCGAGCCGTCTGCGCTCTTGACCTTTGTTCTGAATTGACGGAATAGACTTTCGAACACACTGATCTCCTGTTTTTTTGAGTGGTAGATCAGCAATAAGCCAAAAAGCAAAAAGCGCAACACGAGGGCTGCGCTTTTTTTTATTTTAATTGTTCTGCGAAGTGATCGAGATCATTGTTAGCTTTCTCTACCCAATCACTTCCCTTTGTATTGGGTTGTTCAATCTGTTGTCGCATCTCTGATCGTTTTTTGGGTGCGCGAACAACCGCAATGGGTGCAGGTGATCGGTCTACCTTCTGGAGCTTCGGTTCAACCGACTTTGGCTGCTCCTCGACACTGGGCGTCACAGACATCTCATGCACAGGCTCTATGACCTGGACGGGCTCAGATGCTTTGGGCGCTTCCTGGACCTGAGGTGCTGGCGCAACAGGCAGTGTGGAAGGCACATCGACCTGGTGCAGCTCAGGGGTCTTCTCGCTCTCGTGCTGAGTCCAGAACCATACACCTGCTCCTGAAAGAGCGGTGAAGACTGCTATGGAAGCCAGGATCTTGAAAGTGGGCTTCGATAGCGCTTGGGGATTGGCAACAGCTGTGTTCTCGATGGCCGGGTTTTGCTCTTCCCGATCAAGCTCAGCATTCTGGATCCGCTTACCATCCTCCTGTTCTGCTCGCTTCGCATCCTGTGCTTGCTTCCATGCACCTGCCTTTGCTTTGGCCCGCTGCGCTTGTTCCTGGGCAAGCTTGGCAGTCTTGGCCGCAAGCTCTTTGGCAAATTTGCTCGTGGTTTGTGCAGTGGCCTTGGCTGCGATCTGGGCCTGTTCCAAGCGCTGATCCATCTTCCAATCTTGAACTTGCTGCCTGTTTAGAGGACTTGGAAAAGATGACCCACCTTCTTTTTCAGCCTTAAGCTTTGCAGCTTTTTCCAATAATTTTCTTCGTTCGTAATCACTGATACTCATCTTGATCTCCATTTGAGATAAGAAGAGCCCCGAGAGGCTCCACTTATTTCAGCTCCGGCAGTGGGGAGACTAAGATGCGGTGGGTTGGAACTTTTCCGCATTGATTGTCGAGTTCGTGTTTTGCCAAAGCTGCTCGCCCATTGAGTTCACCGACGACTGCCAAGCACCCCGCCCCACCCTCCGTTCTAACAGTCAGCTCATTCTTTGAAGACTTCAAGATCGTGCCGAGCTTGTCGAAGAAGGCTTTGGTCTTTTCGTCAGGCTTGACCACCGATGCGGGGTCATACTCGATCACTAGACCTTGGAATTTTTCCGTGGCCTTTCCATCGGCAGAGGTGTCGGTCTTCACTTCAACTGTTGCCTTCATTCCCGCCAAGCGAGCTGCATCTGCGGCTTCTCTGGCTCGTGCGAGCTCTTGCTTGTAAGCAAAGCCTCCGCCGATCAATCCGCCCGCAGCACAGCCTTTCAGCGCACCGTCTTTGCCTGCAAAGATGGCCCCGAGTGCACCACCAGCTGCGCAGCCAATTCCCGCGCCTTTCGCGACTGTGCCTTTGTTGACCGGTGAGGCATTTCCGCCGGCAAGTTGGTCAATGGTGGCGCATCCTGCGAGTGAAGCGGCAAGCATCGTGATCATGGTTAATGTTAATTTGTTCATTTCTATCTCCTTTGTTAGTTAGGGTTGTTGTTAGTTTTGGTGGCACCTTGGCCCTGCATCTCATTCAATATTTCTCGACTCGACCTCCTGCCCTGCACTGCCGGCATTGCCTTTTCTTGGATCGGCTCACCGTTCAATGCATCTGAAAGACTTCGAACAAAGGCCTTTGTCAGATCAGTGCTTCGTTCGATATGCCGCTCTGATGCCTCGGTCATTGCCTGGATTCCTGCACTTAGATCTGAAAGAAGTTCTCTACGAACGTCTGTCAGTCGCCTTTCCTCACGATCAGCAAAACTCCTAAGCTCTTGCATTGTTTTTTCATGGAGCTCGTTGAACAGTTGATCGTTCAACAGTCCATCTACCGCCATCCGCATCAACTCATTGACACTCGTTCTTTTCCGAATGGCCATTTCGTTGAGTGATCTCAATTGATCACTCTCAAGTAATACATTTCTTTTGATCAGCTTCATAAATTCTCCGTATGGCATAAATTGACCGTAAGGCGATTCCGTGAATTGGCAAGGGGTGTGCTTAAAATTATTTAGCGAAAGATGCTGAGGGGAATTGAAGGCATTAAAAAGCCCCTTGTCGGGGGCTTCTTTTAATCCTTGCGCTGCAAAGCTCTCAGAGTCTCTACACAGGGCGCGCGGGGGTCAGCGCGGAACACCCCAAGGTGCGTCATGTGTATGATCTAGACTTGTGAAAATGACGATGACTTTGCCGTTCCGCCCGCCGACGCTTCTGCTCTTTCTTTTCGCTCCTGGTCTTTCTTTTCGCTCCTGACTCTTGCGCCGATCTCAATTTCTGCTTCACTGAAATGAGATCAAGCAAGCACGGGAGACGACAGCTTTTATGGAGACAGCAGACAAAATTAGGATCGAGCAAGTGAACGAAGCGAAGCAAAGTTCGCTTGATGATCCGATTGCGAATTTCAGCCAAGCCATCTCTGAACTATCGGCTCGCCAAGCATTCAATCTGCCAGCACAGCTTCGCCAACAGTTGAGATCGATGCAGACCTCTTGCCCCATCTGCAAGATCGACTTCACCAATGAATCGTCAATCATCGTCGCTCAGATCGTTCCCATTGAGCTTGGGGGCCCGGATGACTTCTCTAACTGCTTTCTGTGCTGTGAGCGCTGTAATCGCAGGCGCGGCACTTCAGATCTGCTCAGCCTGGGCGGTGCGTTCTGCAGCCCAGCTGCTGCCCCACCCCTTCCATCGCACGGCCGCGCCCTGGGCTTTTCCCCAACTGACCTGATTCAGCGCCGCGTCGAGCTCCTCGCGCGCTCTGCCAATCACTGGACGCCCCACACCCACAATTCAATGAAGAGCTCAGTGTTGAAGCACCTGGCCAAGCGTTGGGCCGAGCCGCGCTTTCGTGTCTTCGCGCACCACACGTCTGACCTGGCACTCATCGGCTTTGCCAGACGCTCTGGTGATGCACAGAGCTTGGCCGTCGCAAAGGTGCTGACCAAATTTCAGGGTGCCAGCGCGGCGCTGCTGGACGATGCCGTGAGCGTCTACCAGATAGATCGAGAGCACTTCCTACCCTTGATCTGGTCACTCATCGAGCTCAACGCCTTTATGGTGCCGGTGCGAGTCCCAGGCAAAGACGCACATCCATTCGGAAGCGAGTGGCAAGACTTCTGGCCAGACCATGTGCGGTCTGTCGCTGCTCTCAGATCGCGCCTACGGCCTGGTCATGCCACCAGGGCACAGCAAATTCGCCGCTGCCCTGACGCAAGACGGGCGCTATCTGACAAGCCTGACGCACTGCGGAAGCGTCGGAAAAGTGCCGCGAGGGTTGAGCGAAACCGCAGCCAGCGGCTCGCTCTCTATCACCAAAAGCGTATTGAGGAGGCTTCCCAGGACAGCGCTTACGCAGTCCTGGAAGCTCGCCTTTTATCTCTCCAACTCAGCTAAGCATCACTCCTTTTCATGACAGAACCCATCAGCTTCTCGCATCGAGAGAGTTCAGCGAGATCAGAATTGTCGTAAAGCATTTTCAAGTGACGATCCGAAATTGATCGATAATTGTATCCGCGCTCAAACATCGTTCGACTATTGCGCGAGAGCAAATACGCGCCGTGTCCAACGAGCAACCCTCTGTTTTTAGCAAGACGCACAATTCGATTGCTGGATCTTTTCCCATGACGACTAGTGACATGGAGAGCCTGATCAAAAATGTCTGCTGAGATATCCTGACAGTCAAAGAAACGTTCGAACACGTTCTTTTTTGAATAGATCGCTGCAAACCCAAGGATTTCGGCCCTCGCCGACTCATCATCTTCTTCCAACCAAAACTCGATAAATCCACCGCAGCGACATGCATCTTCAAGCACACTCTCAAAATAAAAACTCATTGAGCATCCTCCGCGACATCCAAGATGATCCCACACGCAGAGAGATGGACTTCGACACGAATTGAGTGTCCAAAGAAATTAAACCCGATGATGACATTGACAATTTGTCGAGTGCGCAACACCCCTACGCAAATCGCCCATTTAGCGTGGCGCATGATTTCGCAATAAGTATCTTCGATTTCAACATCGAGAGGAAGAAGGCGCTGAATGATATGCGCCAAATCGTGGTGCATCAGGACGCTGAAATCTTCAGATTGCAACTCAGTCAAATCAATAAAACTCATTTTTGTCTCCGATACTTAGCGGGCTGCTAAGCTTCGAAAACAAAGATATGCATTGCATTAACAAACCTCCACGTGAACACTGTCCCTTTCCATAAATGCTTGTTCAGCTTCCGCCGCCGAGCATAAAAAAGCCCCGCAAAAGCGAGGCTATCAGCTCAGCTGGAAGGCTGAAAAACTACTGTGGCTGCAAAATTTTCGCAGAGATTTGTTCAATCCACGTTGCTTGGGCAATCCCAGCAACAGCTTCAATTGGATAATTGACAATGTGCATACGGATGTGATCTGCCCCCTGCTTCTCCAATGTGACCAATCCGAACGGTCCATCTACATCGAAGAGATGAAAGTCGCCATGGATAGCACCGCACGCTTGGCAGCGGTTGGCGAGGTAGCGCGTGCCCGATCCCTTTGTCGTCGCCATCAGCATCCAGGGCGCAGCTGCTGAGATGTGCTGCGCGGCTGGAAGGTTGATCGACTCCACAAATCTGAGAACGGCTGCGTCTTCGACGGAAAGCTCTTCGCCGTCATCAAAACGCTCGACGAAATTTGGCACCCACAGAGCACTCACCGATACAACGGCTGCGCATGTCCAGCACTGATGTTCTGTCGTCAGCACTGCAAAACTGGGGCTTAGGATGACCGAGCTGAGCTCCGGCAACGCCGCTAATACTGCTTTTCGGTGTGGTTCGATCATGTCCCTATCTCCCCTTGGCCAGGGCTTTCCGGGCCTGCCAAGTTTCCACAACAAACAGGCACAAAGAATGAGCTGAGTGGACAACGAGACGGGCGTGCCTTGGAGCGACCTTGTAGGCGCGTTTGTGCTGGCCGTGGGCACTGCCCGCATGCGTTCGATAAGCACCGAGACCATCAATGATGGAGCTTAGCCCCGACAGCACACGCTTCAAGTCGTCGTCTTCCAGCTGCTCAGGCGACAGCTTCAAGTGCTTAGCAACGACAACCCACAGGGGCTTCACTGTCTGACTCGTGGGTAGGTCCAGGCGCTCCGTGGCGATGTAGTGCTTACAGAGAGCTTCAACGATTGCGCATGCTGCCGTGACGGCAGCGGCCGGATCACTGTCAATGAATCTCACCGCTCGCTCAAACTCTTCCTCCACTTCTGCGACCGAGAAGTCCTTCAAAGCATCGCCGAACGCCTTGCTTGGAGCTGTGACAGAGTGAGCGCCCAGAATGCGGCCGCCAAATCCATAGGACAGTTGATAACGAGCGAGAATTTCGTTGATTCGCTTGCGAGCAGTGAGCTCTTTGTCGGGGTCCCATGTCGAGACCTCACCATCCATCAGCGTTTCAATGAGCTTGCCAAGGATGGTGAAGGCCTTAGAGACATCCTCTTTCCCTTCTCTCACAAGCCAATTTTGAACCTTATCAACGCAATTTCCCTCAGGAACATCGCCAGAAGCGCCTGCTTCATAGAGCATCGTCTCCAAGCGTCGGTGACTGTAGTAGTAGGAGCCAACGACATCACCAATGGTGGCAGCCAACGGCTTGGGGAACTCTTTCAGCATGGCTTGGTCCGGTCAGTAAGGAGTTGGCATAGCCGACAATGCAGCCTGTCCGTAGAGCATAAATGCAGCGCCGAGCGCATAGATCAGCCATCCATATGCTGGGCGCACAAATGCGACAAGAATCAACCCGAAGATCATCGGGATCGCCGTGATCCCGAGGTAGTAGCCCCAAGTTGACGGAATCGTGCTTACCGAGCTTGGCGACTCCTGGAACTCCACAAGTAGCCCGAAGGCGAGCCAAGACGCGAGAGGCCCAAAAACAGAAGAGCCAGCCCGTGCATGAACCGCGTTCGCCTGCGAATTTTAGAGTGTGGCATCTAGAGCACCTGCCGATAGACCACACGCTTGTGCTCGTCGTTGGTGTAGCAGACCAGTGATGCCATCTTGCCAAAGACGCCTATTTTTTCTACGTCCCATTCGTTCTTATATTCCGGATAGGTGTGCAGATGCATGGTGTCTCCCTTGACGAAGTCAGGTCGCTCAAAGGTCACACCGTAAGCCATGGCAATCGGGCCGTAATTTTTAGCTTCCTCTACTGCCACTGGACACTTCGAGGCCAACGCATAGCTTGCGTATTGGGAGGAACGCTTAGCGATCTTACGAACATCTTGTGGGGACATGAGCACCGAATACTCGGTGTCTGTCTTCTTCTCAAACAGTTGGGTCTGTCCGTAGACCTCCCGCCTGTTGACTAGCGGCGCACCCTCGACACTAGCCAGGCGGCAAGCCAATGTGTTCTTCAAGGTGGTGAAATCGTAGTCCGTGCAAAAGCTTGGATCCGCTGTATACGCCCCTTGATCAGCATCATATTTGACCTTCGTCGTGAATTCGAAGAGATAGACTTTGCCGGCATCAATGCCAACAGGTAGAGATAGCTCCGCTTTCCGCTTCTCATAGTCCGCGGTGGTTTCGAACTCGCCTTTTGCCACCTGGTTGCGCGCCCGGATGAGTTCCTGGTAGAACCGGATGGGAGGATTCAAACGAACCGTCTCACCATCGAAGGCTTTGCCTACCCAAGGCTCCTCTGTAATGACAATCGGAGGCTTGTTTGCCACGTGACCGGAGGTTGTTGAAGCCGCGTCCTGCTGACAACCTACAAAAAAGACGCATAGTGCGGCCAGGACGGCCGGTGAAATGGTAGAGCGCACGAACTTCCCCTGTTCCCTTGACGACAACCGCATTGTAAGCGCTACGTGAAGACTAGGGGTGTCAGAAAAATCTGACACTCGGCCGATGCACCGTGTGCTAGCTCAAAGACGACGGGAACTGGTGACTCGCGTTACAGATGCCGGACCAAGACTATGCTGGCTTGCAACGCATTCCTTGAAGCTCGGGGGAATTTCCACTGAGTTTGTCTGGAACTCTTTTTGGGTCAACGTAGACTCATCAGCGCCTTTAGTATGTGAGCACCTTTCCACGACACGCCACTGATCCTCCATGTTCTCGTCATCGTATTCGACTCGATCAAGCCGAAGGCTGCTATCTGAGATGATGTATGAAGTTCCGTTCTCATCTGAAATCACAGCTCCGGCCAGACCAAGATGATAGGCGGTTCGGCCGCGTATGCTCTGCAAATCCCAGGCTGGATCTTCTCCATTGGCATATTCAATAAGCTCATCGTTGCCACTACAGTCGTCAAACTCAATCGCGCATGCCCACAGGTTCTCCCACTGTTCTTTATCGTAATCGAATTCAAGGCAGGCTTTTTCGAACGCAGATCTAATATCTTCCCCCCTAATAATTAACGGGTTTCCATGCCTGTCAGACATGTAGTCAATAGAATTGGTTGGTGATACATCCAGGTTGTGAAGCATATCGGTAGTGAGCATATTCCCCTCATCTTTAAGCTCTATTCGATACGTTACGTCACCAAAGTGATCTAGAGCGTTATCAGAAAAGCACAGTCCACGAATGACATTGTCCTTCGTAAAATCATCTAATGGAATTTTGCAAAGATTTTCGTTGTCAGTGCAGTGATATAAAAACATGAGATCTCCCAATTATTTGAACAACCTCATTAAAGCGCAAAGCTATTCTTTAGCAATGGTTTTTACCCTTTATTCGCAAGAATTCGCTCGCCATAGTTGGCAGCGCAACGAGCGCTCAGGGCGGTAGACTGCTGCACATGCAATGAGTGATCTACGCACCTAATTCAGTCCGCCCAGGAGGGCAGATGTCTGTCATTACTATGATCGCGGGTGCTATCACTACCGCTTCGCTCGTTGCCTTGATCCACTATGTTTGGAGTGCCCACTTCCAGCCACAAGCGTTCGTTCGCCGCGCCCACATCCAGTCGGTCATGTCACCTCTAAAGTGGATCTACTTTGGCCTGGCGTGGCTGGGCGTTGCTATCTTCATCTATGGGGGCACCAAAAGCGCATTGTTTTGGATTCCTTACGATTGGGGCTGGACAGACGAAGACGGAGATGTGCAGCCACTTAGATCCTACTTCGCTGTCGCCGCAGCAGTGGTGTTGACGTTTCCTGTGCTGGGCTTCATCTACCGTGCGGCAGCAGACCGTTGGGACGCTATTGAGCGGAAGAGCCCTGGTTCCTGAGCAAGCGACTCAGGCCCGCATGGGGCGATCAGTGATCGCGTGCGGCGCACCCAGTGGCGCGGTGGGCCAGCGGCCTATGGTCCTGGTCAAGCAGCACGAAGTTCTCGTGCGAATTCCATCCTTGATTTGATGAGCTGCCGGACATCCCAGCGCCGGCGTTCCTCTCTCTCTACCAGCTGTTGCTTGACTCGTTCAACAGCACGCCATTTATGATCCTCGATGGCTTGGCTCTGCAAGAACAAAGAGCCCTTGCCCGAAATCAGAACCGTGTCTCGTCCGTAGACGTTGACTAGGCCCTTGCGTGCCGCTCTGTCAAAAGCATGGTCGAAGTCAGACTGAGCATACCCCGTCAATTCGTGAAGGAATTCAGCGGGAGAGCAAAGACCAAAGCTCTCTCTTTAGCTGCAAGGCAAACTTGGACATCTGAGATATAAGCGTTCATTTGGTCTCCTCGGTTAGACGAATCGGCGGACGGATTTGGTGCCATCGAAGCAGCAGAACTCAACACGAGTCTCAACTTGCGCCTCACTTGTCCGGTTGGTCGTCATCAACCCTTTGAAGCGCTTCCAATAGATCCCCAGTGAGAGCTTGGGAAATCCTAAACCGTCTTTGCCAATACGCTCTCTAAGTTGTTCGGGGGTCGTGATGTCTTTGAGTTTAATTTGAGTGTTCATAAGTGATCTCCTTACCTTATATTCATTGAAAGGCAGATCGAACTTTTGTCAATAGATGCAGCCATTAAAAAACCGCCCTTCGGCGGTCTTTTCTTATACATAGCAATTGAGCTCGCGCTCTGGCCTTTGACCCAATGGCATAAACAGCCCTTGCTCTGTGTAGATCCAAAGATCATCGTCTAGCACGTCACTCGAAGATGCCTCATCCCAGACAAGCAATTTCTCCTTGATGCTCTTTCCCGTTGAAAGAAAGACTCCCTCTTTGATCGAAATAACTCCGGCCTCACGGGCCTTGCAGATGAGTCTTTGAATTGCGTTGATTTTCATGTGATCTCCTTTATTGAGTGGATGAATCAAGCAAAAGGCAGATCGAACTTTTGTCAAGCTTCCAGGATCTAATCAGTGCCTCTAAATCAGAGGATTGGTGCTTACCCGACCGCCAGCACCTGGGAGCGCAGCGCAAGGCGACCGATGGGAGACACAAAAAAGCCCCGGCGAAGGGGCTCTATCTTGAACTTGGGTAGGTGCATCAGAGCCTTCGGGCCTGGACTCTTTGAGTGGCCGCAGTGCCCTGGCTGTCAGACTTCGCTTGATCAACGCATTGATTGAAGCTCTGTGGGATTTGGACAGTTGAGGCTTGAAGCTCTCTCATCCTGAAGTCAGCCTCCATAGCCTTTACAAGTGTTACTTCTGATTCATCAAGCTGTTCGCAAGCTGCTTCCACATCAGACACGGCGATCAGCATTTGAATCATTTCCATATCCTCATTTTCCGCCGCAGCTCGCAGCGCCTGTGAACCATTCGCCTTGGGGTCTGAGAATGGAATGAGCATTTTAACTATTTCTGTGTGGCCATTTTCCGCCGCATCTCGCAGAGCCTGTGAACCATTCGCCTTGGGGTCTGAGAATGGAATGAGCATTTTAACTATTTCTGTGTGACCATTTTCCGCCGCATCTCGCAGAGCCTGTGAATCATTCGCCTTGGGATCTGAGAATGGAATAAGCATTTTAACTATTTCCCTGCGGCCATTTTCCGCCGCATCTCGCAGCGCCTGTGAACCATTCACCTTGGGGTCTGAGAATGGAATGAGCATTTTAACTATTTCTGTGTGGCCATTTTCCGCCGCATGCCGCAAGGCCCGCGAAGCTTTGGCCTTTGAATCTGAAACAGGAAGTAGCAGTTCAAAGATTTCTTGCCAACCCCGCTTTGCCGCCCAAGCCAATGCCTCTGAGTCATTTGCCTTTGGATCTGAAACAGGAATAAGCATTTCAACAATATCCCCATACCCCTTACAGGCGGCATCTCTCAACGCCCCTGAGTCATTTGCCTTTGGATCTGAAACAGGAATAAGCATTTCAACAATATCCCTATATCCGTTACAGGCGGCACCTCTCAACGCCTCTGAGTTATTCGCCTTTGGATCTGAAACAGGAATAAGCATTTCAACAATATCCCTATATCCGTTACAGGCGGCATCGCTCAATGCCTTTGAGCCATCTGCCTTTGGATCAGAAACAGGAATAAGCATTTCCACAACCTCTTTAAACCCGTTGTATGCGGAATTTCCCAACGCTCTTGAGTCACTTGCCTTTGGATCTGAAACAGGTATAAGCACTTCAACAACGTATTTACTCCCCCTCGCTGCTGCCCAAGCCAATGCCTCTGAGTCATTTGCCTTTGGATCTGAAACAGGAATTAGGCCCTTAACGACTTCTAGCCAGCCATACTTCGCAGCTCGAATTAGTTGTTCTTCATTAGTCATAGTGATCTCCTTTTTCCCAGTAAAAGGCCAATCGCATTTTTGTCAATACCCCTTAATATAAAACTTCAACAAACAACAAGGAGAGCAAAGACTGTCCTCACAACCTCCGGCCAACAGCGTTCGCATTTGGAACTGTTGTCGCCCGCTCTATGAAATATGCTTCCAGCCGCCTAGATGCGGCGAACCAAGCTCTCTCCTTGCAATAACACATCGCCTCAGAAGGACAGCAGTGCAGATAAAGAAGCTCCATGAGGCCCTGATGCTGCTCCTCCGCAGCAATCGCCATGGCCCTGCTGTATTCGCTTGGGCTGCCTGGCCCGACGCTCCCTGTCCTTGCCCACTCGACCATTCGTAGGATCAACTCAGGGTCTGTGCCTTGCCGTAGATGACACCAGTGCTCGATGGCCTCCGGGTCAGAGACTGGATAGAGCACCAGAGCGGCTTGAAGTCGAGCGTTCATTGCCGCCACTGCCAGGGCTTTCGAGTGCTGAGCCTTGGGGTCAACCTGGACCAGCAGCTCATGCAACGTGACCAGGTCACCTGTCCTTGCTGCCTCAATGAATTTCTCTTCCGCTGGTCTACTCACCTGCGTCACTCATGGGTCTTGCCTGGTTCTGCCCTTTCCGGCTGCGGACGTCTAGGTCAAAGTAGGACTGCCGGCACTCATAGTCCTCCGGCTCAGGTGCCGACCTAAGTTCGACGTTGATCCGCTTTTCGCTGCAATGCCCAGACTGATGAATGACGTCTAGCGCGGTATCGAGATCTGGAAGGCGTCTCATAGATCGCCCCAGGCTCGGCTGTCAAATCCTCTCACTGCTCGCGCAATCGCTTTGATGTCCTGCTGAGCGTGGCTGGATCTCACCCCAACACGATTAAAGACCGTCTCACCGTAGCCATAACACGAGGAAAAAATGGCGCGATCTCTCACGATAAGTGCCCCGGGAGGGAGCTGTGCGAAGCGCTGGCGATGCTCAGAGCGGTCGGAATTGAAGCGGTTGGCCACAATGATGTGAGGCAAGCCTTTCTTGCGCACGAGCTGCATCGTTTTCAAGAACACGACATAGCTCACAGCATCCAAGAGTGTTGGGATGATGTAGACGTCAGCCTCAGGAACAAGACCGTTCTCAGGCAGCTTCGGTGGCGTGTCAAAGAGGTGAAAGTCATGCTGTGCCCGTGACTTCACGACACCTACCGTGAAGGCCGTCTCCTCGGCCAGCCTTGCCCAGGCGAGGGATGAGCCTTGGACGTCCAAGTCAGCGACATAGACGCTGGAACTTGGGTAGGTGCACTGCAAGCAATGAGCGAGATTGAGCGTGAGAGTCGTGCGCCCTACTCCCCCTTTGCCATTCAACATGCAGATCTTCATGAGAGCACCGCTTGGACTTGTGATGCGCGCTGACGGTTCCAATGACCCATCATTCGTCTATCTCGATCTTTAGCTCGGTTCTTTAAACGCGATGCTCGCTCTTCTTTCTGGTTTAAATGAGCTTGATAGAACTTGATCGTCGTGTCGATGTCATATTTGATTTTCATGCTGATCTCCAGTCGGGGTTATTCCCTAACTTGAGAAAAAGGCAGTTCCAACTTTTGTCAACAGTTTTGACTCCAAATACTTGACAAAATTGCGATCAGCCTTTTAATAAATGAAAGGCACTCAAAGCCTCATCACCAAAAGGAGATCAACATGTTCAAATATCTTTTCAATCACGAAAGCCTTTTAATTTCGGCAGGCTCAATGGTCACACTGGCTGTTCTTGCTTTGCTGAGCTGCTACGCGGTTCTCTCTGGCATCGGCCGCTTGATCAGCAGTGCTCTGGGAACTGCTGTATGAGGCGCCTGATTACCTGGCTGATCGTCATCACATGCTTGATGATCGGATTTGATTATTTGTCAGAGAAGGCTATTGGAAGCATTCGAACGATTGAGTCATCTCTTGCGAGAATTGGATCCAGATAAACGAAAGGCCACTCCAAGTGGCCTTTGTCAAATCAAATCATCGTCGCTTGGTCTTAGCCATCTCTTTTCGCGAACGTTTGATCAATGGTCCGGACGGACCAAGAGATATACCCATCTCTCTTGCGACACCGGAAATTATTTTTCGAGAGTTAGGAAATACACCGGAAACATCACTCCGTGTCATACCTTTTTTGAGAGCATGGCGCAGCAGAGCTTTGATTTCCTCACGCTTCTTAAGTCTTTTTATCGAAACTGGCTCATGGCCGACCATCTTTCTAGCGCTCTGAACAAGAGAACCTGAGACCTGCTGCTCTCGTGCAAGCTGGGCGAGACAGTGCCCAGGATCTCTAACAAGTAACGCCGCGATTTCGAGACGCTTCTTCTCTAGCATTTCAGTTCTACGAGGTGCGCCGACCTGGATGCAGATGCTACCGATCCGTTGCCTGGTCAGACCGAACTCACGGGCGAGGGACGAATGCTTCTCGTCGCCCCGCTTGAGCTTTCGCACCAATCGAGCCCTCTCCTTAACGCTTAGCCGTCTCATAGTCATAAAGCGACCTTCGCTCGCATTGCGCGTTGCTGACGCGCCAAGACTGACCCCTTCTTTTCGGAGGACGCTGAGGCGTCACCGGAAGCCTTTGCCGCTCGGAATTGATCAAGGATGACGACGTTGGTGCGAGATTTGCTGACAGAAAGAACGTTGTGCTTATTAATCGAGAAACCGGTAACTAGTCCACACTCCGGGGCAGACAAAACTACCAACGCCCTCTTGACTTCAAATTTAAATTTCTTCAACTCGAACCCGGAACGCGCCAGGCGTTTTAGCTCCAATAGCGAGATTGGAGGAACAACTTTGTGAGTAGCAATGAAGTCGTGAAGCCACAATGCAAGTTGATTATTCCCCAGTGCCACTTTACGAGTCAGATCATTGACTAAAACTTCATCATCAAAGAGTTTGGATAATTCCTTGTTGATCGTGATCGTGATGTTCCCTTTTCGCACCCTCGTGCCAACGTTGACTCGCGCAATCTTCACTCCAGAGACCAACCCTCCCATGTAGTCGTGTGTTGCCGTTTGATAGCTGATCTCACCACTTCTCAGATCCCTGAGCATCTTGATTAAGCGACTGTGCATCTGCGAGCAAGTGGATTTATTACCCATCCTTCGAAGCAGCTCGTTCCCACTGATTTCAACGGTGTCGGTCTTCTGCTCGACATATGCAGAAATGATGCTCTGCCACAGCAAAGAGTGATGCTGATTGAGCACAGGCCCCGTATAGCTCACCTTGGTTGCGCGTAGCTTTTGAACGGCCAAGCTGGTGTCTTCGAGATGAATTTCTACTCGCTCACTCTTCGACGTCATAGACGTTCCAAACAGTGCGGATCGCGCCAGGCCCAATGGAATTTTAGAATAAATATCTTCTTTACACACGAAACCATCTCCTTAAAATGACATCAATTAAGGAATAGGCCAATACCACCTTTTGTCAACCTCAAACAGCAAACTGTTCAACACTTCGGTTAAATTCTCCTGCGATATATCGAGAACTTTGTGCGATATATCTAGGACCGCACTGCGATATATCGAGAACCATCACTGCGATATTTCAAGAACTTTCTGCGATATATCTAGAACCGAAACAAGCGAAATCCCTTGTGGCACAGCGGTTTCCAGCCTCCTTAAGGCTCTTAGGCTTAAAGCTAAAGGAAAGAAGGGCGCTGTCGCGCTCTTTTTTTGGATCAAGAAAAGAGCAAGATCGTCAGCACTTGTCACCCCCTCCGCCTATGCCCCCTGCGAGGGGGCGGCGGGTAAGCCGGGGCTATCGCTTCACCTGGCAGCTGCGCTGCGGCTTCGCCCCAATGGGAGTTGAAGGGCCGCATGGCTCGGCCTGATGATGGGCGATAGCCCGTTCCACAGCCAGCCCCTTGGGGGGCGTTGGCGCAGGGGGGTTGAAGTCGGGGGTGATCTACGTTGTGATCTGCTTGCTCGCTTTGAGCGCAAGGGGATCAAGGATGAAATCACACATCGTATTCGCAGGAATTTTGCTTTCGACAGGTTCAACGGCTCCGCCAAGGGGTTCTGCGGCCCAGGTATCGTCGAATTGACAGGTGTTGATCAGAACGCAACTGATGGCCGCGTAGGGGGACGGAACTACGGTGGCGACATGACGATGAAGGTCACATCCGGGCGGAAGGTCATCACCCCTCCCCTGGGCGTTGGACGCATTAGCGCAGCCTGTCTGGGTGAGTCTCGGAAGACTCTGCTTGTCATCGAGGACAAGGCACCCGCTACGCGCTACTTCAAGGCCTATGATGCAGTGAGCCTCACGCCGATCAGTGAGAAGGAAGGTTGCGACGCTGCATGCATGGCGCAAGCTGGTGTCAAAGTCCCTCAGAAGCTCGCTTCGTTTGATCCACCCATTGACTGATCCACACACACTAAAGAAGAACTTTCATGTCCTTGACTGAACAACTTGACCTGAAAAACGGCGAAACACTTCGCCGGGAAAGCTCGCGAGAAACTGGACCGCTAGGCAACATTGACATCACCAACTACTCTGTTCTTGACGCCCATGGCGATGTCGTCGGCAAGGTC
This sequence comes from Stenotrophomonas aracearum, assembly GCF_031834615.1. Classification (NCBI taxonomy): domain Bacteria; kingdom Pseudomonadati; phylum Pseudomonadota; class Gammaproteobacteria; order Lysobacterales; family Lysobacteraceae; genus Stenotrophomonas; species Stenotrophomonas aracearum. The sequence continues at coordinate 2,527,644 of NZ_CP115543.1, forward strand.
GAATATACAGAAGATATGGCAATCAAGGGCTTCAAAGTGACGCATAAGGCCGTTAGAACTGACTTGGAAGGTAAGACTGTCCTGCAGAAATTCTGGTAGAGCATGCCCTGCTGCAGACGAAGAAAGCCCCGGATTTCCGGGGCTTTTTTTGTTGCTCAGTTCCAGCCGAGGTCAACTCGATCAAGATCGTAGTCGCGACCGATTTGGTGAGCAGCTTCAAGAGCTGAAAGATCGCCATAACGCTGTTTGAACTCGGCTTCTGAGAAGCCCGCTTCGTCGATGCTGATGCCAAACATCTTGGTGAAGTGCTCGTTTGCTTCGTTGAAGAATTTCGTGCTCATCATCCTGCTCCAATTGAGCCAATTGCTCGCGATAAGAGCAAGGGAAGCGGTGAGAACGCATTGCACTGAAAGCCGGAACAAAGTGGAGGAGCGCTTGCGCTTGCAATGCGTTGAGCGACCGATCGTTGTCGCTAGCCATTTGCAAATTGGACCAAATAAATTGTGCTAGAAACCCCTTGCCAAACGAGTCAGTTGCCTTAGCTTAAAAACAGGAGGCAATTTATGGCTGATGAAGATCTGTATTTCGAAGAGACGGCGGTAACACCAGAGGATATCTACCCGCCCTTCAAGCGATTCGTCGCAGAACGGCACGGGGACGGCCTGCTCTTTAGCGTAGCCACTGATCAGACAGAGGCCGAAGGCCATTTCAATGACTTCGAGATCATCGATCTTGTCGATCTCGCTCTCATGCAACACCGCAGTATTTGGATTGGCGCATGAGCAAGACAGACGACTACGCGCGCCAATTTGTTGATCTCGTGATCCGCAGCCTGGAGAGCCACACAGCGCCCTGGACGAAGCCTTGGAAACCAGGCGAAGTGCCAGCAGGGCCACACAATGGGGTAACTAACCGAAGTTACCGTGGCGGCAATTACATGAACTTGCTCATGACACAGCACGAACGCGGCTATCAGTCTGCTGAGTGGTTGACGTTCAAGCAGATCGCGGAAGCCGGTGGCAAAGTGCGTAAGGGCCAGAAAGGCACGTCGATCCAGTTCTGGAAGACGACAGAGCCAAGTGCAGAGCAACTGGCTGAGGATCCAACGGCAAAGAAGCGCATGCAGGTCTTCTACTTCACAGTCTTTAACCGCGATCAATGCGATGGCTTGCCTGAGCCGAAAGCTCAGCTCCAAGTTCCGGACCAATGGCGACATGAGAAGTGCGAGCAGCTGATGACTGACTCGGGCGTGCCGTTCAACTTCAATGGCGGTGATCGGGCTTACTACCGTCCTGACATCGATCAGATCTTCATGCCTTCGAAAGCAGCGTTTAAAAGCCAGGACGGCTTCTATACAACAGCCCTTCACGAGCTGGGCCACAGCACCGGCCATAAATACCGATTGGGACGCGATCTATCGGGCAAATTTGGTAGTGAGAACTACGCTATTGAAGAGCTGCGAGCCGAGATCTTCTCCTACATGACCGGCGAACGCTTGGGTATTGGACATGACCCTGGTCAGCACACGGCCTACATCAAATCCTGGATCAAGGTCCTCAAAGATGATCCCAAAGAGATCCTCCGCGCGTGTGCGGATGCAGAGAAGATCTGCAATTTCTTGAAGGTCGAGCGCTACGAGGAACTCCAACAGAGCCATGTGCAGGACCAAGAGCTAACGGGCCAAGAGCCCGTTCAACAGAGGCCAGAGCGTAAGGCCCTGCCGAAAGCCGTCGATCCCCTTGCATCTGAGTTGCTTGACGATCAGATCAAAGACATGAAGGCGCGGCGCAAAGCCAAAGAACTGGCGGTAGCGCTATGACCGAACGACTGCCACAAATCCATAATTCAGACCGCGAGGAGAGCCGGCAGTGCTACACACAGCCCGGGCAAGACACCCGCCCCAAGCTCTTCGATTTTGGCAACCTAAGCCCTGAATCCCAGGCCATCTATGAAGCGAGCCGAGCCGGTTCCAGGTTCGATCACCTCATCGATCACGCACTACTTCTGTCCCGCATTCAGGGTGACAAAGAACAGCTTGTCTACGCCTCTGAGGTGGATGACACGCTTCCCGGCACCGCCCTCCTGGACGCCGTCGACAACGGGCGCTGGAACGAAGCCAGAGGCCTTATCCGCTCACATGTAGACGTCAATGCGACCAACACGTTTGGACAGACAGCCTTGCACCTCGCAAACGACCCCGGAGTGATCGATGCCCTACTTCGCTTTGGGGCGAAGCAAGACATCGTCGATGACTATGGCAACACGCCGATGCAAGCGGCTATGGAGCGCGGTGATCGCGATGCGCAGCACCTGATGGTGAAATACCGATATGGAGCCGATCCGAGCGCCACCGCGATGCGCCTGTGATGTTCAACGCTTAAGTCGGTTCTTTAGGACTTGGCCCCTGGGTGAACTCAGCTTGGCGACGTATGCAGCCTCTCCCAGCATCGCAACCATGTTGCCGTCCCGATGCGGCATCTCAGGCCAAATCTGATCGGGGATCTGATCAAGGTAGATCGGTATCTCAACCTCATCGTCCGGGCCGAGAGAAGCGTAAAAGTCAAACGATGGCGGCTGCCAACCATCTAACGGCAAAGTCTTATTGACGATGATTGCGAAGGCTATGGGATAGCACTTCATGATCATCACTTGCGAGGCTATCTTAGTCCCGGTGTAAGTTATAAATAGATCACGAGCGACCGTTCTGCCAGCGAATGGATAGACCCAATAGCAGACTCTACAATCTTGCAAGAAGGTCGATTGGTCGTTGAGCACATACTCGCCAAACTTCTGCGGGTCTCCCTCGTTGTAGCGATTGATGCCTAGCGCACAGAGGTGCCCTAGCACTGCCCTGGCTACGAGTTGCGGCTTTACTCGAACGGTCTGCGATCCATTAAGCAGGATCGGTGTTCGCAACATCGCAGTCACCTGGTCTGCCATCGCCACTAGGGCCTTGTCGTAGCGTGACAACACGACGCCATTGCAGCGCTGACAAAGGCTTCTGAACTTGATGCCGTCTGGCATCTTGGTGCCGGGAGGCGCCTTCTCTGCACCCAACACAGAAACGAGATGGTTGAGTCGCAGAGCGATGTTTTGCGCCAGCGCTTTAGGCGGGATGTGATCTTCGGTCAAAGGCCCTACGGCGCCACAGATATTGCACCTACCCAACTTCGGACCGATGACGTTCAGAACCGGCATGCTTGATCTACCTCGGGCAGGAAAAAGTGAAAAGAAAGACTGATAAATTTTAGGGCCGTTGCCGTAGCCCTGATATCTCGGACATCCCGTGACTATTGGGCAATGAGCAGCTCAATGGCGTTCTTGAGGCTTGGGGCAAGCTCCGGGAAGTCGCTGTGCCCCTCTACACTCGCCTCTGAGTAGACGTTCCCAGGGACCCTGTTCTTCAACTGACCCATCACAAACTTCCCTTTCGCCCCCTTCAATGGTCGATGTTGCAGCGCCGCCCAAACATCTGCATTCGTAGGGCCACCGCCTGCTCCATGAAGCTCTTGATTCGCTGCGACACGCTGTTTTGCGAACTGGTCTGAGATGGGCACGGTGTTGTTCGCGATGATGTGATTCACCCATCCCTCACATGTAGCAAGCGTTTCGCCAGTAAGCGATGACAGGAAGCTTGGGTTGCAGAACTCAGACTCGATGTCGGATTGGTCTGTAAGCCACAAGGCAATGCCCTCTGCTGCATAACTATCCACCAATTGCGCCGCCTCGTCGTCAGTCAACGAATCGCGGTCTCGGTGAACCAAGACTTTGAACTTGCCACCTAGTGACTCCCTGAGCTCTACTGCCTCAGCCTTGGTCAGGAGATGCTTGTAGCCCCGGCCTGGGAGAACAGTCACAGACCGCTCGATCTCGGGCCACTGTCGAATGAGCTTCTTTAATAGCTCGTTCTTCGCGTCTTCGCTGACGATGATCACCTGCTTACCGAACGCCCCCCAACCCAGCGCCAGTTCGACCACAGACCTATCGTCGGATTTGATCTCACCGTCTGCAAGCCAGACCACATTAGCGTCAACCGGCGCTCCTCTTACGATGAAGGGAGAGTGCGTTGACATGACGATCTTAATCTCCTGCGCTCTTGCGATCTCCAACAAACTGCTTGCCAGCTTCTCTTGAATCGTCGGATGAAGATGGATATCAGGTTCGTCAATAAGCAAAATTTTGGGCTTGAAGAGCAGGATGTAGCAGAAGATCTGAATCAGTTGCAGGAAGCCCGTCCCAAGCAGCTCCAACGGCGTCCAACGACCGTTTAGCTCTGCGTGCGCATGGATGTCGAAGTCCTTAGACTCATCGAACACGATCTTGAGCTTGATCGCTCCCAAAAGCGGCTCCAACCACTCTTCGATCTTGACGATGTCAGCAGCCGGCAGCAGGTTTAGCGCATTTCGCAGATAGACGTTCGAATCGCCGAACGAGCAGGCTTTGAGCACAACGCGCTTAGAATTCTTGTGCTCAACATTCGGGATGCCCGAAATCCCAGGAATGAACCCGCTAAAGAAGACATCCTGACCACGGAACAAGGGGCGAACTGATTCAGGCAATTCACCCTGAACAGAGATGCCCGCGTTCCTAGCAGAGCGCATGACGAGCTTGGCAGTCACGATGTTAGGGGGCACAACTCCAGCTGCGTCGTCGAGAAAGCGGAACTCAACTTTTGAGGACGGGCTGTTACCTTTGTTCCCCCAATCTGCACCGTGGCCTAGCTTCCAATACTGATCACTCGGCAGATAGTCCAGGTCATTGATGCTGACCATTGCCGTTGATTCGGCGCGAATTCGATCTACCTGCCGCATCAGGCATGAGGCAAGATGAAGTGCCTGCAAGATGGAAGACTTGCCGCTGCCGTTGGATCCGACCAAGATGTTGAGATCTGCAATTGGCAGCTCGATTGCATCGATCCGTTTGAACTTTTCCACCTTGATTGATTCAAGCTTCATCCTATCCACCACCCCTGATTTAAAAAATAGCCTTGAGACGATCTGTTCTAAAAATTTTTCTTGTCAATACACTACGGCGAGGGTTCGCCAAACGCGAACTCCGCTCCGAAAGCGTCTAGCGCCCGTTGTGCTCCCTGGGGATTGCTCTCCCCAGCGACCAGGATCGTGATGAGAACAGCTGTCATCCCAATCGCTTCGATGCTTTCCAGCGCATAGAAGATATCCTCATCCAAGTAGGAAGCCCCCACTTCGTTTGTTGCAAGGTAGGGGATGGCTATCTGGTTGCCACCATGGGTGAAGCTGTGCAGGTGGTCAATCCCAGCTTGGAACTGTCCACTAAAAATGGGGAATTTGCTAAACGGCCCATCGGCTTCGATTGCAGCCACCATCATTTGCGGACTGGGCAGTTTGTCTCTCTCCATGAAAGCAACAGCCTGCTCCTCTGTCGCCCCCAAGAAGAACCAACAACCGCGCCGGAACTTCTCGTTCATGGGTCTGACAAGGCTAAACGCACTTCCAACGAGATCTGGCGCGTAATTGCCAATCAGAAGTGTTGCTGCTCTAGCGTCGTCGTAAGCGGCTGCCAGGAGTGCCACTGCGATGCGGTGCGCAAGTGTCGCGTCTCCGGCCAGTTGCAATCCCGCCCTGATCTCTGCCGCACGGATCAAGGCCTGGTTGACCTCAATGGACCTCTGATGGCTTCTTGTCACGGAATGACGATCCTATGTTGGCTCGAAAAAAGCAGTTTGGTCATTTCATCGTTAGGAATTCGGATGGGCTTGGCCCACCGGTTCGTGAACCTAAGGAATTTTCCAGAGCCATTCCTTGCCGCTATTGCTAACTGGATGCAGAGGAATTGCGCCCTTGCCTAACATGAATTTGTCCACCTCGTCTCTATGTTCGCCTTTGCTGCGAATGACGATCTCTTTGCATTTCAGATACTCTTTAGCTACGCGACCAACCCCGTGGAGCATGGCTGTTCCGAACCCCTTGCCAGACCGATCCTTACTAGTCCGGAAATGCCCAACCCAGAGTCTTGATTTAGATTGATCATGACTAATTTCTTTGATGTATCCGATGTCTGCCGCTCCAACAGATACATAGATGTCCAAAAAAGACACGTTAATGGCCTTTTCCCAAGGGTTCCTACCATCGTTGGCTTGCGTCCTGGAATGCGCTTCGAGGCGCTGTTCGAGCTCATCACGGAGCTGTTGTTCTGTGAGTGGTTGAGCAGGAGGCTTTGAGAACATCCCTCGGAACTTGGAGATTATTTTATTCACGCAGCAAGCCTATGCTCGTAAAATGGATGTTGCTTGTCGTCCATGATGTCCTGCATGCTCTGTAAATTGTTTGGGTCGGGATTGAGCCAAGCCGTGATGTGCTCTCGATTGAGGTTCATGACGGTGCGGTCATGACCCGCTTCTGCAACCTCCGGCTCTGGATCGTCAGTCACAGCAGCGCAGCTGTAAAGATCAGGCGCTTCACCTTTGGGGTCTTTCCAATGTGACCAAAGGCACGCGATGAACATCGGCTCATGCGTGCTTGGGTTGAACTGAACTTCACGCGTGACACCGTCCCGTTCGACCATCTCATAGAATTGGCTGGCAACGATGAGGCCGTGCGTGTATCCAAATTGTTTGCGCCAAAAGCGAGTCAAGTTGTCCCGGCGAGCGTTGTAGGTGCCAGAGACCTTGCCATCCTTTGTTCGGTCAACGCTGGCGGGTTTTCCAGCGGGACGGCCGTGATAGCGCATCGGCCGAACGACAAGCTTTCCCTTCTCAGAAATCAGCACGGGCACATACCAGTCCGGCCACATGCGATTGTCCTTGACCGGATCGAGCTCAACACGCTTAGCGTCGGCGATCCATCGCTTCATTTGCTTGATCTTGTTCGTTGCAATGCGCTGCTCATTGAGTGCCGTCTTCGTCTCTTTGACTGCAAGCTTCCTTTCGGCATCCGCCAAGCGCTTTGCCTGCTTGAACATCTCTTGTTCGCTGTCGCTGATCAAGCTGCTTTTGTAGTCCTGCACAAGTTGTTGGATCTGCTTCTCCAGATCGGTCTTCGGCTTGTCGAAGGCGCGATCCATGCCCTTCGGTATTTTGATTTTTGGGGAACTCTGCCGAGCGAGGTAGAGCTTGGCGAACTCTTTGGTGTCGACGTCAGCGTTGAACTGATCGACATAGCCGTGGTAGTCCGTCCAAACTTCTGCTGAGTAGCACATGGCCTATGCTCCGAGTTCTGACAGGATTTTCTTTATGCAAGTCTCAGTTGCTTCGACATCATTGAACGCCATGAGTGGCGCGAGATCGAGCGAGAGCTCTCGGTTCTTGTCCGCAATTTGAAAAAGGATCCGCGTCACCGCGTCGAAGTCAGCGTCGAGCTGCTCCCAACTAATCTTGGCTTCGTCGAAGAGCTCTCGATGCTGCTCGCGCTGGGTCGAATTATGAGAGAAGAGCTTGTTGCGAAACACGCGATATTTGTCGCAGATCGCCGCAGCTTCTGCTTCCAGCTCTGCCGGCACTTCTGTGCCATCTGCTCGGATCAAGCGAGCGAGTTCTGGGATCGAAGCACTTCCCTTGCTGTCTTCCAGCACCGCCACCAATCCCACGAACGTTGCGAGCTGGCAGGACCAAAGAATGGGCAGCGTAACGTCCTCCAAACCGCTGAGCCGGTCGGTCAGTCGCCTGGGGCTGTCTTCACCCAATGCAAGATTGAGTGCTTTGCTAATCGCGTGAGCCTGCCGTGTATCCACGAGTCTAGAAGTGATCAGGCGATAGACCACGACAGTCTTCGATTCTTCCATGTCCATACGTGCGCCCCTCTTCCCTAGGCCGCTCAGCCCGACTCATCTTCGCAGGCTATGCCGTGCTTGGTAAGCATGGCGCTGATGCGTTGAGCCACCAACTCCCGGTGAGCTCCCGCGTTGTCCTCAATGACGTCTGCCAGGCCTGCAAATGCTTCCCAGAAGTCGCCCGAGCTGGAGTGGGCCTGGATCAGCAAGGGAAGGTCGGTTTCAAGCGCGTTGAGTTGAGCTTCCAGCGTATTCAGGTTCGCAGGCATCGGGCCGGTCCTTCTTCATCAATGACTTATGGAATTTGTTAGTAATTTCACTAACTCAGTTCTAAGCTAGCGCCGTAGCAGCATGCTGAGGCCTCTCAGTCTCAGCCCGTGATTCAGCTTTCTCGGACCCTCCCACTATGCACCCCATCGCCCCTCCAAGCCTCCTGGGCGCTTTCAGCCCCACCGCACCTACCCATGCACTGCCCGTCCTGCGTATGCGCGTCTCTTGCGGCTTCCCTAGCCCAGCAGAGGACTTCTTCGGGGCCGAGGACACGCTCTGCCTCAATCAGCACTGCATCAGCAATCCGGTAGCTACGTTCTTCGCAACCGCCGAGGGGGACAGCATGACTGGGCTCGGGATCGACCAGGACGACACGCTGGTCGTTGACCGCAGCTTGGAACCCAAGCACGGGGACATTGTCCTGGTGCTGTGGGAAGGGGGGTTCATGGTCAAGCGGCTTGCCATGAGCCGGAATCGCCTGGCACTCCACTCGGGACACCCGGACCACCCTCCGATCCTGGTGCCCCCAGACACTGAACTGGATGTCTGGGGTGTGGTGACCTGGTCTTTTAAAAAGCAACTGAGGCGTTAAGCCATGAAGACGATAGCGACCAACTTCATCACGCTTCACGGCGAAGAAGAGCGTCTTCGAGGACTTGCAATCCAAGCCATAGAGAACACTCCCGACTTGCTAGTCCATCTCGAAATCACTCATCGAGCGATGGACGTGCTGGACATGCTCCGAAAGCACTTCACTGCTAACAGCGATGAGCTGGCGATTAGTCACCTAGGAATTCGGGTGTTCAACGCCTTTGCATCTGCCATCAAACTTTCCCTCGCGGGCTACTACCAAGCCGGCGTGATGGTCATGCGATACGTTATCGAGACCTCGGAGCTTGTCGAGCTTTTCCAGCTCGACAGGCAACATCTTGAACGCTGGAAGGTTGCAGATCAGGCAACGTTGATCAGGGAGTTTGGACCGGCAAAGGTGCGCAAGGAGCTGGACAAAGCGGCAGGCAAGGGAAAGAGCCGCAGAGAAGAGATCTATAAGAAGTTCTCACACTACGCCGCGCATCCGAGCGTAGAGGGCTTTGCAATGCTTCGCCCAAAAGGCATGGACAGCAGGTGCGGCCCTTTCCCCGACATCACGGCTCTCCGAGCGGTGTTGGAAGAGATGGGTGAGCTTGCAGTGCGTGCTGGGTTTGCCTTCGCCATCTTCCTAGACAGCAGGATCGGTGAGTGCAACGCCGTCAATCATAAATTCCTGCGGACAGCAATGGACTTCGCTGAGCGCTATCACGGAAAAATCTACTCCGATCAGAATCGCCTGGAAGTAGATCGACTCTTCGGCGACACGCCCCAATGAGCGCTCAACATCAGCCGAATAGCTCCATTGCCCTGCAAGATGGAAATAATTTCTACTGCTCTGTTGAAGCAAGCTTCGATCCGAAGCTTCGCGGAAAGCCTGTGTGCGTTGCAAGTAGCGGGGATGGTTGTGTCATTGCCCGGGACGCATTGAGCAAGAAGCTCGGTGTGCCGATGGGTGCACCAATCCACCAAATTCCGCCAGAAGTGCGCCGCCAGATCACTTTTCGCTCTGCAAATTTCGCGCTCTACGGTGACATCAGCGGCCGGATCGCGTCGATCTTGAGAGGCCTCTTCCCTGCAATTGAGGAATACAGCATCGATGAGAATTTCATTGATTTGACTGGCATCCCTGTTAGGGACCATGAGCGTCTCGCAGCGGAAGCCCGCGCCCGAATTTTGAAGTGGACCGGCATCCCATCATGCGTCGGCATTGGTCCGACGAAGACGCTCGCGAAGCTCAGCAACAAGAGGGCCAAGTCCACCGTGGAAGGTGTCGTTACGACGATGCCTGACGACCCTGCCCTGCTCACTTATCCCGTTGAAGATGTTTGGGGTGTGGGGAGGAAGCTCACTGCAAGATTGGGTGCGGACGGCATCCTGACCGCAGGTGATCTGGCTGCGGCTGACGTAGACACACTGCGCTCTCGGTATGGTGTTGTGCTGGCACGCACGCAGCGGGAGTTGCAAGGCATCTCGTGTGCAGAACTCGAAGAACACGAGCCGCAACGCAAAGAAATTATGGTGTCTCGCACGTTTGGCAAAGACATCACGTCACAGACCGAGCTGATGCAAGCCATTGCCACTTTTGCCCAACGGGCGTGCGAGAAGCTTCGTTCAAGACAGCTGCAAGCAGCCGGTGTCTGGGTCTTCATCCAGACGAACCCTTTCAAGCACAATTTGACGCAATACAACCCATCAAAGTCGTTTCGTCTGCTGATGCCATCTGCGGACACGAGGGAAATTTTGATGGTCGCCCAGGGGCTGGCCAAGGCCATGTTCCGTCCGGGCTACGGCTACAAGAAAGCAGGTGTCAGCTTGCTTGATCTGAGCCATACGGATGTCCAGCAGGGGGATCTGTTTGCCGGGATTGATCAGCGCAGTAAGGCCATCATGGAGGTGATGGACCGGACCAACCAGAAGTTCGGCCGAGGCTCTATGGGCTTTGCTTCCACGGCTTGGCGTCCAAGGGGAAAGACCCTTGAGAAGCCCGCCTGGTCAGTCAAGAGGGACATGCTCTCGCCGGCTTACACCACGGATTGGAAGCAGCTCATTCGCGTGAGATAAGATCAACCTGAGCTGGGTCGGTTGCTGCTTCGATCACAGCTTCCCGATGACGGCAACGGGTCGGATAGGCCCCACTGCAATTGCACAAGGTGCTCACGATGGATGACATGGAACGCTTTCGTATTCGTAACCTAGTGCTGAATGACATTGAGGCTCAGCTGCATGGGGCTGACAGCTTTCAAGTTGCCAGATACAAAATGTTCTTGGCCATCAGGCATCACATTCCGCAGCTCCCGCACGCACCATATTACCCGCCCTTTGGTAGCTTTGAGAGCATCCCAGGTAAAGCCATGGTTCTCGATAACGCCCTGTCGAGAGCCATGAAAGAGATTGCAAACCAGATCAATAGCTTCGGGCAGATGATACGCAGCCTTGAAGCATGGGATCTCGTAATAGAAGACCTAGATTACAAGCTGATTTTTTCCCTCGCGATTGAGCACATTGAGCCGCTTGCCAATCTCGCCATTTCGGCGACACAAGCAATCCGAGGCCAAATGATCTACGCCACGGTCGAGTGTGGCGCACTGATCAACAGCATCATCGGGCAGCCGCTCCGCTGGGACGGTAGCACCCATGTAACCATGAAGGTTGCAAAGTCCGTGGCTGAGAATTGGAAAGGGTGGCCGGAATTGGCAGAGAAGCTGACCCTCCTTGAGGCCCAGGAACTCAACGAGGCAAGCGGACACTTCCGGAACAGCTTTCAGCACGGCGCGCCTCGCCAGCTCGTCATTGGGCTGACGGAGCACACTGAGTGGACCAAGCATGCTGATGGTTCCTTTTCATGGGGAATTGGGACTCAGGATCCCATCAAACTCAAGGAGATCATTCCCCACTTGAAGAAGGCTCACCACGATCTTCTCAGAGCACAAGAAGCAATCATTGAGCTGACAAAAGAGTGGGAGTCTGCGGTCCCCATAGCAGTTGTCTAAACCACCAACTTCAAGGAATGACAGTGGCCCTAGCATCACATGAAGTGACAGTTGCAGTCATGATCGACTGCGATAACGTAGCCCCAGCAATCATCGACTTTGCACTTCTCATGGCCGCTCAAGCCGGTCGTGTGATCCTTCGCCGGGGCTATGGCAACAAAGCTACGCTCAGCAATTCCTGGGAACAAGCGTTGGTCCGTCAGGCGTTCACTCCCTGCCTCCAATACCAATACGCGTCAAAGAAGAATACAGCTGACATTGCGCTTGCTCTTGATGCTCAAGAAGCACTGTTCGACAAGCGTGCCGAGGTCTTTTGCCTGGTCACCAGTGACTCGGACTTTGCGTATCTCAGCCGCAGACTGAGAGAACGCGGCGCTACGGTCTTCATTGTGGGCGAAGCAAAGACACCAGATGCACTGCGCAATTCGTGCGACCGGTTCTTCGAATGGAGCCCTGAACAAGCCACTGCGGAAGCACCGGACGCCGAGACCCCGGAAGCCAAACCTCGGGCCCCTGCCCAGCCCAAGCACGCCGCTGCTTCCACCCCGTCTGCCAAGATCAAGCGTAGGCCACGATTCGTCGTGGAAGCTGTCTCCCTCCTGGCCGCAGGCACGCCTGACGGGAGGGTCAGCGTGAGTGCCCTGAGCCAGTATTTGAAGCGTGCCGACTCAGCCTTTTCGCCCAGTGCCTACGGGCATTCCGGGCTTGTAGACATGTTAAAGACCTACGATCTGCTCACTCCGCACCTTGAGGAGGGTGGACATTGGACGGTGAGCCTGGCTCCAGAGCCTGATGCTCCCTGACAGTCCTGGTAGGACGGCCTGATGAGCCTGCCACAGGACCATCCCAACCGGCATAATTGGCGATGCAGCACAGATGTCACACACTATTTTGGCCGCTAGAGGACCTGGCGGACAGGGGGAAGCATGAAGATTGCAGAGATTGGAGAGTCTGTCCGGCAGCTGGTGCTGGCACCGAATCGGGATCGATTCCTCTACGAACTACTCGCCGCATATGGGCAGCCAAAAGCTTCGATCACTCGGCTTGAGAGCAAGGACAAGGGGAGCTACAACCTGTCCAAGGTGGAAGGTGTTGTCCTGTGGAAGAAGAAAGTGCTCTATGCCAGCACAGCGCTCGACGATGTGGAGAGCTACGCCGAAGCACTCATCGAGTCGCAAGCGGTTGAAAAGCACTCACCGCGTTTCGTGGTGGTGACTAATTTTGAGCGTTTCTACGTGTTGGATACAAAGACCGACGAAACGCTCGACATCTTGTTCGTTGAACTACCGAAGCACTTTGACTTCCTTCTTCCTTGGGCGAACATGGAGAAGGCCACGGTTACGCTGGATAACCCGGCTGATGTTAAAGCAGCAGAGAAAATGGCAAAACTGTTCGACCTAATCAAGGCGGACAATCCCTCTTCCGATCCGGCGTCGGTCCACAGCCTGAATGTTTTCCTGTCTCGCCTGCTGTTTTGCTACTTCGCAGAAGACACTGGGATATTCAAGCGCAAGCTTTTCACCAATAAAATTGAATCGCAGACGTCAAGAGATGGCAGCGATGTCAGCTCCTACCTTGACCTCCTCTTTGATGTCCTCAACACGGAGGACAAGGCATCGTGGCCGTCATACCTTCACGAATTCGAATACGTCAACGGGGGCCTATTCGCGGACAAACATCCGACACCGAGGTTCACTGCGAAATCACGCCAAATTCTTATTGAATGCGGGGCTGAACTTGATTGGTCCGAGATCAACCCCGACATCTTTGGGTCGATGATTCAAGCCGTGGTCGATGTAAAAAAACGCGGCAAGATGGGAATGCACTATACAAACGTGCAGAACATCATGAAGGTTATCAAACCACTATTTCTAGATGCGCTTTATGCCGACTTCGAAAAATCGCGAGGCAGCACAAAAAAGTTGCTGGAACTACAAAAGCGCATCACCGAGATGAAGTTTTTTGATCCGGCGTGCGGCTCCGGAAATTTTCTGATCATCGCCTACAAAGAAATCAGAAGATTGGAGATGGAGATCTTCAATCAAATTTCGCTCCATGAAAGGCAGGCCGACTTCGGCATCACGGGCGTCCAGCTATCACAGTTCTACGGCATTGAGCTTGATGATTTCGCCCATGAGATCGCCATCTTGGCTCTATGGCTAGCTGAGCATCAAATGAACGTAGCGTTCACAAATCGCTTCGGCGGCTACAAGCCGACGCTGCCATTGAAACCAAGCGGCAATATTTTTCATGGAAATGCTCTTGAAATAGATTGGACGCAGATTTGCGCTCGGCACCCGAAGGAGGAAGTTTTCCTGATGGGGAATCCGCCATATTACGGAGCGAAGAAACAGACGAAAGAGCAGAAGGCCGATATCGCCCGAGTCTTTCAGCAAACAAAAACCTACCGCAACCTAGATTACATCTCGTGCTGGTTTATGCTTGGCGCTAGATATGTAAGCGGAACCGATGCGCGAGCAGGATTTGTTACCACCAATTCCATCGTTCAAGGCGAGCAGGTTGGTCTTCTGTGGCCGTCCGTCTTTGAATTGGCTGTCGTTATTCCGTTCGCTCACGAAGCCTTTAAATGGGAGAACAACGCCAAGAATAAGGCGGGAGTCACTTGCGTTGTAGTTGGCTTGTCATCGGATGACGTTAAGGAGCGCTGGCTCTACTCCCAAGATCAAAAGACGCTATGCAAGAACATCAGCCCCTATCTTACGGATGCCAGCAACGCAATTATATTTAAGAGAAGCACGCCACTATCTAACATTGCCGAAATGGTATATGGGAACATGCCCCTGGATGGCGGCTTCCTTAAACTTGAGCCCGAGCAACTCTCTGAACTGCTGCAGGAGTTTCCGCAAGCCAAGAAATTCATTCGGCCACTTATCGGCGGCAATGAACTGTTGTATGACGAGAAGCGCTGGTGCATATGGATTGAAGATGACCAACTCGCCGAGGCAGAACTAATTCCGCCAATCAAAAAGCGAATCCAACAGGTCAGGGATTTCCGAATCAACGGCGGCGAAGTTGCGCAAACTCTCGTCAATCGTTCGCATCAATTCCGATATCGCCAGATGGCAACTCGCGGCATCTTAGTTGTCCCTTGCACCTCGTCCGAAAGGCGAGAGTATCTTCAAGTAGGCTTTGTAGGCGCTGAAAATGTCTCTATGAACTCGGCACAGGTCATCTACGACCCCGAGCCTTTCTCGCTAGGACTGGTTTCGTCCCGGATGCATATGCTTTGGACAAAGGCAGCCTGCGGCGCGCTCGACTCGCGCATACGTTACTCAAACCTTCTTTCATATAATAATTTTCCGTTCCCCAGTATCGGACTGGAAAAGAGGAGGGAGATTACCGCGCTATCCCTTCAAATTCTTGACGAACGGGAACGGAATGCAGAAATGACGCTTGCAGAGATGTATGACCCGAAAAGGATGCCTCCTGGCCTAAAGAAGGCACACGGCAACCTGGACGTGGCGATTGAGAGTGTATACAGACGAGAGCCATTCAAAAACGATTCGGAAAGACTTGCTCATCTCTTCCATCTTTTCGAGCAAATGAAGGCCAAGAATAATGCCTAACATCGTCGAAGTCAGCTACGAACAGACCGGTGAAAGCACCATGATCAACTCACGCGGCATGCGTGAGATGCAGGTTCGTGCCTATGAGGCACGCGACAGCCAATACCTGTTGCTTAAAGCTCCCCCGGCGTCAGGCAAGAGCCGCGCCCTCATGTTCCTCGCCTTAGATAAGCTCTATAAGCAAGGGTTGCGCAAAGCGATCATCGCGGTGCCGGAGCGATCTATTGGCGCTTCGTTTGATAGCACCGACCTTTCCGCCCACGGCTTCTTCGCGGACTGGGTTGTAGAGGCACAGAACAACCTCTGCACACCCGGCGGAGACGGAAGCAAGGTTCAGGCCTTCCTGCGGTTCATGGAAGGCGAAGACCGTGTGCTTGTTTGCACCCACTCAACTCTTCGTGCGGCCTTTGAAGCGCTTGAAGAGGAGATGTTCAACGACTGTCTGCTAGCCATTGACGAGTTCCACCATGTTTCCGCTGACGAAGACAGCCGCCTTGGACTGCTGCTTCGAACTGTGATGCAGAAGTCGAGCGTGCATATCGTCGCAATGACTGGCTCCTACTTCCGAGGAGACAGTGTGCCGGTGCTGCTGCCAGAAGACGAAGCCAAATTCACCAAGGTCACTTACAACTACTACGAGCAGCTCAATGGCTATACGTATTTGAAGTCACTTGGCATTGGCTACCATTTCTACCAATACAAATACCTGACTGCGATCAAGGATGTCCTTGATACCGACAAGAAAACCATCCTCCACATCCCAAGTGTGCGTTCAGGCGAGTCGACTCAAGACAAGCACCAGGAAGTTGACACGATCCTGGACATCATTGGCAGCGTCCAGTTTCAAGACTCAGAGACTGGTGTAATCCATGTCAAACGCAAGGAAGACGGCAAGATCATCAAGGTCGCCGACCTGGTGCAAGATGAGCCCAAAGCCCGTGATCGCATCGTAGGCTACCTGCGCAAGATCAAATCGCCCGACGACCTGGACCTGATCATCGCGCTAGGGATGGCTAAGGAAGGCTTTGACTGGTCGTTTTGTGAGCATGCGCTCACCGTTGGCTATCGCGGCTCGCTGACCGAAGTGATCCAGATCATTGGGCGCTGCACACGCGATAGCAGCAACAAAACGCATGCACAGTTTACCAACCTAATCGCTCAGCCCGAAGCCGAAGACGACTTGGTGAAGCTGGCTGTCAACAACATGCTCAAAGCGATCACTTGTTCCCTGCTGATGGAACAAGTGCTTGCTCCCGTCTTTAAATTTAAGACCAAGGTTAACGAGGACGATCTCCCAGGACCTGGCGAAGTAAAGATTGGCGGGTTCAAGGAGCCCTCGACCAAACGAGTTAAGGACATCATTGAATCAGACCTCAATGATATCAAGGCCAAGATTTTGCAAGACGACCAAATCGTCAAGGCGCTTCCTGGTGGAGTAGATCCCGAAGTCATCAACAAGGTCATGATCCCTAAGATCATTCGGATGACCTACCCCGACCTGACGGACGAAGAGGTTGAAGAAGTTCGTCAGCAGGTCGTGGTGGACTCTGTGATCAAGGGAGGGGAATACAAGGAAGACGGTGATAAGCGTTTCATCAAGATGGCGGGGAAGTTCATCAACATCGATGAGCTGCACATCGACTTGATCGACCGGATAAATCCCTTCCAGGCAGCGTTCGAGATCCTATCCAAGTCGGTCACTGTGGGCGTCTTGAAGCTGATCAAGGAAGCAATTGAAGCTACCCGAATTGCGATGACGGAGGAGGAAGCTGTCATCCTTTGGCCGAAGATCAAAGAATTCAACCGTCTCAACGGACGCCCACCTAGCCCAGACTCAACTGATCCCCTCGAAGTTCGAATGGGTCAGGCGCTGATCTACATTCGTAACGAGAGGCGTAAAGAAGGGCTATGAAGCGAGAGACACTGATCCAGTTGATCGGGGACGACGAGATTGGCCTGCTCAAGGTCAAATCTCGGGTGCCCGAAGCAATGACTCAGGACCAGCGCCTTCTTGGTTCTTTCAGAGAGATTGAGGAATTCGTCAAAGATCACGGACGTATGCCGGAGGCGAACCCGAAGGACATGCACGAGTTCAAGCTCAACAGCAGATTGAGCGGCATCAACGATAGCCCAGCCAAAGCCGAAGCGCTTCGTCCCATCGACAATCTAGGGCTGATTAAAAAGCCAATTGAGTCGCTCGACGATATCTTGGACGATGATGATATGGGTCTTCTTGGACCCGATCCTGAGAGCATTTTCACGCTCAGAAACGTTCCGTCCAACATACGCATGCCAGAGCGGATTGCGTCGCGCAAGCCTTGCCTGGACTTTGCCAACTTTGAGTCGTTGTTCGTCCTCTGTCATGCAGAGCTCAAACAGGGGTTGAGGGAAATGCGCGCCTTCACTGGCGAACAGCAAATTCAACCCGGCCACTTTTTCGTTCTACATGGCGTCATGGCATATGTCGCCGAAGTCGGCGAGAAAGAGATTCGCAATAAGAAGGTCAATGCCAGGCTTCGATGCATCTTTGAGAATGGAACGGAAAGCAACATGCTTCTGCGTTCCCTAGCCACTGAGCTTTACAAAGATCCTGCCGGACGCCGCGTCCTTAGCCACAGTGATCAAGCCTTGGATGAGTTGGACCAAGTCAAAGACGACGACATTGAAACGGGCTACATCTACATCCTGAGCTCAACAAGTGAGCGCGACGACATCAGGAGCATCAACCATCTATATAAGATTGGCTATTCGACTGTTCCAGTTCCGCAGCGAATCAAAAATGCCAAGAGAGAACCAACCTATCTGATGTCAGGCGTCAAGATCATCTCCGCCTACAAATGCTTCAACCTCAACCCACAAAAATTTGAAAACTTGCTTCACACTTTTTTTGGAAAGTATTGCTTGGACGTGCAGGTGGTTGATGAGCTCGGCAAGAAGCACACTCCGAGGGAGTGGTTCATTGCACCGCTACCTGCCATTGAGATGGCGGTGCAGCTATTAATCAACGGTGAAATTATTCACTATCGATATGATGGCGTTACACAACAGGTCATCGAGAGAGAGTAGTTCCATGAGCCGTGGAGACCCAGGCAACCGCCTGGGTCTGCTCACTAATGGCCGAGGCGTTATCTGGCGATGCCCTTAACTACCTCAATGTTGCTCCAGTGCAGGAACTCGATGTCCGGATGCTCCCAGTAGATGCCATCCAGCGTGAACTGGACGACACCCGGACTTGCACCATGAACAATTAGTGTAACGACGGTCTTGTCTAGCAGTGTTACTTGACACTCTTTTCCCAAACATAATTTTACTTTCATGTAATTATTTCCTTATTCTAATTAATTACATGAATATTTATAGCAAATGCAATTAGCTGTCGCGACTGATAATTCAGCGACGAAATGAAATTAACGCAGCATATAAAGCACCCCAGATTCTCTGACCGAATGGGCTTCTAGCAGTGGGCCAGCGGATGGTCTTCGAGAGCTTCAAACTATTAGGCGTCTGCTGACGCCTGCAGTCCACGACAATTCCTGGGGGCTTAGCGAAGATGCGATGCCCGCGTGAGGCAGCGACATAGCGCCAAGCCCTCTCGTGATCTTCAGCGTCAAGCTGGGTGCCCTGAATCGTCGATAGGTGTTGGAACTCGAAAGCGCTTGGCCAACCACCAGCAATTGATTCGTGCTCCTTGCGCCTGCGTTCCATGTCAACCGTCTGGCCGATGTAGACTGCACCATCTTTAAACTTGAGAGCGTATAGATGCCGCTCTCTTGCATGGTATTTCTGATCTCGCTTATACCGCACTGGATCTCCTGATTTGCTGAGTTAGACCCAACAAAACAGAAAATCCAGAATTAGCAATAATTTAGGTATTTATTATTTCGGAATACCGGTGTCTACCAAGTGAACTTGGGTAGGTGCAATTACCTTCCTACCGTTGAAGCGTCAAGCTCTGCCCGATCAGCGAGCGCTTTGCTTTGCGCCTGCTCTCGATCCAGCCATAGAAGCTTCTCCCGGTGCTTGGTTTCAAGATTTTTCCGGTAGGCCTCTATGTAAGCAGCCTTTTCTTCATGCATCGCCCAGGGCTTCTCAATTGCCTTTTCAGGCGTAAGGGCGACGATACGACATCCAGCCCGCAAGGTATCTGACAAGAGCTCGTCTGAGACAGAAGTGATCAAGCTATTGCAAAGAACAACCGGCCTACCCGTGATCCTGTCTTTAAAGACGATGAAGAGATTTGGGTTGGGGTGAAGATCGAGGCCAGCGCTGCCTTCGATTTCCTCTTCTAGCCCGCTCTTTTTCTTCAAGACCGTAGCCCACCATCGCAAAATTTGATCCTTGCGAGCCGTATGGCTTTTGGACAGGAAGAAAGGATCGTCATACTTCTTTCGAGCCTCACGCAAGGCACTGCTTGTGATACCCAAGAAGAAAGCAGTCATGGATAGGGTCAACAAAGCATCACCGCCCATCTCATGAAGCTTCTTGCGCACCGATGCATAGTCCTGAGTCGCCTTTATCCTTTTGCGCTCCTCTTTATCTGCGAAGAGCGACTCCAACGCGTTCTTGAAGCCTTCTGCCTCAGCTTTCTCGTTTGTCATTCGTGGCATATAAAAAAGCCGACATTGCTGCCGGCTTTCCTAGGTTCAATGAGACATCAAGACTTGTGCGGGTATGCCGGATATTCGTGATCCGGGTTGGCTTTCTTCCACTCCTGGAAGGCAATCGGGGTGCGGCCACGACCGCTCCACTTCTCGCCGGTCGGCAGCTCATATTTGGGCTGCACACTGCCCTTCTCCTGGGACTGCTTACCGCCCTTCTTGGCTCCGCGCACCTTGTCAGACGGGAAGAATGACTTCAATTCAGCCTTTTGTTCGGCAGTGAAGTGCTGGAAGAACTCAGACATCTTGCCGTGGATGTCTTCAAAGTGCTTCGTTGCCTCGGCAGCGAGCAACTTCTCCTTGTCCTGCTCAAGCTTTTGCAGAGCATCACGAAGTTCTTTCTCTTTCTTCTGAATTTCTGCGTAAGTCATTGCCATTCGTGTGCACTCTTAGGTTGATCAAAGGAATTCGGGATGCATCCTGATCATATCGAACCAGCATAAAACTGGCAACGTTCTGAATTGATCTGATAGCTCAATCCATTGAGTCCGGACCAAGTCTCAACTTGTAATTTAGCGCCGCAAGGCCGGGCGAGTGCTTACCCATACCATTGAGCTTTTCTGCGGCAGTGAAGTCCCTGCTGTATGTCGCATGGTGCTCGTCATCGAGCTCGTGACCCACAATTTGAGCGCGAAGTTCAGAAGACACGCCAAGTCCTTGCAACTCCTGGATGAAGGTTTTTCTCAACGAATGGAAGCCACGCTTAGCCTTCGGCCAGTCTTTGCCAATCACAGACAAGTGGCGGCTAAATGCCTTAGTGATCCAATTTCCTTGCCCGTTGAGAGCAGTGCCTTTGG
Source organism: Stenotrophomonas aracearum (assembly GCF_031834615.1). Classification (NCBI taxonomy): domain Bacteria; kingdom Pseudomonadati; phylum Pseudomonadota; class Gammaproteobacteria; order Lysobacterales; family Lysobacteraceae; genus Stenotrophomonas; species Stenotrophomonas aracearum. Next base: position 2,548,283 of record NZ_CP115543.1, read on the forward strand.
CTTGGGGGAACAGGCGCTTATGCCCTGCCGCTCTTCGGCTCTCAACCCAAACAAGAAGGCCTAGTTCAATCAAAGCTGGATGCAGAGGCACGGTGCGAAGACTGACCTCGGTCTTCACCTTCTGATTTTCACCCTCATCCGAAATTCGGATACAAGCCAATTTCCCTTCATTGAAGACGTCTGTCACCAGCAACTGGCCCACCTCAGAAGCACGAGCACCAGTGTAGAGTCCGATCAGCGAGGCCCACTTGGCGTTTTGGGAGAGCTTTTCGAAGTTGCTGGGTGAGAAGATCGTCTGGATCTGCTCATGGTCATATGCTTTAAAACCAAGCTTCCTGCGCGCACGCTTCTCGCGGAGCGAATAGCTCACATGCCCGGTGGCCGGGTTATCGCCCTTCGGGTAGAAGCCTGACGCAATTGACCAATCGAAGAAGCCGCCCTTTCCGCCTACATAGCTTTGTTTATTCGTGAGCGTTGGCGTGGATGCACCGTTGTCGCGAAGGTGCTGATACCAGCGCGCCAGGTCAGGTCGGGACACAGTGTGGAGCTTGGACTTCGGTCCAAGGAATGAAACCAACGATTCCACAGCCGCAAGCTTGATCGTGTAGGTCTTCGGTAGCGTGCGCGGTTTGATGCTTGCAAGCCACGCATCGCGAGCCTTCTCGAGACTAATGGTTTCGGTGACTTGGGGTCGAGAAGCGTGTGTCCGCCGAACGGGAGTGGGATCAAGGACGCCGATTGCTGCGACTTCCGCAGCATTCGCCTGGGCTTGCGCCTGACGGAAGAGCTTTACGTCTTCCTCGCTATCCATCTGCCACCGCTCTGTGATCGTGCCATCGGCGGCTTGAGTCCGATGCAGAGTGAGATCATTTCGACCTGCACCTTTGCTCAGCCGCTCAACAAGATCTTCCAGATCCTTTTTACCGAACTTCTCCACACTTCTTTCTCGCAGCAAGTCATAGGCCTGAGCATAGCTTGACGCGAGAACGGTTGCGCGCATACGAGCGCAGCTAGTGTCGGCAGTGTTTAGAGCGCGTTTGATGAGCCTGAGACCTACAACTGCATGTAGATCACCCGGAACACGCTGACGGAAAGAGTAGTGGCCAGAGGCAGCTCGAACGAGATTGTGAGGGATGCGCATGCGGGAGATGTGTCCCGACTTGTGTCCCATTTAACGATCAATCAAATCATGCAAATAATCATATAAATCAATTACTTGCGATGATTTGGCGGAGAGAGTGGGATTCGAACCCACGGAAGGAATTACCCTTCGCCGGTTTTCAAGACCGGTGCCTTAAACCGCTCGGCCATCTCTCCGTATAGGTGACGCTTTCGCACCTACCCGCTGCAGTCATTGCAACCGCAGCGTTCCGGTCAGGGCGTGGCCCTGGCCGGTATGGCTCCCAGCCTTCGGCCGGGGCGCCATTCTCGCATTTTCACACCGGCTCTGCCCAGCACTGGCGCAGCATGCCGTCGGGATCAGCCCGCATCCACCGCCAACGCCCCCAGCGCACTCGCCCGGATCTTCTCCTTGGCCCGTTCGCACGCCCCACCGCAGTCCAGGCGCGAGGCCTCAAGCTGCGGCGGCAGGTGTTCGGCCAGGAAGTCGATGAACACCCGCACCGCCGGCAGCAGGCCGCGGCGGGAGGCGAACACGGCGTGGCAGATGCCCTGCGGCAGCGACCATTCCGGCAGCACTACTTCCAGCTCGCCACTGCGCACGGCGTCGGCGCAGACGGTTTCCGGCAGCATGGTGATGCCGAAGCCGTCCTTGACCATGCTCTGCAGCAGCGGGAAGTCGAATCCGGCCACGCGCGGCTGCAGGTCGACACGGCGCACCGCGCCTTCCGGGCCGTGCAGTTCCCAGCGCTGGCGGGCTTCGTCTTCGCTGATGCTCAGGGTGACATGGTTGGCCAGTTCGTCCGGGTCTTTCGGGCGGCCGGCGCGATCGAGGTACTTCGGGCTGGCGACCAGCAGTTCCTGCACCTGGCCGAAGCTGCGCATGACCAGGCTGCCGTCGTCGTCCAGCCGCGAACGCACGCGCAGGGCGACATCATAGCCTTCATTGATGATGTCGACGCGACGGTTGCTGATGTTCAGCTGCAGGCGCACCTTCGGGTACTGGGCCAGGAACTTGGGCAGCAATTTGGGAAGCTGCATCTGGGCCAGTGAGACCGGTACGCTCGCACGGACCAGACCACGCGGTTCGGCGCTGAGCCGGTCCACCACTTCGCGGGCGGCCTGCGCTTCGGCGAGCATGGTCTGCGCGTGGCGGTGGACGCTGGTGCCGACGTCGGTGACCGCGAAGCGGCGCGTAGAGCGCTGCAGGAGGCGCACGCCGAGGTCGGTTTCGAGCTGGCTGATGCGCCGGCTCAGGCGGGATTTGGGGATGCCGAGGGCGCGTTCGGCTGCAGCGAAGCCGCCGTGATCCACCACCATGGCAAAGTAGTAAAGGTCGTTGAGGTCGTGCATACCGAAGTTCCAGATATAGAACAATACGTGGTATTCAACCACCTTTATCCCAGCGACGCAACAACCTAACCTGCTCTCCGTCGGCGGCGCCTTGACCGCCCTTCCCCGGATACAGGTGATTGCCATGAAGCTTCTTCACATTGATGCCAGCGTGCTGGGCGACAACTCGGTTTCCCGCCAGCTGTCCGCGGCCGTGGTCGCACGGTTCAATGAGACCGTTGAGCACCTCGACGTAACCTACCGCGATCTCGATCGTAATCCCATTCCCCATTTGAGTAGTGGTTCGCTGGCCCAGGCCGATGCGGCCGAGGCGACCGAAGCCGAAGCGGTGATGCAGCAGTTCCTGGCGGCCGACGTGATCGTGATCGGCGCGCCGATGTACAACTTCAGCATCCCCTCGACGCTGAAAGCGTGGATCGACCGCGTGGCCGTCGCTGGGCGCACCTTCAAGTACACCGAGAATGGCCCGGTGGGCCTGGCCGGTGGCAAGCGCGTGATCATCGCCAGCTCGCGTGGCGGCATCTACACCGATTCGCCGGCCGACTTCCAGGAGCCGTTCCTGCGCCAGGTGTTCGCCTTCATGGGCATCGACAACGTGGAGTTCGTGCGCGCTGAAGGCATTGCCTACTCGCCGACCCATCGCGAAGAGGCCATTGCGGCCGCGCTGGCCAGCCTGCCGGCGGCCGAGTTCGAAGAGCTGGCCGAGGCCTGAGTGTTCCAGGGCAGGCGTTGAGTCCTCGTCGGACGCCCTGCCCGGGCCGGAGATCCCCTCCCCCATCCGGCCCACCCTGCGGCCCCGCTTTTGCGGGGCCGTTTCTTTTTTTGGAGCAGCCACGCAGGGCGTGGCTCTACCCGGGGGGTCCCAAGAAAGAACCCGCCTTTCGGCGGGCTTCTTCGTTACGCGATCTTTTCGAGACCGCCCATGTACGGCTTGAGCGCGTCCGGTACGGTGATGCTGCCATCCGCGTTCTGGTAGTTCTCCATCACCGCAATCATGGCGCGGCCTACGGCTACGCCGGAGCCGTTGAGGGTGTGCACCAGTTCCGGCTTGCCGGTTTCCGGGTTGCGCCAGCGCGACTGCATGCGGCGCGCCTGGAAGTCGCCGCAGTTGGAGCAGGAGGAAATTTCGCGGTAGGTGTCCTGCGAGGGCAGCCACACTTCCAGATCGTAGGTCTTGATCGCGGAGAAGCCCATGTCGCCGGTGCACAGCAGCACCTTGCGGTACGGCAGGCCAAGCTTTTCCAGCACCACTTCGGCGGCGCGGGTCATGCGCTGGTGTTCCGCTTCGCTGTCGGCCGGGGCGCAGACGGTGACCAGTTCGACCTTTTCGAACTGGTGCTGGCGGATCATGCCGCGCACGTCGCGGCCGCCGCTGCCGGCTTCGGCGCGGAAGCACAGCGAGTGGGCGGTCATGCTCAGCGGCAGGCGCTCGGCGTCGAGGATCTCGTCGCGGACGATATTGGTCAGCGAGACTTCCGAGGTCGGGATCAGGTAGCGGGTGGACTCGCCCACTGCGGTCTTGAACAGGTCGTCCTCGAACTTGGGCAGCTGGCCGGTGCCGCGCAGCGATTCGGGATTGACCAGCACCGGCACGTTGGTTTCGTCGTAGCCGTGCTCGTTGGTGTGCAGGTCCAGCATGAACTGGGCCAGGGCGCGGTGCAGGCGGGCTACCGGGCCGCGCAGCACTGTGAAGCGCGAACCGGACAGCTTGGCGCCGGCTTCGCCGTCCAGGCCGTGGTTGCGGGCGCCCAGTTCGACGTGGTCGAGCACCGGGAAGTCGAAGCTGCGCGGGGTGCCCCAGCGCTTCTGTTCGACGTTCTCGGATTCGTCCTTGCCGAACGGGACGTCGTCGGCCGGGACGTTGGGGATGCCCATCGAAATGGCTTCGATCTTGTCACGCAGCTCGTCCAGGGCCACTTCCGAGGCCTTCAGTTCGTCGGCGAAGCCGGCCACTTCGGCCATGATCGCGGCGACGTCCTCGCCCTTGGCCTTGGCTTGGCCGATCGCCTTGGAGCGGCTGTTGCGCAGGCTCTGCAGTTCCTGGGTGCGGATCTGGATGCGCTTGCGGTCGGCTTCCAGCGACTCCAGCCCGGAGACGTCCAGCTCGAAACCGCGCGTGGAGCGCAGGCGTTCGGCGAGTTCGGCGGGCTGTTGGCGAAGCAGGGCTGGATCAAGCATGGCGTTTGGGGGCTGTTGGTGGGTCTGGAGGGGGATTATCGCCTGTAATCGGCTTTTCTGCCGCGCGGTTCATTCCCGCCGTGGCAGAATCGGGGGGTTAACCTTGGTATGGCTCATGTCCGCTTCCCGTTCCTCGTCTGGCAAGAACATCACCTTCCAGCTGCCCCGCCGCAGCCTTTTCATCTCCGCCATCGCCTTTGGCGTGGGCGTGCTGCTGTTCTTGGTGGTGTGGCTGAGCAGCCGCAACAACGACTTCTACAAGGCTGGGCCGGCCCAGACCCCGCAGGAGGTTGCGGAGGTGGAGCCCCTGCCCGAGCCGCTGGCGGCCGCGGCCGGGTCCAGCGACATGCCCGATGCCAAGCCGGTGCCGGTGGACGAGGAACGGCCGCAGCTGGTCGAAACCGCCCCGCCCCCGCCGCCCGCCGCTGCGCCAGCTCCCACGCCAGAGGCCGCACCGGTGGCGATGGCCGCCGGCGACCGCCCGCAGCCGATTGCCGAGCAGTCGCCGCCGCCGACCTACCCGCCGTCCGCACTGCGCAATGGCGTGGAAGGCAGCGTGGTGGTGCGCGTGGACGTGGACCCCAGCGGTGTGCCGATGGACGTGACCGTCATCCAGCGCAGCGGCTCGCGCGATCTGGACCGCGCCGCGACGGATGCGGTGCGCCGCTGGCGCTTCCTGCCAGCGCAGGCCAATGGCCAGCCGGTGCAGGGCAGCATTGAAGTGCCGTTCGATTTCAAAACGCAGTAATCACGGCCGCGTCACGCCTGCGTATAGGCGTGACTCATGATGATGAACCCCGACGGGAATGCAGTCGCGGCGTTGACGCGTCGGTGACACATCTTCAACTGGACCCGGGCAACACTGGCGTCGTCACATCGACACCAGGAGTTCACCATGAGTGTTACCCATACCCATGAGATGCCCGCTTCGCCGCAGCACCAGCGCGACGTCATTGATGCGTCCGAGCGTCGGCGTACCTCGCCGGTGTTGTGGATTGCGCTGATTGTTGCGATGTTCGCTGCGGCTCTGGTCTGGCTGCGTTACGCCAGCCCCGATGACACCGCGACCGCGCCGGTGGGCGAGCGCATGCTGCCGGCTACTGAGACGCCGGTTGCTACCACCCCGGCACCGGCTACGCGCCAGGCGGCTCCGGCCACCACCCAGCGCCGCGCTGCCCCGGCCGTGCGTGATCGCGATGCGCGTCCGCTGAGCAGCAATGCGAAGCCGGAGTACCCGCGTTCGGCGCTGCGTAGTGGTGTGGAAGGCAGCGTGATTGCCAGCCTCAACGTGGATACGCGCGGCCAGGTGACCGATGCCAATATCGTGCAGCGTAGTGGCGGTCGTGACCGCGACCTGGACCGTGCGGTGCTGACCACCGTGCGTGACTGGAAGTTCGAGCCGGCGATGCAGGATGGTCGCGCGGTGGCGAGCGTGGTCCGCGTGCCGGTGGATTTCAAGACCGCTGAGCGGTAAGCGATTCGAAAACGGCGGGGGAGCGGGGGAGCCGACCGAAGGGTCGGCTCCCATTTTTTTTAGACGAGGCCGAATCCTGCCCCGCGCGCGATCCCATCGAAATTCGGGAACGAGGTCGCTACGTTGGCGATGTCGTTGATCCGCACTTCGCCACTGCTCACCTGGCCGGCGATCGAGAACGCCATGGCTATCCGGTGGTCGCCGTGGCTTTCGATGGTGCCGCTGCCCAGCGTCTGGCCGCCGTGGATGGTGGCGCCGTCGTCGGTCTCGTCCACCTGCACGCCCAGGCTGCGCAGGCCGGTGGCCATGGCGGCGAGGCGGTCGGATTCCTTGACCCGCAGTTCGGCTGCGCCACGTACCACAGTGTTGCCCTGCGCCGCTGCGGCAGCGACGAACAACGCGGGGAACTCGTCGATCATGTCTGGTACCAGTGCTTCGGGAATCTCGGCGCCGTGCAGAGGTGCGTAACGCACCACTAGGTCGGCCACGGCCTCCCCACCCTGCTCGGCGTGGTTCTCTTCGCGGATGTCGGCACCCATCAGGCGCAGCGCAGCCAGCAGGCCGGTGCGTCGCGGGTTGAGGCCCACTTGGCGCAGGCGCAGTTCCGAGCCCGGAATGATGCTGGCGGCGACCAGGAAGAACGCGGCCGAGGAGAAGTCGGCCGGCACCGCGATGTCGGTAGCGCGCAGGCGCTGGCCGCCGCGCAGGCGGGCCTTGCCGGGCGAGAACTCGAGCTCCACGCCGAAGGCGCGCAGCATGCGCTCGCTGTAGTCGCGGGTCGGGTGCGGTTCGGTCACGGCGGTTTCGCCCTGGGCGTACAGCCCGGCGAGCAGCACAGCCGACTTGACCTGGGCGCTGGCGACCGGCGACACGAAGTCGATGCCGTGCAGCGGCTGGCCGCCGTGCACGCGCAGCGGCGGGGTGCCGTCGGCTTCGGTGTCGATCTTCGCGCCCATCTGCGCGAGCGGGCCGGTGACGCGGCGCATCGGGCGGCCGGACAGCGACTCGTCGCCGACCAGCACCGAATCGAACGGCTGAGCGGCCAGCAGGCCGGCGAGCAGGCGCATGCCGGTGCCGGCGTTGCCGCAGTCGAGCGGCGCGCTGGGCGCCTGCAGGCCGTCCACGCCGACGCCGTGCACGATGCGCTGCGAGGGCGACGGGGTTTCAATGCGCACGCCCAGCTGCGAGAAGATCGCGGCGGTGGCACGGGTGTCTTCGCCTTCGAGGAAGCCGTCGATGTGCGAAACGCCGTCGGCCAGGGCGGCGAACATCACCGCGCGGTGCGAAACGGACTTGTCGCCGGGAATGGTCAGGGTGCCCTGCAGGGGCTGCCCCTTGCGGGCGATCCAGGAAGCGGAAGCGGTCATCGGTGAATCCTGTGAAAGCGAAAGAACGGTGGGATCAGGGCACGGCGACCGGGTAGGAACCCAGCACCTTGATCTGTGCCGAGTGCGCCTTGAGCTCGGCCAGCGCGGCCTGCATCGCGTCGTCGTCGATGTGGCCGGCCAGGTCGATGAAGAAGCCGTATTCCCACTTGGCGTTATGCGAGGGCCGCGATTCGATGCGGTTCATGCTGATGCCGTGGCGCGCGAACGGGCTGAGCACGTCGAACAGCGCGCCAGGCTTGTCGTGGATGAACACCAGCACCGAGGTGCGGTCGTGGCCGGAGGTCGGGAAGAACTGGCGGCCGATCACCAGGAAGCGGGTGGTGTTGTCGGCGTCGTTCTGGATCGGCTTGGTGACCACCTTCTTCAGGCCGTATACGTGCCCTGCACTCTCGCCACCGATGGCGGCCGCGTCGTCGGCGTTGCGCGCACGGCGCGCGCCTTCGGCGTTGCTGGAGACCGGCACCTTCTCGGCCTTGGGCAGGTTGGCACGCAGCCACGAGGAGGTCTGCATGAACGACTGCGGGTGGCCGTACACGCGCTCGACATCGTCCAGCCGGCCGCTGCGCGACATCAGGTACTGCTGCACGCGCAGTTCGACTTCGCCGCAGATCTTCAGGTTGGAAGTGAGGAACATGTCCAGGGTGATCTGGATGGTGCCCTGCCCCGAGTTTTCCACCGGCACCACGCCGAAATCGGCGTTGCCGGCTTCCACTTCCTGGAACACTTCTTCGATGCTGGCCAGCGGCAGGCCCAGCGCCGAGCGGCCGAAGTGCTTGAGCACGGCCTGCTGGCTGAAGGTGCCTTCCGGACCGAGATAACCGATCTTCAGCGGCTCCTGCTGGGCCAGGCAGGCCGACATGATTTCGCGGAACACATGCACCAGCACTTCGTCGCTGAGCGGGCCTTCGTTGCGGTCCACCACCATGCGCAGCACCTGCGCTTCGCGCTCGGGGCGGTAGTAGTCGACGGCGGCGGCGAGCTTGCCCTTGGCCTTGCCGACCTGGTGGGCGAACTGCGCGCGCTCGGCGATCAGCGCCTGGATGCTGCGGTCGATGTGGTCGATCTTGGCGCGCACGTCGGAGAGCACCGGGGCGGCGACGGTGGGAACGGCGTCGGCCTGTTTGCTCTTCGGTTTGGCGGCGGGTGCCTTGGGCTTGGCGGGTTTGGTAGCCATGGGGGTTCCAGTTGCAGTGGGGCGGCAGGCGCCCCGATAAGTCGAGAGCGTCAGCCGTTGCGCTGTTGGAAATCGCGCATGAAGCCGGCCAGCGCCTGCGCGCCTTCCACCGGCAGTGCGTTGTACAGCGAGGCACGGATGCCGCCCACCGCCTTGTGACCCTTCAGCGCCAGCAGGCCGGCCGCCTTGGATTCACTGACGAAACGCGCGGTGAGCGTTTCGTCGGGCAGGAAGAACGGGATGTTCATGCGTGACCGCGCGGCCGGCACCACCTCGTTGCGGTAAAAGCCGCCGGAGGCATCGATAGCGCCGTAGACCAGTGCGGACTTGGCGGCATTGCGGCGGGCGAACTCTTCCACGCCGCCTTCGGCCAGCATCCACTTGAAGACCAGGCCGGCCAGGTACCAGTTCCAGGTCGGTGGGGTGTTGAGCATGGAGTCGCGGGCGACGTGCGAGCGGTAGTCGAAGATGTCGGCGCGCGGCTGGCCGCTGCGTTCGAGCAGGTCGCGGCGCACGATCACCACCGAGACGCCGACCGGGCCGAGGTTCTTCTGCGCGCCGGCGTAGATCAGGCCGTAGCGCGAGACGTCCAGCGGCTCGCTGGCAATGGAGGAGCTGAAATCGGCGAACAGGGGCACGTTGCCCACGTCCGGGGTGTCACGGAACTCGACGCCGTGGATGGTTTCGTTGGCGGTGATGTGCACGTAGGCGGCATCGTGGGACAACTGCCATTGGTCGCGCGGCGGGATGTCGTGGAAGCCGTTGGCCTCGCTGCTGGCTGCGACGTTGACCCGCACGTAGGGGCTGACCTGCTTGATCGCGGTCTTGCCCCAGTGCCCGGTGAGCACGTAGTCCACGGTCTGCCCGGGGCTGGCGAAGTTCAGGGCCAGCAGGGCCTGCTGGGTGGTGGCGCCGCCGGCCAGGAACAGCACGGCGTAGTCGTCGGGAATGCCGATCAGGCGGCGCAGGTCGGCGTCGGCCTCGGCGGCCACGGCGATGAACTCCGGGCCGCGGTGGCTCATTTCCACAATGGAGGCGCCAGCGCCGTTCCATTCCAACATTTCCGCCTGCGCCTGGCGCAGGACCGATTCCGGCAGGGTTGCAGGGCCGGCACTGAAATTGAACGCGCGCGTCATGTCACACCTATGGGGCAAGACCCCTAGTATGCCGCAGCGCACCAGCCTTTAGGCCTTGCGGCACAAGGCGAAATTGGTTGCTTTTGAATCTATCGGCTCAGCGCGCGCCGAACCACAGCAGCAGGCTGAGCAGGCCGGCCAGCAGCAATGCGCTGCCCAGCAGCCAGGGCCAGCGGCTGACCCGCGCCGGCTTGGCCGGGGCTTCCACCGCGCTGGGCAGGTCGAGCAGTTCGTCTTCCTCCACGCTGGCCACGCGCTTGCGGCCGTCGTGTGGCACTTCCAGCACGAACCGATGCTGCGCGTCGAAGACCAGCTGGTCGCCGGGCTGCAGCCAGCAGTGGCGCACGCTGACGCCATTGACCCGGGTGGATTCGCCGGCGCCCAGGTCGCGCAGCAGCAGGCGGTCGCCGTGCCGTTCGATCCGTGCGTGCTGTTCGGCAAAGGCTGGATCGTCGATGACGATGTCCGATTCGAGCCCACGCCCGATCACGCGCGGACGGTCCAGGGTGAAGCTGCGGCCGTGATGCTGGCCGCCGACCCCGCGCAGCAGGCGCTGGTCGTCGCCACCGTCATCGCTGCGCGACGGGGCGTGGTTGAGCACTTCGCATTCGCCCTGCACCACCATTTCCACGCCGTCGGCATAGACCGCGTCGCCGGGGCGCAGCAGCGCCATCCGCCGCACCGGCCGGCCGTTGACGTGGATGCCGCGCATGCCGGACGCCACCTGCAGCCACAGGCCGCGGTCGTCCAGGCAGAACTGGGCCAGCAGCAGGGTGCCGGCGGCGTCACCGCCGAGGCGCACGCCGCCCGAGGCGTGGCGCACGATGCGCTGCACCCCCGGCTTCAAGGGCTGGTCGGGGTGTTGGCGATGGGTGAAGTGAACAAGCAGGTTCTGCACGCGGCGCAGCCTAGCAGGTTGGATGTCAGGGAGGATAGAAGTGTGCACAATGCACGCCCGTTTGCCGCAACCGCCTGCCAGGAGCCCGCCATGTCCAAGATCGATATCACCCACGCCCACGCCCTGCCCGCCGAGGCAGTGCGCACGGCGGTGGAGGCCATGGCGGCCAAGCTCACCGAGAAGTACGGCGTGACCGCCAACTGGGTCGGCGATGCATTGAGCTTCAATGGCTCCGGCGTCGAGGGCCTGATCGAACTGCTGCCGGGCAACGTGCACGTCAAAGCGGAACTGGGCTTCCCGGTGTCGATGATGAAGGGCATGGTGGAAGAGCAGATCCGCAACACCCTGCGCGAAAAGCTCGGCTGAACCGCAGGCGCGGCGCGGCCGCGCCATCACGCCGCGCAATCGAAGCGCTGGGTAGGATCCGGGGGTGGCCACTCACAGGATCGCCCCATGAACGCACACGACGACTACGATGACCGCACCGGCGAGAAGCCCTCGCTGCAGGACCAGGCCGAGCGCTTTTCGCGCAAGCTGACCGATTCGGCGCAGCAGATCTGGCTGGCCGGGCTGGGCGCGTTTGGACGCGCACAGGCCGAGGGCAGCCGGGTGTTCGACAACCTGGTCCGCGAAGGCGAGACCATCGACGCACGCAACCGTGAGCAGGCCGGGGACGCCCCGCGCTGGCGCGACAACGTCGAGGAACACCTGGGCGAAGCCCGCGAAAAGGCGGCCGGCACCTGGGACAAGGTGGAGAAGGCCTTCGACGACCGGGTCCAGGGCGTGCTCAAGCGCCTGAACATCCCGACCGCCGAGGACGTGGCCGCGCTCAATGCCCGGATCGACGCCCTGACCACCCGCCTCAACCGGGCCGAAGCGAGAAATGCGTCGCCCAATGCGGACCCGCTGCCGGGCACGCATCAGTCCCCGGGATCGGACGCCTGACACCCGATTGTTGCAAAGCAGCACGGCTTTGTTGACAATCGAACCCGACCCGCCAGTGCTTCCGCGCCGTTTGTTCCCTCCCCTCACGGCATAAGGACTGGCGGGTTTTTCGTGCCTGCCTGGGTCCGGCCGGAAATGAGACGTCCGTCGTCGGGGTCTGAGACCGCTGCCTCTTTTTGGCGAAAACGACATCCCACAGACAGGTACGGGCGCATATAGACTGTCCGCCTGTACTCCCGTGTTCATCTCTAGGCCCCATGTTCTCCTGGATTCTGGCTCTCCTGCTGGCTGTCGTCGTCTGGTCCCTTGCTGCGGCTTATTTCTGGCTGGTGAAACGCCGCCGGAAGGAGACCAAGCTGGGGCTCAACGCGTTGGCCGGCATGCACTGGCGCGATTTCTCGGAGATCGTCCGGCGCGCCCTGCACGAGCAGCGCGGGCTGCAGGACATCACCGGCGAGCCCGACCACAGCCTGGAGCCGAGCAGCGACTTCCTGATGCAGGATGAAAAACACCAGCGTTACCTGGTGTCGTGCAAGCACGGCCGGGCCTACCGGATCGGCACCGCAGCAGTGAACGAACTCGGGGCGGCGGCGCGCCTGGCCGGTGCCCGCGGCGGGATCCTGATCACCGAGGGCCGCATCGAGCGCGACGGCCGCGCCACCGCCGACAAGCAGAGCGTGGAGGTGCTGGACGGCACCCTGCTGTGGCCGATGCTGCAGCCTTACCTGCCCGGCGACGTGGAAAGCCGGGTCAAGAACGAGGCGCGGCGCGAAGCGGTGCGGCGGATTTCGATTGCCGCGCTGGGTTCGCTGACGCTGGGGCTGATCGTGGGCATGGGGTACCTGACCTCGCGGTTGGATCAGGGGGAGACGCAGACCGCTACGGCCCCTGCCGCTACCACTACGCCGGCACCTGCACCTGCGCCGATCAAGCCGGACGCGGCGACGCCGGTGGCCGCAGAAGGCGCGCCGTCCCAGCCGCCGGCTGAAAAGCCTGCGCCGACGCCGGTCGCCCCGGGCAACGACCCGAACAGCATCCTCGGCACCGTGGCCGATCCGGACTCGGAGACGCTAGCGCGTTATCAACGCGAGCTGTCCGCGCTGGTGGGCCAGCAGACCGGCGTGCTCAACGCCTTCTGGCAGACCCGCCAGACGCTGGCGGTGAACCGCTCGGCCGAAATCGACGCGATCTGGCCGCAGATCTGCCACCAGGTGAAGCGTTATCCCGCGCTTCGCACGGTGCGCATCCAATTGAACCCGCGCCTGGGCACCGACGAACCGGTGCGCTGGCGCCAGTGCGCTACGTCGTAACCATCACCGCGCGCCGGGCGCGAACTTCGCTACCAGGTCCCAGGCGTCGCCCAGGAACATCTGGCGCACGCAGGTGATCGGCTGTTCGCCGCGCCAGGTGAGGCGGTCGATGACCAGGCAGGCGGTGCCGGGCTTGACCTCCAGCAACGCAGCGGCGGCTGCATCGGCACCCCAGGCGCTGATCCGATGCTGGGCTCGGGTCCAGGACACGTTCTGCAGCAGCCAGCTACCCGGCGCGGTTGTGGTGAAATCCACATCGAGCACTTCAGGAACGCCGACCGGGCTGATCAGCCGGTGCTCCAGCGCCAGCGGCCGGCCGTCGGCACGGTGCAGGCAGCGGATCGCCAGCAGCTTCTGCTCGCCCGACAGCGCCACCTCCTCACTGGCCGCCGGGTTCGGCGCGCGATAGGCGCGCTCCAGCAGCTGGTAGCCGTACGCATGGCCACGCGCGCCCACCGCCATCGCGATGTCGGGGATTTCAAGCGCCACCTGCTCCAGGTGCGGCGGCTGCCGCGCCACGAACGAACCGGCGCGACGGCGACGCTCGATCATGCCGCTCTCGGCCAGTGCGGTGAGCACCTTGTTGACCGTCATCCGCGAGCAGCCGTACCGCTCCATCAGCTCGTGTTCGTACGGAATGCGGAAGCCCGGCGCCCATTCCCCGCTGAGGATGCGGCTTTCCAGGTCGGCACGGATACGCTGGTTGAGGGTCTCGGCTTTTTTGCCCGTCACTCGGAAGTCCTGGAATGCATGTCAGTTCGCGGCGTTCAATACACCGCGCAGGGCCTGGGCAAAACGCGCGGCCACGGCGTCGCGCTGCAGGTGGCGACCGTGCCGGACCAGCTCGCGCCCCCCGCGCCAGACCGATCGAACGGCGCCATTACGGGCGGCGAACACCCAGCTGTCAAGCAAGGCGTCGCCGTCGCGCGCGATCATGGCCGGGTGCTGCGGGTCCAGTTCGACCACGTCGGCCGGTGCACCCGGCTGCAGGCCGCAGCCCACGCCCAGCGCCTGCGCGGCGCCGTGCAGCGACTGCTCGAACAGCCAGCGCCCGCTGGACACGCCTTCCTGCGGGGCCAGCACGTTGCGTCCGCGCAGCTGCAGGCGCTGCCCGTACTCGAGCAGGCGCAGCTCTTCGGCCGCGTCGATCAGCACATTGGAATCGGAGCCCACGCCGAAGCGCCCACCGCCGCGCGCGAACGCCTGCATCGGGAACAGACCGTCGCCGAGGTTGGCTTCGGTGATCGGGCACAGGCCCACCACCGCGCGACTGGCCAGGATGCGCTGCACTTCGTCGTCGTCCACATGGGTGGCGTGCACCAGGCACCAGCGTTCATCCACGGCGGCGTGCTCGTACAGCCAGCGCACCGGGCGCAGCCCGCTCCAGGCCACGCACGCGTCGACTTCGCGGGTCTGCTCGGCGATGTGGATGTGTACCGGGCCGCTGTTGAGCGGCAGCAGCGCGGCCAGCTCCTCGCCGGTGACCGCGCGCAGGCTGTGCGGGGCGATGCCCAGCACCGCGTCATCCTGGCCACGCAGGGCCTGGCGGCAACCGTCCAACAGCTGGGCGAAGCCGTCTACGTCGTGCAGCAGGCGACGCTGTGCCGGGTTCGGCGGTGCGCCGCCGAAATCGGCATGCGCGTAGAACACCGGCAGCAGGGTCAGGCCGATGCCACTGCCCTGCGCGGCGGCGGCAATGCGCGCGGCCATTTCGGCGCGGTCCGCATACGGTGTGCCGTCCGGCGCGTGGTGCAGGTAATGGAATTCGCCCACGCGGGTGAAGCCCGATTCGAGCATCTCCACGTAGGCCTGTTCGGCAATGGCCTGCACCGCCTCGGGCTGCAGATGCGCCAGGAAGCGGTACATCAGCTCGCGCCAGCTCCAGAAGCTGTCGCCGCTGCGCCCGCCGATCTCGGTCAGCCCGGCCATGCCGCGCTGGAAGGCGTGGCTGTGCAGGTTGCCCAGGCCGGGCAGCGCGATCGCCAGCGCGGTGTCGCCGGGCTGGGCGGCCACCTCGGACTCGACCGACTGCACGGTGCCGCCGGCGCAGACGATGCGCACATTGCGCGCCCAGCCCTGCGGCAACAGGGCGTGGTGGGCGTGGAAGGCGAGGACTGGAGCGGGGTTGGCTGGCATCACTGGACATCCCGGAAGTGGCGCCTATATTGTATAGACATATAAGCCGCTATGGTTGCTGCCATGCACTGTGACACCCTCTGGACCCACGCCCACCTGATCACCGTTGATGGCCCCGGCCTGGGCGTGATCCGCGGCGGGGTGATCGCGGCCACCGACGGCCGCATCGTGCATGTGGGCCCGGCCGGTTCGGACGCGCATCTGCAGCCGGCACAGCGGGTGGACTGCGGCGGCCGCTGGATCAGCCCCGGGCTGGTCGACTGCCACACCCACCTGGTCTACGCCGGCAACCGCGCCAACGAATTCGAACAGCGCCTGCAGGGCGTGAGCTATGCCGACATCGCCCGCGCCGGCGGCGGCATCGTCAGCACCGTGCGCGCCACCCGTGACGCCAGCGAGTCCGAACTGCTTGCGGCAAGCCTGCCCCGGCTGGACGCGATGCTGGCCGAAGGCATCACCACCGTTGAAATCAAATCCGGTTACGGGCTGACGCTTGAGGATGAAACCAAGCAGCTGCGCGTGGCCGCCGAGTTGGCCCGCCAGCGCGCGGTGGAGATCGTGCCGACCTTCCTCGGTGCGCATGCGGTACCGCCCGGGCGCGAGGCGCAGGACTACATCGACGAAGTGTGCAATGTGATGATTCCGGCGGTGGCGGCGCAGGGCCTGGCCGAAGCGGTGGACGTGTTCTGCGAGAACATCGCCTTCAGTGCCGCGCAGGCCGAACAGGTGTTCACCGCCGCGCAGGCGAACGGGCTGGCAGTGAAGATCCATGCCGAACAGCTCAGCAACCAGCATGGCGCGGCGTTGGCGGCGCGGCATGGGGCGCTCTCGGCCGACCATATCGAACACCTCGACGACGACGGCATTGCCGCGATGCGTGCGGCCGGCACCGTGGCGGTGCTGCTGCCGGGCGCGTTCTATTTCACCCGCGACACCACCCTGCCCCCGATCGCTGCCCTGCGCGCGGCCGGCGTGCCGTTGGCGTTGGCCACCGACAGCAACCCCGGCACTTCGCCGCTGACCAGCCCGCTGCTGGCGATGAACATGGCCGCCACCCTGTTCCGCATGACCGTGGACGAGTGCATCGCCGGCTTCACCCGTGAAGCGGCGCGTGCGCTCGGCCGACAGGCGCGCATCGGCCGGCTGGCCGTGGGCCTGGACTGCAACCTGGCCGTGTGGGACATCGAGGCGCCTGCCGACCTTGTCTACCGCATGGGCTTCAACCCCCTGCACGCGCGCGTGATGCGCGGCGTATCCGTCTGACCTTAGAGATGCCCGGAGATTCCATGAGCAAGACCCTGACCCTGCAGCCCGGCGCGGTGACGCTGGCGCACTGGCGCGCGATCTACGACGGCGCCCACGTGCGCCTGGACCCGGCTTCGGCCGAGGCGGTGCAGCGCAGTGCGCAGACCGTGGCCGACATCGTCGCCAAGGGCGAGCCGGTGTACGGCATCAACACCGGCTTCGGCAAGCTGGCCAGCGTGCGCATCGAGCGCGACGACCTGGAAACCCTGCAGCGCAATATCGTGCTTTCGCATGCGGCCGGCGTGGGCGAGCCCATGCCGGCGCCGGTGGTGCGCTTGATGATGGCGCTGAAGCTGACCAGCCTGGCGCAGGGCGCGTCGGGCATCCGCCCGGCCACGCTGGCGCTGCTGGAAGCGTTCCTGCAGCACGACCTGGTGCCGGTGATTCCGTGCCAGGGCTCGGTGGGTGCCTCGGGCGACCTGGCGCCGCTGTCGCACCTTGCCAGCGTGATGATCGGCGTGGGCGAAGCCTTCGTCGGCGGCGAACGCATCCCCGCGGCCGACGCGCTGGCGCGCTGCGGGCTGGCGCCGCTGGTGCTGGGTGCGAAGGAAGGCCTGGCCCTGCTCAACGGCACCCAGTACTCCACGGCCTACGCGCTGGCAGGTCTGTTTGAAATCAGCACCGTGTTCCAGGCCGCGCTGGTCACCGGCGCGCTGTCGGTGGAAGCGGCCAAGGGCTCGGACACCCCGTTCGATCCGCGCATCCACAGCATCCGCGGCCAGCGTGGCCAGATCGCCACGGCGGCGGCACTGCGCACGCTGATGCAGGGCTCGGCGATCCGCGAGTCGCACCGCGACAACGACGTGCGCGTGCAGGACCCGTACTGCCTGCGCTGCCAGCCGCAGGTCATGGGCGCGGCATTCGACGTGATGCGCCAGGCTGCGACCACGCTGGTGATCGAAGCCAACGGCGTGTCCGACAACCCGCTTGTATTCACCGACACCAACGAAGCACTCAGCGGCGGCAACTTCCACGCCGAGCCGGTGGCCTTCGCCGCCGACATGCTGGCGATGGCGGTGTGCGAGATCGGCTCGATCAGCGAACGCCGCACCGCGATGCTGGTGGACCCGGCGCTGTCCGGCCTTCCCGCGTTCCTGACCCCGAAGCCGGGCCTGAATTCCGGCTTCATGATTCCGCAGGTCACCGCCGCCGCGCTGGTTTCGGAGAACAAGCAGCGCGCCTACCCGGCCAGCGTGGATTCCATTCCCACCTCGGCCAACCAGGAAGACCACGTGTCGATGGCCGCGCACGGCGCGCGCCGCCTGCTGCAGATGGCAGAGAATGCGGCCAATGTGGTCGGCATCGAACTGCTCGCCGCCGCGCAGGGCTGCGACTTCCATACCGGGCTGCGCTCCAGCGACGCGTTGGAAGCGGTGCGCCAGCGCCTGCGTGCGCAGGTGCCGACCTTGCAGGACGATCGTTACTTCCACCCGGACATGGTGGCGGCCACCGCGCTGGTGTGCAGTGGCGCGCTGGCCGAAGGGCTGGCCGAGGTGCTGCCGCAGGTGGAGCCGCTGGCATGAACGCCCACCCGGACTGGCTGCAGGTGCACGAAGGCGATGCACCGCTGATCGTCAGCTTCCCGCACACCGGCACCGAGCTGCCCGACGCGCTGGTCGGCGACTTCGTGTCGCCGTGGCTGGCCCGCCGCGACGCGGACTGGTGGGTGCATGAGCTGTACGACTTCGCCCAGCGGATCGGTGCGACCACGGTGCGTTCGGCGATCTCGCGCTCGGTGATCGACCTCAACCGCGACCCCAGCGGGGTTTCGCTGTATCCCGGCCAGAACACCACCGGGCTGTGCCCGCTGACCACCTTCGACAACCAGCCGCTGTACCACCCCGGTCGCGAGCCGGATGCGGCGGCCATCGCGCAGCGCCGCGATACCTGGTTCATGCCCTATCACGACGCACTGACCGCGCAGATCGCACGGCTGCGCCAGCGCCACGGTACCGTGGTGGTGTACGACGCGCATTCGATCCGCTCGCATATTCCGCACCTGTTCGACGGTGAGCTGCCGCAGTTCAACCTGGGCACGGCCGGACCGTCGGGCACGCCGGACACCTCGTGCGACAACGCGCTCAGCGACGTGGTCGAGAACATCTGCGGCTTCAGCGGTCTGTCGCATGTGCGCAACGGCCGCTTCAAGGGCGGCTGGATCACCCGCCACTACAGCGACATTCCCGGCGGCGTGCACAGCCTGCAGATGGAGCTGGCCTGCCGCGGCTACATGCACGAGCCCGAGCTGGTGGACGTGCACAGCTGGCCCACCCCGCTCGACCCCGACCACGCTGCACCGCTGCGCCAGACCCTGCAGCAGGTGCTCAACGCCTGCCTTGAATTCGCGAACTCCCGGAGTGCTGCATGAGCCGTCACGATTCCACCCGCACCATCATCGCCCCCACCGGCACCACGCTCACCGCCAAGAGCTGGCTGACCGAAGCGCCGCTGCGCATGCTGATGAACAACCTGCACCCGGACGTGGCCGAGCGCCCGCAGGAACTGGTGGTGTATGGCGGCATCGGCCGCGCCGCGCGCGACTGGCAAAGCTACGACGCGATCGTGGAGACGCTGACCCGCCTTGAAGACGACCAGACCCTGCTGGTGCAGTCGGGCAAGCCGGTCGGCGTGTTCCGCACCCACGCCGACGCACCGCGCGTGCTGATCGCCAATTCCAACCTGGTGCCGCGCTGGGCGAACTGGGACCACTTCAACGAGCTGGATAAGAAGGGCCTGGCGATGTACGGCCAGATGACCGCTGGCAGCTGGATCTACATCGGCGCGCAGGGCATCGTGCAGGGCACCTACGAAACCTTCGTGGAGATGGGCCGCCAGCACTACAACGGCAGCCTGGCCGGCAAGTGGCTGTTCACCGGCGGGTTGGGCGGCATGGGCGGCGCGCAGCCGCTGGCCGCGGTGATGGCCGGCGCCTCGTGCCTGGCCGTGGAATGCCGGAAAAGCAGCATCGAAATGCGCCTGCGCACCGGCTACCTGGACACCTGGACCGACAACCTGGACGAGGCGCTGCGCCTGATCGAGGAGTCGTGCACGGCCAAGAAGCCGCTGTCGGTCGGCCTGCTCGGCAACGTGGCCGACGTGCTGGACGAACTGCTGCTGCGCGGGGTCAAGCCGGACCTGCTGACCGACCAGACCTCCGCGCACGACCCGGTCAACGGCTACCTGCCGCAGGACTGGACCGTGGAAGAGTGGGACGAGAAGCGCGTGTCCGCACCGAAGGAAGTGGAAAAGGCGGCGCGCGCCTCGATGGCCAACCACGTGCTGGCCATGCTCGGTTTCCACGCGCTGGGCGTGCCGACCGTGGACTACGGCAACAACCTGCGCCAGATGGCGCTGGAAGAAGGCGTGGCCAACGCGTTCGATTTCCCCGGTTTCGTGCCGGCCTACATCCGTCCGCTGTTCTGCCGCGGCATCGGCCCGTTCCGCTGGGCCGCGCTGAGCGGCGATCCGGAAGACATCGCCAAGACCGATGCCAAGGTCAAGGAACTGATCCCGGACAACCCGCACCTGCACCGCTGGCTGGACATGGCCGCCGAGAAGATCAAGTTCCAGGGCCTGCCGGCGCGCATCTGCTGGGTCGGCCTGGGCGACCGCGACCGGTTGGGCCTCGCGTTCAACGAGATGGTGGCCAACGGTGAGCTGAAGGCGCCGGTGGTGATCGGCCGCGACCACCTGGACAGCGGCAGCGTGGCCTCGCCGAACCGCGAAACCGAAGCCATGGCCGACGGCTCGGACGCGGTCTCGGACTGGCCGCTGCTCAATGCCCTGCTCAATACCGCCAGCGGCGCGACCTGGGTGTCGCTGCACCACGGCGGCGGCGTCGGCATGGGCTTCTCGCAGCACGCCGGCATGGTGATCGTGTGCGACGGCACCGAAGCGGCGGCCAAGCGCATCGCCCGCGTGCTGTGGAACGACCCGGCCACCGGCGTGATGCGGCATGCGGATGCGGGCTACGAGATCGCGATTGAGTGTGCGAAGGAAAAGGGGTTGGATTTGCCGGGCATTCTCTGACCCCGTACGGCTCCGCCGGGTGACGGCGGGCGCGCAACCTGTTAACTTTCGCGCCCTCAACGCGGTTTACAGGTCGTCGCGCCTGCCGCTGCCCGCTTCGTATTGGTTCCAGACGCATGCCTGTTCTTCGTTCGTTGTACTGCCCCCCCCTGTCTCCCCTGCCCCTGGCCCTGTGCCTCGCCCTGACGGCGACCGCGCAGGCCGCCCCGGCCGATGCACCCACCACGCTCGACGCGGTCAAGGTCACCGCCGCCAGCGATGCCGACCAGGCCCGAGCCGCGCTCAAGCGCATTCCGGGCGCGGGCAACGTGATCGACCTGGCGCAGGCCGACGGCCGGCTGGCCGGTACCGCCGATGTGCTGGCCTACCAGCCGGGCATCAGTGCGCAGTCGCCCGGGAATGAAGGCACCAAGGTGTCGATCCGTGGCTCCGGCATCAACCGGGGGCCGGGCGCGCACGCCTCCGGCATTTCGGTGTCGCTGGATGGCCTGCCACTGACCGGCCCGGGCGGCACGCCCTACGAACTGCTGGAGCCGCTGTGGCTGAGACGCGTGGACGTGCTGCGCGGCGCCAATGGCTTCGAACGCGGCGCGCTGGCGCTGGGCGGTGCGATCAACTACGTCAGCCGCAGTGGCCGAGATTCAGCCGGGCTCGAGCTGCAGTACGAAGCCGGCAGCCGCGGCTACCAGAAGCGCAGCCTGGGCTACGGCGGCGTGGCCGGTACGGTCGACTACTACCTTGCTTACACCGACACCGAATTCGACGGCTACCAGCAGCACGCCGCCGGCGACGGCAAGGGGGCGATGGCGAACGTGGGCTGGCAGATCAACCCGCAGTTGGAAACGCGTTTCTTCCTGCGCTACCGCGAGACCAACCACGAGACGCCCGGGCGCCTGACCCGCGAACAGATCCGCAAGGATCCCCGCGCCGCCAACCCGGCCAACCTGGCCATCGACGCGCGCCGCCCGCAACCGGGCAGCACCTGGCTGGGCAACATGACCACGCTGCAGATCGATGCCGATTCCTCGCTGCAGGCCGGGCTGGTGTACCACCACTACCCGATGGACCTCAACGAGAGCCTGTACCGGCAGCAGCTGGACTACACCAACCTCAATGCCACGCTCGATTACCGGCGCGCGCATGCGCTGTTCGGCCGCGACAGCGTGACCACGGTGGGGCTGCGGGTGACCCACGACCTGGATGCGGACGTGCGCGAAACCCTGCGCTTCCCCAGCAACGGCTATCCGGCCGGCACCCACACGCGCGACTTCTCGCATCACGGCACCAACAGTTCGCTGCATGTGAGCAACGAACTGGCAGTGAACGACCGCCTGCGCGTGCAGACCGGGCTGGCGCTGATCAACACCCGCAAGGATGTGCAGGTGACCTGGCCGTCCACGCCGGAGCGCCTGAAAGGCAGCGACTGGGATTACGCACCGCGGCTGGGCTTCACCTGGCAGCAGACCGCTGCCACGCAGTGGTTCGGCAACCTGAGCCGCTCGGTGGAACCGGCGCACCCGTGGTCGATGATCTGGGGCAGCAATCGCTACTTCGCGCCGGGCAATGGGGCCTCCAGCGGTCGCCAGCGCGCGCCGGTGGACCTGCAGAACCAGACCGCGACCACGCTGGAACTGGGTGCGCGTGGCGAGAGCATGCTCGGCCGCTGGGAACTGACCGGCTATTACGCGCAGGTGCGGCATGAGCTGCTCAGCGTGGAAGTGGCGCCGGTACCGAACTTGTTCGTGGCCGAAAACAACGCCAGCCCGACCGTGCACCGCGGCATTGAAGCGGGACTGGACAGCACGTTGTGGGAAGGCGGCGATGGACGCCTGTCGTTGCGCCAGGCGTACACCTTCAGCGACTTCCGTTACCGCCACGATGCGCGCTTTGGCGACAACCGGCTGCCGGGCCTGCCGCGGCACTATTACCAGGGCGAGCTGCGCTTCGATCATCCGGGCGGGTTTTATGCAGCGCTCAATACCGAGTATGCGTCGTCGATGTTTGTCGACTATGCCAACAGCTTCCGTGCGGACAGCCATCTGATCTTTGGTACGCGGGTGGGGTTCGATGCGCCGGGCGGGCGTTGGCAGGCGTGGGTGGAGATGCGCAACATCGGCGACAAGCATTACGCGGCTACGGTGACGCCGGGGTACGACGATGCTGGGAAGGATGTGGCGCGGTCTACGCCGGGGGATGGGCGTGGGGTTTATGGGGGGGTTCGCTGGCGGTTCTGACACGCATGGCGTGTCACTACGCGGTGAGCCCGGCGCACGTTTGCGGAGAGCCCGGCGGACGTGTGCCAGTAGAAATACGGGTGTGGGGCGCGGTGGGCTGGTGGAGACTGGGGCTTCCCTGGCCGCCTTGCGGAGCTTCCCGTGAACCAGCTCGTTTCTACCCTCGCCTGCTCTCTTGTGCTCTGCCTGGGCGTTGCTGCCAGCGCCCAGGCGCAGAAGGTCGGCGATACCGCCGCGCAGCGTTTTGCCGCCCTCGACAAGAACGGCGATGGACGGGTCAGCGATGACGAGTACGACGGGGCGGCGCTGTTCCGGCTGCTGGATGGCGACCGCAACTACAAGGTCACCGTCGAGGATATCCAGGAGGTGGTGGGCCCGGACCGCGATGGCCAGCTCACTGCGGCCGACCGGATCCGGGTGGCCGATCTGAACGGCGATGGCGAGCTCACCGAAGAGGAGGTGTCGCGCGTTGCCGACATGCGCTTCCAGTCGCTGGATGTGGACCACGACAACAACCTGACCTTCGCTGAATTCCAGTCCGGGTTCTGGCGGCCCTGAGCCGCTGTCCCGGCCGCAAGGTGGAGTGGGCTTGACCTGGATCAACCCCGACGCCAGCGTACTGTCTAGGCTGGAATTCCCCTCCCTGGAATTCCTCCATGAACATCCTGCTGGGCCTGCTGCCCTTCCTGGTTTTTGCCATTGCCGCGCGCCTGTTCGGCACCTCGGGCGCGCTGTGCGCGGCCGCCCTGACCGCGCTGATCCTGTGTGCGCGCGACTGGACCGGCCCACGGCGCCATTGCGGACTGCTTGAGCTGGTGTCACTGATCGTGTTCGGTGGGCTGGCGGTGTATGCCGGCCTGACCCGACCGGCGTGGCCGGTGATGGGCGTGCGCCTGGCGGTAGACGCGGTGCTGTTGCTGGTGATGCTGGCATCGCTGCTGATCGGGCGCCCCTTTACGCTGGGCTATGCCCGGCCGGAAGGCGATCCGGCCGCGTGGCTGACACCGCGCTTCATCCGCGGGCACTACGTGGTATCCGGTGTGTGGACCGCAGCGGTGGCGGCGATCGTGGCGGCCGACGCGCTGGTGCTGGTATGGCCCAACGCACTGATGGTCGGCGTGGCGGTGATCGTCACCGCCCTGCTCGCCGCCAGCCGTTTCACCCGCCGTTACGCGGCTTCCCTGCGGACCTGATCCAGGTCCGCCTCGGCGGCTGCCATCGCCTGCAGGCGCTCGCGGCCGCGCACTTCCACTTCACGCCCGTCCAGCGCCACCAGGCCCTCGGCCTGGAAGCGGCGCAACAGCCGGCTGAGCGTTTCCGGTGCCAGCCGCAGGTAACTGGCGATATCCATCCGCGACATGGTCAGCTGCCAACGGCTGGCCGAATAGCCGCGCGCGGCCATGCGGTCGGCCATGCCGATCAGGAACGCCGCCAGGCGCTCGTCGGCGCTGTTGTTGCACGACAGCTGCGTGGCGCGGGCGATGTCGCGGCTGAGCAGCCGGAACAGCTTGGCCTGCAGTTGCGGCATGCGTGCCGACAGGGAGGCCGCCACGCGGAACGGCAGGCGGCAGGTGGTCACCGTGTCCAGCGCGATGGCATTGCAGGGATGGCGCTCTTCATCGATCGCGCTGAGCCCGAGGATGTCGCCCGGCATGTGGAAGCCCAGGGTCTGCTCGCGGCCTTCGCGGTCGATTGAATAGGTCTTCACCGTACCCAGGCGGATCACCGAAATGTACTGGAACGGGTCGCCCTGGCGGAACAGGAAACTGCCGGTGTGGACCGGGGCGGTGTGCTCGATGAGGCCGTCGAGCTCGTGCAGGTTGCCTGCCTCCAGGGAACCGGGAAAACAGTCCGATACCAACGGGCAGGACTGACATTCGCGGCAGCGCGCCGACGGCGCACCAAAGCTAGTACCCATGACTTGTAACTCCAGCACTACAGCGTCGCCCGGTAACCGGGCACTGGCAGGACTGGATATGCCTGCCGCCTTCCCCCTGTCTGATGCGCAGAACAAAAAG
Organism: Stenotrophomonas aracearum; assembly: GCF_031834615.1. Lineage (NCBI taxonomy): Bacteria > Pseudomonadati > Pseudomonadota > Gammaproteobacteria > Lysobacterales > Lysobacteraceae > Stenotrophomonas > Stenotrophomonas aracearum. Next base: position 2,572,980 of record NZ_CP115543.1, read on the forward strand.
CGATAAGGCGGGCCGTTCGTAAAGGCATGGTGCCGGTCGGCCGGACCGGCAGCGGGTGCCGGTGGGTGCGGCACCGAAGGGGACGGTGGCGCGCGTGATCCAATATGTGGACCACGGTTCCATGATATTTATTGGAACAGCGTTCCGCAATATGAGAACCCTCAGTATTTCTACTGGTTGTTCGTATTCAGGAGGCGATTTCGTTCCGCTTGACCCAAGTCAAGAAGCGGCGTCTGGCAGTCCCTAATGTGTGCTCACCGGCCGCACTGACGCGGATCACGGACCCCCAAAACCTTTCGGAGTAATCGCATGAACCGCATGACCCGCCTCGCCCCGTTCGCCCTGTTCGGCGCCCTTGTACTGGCCGGTGCTGCCCAGGCTGAGCCGGTGGTCAACATCGGCGAACGCCACGGCGACCTGCGCACCGCGCAGGAACACATCGTGCAGGCCTACCAGCTGGTCGGTGCCGCCCAGCAGAACAACGTGGAAGGCCTCGGCGGCCATGCTGAGCGCGCGCGCCAGCTGCTGATCCAGGCCGACGCGGAGCTGCGCCAGGCGGCAACGTCGGCCAACAACAACGGCCGCCCCTGATCGGCGACCGGTGCGAAGCGCCAAAACAACAACGCGGCCCCAGGGCCGCGTTTTTTATTGGATGCCGCGTAGTGACACGCCACGCGTGTCAAAGCCATGCCAGCAAACCCTGCGCCCCTCAGCGACGCGGCACCGCCGCCACCCGCGCACGCGGCGACGTACGCGCCAGCTCGCCCACAATCTGCGTAGCCACCTGCGCTTCATCCGCCGTGCGCCCAAAGTGATCCACATAACGACCGTTGCGATCAAGCAGGAACACGAACGTGGAGTGATCCATCATGTACTGGCCCGGCTTCCCGTACGGCACCTTCTTGTAATACACGTGGTAGCGATCGGTGATCGCGGTGATCTGCGCCGGCGTGCCGGTCAGCCCCACCATGTCGGGCCCGAACAGCGACACGTAATTCTTCATCTTCGCCGGCGTATCGCGTTCCGGATCGATGCTGACGAACACCGGCGTCAACGACGGCCCGCCCGCCTTCTGCACGCGCCGTGCAATGCGCTGCACGCGGGCCAGGTCGGTCGGGCATACGTCCGGGCAGCTGGTGAAACCGAAATACAGCAGCACCGGTTTGCCGTGGAAGCTGCGGTCGGTCACCGCCTGGCCGTTCTGGTCGGTGAGCTTGAACGGCCCGCCGATCAGGGTCTGGTTCTGCGCCGCCAGCGGCTGCATCGACAGCAGCAGCAACGACAACGACACCGCCGGTACGAACGCCGGCCACAGGCTCCGCAGCATGTCAGTGCGCTCCTTCATAGGTCAGCGCGAAACCGAGCAGGTTGGAATCCTGCCCTGCCTGCGCCTGGCTGCCCACCGAGAACGCCATGGTCAGCTGCCCGGTGACCCGGTAGCCCATGCTCAACTCGTTGAGGTAATCGTGCCGCCCTGCCCCGGGCGCCCACGGACGCCGTTTGTCGGTGCGGGTGGCGCCGAACACCCAGCGCCCGTAGTCCACCGTCACTGAGGTGGTGAGGTAGCGGGTATCGTTGCCGGCCACTGCATCTTCATTCTGCACGTCGGCGTATTCCACCAGCGGCACCACGTCGAAGTAGCGGCCGCGCAGGGTGCTGTCCAGGTCCGCGCTCGATGCCGGCGCCCAGATGTAGCGCGCCGAGACCACGCGGATGATCTCGTCATCGGCCGGGCCGGTATCAGGCTGGGCCACGCCGGCGCGGTTGCGCATGTAGCCCGCTTCCAGTTCCAGGAACGGCAGTGCCGGAATCGAATTCCAGTTCACGGTGAGCGCATACGAGTCCAGCTTGCCGGTGTTGGCCGGCCCGCCATCCGAGCGTTGCGCGCGCCCGCCACTGCGCAGGAACGGCCGGCTCAGTTCGGTGGTGTCGGCGGTATAGAGGTTCACGCCGCCCTGCACCATGCCGGCCTTCTGCCCGAACCAACGGTACGCATAGGTAGCGCCGAGCATGCCGCCGAGGTCGTAGGTCGATACGAAATCGTTGGTGTACAACCCCGGTGCGGCGTCCATGGCGCGCCCGAACGGCACCTGCAGCTTGCCCACCTGCAGCTGCGTGTGCTGGGTGAGCTTGTAGTAGTTCAGTTCGTTGATCACCAGCCCGACGTCGCCGAAGGTCCGCTTCTCGCCGGTGGCCGGCGGGTTGATCGGATTGAGTTCGGTCGACAGCCGGACCTGGTCGTTCGGACTGAAGCGTACGTAGAAGCTGCTCTGGATGTCCGGGTAGAAGTCGGTGGTGTTGCGCGGCGCGGGCGTGGCTTCAGCGTGGCTGTAGTCGTACTGCAGCACCGCACTGTAGTCCATGCCGACGTTCGGGTAGTAGCCCTTGTCGGCACGCGCTTCCGTGGAGGCCAGGCCCAGCCCGGCGGTCACGCCCAGCACCAGGGCGGTTCGACGCACGGTGTTCATCAGCGCACCTCCGCGGGCAGCTGCACATTGGTGGGCAGCACGAACTCACGGCCGGTGTTCTGCAGGTAGCTGCAGGTCTGGTTGTCGCCATAGATGCCGCCGAGCGGCGCCAGCTTCACCGCCTGCTCGTAGTCTTCCGGCCGGACCACCTGCACCACCTGCATCATGCCGCCGTCCTCGTGTTCGAGGATGTGGCAGTGGTAGACGAACTTGCCCAGCATCACCGGGTCCTTGAAGGGAATGCGCAGGGTGATCGAGCCGCGCGTGGGAATGAACACGGTGTCGCGGTAGCCGCTGAACGGCACCGGCTTGTCGTTGATCGCCACCACCTGGAAGTCGGTCTGGTGGATATGGAACTGGTGCAGCTCCTGCGACGGGTTGTACAGGCGCCACTCTTCGACGTCGCCGAGCTTGACCGTGGTGTTGACCCGGCGCGGGTCGAAGCGCTCGCCGTTGATCATGAAGGCGTCGCCGTCGGTGGGCGAATCCTGGAAGGCGAACTGGCGGACGTTGGCGACCGCGACGTTGCGCAGGTCCTGCGCCGCCGGGTACGCGCTGGTGATCGAGCGGGTCGGCACCGGGGCGCCGGCCGAACGCAGCGTGGCGATGCGCGCACCCTTGTACTGGTCGCCGGCGGCGCCGGTGTTGCCGGCCGCCAGCTCGACCGGGTGGTCACCGGCGGGCGGACCCACCACCAGCACGCTGAAGCGCGCCGACGGCCCGATCAGCAGTTCGTCGGTCATCACCTTCCTGGTCACGGTGTTGCCGTCGCGCGAGAGGATCTGCACGTCCTGGCCGTTGATGCGCACGCGGAAGTACTGGTTGGCGGAAATGTTGAGCAGGTGCCAGAGCTGGGTTTCGTCGGGCTGGATGTCGATCACCGGGTCAGCCTGGCCGTTCACGGTGCGGATCGACGGTGCGCTGGTCACGATCGCGCTGGCCAACTTGCCGGTGCTGGTCTTCTGGAAATTGCGCAGGACCAGCACGCGTTCCTTGATGCCCTTCAGTTCGGGGAACGGGTCGAGGATGCCATCGACGAGGATCGGTCCTGCAATGCCGGATTCCACCTGGCGCTGGGCGCCGCCATGGAAGTGGCTGTGGTACCAGTACGCGCCCGGGCTGTGGTCCGGCGGCAGCTTGAACCGGTACAGGCCCTGCTGGTGCGGGCCGACTTCGCGGAAGATGCTGTCGCCCGAATCCAGCGGCGTCACCGTCATGCCGTGGAAATGCAGGTTGGTCTTTTCGTCCATCTGGTTGTCCAGGGTCACCGCGATGGTGCCGCCCGGCTTCGTCCGGATCAGCGGCGAATCGTAGTTGCCGTTGAACACCAGCGCGCGGTACGGCTCGCCGCCCACCGACACCTGCGACATCGCCGCGCGCAGCGTGCCCTGGCTGACCCCGTCGGCGCCGTAGCGGATCTCGACCGGCGACTGCAGCGATGCCCCCGGGCTGCTGCGCTCGGCCGGCGCCTGCGCAACGGTGGCGCCGGTGAACAGCAGCGCGCCCACCAGGGCCACGGCGTAAAGGTCATGCAGGCGTCGCAGGCGGCGCGCGCGTAAGGGGGTGGGTTCAGTGGCTGGGGCGTCCATGGCGATACCTGTAGAAGAAACGGAGAGGAGTGGCTGCGGCGTCAGGTGCCGGCAACCGCCCAGGTGATGAAGGCGGTGGCGATGGTGCTCACCACCAGCCCGAGCAGGAACAGCCAGTCGGCGGCCCATTCAAGGGTGCGGTTGCGCTTGCGGCGGCGGGTGCGCAGCGCCCAGTAGGCGCTCAGGCACGAGGCCAGGTAGATCAGGGAATTGATGCACAGCAGGTCGTCGCCGAAGGTGTCGACCTTGCGCAGCACGATGATCACGTGCAGCACGCCGACCACGGTCATGCACACCCCGATCATCGCGGCCGAGGTGGTGAAGATGTGCACGCACATGTCCTCGTCGAGGCTGGGTGTGTGCATCGGGGGCGCAGGTTTGCGTGGGACGGGAGGCATGCCGTTCTCGCTGACGGGACGGGGGGCATGCGCACGGTAGCGGCGGCCGGATGCCGCCCACATGACCCAGATCAAGTCAACGCAACTTTGGCCGCTCAGCGGCCGGTCAACGGCCGGTCAGGCCACGCCACCGTCCACGGTGAAAGTCTGCCCGGTGCACATCGCGCTTTCGTCGGCGCACAGCCACAGCGCCATCTCGGCGATGTCGGCCGGCCCCAGGTGGGTCTTCAGGCACTGCCGCTCGAGGTAGCGCGCGGACTTGCCCGGGTCGGCGGCGGCCTTGGCCAGCTGCCGCTCGGTCAGCACCCAGCCGGGCGCGATCGCATTCACGCGGATGCCGTCGCTTCCCAGTTCACGGGCAAGGCTCCGGGTCAGCCCTTCCACGGCCGACTTCAGCGTGCAGTACACCGGCACGCCGGGCACGCCGATGCGCCATGCCACCGAGCCGAGATTGACGATGGCGCCCTGCCCGGCCGCGCGCATGGGCACGGACAGCGCCTGGGCCAGGAAGAACTGGTGGCGCAGGTTGACCGCGACGCGGTCGTCCCAGTCGGCCGGGCTGACCTCGCCCAGCGGTTGGGCCTGGTCGTTGCCGGCGTTGTTGATCAGCGCATGCGGGGTGCGGCCGGCCAGCAGGCCCTGCACCGCCGACAGCGAGGCCTCGATGTCACGCAGGTCGCAGACCGCATGCGCGGGTGGCGGCACGCCACGTGCGACCACCTCCGCCACCGTGCGCTGCGCCGCGTCGGCGTCGATGTCGACGAAGCACACCTGGCTGCCCTGCAGCGCGAACGCTTCCACGATGGCGGCGCCGATGCCCGACGCGCCCCCGCTGACCACCACCACCTTGCCCGCCAGCGAGGGGTACCGGGCCATGTCAGCCGCCGTAACCGCGCACCGGCGCGCCGGCGACATCCACGTCCAGCGCCAGCAGGCTGCCCGACAATGGCGCGGCGGCCAGCTGGGTGGCCGACAGGCGGATCCGCGCGGTGGTGATGTACAGCGTCTTCAGCTGCGGCCCGCCGAACGCCAGGTTGGTGGGGCGTGGTACCGGCAGGTCGATGCTGCGCACGACGGTGCCGTCCGGCGCCAGCCGCTTGATCGCCCAGCCATCCCACATCGCGCACCACACATGGCCCTGCGCGTCGACCGCCAGGCCGTCGGGCATGCCCTCGGAGTCGGTGAAGGTGGCGAACACGCGCTTGTTCGACACCCGGCCGGTGTCCAGCGCGTAGTCGTACACGTACACGGTGCGGCGACCGGAGTCGGCCAGGTAGAAGCGGGTGTTGTCCGGGCTCCAGCCGAGCCCGTTGCAGATGTGGAAGCCGCCTTCGATTTCGTCGAGCACGCCGTCGGTATCGAGCCGGTACAGCGCGCCGCGTTCGGGCGTGGCATCGATGGCCAGGGTACCGGCCCACAGGCGGCCCAACGCATCGCATTTGCCGTCGTTGAAACGCCGCCCGCTCATGTGCAGCGGCGCGGCGATGGGATGCATGTCGCCGCCGGGCAGGTCGAGCACGCGGAATCCGCTCTGGGTGGCGGCGATGAAACCGCCCGAGGTGCGCGGCACCACCACGCCGACCAGTTCGCCTAGCGGCGTGGTCCGGGTATCGCCGGTGACCAGGTTGGAGATGTTGACCGACGGCGCCAGGATGTCTACCCACAGCAGCGAGCGTCCGTCGCCCAGCCAGTGCGGGCTTTCGGCCAGGAACGCGCTGTGCGGGATCACGCAGCGCACGTCGTGGTCCACGGCATGGCTCGGCGTGACCGAGGTGCTGATCGACATGAAGGTTTCCCCCACGTTGCCGGCAATGCGTCGCGCCGCTTCGATCACGTCGCGGCCCAATGCATGCAGGCGTTCGAGCGGCAGCCGGAACGACGGGCCGCTGATGCTGACCGCGCCGATGGCTTCGCCGCGGTGGTCCAGGATCGGCGCCGCCACGCCGCTGACACCGAGTGCGGATTCCTCGACCGACACGGCGTAACCGCGGGCCTTGATCAGGTCCATCTCACGCTGCAGCTCGGCAAGGTCGAGGATCGAATGCGGGGTGAGCGCGGTCAGCGGCCCACTGCTGAGGTACCGCTGCAGTTCTTCGGGCGGACGATGCGACATCATCGCCTTGCCGATGGAGGTAACCACCGCCGGCATGCGGCTGCCCACGCCATTGGCCAGGCGCATCGCCTGCACGTGGTCGCGCTGGTCGATGATCAGGATGTCACGGCCTTCGAGGATGCCCAGCCGGGTCGTTTCCTGCGCAAGTTCGCGCAACCGCAGCAGCTCGGGCTCGGCCGCGCTGCGGAGGTCGAAATCGCTCCACACCTGGTGTGCCATTTCGAACAGGCGCGTGCCCAGGCGGTAGGTCTGGCTGGCCTCGTCCACGCGCACGAGGCGGTATTCGATCAGGGTCTGCAGGATTCGGTGCAGCGTGCTCTTGGGTAGCCCGGAGTACCGGCCCAATTCGCTGAAGGGCAGCGGGTGCGGGGCGTCGGCGATCAGGGTGAGCAGGCTCAGGCCCTTGGACAGCGCCTGCGCACCGGGGATGGCAAAACGCGGGTCGCCATCGTCCACGACCTCGGCGAGGTCGTCGCGGGATGCGGAGTGCCTGGTTCGCGCCATGATCGCTGTCCGGGGCTGGGGCCGACGCTGTCGATCCTAAATTTTAGAACGGCGTTCCGCAAGTTGGCGCGCACCGCCGCAAACCGTTGCCGCACCGTGGACGATGCTGAACAGGCAGTAGTTTTACTGGTCGCTTTCCGGCTGAACAGGCCTGTGCAGCGACGCAGGTCACGTTACAGAATGAATCCGAACCATCGTTCATGGAGTGGCGCATGCCATGGCGGTCGCTGGAGATGGCCCTGTTCACGGTGCTGGCGCAACCGGCAGCGGCGGTATTCGCGCGGGAAGACCCCACCGCCCGCGCCACGCCCTCGGTAACGGCCCTGGACCGGATCACGGTGACCGCCCAGCACCGCGAAGAGAACGTGCAGCGCATCGCGCTGGCGGTGTCGGTGGTGGACGGGCAGGCCCTGCAGCGTCGCCAGGCGATCGATATCAGCCGGCTGCAGGCGCTGGTGCCCAGCGTTACCTTCTCGGCGGGCAATGAGCTGCGCAACAACGCTATCCGCATCCGCGGCGTGGGCACCGACGTGTTTTCCACCGGGGTGGAGCCCAGCATCGCCACCGTGGTGGACGGGGTGGTGCTGCAGCGCCCCGGCGCGGCCTTCAGCGACCTGCTGGATGTCGAACGCGTTGAGGTGCTGCGCGGTCCGCAGGGCACCTTGTTCGGCAAGAACGCGTCGGCCGGGGTGATCCAGGTGATCACCCGCGCGCCGGATTTCGAACGCCGCAGCGGCGCCCTGTCTGCCCTGTTCGCACAGGACAACGAGCAACGCCTGGAGGCGGCCGTGTCCGGACCGCTCGGCGACCAGCTGGCGTACCGGCTGGCGGCGTTCGAACGCAGCCGCGATGGCGATGTCGAGAACCTGCGCGATGGGCGCACGTTCAACGACCAGCGCGCGTATGGCGTGCGTGGCAAGCTGCAGTGGCGGTCGGCCGACCGGCGCTCGGACGTGACCCTCAGCGCGGATGTGAGCCGGCTGGACACTGATTGCTGCGCACTGCCGTTGACCCAGGCGACGACCGATCCGCGCGCCCTGTCGACCGATACCGACGTCGACCGCGACAACGACCAGGTCAACAATGACGTGGTGCCGTTCGTGCGCCAGAAGAATGCCGGCGCGGCACTGACCGCGCGGATCGCGCTGGGCCGGTACACCTTGACCAGCATCACCGGCTGGCGCCGCTTCGACAACGACAGCGACGTGGACCTGGACGACACCCCGGCGCAGCTGGTCACGCGCAACTTCAACATCGAATCCAGCCGCACCTTCACCCAGGAACTGCGGCTGACCTCGCCCACCGACACCGCGTTCGACTATCTGCTGGGCGCGTACTACTTCGACGGTGCGGTCCACAATTCGCTGGACCGGCGCGGGCTCAACATCGGCGCGACCACCGACATCGCGGCCGATGGCCGCGTGGTGCCGCGCGTGCCCGGCGACCAGGCAGTGCTGGCCGGGCATTCGGACGTGGACAGCCGCAATGCCGCGCTGTTCGGCCAGGCCAACTGGCGACCGCGCGAACGCCTGACCCTGACCGCCGGCCTGCGCCTGCTCACCGAGCGACAGCAGCTGCGCTTCGTGCGGCCGCAGGACGCGCGCTTCAACGGTGCCGACCAGCCCGCCACGCTGCCGGCGTTCGGGCCGGTCAGCGGCCGCTACCGCGACAGCGCCAGCATCGGCCGGCTCAGCGCCAGCTATGCGTTCACCCCGGTCTTCACCGGGTACCTGGGCTGGGGCACCGGCTACAAGGGCGAAGGCCTGGCCGCCACGCTCGGGCTGACTGCGGCACAGTTCGCGCAGCTGCCCGCGCCTGCCGAGACCTCCGAACTGTTCGAGGCCGGACTGAAAAGCACCTTGTTCGACAACGCACTGATGCTGAACCTCACCGGCTTTCGCACCCGCATCGACGACTACCAGGCGCAGACCTACAGCGCCGCGCAGGGACTGTTCCTGCTGACCAGCGCCGGCGGCGTGGCCATCGACGGGGTGGAACTGGAATTCATCGCGCGCCCGCATGCGTACTTCAGCCTCAGTGGCGGGGTGACCTGGCTGGATGCGCGCTTCGACGGCGTGCCGAACGGCCCCTGCTACACCGGCCAGACGGCGGCGCAGGGCTGCCTGCCCGTCGGCAACGGCGGTGCGTTCGTGCAGAACCTGGACGGCAAGCCATTCATGAACGCGCCGCGCTGGCGCAGTGTGCTGGGCGCGCGCTACGACGCGCCGCTGACCGCGACGATGGATGTGTATGTCCAGGCCGACTACCGCTGGCAGGACGCGGTGGTGTTCGACATCAGCCAGAACCCACGGATGACCCAGCGCGCGTACGGCATCGCCGACCTGTCGGCGGGCCTGATCTTTGCTGATGGCAAGGTCGAACTGGGTGTGTACGTGCACAACCTGGCCGACACCCGCTATGCCGCCAACATCATGCCGGTGAGCACCGCCGGTGGCGCCAACGCGTATGCGCAGCAACTGCCGGGAGATTTCCGCCGGCGTGCCGGCCTCAGCCTGCGCATGAACTTCTGACGATGGCACCGATCGATTTCGTGGTGCTGGCTGCCTACCTGATCGGCACGCTGCTGATCGGCCTGCGCTACGCCGGACGCAACCGGCGCTCGCGCGACATGTTCGCCGCCGGCGGGCGGTCGCCGTGGTGGGTGTCCGGGTTGAGCGGGTTCATGACCCTCAAGTCGGCCGGCACCTTCGTGGTCTGGGGCGGGCTGGCCTACCGCGAAGGCGTGGTCGCCATTGCGATCAACACCTGCATCGGCATTGCCGGCCTGCTGGTTGGCAGCCTCGTCGCCGGACGCTGGCGACGTACGGGCGTAACCACGCCGGCCGAGTTCGTGCAGCTTCGCTTCGGGCCGCAGGCGGTGCAGCTGTACACCTGGGCGATGATGGGCATGCGCATCGTATCCACCGGGGTGGCGCTCTACGCGTTGTCGGTGATGCTGGTGGCGCTGGTGCCGCTGGAACCGGGCCACCTGCTGCGCGACGACGCCACCGGGCATCTTTCACTGGCGATGGCGATCGGCGTGTTCGGCGCGGTGGTGGTGGCCTACACGGTCACCGGCGGGCTGTGGGCGGTGCTGATGACCGACGTGCTGCAGTTCATCGTGCTGCAACTGGCGGTGCTGTTCGTGATTCCGCTGCTGTGGTGGCAGCTGCACAGCGGCGCGCCGCTGGCACCGGTACCGGAGACCTTCTTCCAGCCGTTCTCCAGCCAGTACACGCTGTGGTTCATGGCCGGCTGGGTGGCGGTGCATTTCTTCCTGGTCGGCGCGGAGTGGGCGTTCGCACAGCGCTACATCTGCGTGCCGACCGAGCGCGACGCGCGCTGGAGCGCGTGGTTGTTCGGCGCGCTGTACCTGATCAGCCCCACCCTGTGGCTGACTCCGCCGCTGCTGTACCGCATGCTGCAACCAGACGCGGACCCGGAACAGGCGTACATCCTGGCCAGCCAGCTGGTGCTGCCAGCCGGCATGCTGGGCCTGATGATGGCGGCGATGTTCTCGGCCACGGCGAGTGCGATCAGCGGGCAGATCAACGTGTTCGCCGGCGTGCTCACCGAACAGTTCTACCGGCGCTTGCGCCCGGATGCGAGCGAGCGCCGCCTGGTGGCTGCCGGGCGCCTGTTCGCCCTGCTGGTCGGCACGGCGTTGATCGCGGTGGCCTGGTGCGTGCCGCGCATGGGCGGTGCGGAGACGATCGTACTGACCCTGACCGGCATGCTGCTCGGGCCGTTGATGGCGCCGACGATCTGGGGCCTGCTCAGTGGCCGGATCGGAACGCGCACGGTGTTTGCTACCGCCGGGATCAGCTTCAGCATCGGCGCGCTGGTGCGGCTGGGCATGGACCTGGGCTGGTTCGCCGACAGCGCGCCCGCGCGATGGATACAGGCCAATCCTCGACTCACCGACGTGCTGGTTGGCGCGGTGTTGCCGGTGTTGATCCTCTCGATATCGCACGTCATCGCGAAAGGTCCCGCACCGCAATGGCAGCGCGTGCGCGCGCGCATCGACGCCTACGCGCCGACGCCGATGACGACCGTCGACGCGAACGATCACGCACCGGCGCGCACCGTTGCGATCTCCCTCACCGTGACAGGCGTGCTGACACTGGCACTGATCGCGTTCAACGACACCGGGCGCACCGCGCTGCTGGTGTTCGGGGCGATCCTGCTCCTGATCGCCGCCGTCGCCTGGCGGCGGGTGGTGCGCCAGCTGCGTGCGCAGCACCCGGGCTGAGCCTTGCTGCCATGTTCGCCGCGCTTGACCTGGGTCAAGTGGCGGCCCCGCGTGGGCTCGTAATGTCCTCCCCCAGCGATGGCAGCGGCGGACGCACCCTCTCCCCCGTCCCTGCTGCCCTCGCCCCCAACCCCTTTTTCGGAGACAGCAATGAAGCGTTTTTCCCTCGGAGTGGCGATGCTGCTCCTTCTGCCCTGGTGCGCACTGAGCGCCCAGGCCGCCCCCGCAAGCGCGAAGGCGGCAGCGCCTGCCGGCAACGTCGAGCCGATGCCGGCCGCCAACTGGCTGTTCGTGCAGACCGGCAATGGTTTCCAGTCCGACGGCAAGACCCTGACCCTGAAGGGCGTGGGCGAGCAGACCCTGATGTTCACCGACCGCCCCGAGCGCATGACCGGTGACGTGTCCACCGCCAAGTTCGTCAGTTACTGGGGCAGCGGCAAGGACGATTTCCAGAAGGACCCGCCCAACGCCACGGTCTCCACCGTGGTCAACGGCAAGACCGACCTGGCCGTGGTCGAGCTGACCAACCCGCGCCTGAGCGGCAACAACCTGACCTATGACATCCGCGTGCTGGGCGGCACCCTGCCCGACGCCGGCCAGCATGCCAGTGTGTTCATCGACTGGTGGTACGGCCCGGCGATGTATGGCCCGCGCCCGTGGGGCTGGGGCGGCGGTCCGCATCCGTATCCGGGTGGTCGTTGCTGGCGCGGCCCGTATGGCCACCTGCACTGCCAGCCCTGGTGGGGCTACTGAAAACCGGTTCGCGTCTTGAATCCAGAGCCGCACGCTTCGCGTGCGGCTTTTTTCTGGCAAGGTGGGCGGGCGAGCCCAGCCTTCCCTATGGAAAGCATCATGTGGAATGAATTCAGCCATGCGTTCCTGGTGATCTTCACCAGCCTGCTGCCGGTGATCAACCCACCCGGCGCGGCGCTGATGGTGCTGGGCCTGCTGCCCGATGCCACGCAGAAGCAACGTGCCCAGGTGGCGCGCGCGGTCGCGTTCAACAGCCTGGTGATGTTGGCGGTGTCGATCAGCATCGGGGCCTGGGTGCTGTCCTTCTTCGGGATCTCGATCCCGGTGCTGCGCCTGGCCGGCGGCCTGGTGATTGCAGCCACGGGATGGCGGCTGCTCAATGCGCCCGCGCAACCGGAGCGGGTCTCGCTGACCGGTGCAGCCCAGGCCGAGGCACGCCAGGACCTGGATCTGGACGCCACGGTCGAATCGCAGACCTTCTATCCGTTCACCCTGCCGCTCACGGTAGGTCCCGGCGCGATTGCGGTGGCAACCGCCGTGGGCACCACCTCGCCCGAACAGGGCCCGGAAGTGGTGCATGTGGTGGCGGCCGCCAGCGCGCTGGTGGCGCTGTGCGCGCTTATCTACCTGTGCATGCGCTACGCCGGCCGGCTGCAGGCCCTGCTCGGCCGCACCGGCATGCAGGTGATGCTGCGCCTGCTGGCCTTCGTGATCCTATGCATCGGCGTGCAGATCGGCTGGCTCGGCGTTTCTGAACTGCTCGGGCTGCCGGCGCCGCACTGATCGCCCCGGCTTGACCCAGGTCAAGGAGCAGCGCGCGCATCGCCCCAGGATAGGCGCACTCCCTTCCTGGATCGTCTGCCATGCCCCCGCTTCCTACCGTTCTCGTTTCCGGCGCCGGTGTCGCCGGCCTTGCCACCGCCTGGTGGCTGCGCCACTACGGCTTCCCTGTCACCGTGGTGGAAAAGGCACCACTGCTCCGCGATGGCGGACACGCGGTGGATATCCGCGGCGTGGCGCTGGAGGTGGTCAAGGCCATGGGCCTGCACGACACGTTGCAGGCGCAGCGTACCCGCCTGCGCGGCCTGAGCATGCTGGACCGCCAGGGCGAACCGGTCAGCGTGGATGACAGCCGCACCTTCAGCGGTGGCAAGCTCGACAGCGCCGATATCGAACTCTTCCGCGACATCCTGTGCCGGGTGCTGGCCGACGCCGTCGGTGCCAGCGCAGATATCTGCTTCGACGAGCACATCACCGCGCTGACGCCCGGCGCGAATGGCGTGACCGTGAGTTTCGCGCGCCAGCTCTCGCGCACCTACGACGTGGTGATCGGCGCGGACGGCGTTTACTCGCCGGTGCGCCGTCATGCCGTGCAGCCGGGCGACGACTGCCTGCGGCCACTCGGCGGCGCGCTGGCGTTCTACAGCGCGCCCAACCTGCTGGCGCTGGACGGCCGCGAAGGCATGTACCGCGACGCCGAACTGGGCGTGGTGGTCTACCCCGATGCCAGTGGCCGCGAGCTGCGGGTGGGCGCCGGGTTCGGTGCCGAGGTGGACAGCGCGCTGCGCCACGACGTGGCCGCCCAGAAGGCGCTCACCCGCGCCCAACTGCGCGGGCTGGGTGGGCACTGGCAACCGCTGGTGGACGCGGTGGACAGCACCGACGCCTTCTACTTCGGCGAACTGGTGCAGGTGAAACTGCCGCGCTGGTCGAACGGGCGGGTCGCGCTGGTCGGTGACGCGGCGCATTGCGCCTCGCCGTTCTCCGGCCAGGGCACCAGCCTGGCGCTGGTCGGCGCGTTCGTGCTGGCCCGCGAACTGGCCAACACACCGGCCACGCCGGAAGCCGCGTTCGCCCGGTACGAAGCGCGCATGCGCGGTTTCGTCGACCTCAACCAGGCGTTGGTGGACATGACCCGCCAGGGCCCGGTGCCGGACGCGCAGATGGCGGCCGCCGCCAACGGCATCGACCTGCCCGACCTGCGCGCCGCATGAGCATCCGCTCGAGCCAACCGCTATCCTCCCGCCCCTGCCTGCCCTGCTGGTGTTTCCCATGCCCCTGATGACGACGTCACGCGGTTCTGCCCATTGGACCGAAACCGCTTCCCCCGCCGATGCACCGCCGGTGGTGCTGATCCATGGACTGGGCGGCGACGCCACGTTCTGGGTGGCCGAACAACACGCGCTCGCCGACCGCTTCCGGGTGCTCGCGGTGGACCTGCGCGGCTCCGGAAAAACGCCCGGTGGCAACCTGCCCTTCTCGATTGAAGACCTCGCACAGGATGTCCTGGCGATCATGGACGCCGCCGGCATCGATGCCGCCCACGTGGTGGGCTTCTCGATGGGCGGAACGGTGGCGCAGGCGCTGGCACTGGCCGCGCCGCAGCGGGTGCGCAGCCTGGTGCTGGCCGCTACCTTCGCGCACACCGGCACCCAGGCCGAGCTGTTCCTGAAGGCGATCGGCGCGGTCTACGCCAGTGGCGCCACGCCGAAGCAGATCTTCGAGCTGGTGCTGCCGTGGTTGTTCTCGGACCGCTTCCTGTCCAGCCCGGCGGCCGCCCCGTACCTGGATTACCCGGAGAACGCCGACGACGAACAGGACCGCGACGACTGGCTGCGCCTGCTGCAGGCGATGCTGGCCTTCGACGGTCGCCCTGCCCTGTCGCGGCTGCGCATGCCGACCCTGGTGATCGGCGGCGATGAAGACCGGCTGGCCCCGCTGGAAGGCGTGCATGCACTGGTCGCGGGCCTGCCGCAGGCCACGCTGTGCATGCTGCCCGGTGGGCACCTGATGAACGTGGAGTCACCGCAGCGGTTCGTGGACGCGCTGGCCACGCACTTCGTGGCCCACGCCTCCACGGCGGAGTTCAGACCAGCGATGCCAGCTTGAAGTAAGGCAGGTACATCGCAAACAGCGCGCTGACCGCACCGAGCACGGCCGCGCCGAGGCCGAACACGCCGGCGGCGATGCGCACATACGGCGTGGTGCGCAGGAACAGCGCGGCGCCGACCAGCAGCGGTGCCAGCCAGGCCGTTCCCCAGGCCTGGCTGAAAACACGGGTGATCCACGGCAACGGCTGCCCGGCAGCGCCGAACAGCTCGGTGTAGTACGGCATCGCCAGCAGGCCGAACGCGGTCACGATCACGGCCATGGCCGCGCTCGCGAACAGGCCAAGCCACGGGAGCACGGCGGCACTACGCAGCAGCAGTGGATGTACGGCGTTGATCATTCCGGTCCGTAAGAAGGCGGCAGCGTGGCCGTGCCCCACTGCGTGTTGCGCGTGGTGCCCAGCTTGAAGTCCAGCGTACCGCCTTTCTGCACGAAGCTGGCCGGCAGCCAGCTGGCGTCGCTCGACTTTCCGTTTACGCGCAGGCCCTGCACGTACGGCGCATCCATCGCCGCGCCGCTGGCGGTCACGGTCAAGGTGGCGCCCGGACGCTGGATGACCGCCTTGCGGAACAGCGGGCTGCCGATCACCAGGTCGGCGCGACCCGGATACAGCGGGTACAGGCCGAGCGCGGACCACACGTACCACGACGACATCTGGCCGAGGTCGTCATTGCCCGGCATGCCTTCCGGTGCGTTGGTCCAGATCTGGCGCATCGCCTGGCGCACGGTCTCCTGGGTCTTCCACGGCTGCCCGACGAAGTTGTACAGCCACGGCGCGGCAACCGACGGTTCGTTGTCCAGCTCGGCATGCAACGGGCCGGACTTGGTCACCGCCCAATCGCCATTATCCTTGCGGAAGAACGCATCCAGGCGCTGGATCGCCGCTTCACGACCACCCAACGTGGCGATCAGCCCGGCCGGGTCGAACGGCACCATCCACAGGTACTGCGCGCCGCTGCCTTCCACGAACTCCTCGTCCGAGGCGGGATCGAATGCCGGCCAGCTGCCGTCGGCGTTGCGCGGCTGGATGTATCCGGCCTGCGCGGTCGCCTTCGGGTTGTAGAGGTTGCGCCACCAGCCGGAGCGTTCGCGGAACAGCGCAGCGCCCTGCTTGTCGCCGGCGGCGCTGGCCAGCTCGGCCAGGCCGAAATCGGCAGCGGCCATTTCAAGCGTGTCCGACGCGGTGCCCCAGCCCGGCGCACCCACTGGCATGTACTTCAGCGCCATCCACTGGTCCAGGCCCGGGCGCTGGCCCACGCACAGCACCGGGCAGCCGCGGCGACTGAGGTCGCGTTCGGTCGGCACGGTGGCCGCCTGCTTCAGCGAAGCGTAGGCGCGCTTCAGGTCGAAGCTGCGTCCACCAAAGGCATGGATCGCGGCCACCGATGGCGGCGAGGGATCGCCGTTCATGACGCCAGTAGCGCCGGTCAGGTGGGTCCAGCGGTCCCACACGCCGCCGTTCTGGTCGGCCTGGTTGAGCAGCGACTGCGCGATGTCCGAACCCACCTGCGGTTGCAGCAGGGTCACCAGCTGCAGCTGCGAGCGGTACACGTCCCAGCCGGAATAATTGGCGTACTGCGCGCGCTGGCCCTTGGACAACGCATGGACCTTGCCGTCCATGCCGCGGTAACGGCCGTCGCCGTCACTGAACAGGTTCGGCGCGAGCAGCGCGTGGTACAGCGCGGTGTAGAACACGGTGCGCTCGTCGGGCGTGCCGCCTTCCACGCGGACCTGCCCCAGCGTCTTGTTCCATTCGGCACGGGTGGCGGCCTGGGTCGCGGCCACGGTGGTGCCGGCCGGGCTTTCGCGGCGCAGGTTGGCGCGCGCGCCGGCTTCGTCGACATACGAGATGCCGATGCGTGCGGTCACGGTCGGACTGCGCTTGGGGTCGAACTGGATCCAGCCGCCGGCGCCCTTGCCGACCGGCGGATGGCCCTGTGTGCCGTAGGTGGTGCCACCGCCGCCTTCGCGCGCGCCGGGCTGCACGGTGTCGTCGCGCCAGGTGCCACCCACTTCGAACGGCTGATCGAATTCGGCGACGAAATGCAGGGTGTAATAGCTCTCGCGACGGTCTTCGGCGAGGTAACCGCAGAAGTTGCCCGCGGTCACCGAGCCGCGCACGGTGCGCGTGGCCGGGTCGATCACGATGCTGGAATCGGTGCTGCCCACTTCGCTGTCGGAGGTGCGGAACAGCAGGTTTGCCGGCTTGTCGGCGGGGAACTGGAACTGCCCCACGGCGGTGCGCGCGGTGGCGCCCAGGTTCACCACCACGCCGTTGTCGAGGGTGAGCGTATAGGCGCCGGGGCTGGCGCTTTCGCGCTTGTGGTCGAGCACGCTGGCATAGCGCAGGGCGGCGTCGGCCGAGGACGGCGACAGCTCCACCTTGCTGGTGACCGGCATGATCGGGATGTCGCCACTGGCGCCGGTGCAGCCGGTGCCGGACACATGGGTCAGGCTGAAGCCGCGCACGCCATTGCCGCGCCACTCGTAGCCGCCGGGCGCCGCGAACGCGAAGCGCTTGCCGGGCAGCGGGGTCATTTCAGGGCTGAAGGCGACCATGCCGAACGGGACCGACGGACCCGGATACACGTTGCCGGCGTTGGTGGTGCCGATGAAGGGATTGACCTCGGCGGCGAGGTCGGCGGCCTGCAGGGCGCAGGGCGCGGCGGTCAGGACAAGCGAAGCAGCAGCCAGCATCGTACGGTGCACTACGGACTCCCAGGTTGCGCCACGGCCTGCGTGGCTGCTTCGATTGTATCGATCCAAATTCGACCCGGAATAGGACAAAAGACATGTGCAATTGAGGCAATCCGGCCTCCACGGGAACCAAAAATCCGCCGGAAACCCTTGGGCCACTTCGCTTTCGCAACTAAGATCAATCGATTGATCTTAGTTTGACCAAGCCCTAGAACCCGTCCAGCGTCCGCAACAACGACCCGAACGTGAGGTAGAACGCGTCGTGCCCGCCTTCGGCGCGGCCGTAGCCCAGGAACACCGGGCCGAGGAAGGTGTCGGCGCCGACGAAGATGCTGCCGGCGCTTTGCATGCCGTCGGTGTCCACCTGGTCGCGCGCGGCCCAGTAGCCGCCCCACTCCAGGCTGCCGCCCACGTACAGCGGAATGGTCAGCAGGGAATCGGCGTGGGCCACGCGGCGGTAGTACACCATCCGGGCCAGCGCGGTCTGCGGGGCAAAGATCGATTCTTCGGGGTAGCCGGACAGGTTGCCGAGTCCGCCCAGGAAGCCGTAGGTGGCGAGCAGGTCGTCACCGCCGTGCGCGGATGACGCGCGCACGCCGCCCAGCCAACGATTCCGGCCGTGCGACCAGGCACCGTCCCACTGCAGGCGGGTGACGGCTGCCGGGTTGTCGGTGCCCAGCGCACCCAGGTAGTGCTGGCGGGTCAGCGACAGGCGCTGGCCGCGGCTGGGGAAGGCGGAACTGTCGATGGAATCGTGCCGCAGCTGCCAGCCCACGCTGCCCATGTCGGCGCGGTAGTTGCCCAGCTGGGTCGGATTGCCGATATCCAGTCGCGCGCGCTCCTGGCCACGCTCGAGGAAGGTGGCGAATTCCCAGTCCGGATGCGGTGAGTACGCCCAGCGCAGGCCACCGTACCACTGGCTGTAGCGATATTGCGCCAGCGAGCCGCCCTGCTCCAGTACCAGGTCCAGGTCGGTGGCACGGTAACGCGCATACGTGGACAGTGCGTGGCGGCCACTGCCCCCGAACGGGTGGTAGTACTCGGCGAACAGTTCTTCGACTTCGCCCAGGCCCGCGCGCAGCTTCAATTCGGCGCCCTGCTCGCTCAGGCCGGTTTTCGTGTACTCGCTGATCAACTGGTAATTGCTGGTGCCGTTGAAATCGTCGGACAGGCGCAGCGCGAAGTGCAGGAAATCCGGTCCCCAGCGTTTGTCCTGCGGGGCGATCACCAGCCCGAGCTCGCCTTCGCGGTCGTCCAGTCGCCACTGCACCTGTTCGTACCGGCCTTCGCCATAGGTCAACGCTACCTGGCGCTCGATCGTCTCCGGCTGCAGCGGCTGGCCCAGTTGCGGCTGCAGGCGTTGTTCGATCACGCGCGGGGTGCGGGTTTCGCCGCGCAGCACGTCGACGAATGCGACGATGGGTGCTTCGAACGCGGGCGGCCGATGCTGTTGCTGGAAGGCCGCGTACTGCCGTGGGCTGACCTGGTAGCGTTCAATAGCGGTCACTTCGGCCTGCGCCGCCTGCTCGCCGACGCCCACCGCCTGTGGGGAATGGTTGAAGTCCTGGCTGCCCATCGTGCCCAGCGGCGGGGTGATCAGCAGGTCCTGCGGACCCAGCGTGGCCAGCTGCGCGTCGACCACGCGCTTCATCAGCACGCCGGCCATCTGGTGGCTGATCGCCAGCGGCGAATCCAGCCGTTCTTCATCCATCAGCGGCGTGCCGACACGCACCACGATCAGGCGCTGGGCCCCGAGCTTGCGCGCTTCGTCGATGGGCAGGTTGTCGACCACGCCGCCGTCGACCAGCAGGCGGCCCTGGTAGCGCACCGGCGCGAACACGCCGGGCACCGACATGCTGGCGCGGATCGCCAGCGCCATGTCGCCTTCGGAAAACACCACCTTGTCGCCGGTGACGATGTCGGTGGCTACCGCGCGGAACGGGATTGGCAGCTGGTCGAAATCGCGCACCTGCCAGGTCGGCAGCAGCAGGCGACGCAGCAGCATTTCCAGCTTCTGGCCCTGGATCAGCCCACGCGGGAAGGCAATCTTGCCGTTGCTGACCCCCACTTCGACCCCGCCGAGCAGGCGCAGGTCGTCTTCCTTGCGACGCATGCTGCGTTCGTTGCGCGGCGGCTTGTCGCGCAGTACTTCGGCCCAGTCGATGCCATCCAGCACCGTCTCGATCTCATCGGCCGAGTACCCGGAGGCGTACAGGCCTCCGACCACCGCGCCCATCGACGTGCCGACGATGCAATCCACCGGCACGCGTTCGCGCTCCAGCACTTTGAGCACGCCGATATGCGCCGCGCCGCGCGCGCCGCCACCGCCGAGGACCAGGCAGGTGCGCGGGCGTTCGGAATGGCGCTGTGGGTCGGCGTCTGGCGTGGCCGGCTGGGCCGACGCGGCCAGCGGCAGGAAGATCGCCGCCATGAGTGCCAGAAGGCGGGGCAGCCCCACCTTGGCACGCGACGGACGCGGGTCATCCTGCATGGCGTTTCTCCTTGAAGCCTTGTGCTGCCGGTAGACCGCACTGTGCCTGCCACGCCAGCGTGCGTCCAGACCAGACCCGGTAAGATGGCGCCGCTGCCCCCTTTTACCTGGATGCCCCTTGCGTACCGTCCACGCGCTCCGTTACATCACCCCGCTCCGCGAGGGTGGCTCCCTGCCCGCCGTGGTCGAGACCGACGACGAGGGCATGGTCGTGCTCAAGTTCCGTGGCGCCGGCCAAGGGCCGAAGGCGCTCATCGCCGAGCTGATCGCCGGTGAGATGGCGCGGACGCTGGGCCTGCCGATCCCCGAAATCATGTTCGTGGAGCTGGACCGCGAGTTCGCCCGTACCGAACCGGATCCGGAAATCCAGGACCTGATCCGTGCCAGCGAAGGGCTGAATCTGGGTAGCGATTACCTGCCCGGCGCGATCAATTACGACCCGGCCGCGATGCCGGTGGACGCCGACCTGGCCTCGCGCATCGTGTGGCTGGATGCGTTCATCAGCAACGTGGACCGCACCGCGCGCAACCCGAACCTGATGGTGTGGCATCGCAGGTTGTATCTGATCGACCACGGTGCGGCGATGTACTTCCACCACGACTGGGCCAACGCGGGTGACGCCTGCGAAAAGCCGTTCGTGCTGATCCGCGACCAGGTGCTGCTGCCGTTCGCGTCGAAGATCGCCGAGGTGGACGCCGAACTGGCGGCACTGCTGCCGGACGCGGAGATCGAGCGCATCGTGAACCTGGTGCCGGACAGCTGGCTGGTAGACGAGCCAGCGTTCGACAGCCCTGCCGCGTATCGCCAGGGGTACATCGATTACCTGAAGTGCCGCCTGCAGGCGCGCGCCGCGTTCGTACAGGAGGCCGTCCGTGCCCACGCTGCATACGTATGACTATGCGGTCATCCGCGTGGTACCGCGGGTGGAGCGCGAAGAGTTCATCAACGTCGGGGTCATCGTGTCCTGCCCGGGCGCGAAGCACCTGCAGGCCGCGATTGAGATCGACCCGGTGCGGATGCAGGCGTTCGCACCGTCGCTGGATGTGGAAGCGCTGCAGCCGTGGCTGGATGCGATTGTGGCGATCTGTCGCGGCGATGCCACGGCCGGTCCGATCGCGCAGCTGCCCGCACGGTCGCGCTTCCATTTCCTGACTGCAAAGCGCAGTTCCATCGTGCAGATGTCGAGCACGCATGTGGGGCGCACGGCGGACCCGCAGGGCGTGGTGGAGCATCTGATGCGGAAGATGGTGCGGGTGGTGTGATCTACTCGCGCCCCTTCGGCAACGCATAGGCCATCACGTAATCTCCTGCAGGCGTCTCCATGAAGTGATGGCCGCCGGCCATGATCACCACGTACTGGCGGCCGTCGTATTCGTAGACCATCGGGTTGGCCTGGCCGCCGGCCGGCAGCTTGGCGTGCCAGAGTTCCTTGCCGGTCTTGATATCAATCGCGCGCAGCAGGTCATCGGTGGCAGCGGCGATGAAGATCAGGCCGCTGGCGGTGATTGCGGAGCCGCCGTTGTTGGGCGTACCGATTTCAATCGGCAGGCCGGAACGGATGCCGAACGGGCCATTGCCGCGCGCACTGCCGAACGGGCGGTCCCACAGCAGCTTGCCGCTGCGCAGGTCGATGGCGCGGATGCCGCCGTACGGCGGTTGCTTGCACAGCAGTTTGGTGAACGGCAGGCGCCAGCCGGCGTTGACGTCGATGGCGTACGGCGTGCCGGTCTGCGGGTCCCCTGCCCCTTCGGCACCGCCGCGGTCGGCGCGCACCATTTCGCGCGGCACCCAGCCCTTGCGGTCGGCTTCGGCGCGCGGCACCAGGCGGTTGTAGTTGGGCATGTCGTTGTAGTTGGCCACGATCACGCCATGGCGCGGGTCCACGGCGACGCTGCCCCAGTCCGAACCGCCGTTGTAGCCGGGATACTCGATGGAATGCCGGTCGGCGGTGGGCGGCGTATAGAAGCCCTGGTAGCTGGCCTTGCGGAACTGGATGCGGCAGACCAGCTGGTCGATCGGGGTGATGCCCCACATGTCGCGCTCGGTCAGGTCCGGCTTGCGCAGCGTGTGATACAGCGAAAACAGCTGGGTTGGCGCGCGCTGGTCCGGCTCCACGCCACCGCCAGGCACCGCGCGCTCTTCGGCCGGGGTCAGCAGTTCGCCGGTGCGACGGTCGAGCACGTACAGGTCGCCCTGTTTGGTCGGCAACAGCAGCGCGGGCACCTTGCCGGCGGCGGTCGGGAAGTCGACCAGGGTGGCCTGCGAGCCAAGGTCGTAATCCCAAACGTCCTTGCGCACGGCCTGGAAATTCCACACCGGTTTGCCGGTGGTGACGTCCAGCGCCACCAGCGAGGTGGCATAACGGTTCTGGTTTTCGGTTCGCGACCCGCTCCAGTAATCGCCGGCGGAATTGCCCATCGGCAGGTACACCAGGCCCAGCTGCTCGTCGCCGGTTGCGGTGGTCCACATGTTCGGGGTGCCACGTGTATAGGTTTGCCCCTGCGGCGGCAGTCCGCTGCGCTCGGGTGCGTCCATGTCCCAGGCCCAGCGCAGCTTGCCTGTTTCCGCGTCGTACGCCTGGATCACGCCGGACGGTGCGTCGCGGCGCTGGCCGTCGAGCACCTGGTGGCCGGTGACAATGACCCCGCGCACGATCGCCGGTGGCGAAGTGATCGACACATAACCGGGCGGCACGTCGCCCATGCCCAGGGTGATGTCGACCTGGCCGTTGTTGCCGAAGCCCGGGCACGGCCGGCCGGTGGCGGCGTCGACCGCGATCAGGCGGCCGTCGAGCGTGCCTTCGATGATGCGTGCCGCGCACAGCGCGCGGTTGCCCGGCGCCAGTGGGCGCGAGCCGAGGCTGGGGGAGGCTTCGGGCAGGGCCAGGTCGGCGGCGACGTCGGCCAGCACTGGGTCGACCTGCGGCACGCCAGGCACTTCGTAGTACGACACGCCGCGGCAGGCGGCGGTGTACGGAATGCTGGCGTCCTTCACCTTCGGGTTGAAACGCCAACGCTCCTTGCCGGTGGCCGCGTCCAGTGCGATCAGCTGGTTGCGCGCGGTGCACAGGTACAGGGTGTCGCCAACCTTCAGCGGCGTGGTTTCGGCGCCCCAGCGCTTCTTCGGCAGGTCGCTGGTGCGGAACTGCCAGGCCAGCTCGAGCGTGCCGACGTTGGCCGGGGTGATCTGCTGCAGCGGCGAATAGCGGGTGGCCGCGTTGCTGCGACCCCAGGCGGTCCAGTCGCCGGGGGCGGGTTCGTCTGCCGGTTGCGGGCTCGCTTCTTTGGTGGGCGCCAGGCCTGTACCGGTGACGTCGACCGGGAACGCCTGGGTGCCGGCCACGGCGCCGTGCGGCACGAAGGCCAGCGCGAACGCCACGACGAACACGACCCCGAGCACGCCGGCAAGCGTGCGCGACACCCGGCGCGGTACCGGCGTGCGGAGGGTCGGCAGCAGCAGCGCGAGCAGGAAACCCAGCGCGGTGACCAGGCCGAGCCGCGGTACCCAGCGCCAGTAGTCGCTGCCCGATTCCCACCCGGTCCACAGCGCGGTGCCGACGAATACCAGCAGGTAAGCCCAGGCACCGCTGCGGCGGTTGCCCCAGAGCAGGACGCCGGCGACCACCATGCCGGCGCCGGCCAATGCGTAGTACCAGGAGCCGCCGAGTTGAACGAGCCAGGCGCCCAGGCCGCCGAGGACCAGGCCGAGGATGATCAGGAGGATCGCGAGCACGGTGATGAGCGGGTGGCGCGCGGGCGCCACCACGGACGGTTCGGACGACGGTGCAGCGGACATCGGTGTTCTCCCCGGTACGGCGGAACCCTGGATGCTGCCGGCCTCCCCTGCGGGCCGGTTTTTTGAAGCTTATGCCTGTTGGGGTGTGAATGTCGTGCGTATTTTTGCGGCTTCGGAAGCTGCGCGAGGGCCGGCCAACGGCCGGCGCTACCGGGTGGGGCGAATTCCGCGGCAGCGGAAACGAACAACGCCGGCGTTTGGCCGGCGTTGTTCGGTGTTGCGTGGCGGTTCGATCAACCCTGCGGATTTTCGTCGCCGGTGGCCGGTGCTGCTGCCGCTTCGACCGGAGTTGCGGCTGCTTCGGCTTCGTCCTCGACGTCGTCGATGGAGGCGTCCATCCGCTCCACCGCCTGCAGCTTTTCGTCCTTGGACAGGCGGATCAGGGTCACGCCCTGGGTGTTGCGGCCCACGCGCGAGATTTCCGAACCACGCGTGCGCACCAGGGTGCCGCCGTCGGAGATCAGCAGGACCTCGTCGCGCGAGCCCATCAGCACCGCGCTGACCAGCTTGCCGTTGCGCTCGGTGGTCTGGATGCCGATCACGCCCTGGGTGCCACGACCCTTGCGCGGGTAATCCGGCAGCGGGGTGCGCTTGCCGTAGCCGTTCTCGGTCGCGGTCAGGATGTACAGCATGCTGTCGTCGTCGCCGCCTTCGATCACGGCATCGCCGTTCTCGACCGCGGTTTCTTCGACCTGCACGTCGTCTTCGTTCTCGTCATCGTTGCCGCCGGCACGCTCGGCCACGATCAGGCTGACCACTTCCTCGCCCTTGGCCATTTTGATGCCGCGCACGCCGGTGGCGGTACGGCCCATCGAACGGACCCGGTCTTCGCCGAAGCGCACGGTCTTGCCGTTGGAGGCAAACAGCAGGATGTCGCGGTCGCCGTCGGTCAGGCCGACACCGACCAGCGCATCGCCCTCGTCGAGGTTGATGGCGATCTTGCCGCGCGCCAGGCGGAACGCGAACTCGCTCAGCGGGGTCTTCTTGACCGTGCCGTTGCGCGTGGCGAAGAACACGTACTGGCCTTCGGCATACTCACGGACCGGCAGCACCGCCTGCACGCGCTCACCGTTCTCGAGCGGGATCCAGTTGATGATCGGACGCCCACGCGCATTCGAACCGGCTTCGGGCAGCTGGTGCACCGGCAGCCAGAACACCTTGCCCGAACTGGTGAAGGTCAGCAGCGTGTCGTGCGTGTTGACCAGCCACAGCTGTTCGATGAAATCTTCTTCCTTGGTCGCTGCCGCACTGCGGCCACGGCCGCCACGGCGCTGCGCGCGGTAGGCGCTGACCGGCTGGCGCTTGACGTAGCCGGCATGCGACACGGTCACCACCACGTCTTCCGGCGCGATCAGGTCGAGGATGTCCAGGTCTTCTTCGCTGTGGCGGATCTCGGTGCGGCGTTCGTCGCCGAACTCGGTGCGCACGTTGACCAGCTCTTCGCGGATGACCTGCAGCAGGCGGTCCGGATCTTCCAGGATGTGGATCAGCCCGGCGATGGTTTCCAGCAGCTGCTTGTACTCTTCGGTCAGGCGGTCCTGCTCCAGCCCGGTCAGGCGGTGCAGGCGCATTTCCAGGATCTGGGTGGCCTGGATCTCGGTCAGCTGGTAGCCGCCTTCGATCAGGCCCACGCCCTTGGGCAGGTCTTCCGGGCGCGAGGTTTCCGCGCCGGCCGCACCCAGCATCGAACCGACCAGGCCCGGTTCCCAGAGGCGCGCGAGCATGCGTTCGCGGGCTTCGTTGGGATTGGGCGAGGTCTTGATCAGTTCGATCATCTCGTCGATGTTGGCCAGCGCAACGGTCAGACCTTCCAGCACGTGGGCACGGGCGCGCGCCTTGCGCAGCTCGAACACGGTACGGCGGGTGACCACTTCGCGGCGGTGGCGCACGAACGCCTCGAGCATCTGCTTGAGGTTCATCAACTGCGGGCGGCCGTCGACCAGCGCCACCATGTTGATGCCGAACACCGACTCCATCTGGGTCTGCTGGTAGAGGTTGTTCAACACAACTTCCGCCGACTCGCCGCGCTTGATTTCGATGTAGATGCGCATGCCGTCCTTGTCGGACTCATCGCGCAGCTCGCTGATGCCTTCGAGCTTCTTTTCCTTGACCAGCTCGGCGATCTTCTCGATCAACCGGGCCTTGTTCACCTGGTACGGGATCTCGGTGACGATGATCGATTCGCGGCCGTTGTCGGCCACTTCGATATCGGCCTTGGCGCGGATGCGCACCCGGCCACGACCGGTGCGGTAACCGGCGACGATGCCGGCGGTACCGTTGATGATGCCCGAGGTCGGGAAGTCCGGGCCCGGGATGTACTCCATCAGGCCGTCAACGTCGATCTCCGGGTTTTCGATCAGCGCGATGCAGGCGTTGATCGACTCGGTCAGGTTGTGCGGCGGGATGTTGGTGGCCATGCCCACCGCGATGCCGGCCGAACCGTTGACCAGCAGGTTCGGGAACCGGGTCGGCATGACCGTCGGCTCCAGTTCCTTTTCGTCGTAGTTGGGCTGGAAATCGACGGTTTCCTTGTCGATGTCGGCCATCAGCTCATGGGTGAGCCGCGACATGCGGGCTTCGGTGTAACGCATCGCCGCGGCGGAGTCGCCGTCGACCGAACCGAAGTTACCCTGGCCGTCGACCAGCATGTAGCGCAGCGAGAACGGCTGCGCCATGCGCACCAGGGTGTCGTACACCGACTGGTCGCCATGCGGGTGGTACTTACCGATGACGTCACCGACGATACGCGCCGACTTGTAGTACGGCTTGTTGCTGTGCGCGTTCAGTTCGTTCATCGCGTACAGCACGCGGCGATGCACCGGCTTGAGGCCGTCGCGTGCATCCGGGAGGGCGCGGCCCACGATCACGCTCATGGCGTAATCGAGGTAGCTCTTGCGCATCTCGTCTTCCAGGTTGACCTGGATGATTTCCTTGGCGTTTTCTGCCATTCGGGTTCCGTTGTCTGGTAGCGGTCCAGTCCGTCGCGCCGGCCCTTGCGGGGCGGCGGCGCCGGAATCTCGATTAACTGATCGAGTCTACCACAACGGGGGGTATTTAGCTGCTGTTTACGGGGTTTTTACCTGCGTAAATCAGGGACTTACGGTTATTCCTATGTTGCAGAACGATGCTGGACCGCCTGGGTCGGCCAGCGGCCGACGCTACCGGGAGGTCGGCCCGTCCAATCAGGCGTGCGCGGCCGCTTGGCTCAGCCGAAGGCGGCCTGCATGTTGGCCGCGGTGGGGTTCAGGATCACGCCCTTCTCGGTCACGATGGCGTCGATCAGCTCGCCCGGGGTGACGTCGAAGACCGGGTTCCAGGCGGCAATGCCTTCGGCCACCGTACGGGTGCCGCCGACGCCGTACAGCTCGCCGGGGTCGCGCTGCTCGATCTCGATCTGCGCGCCGTCGGCGGTGTCCATGTCCACCGTGGAGGACGGCGCCACCACCATGAACTTCACCCCGTGGTGGCGGGCGGCGATCGCCAGCTGGTAGGTGCCGATCTTGTTGGCGGTATCGCCGTTGGCGCAGATGCGGTCGGCGCCCACGATCACCCACTGCACCGCACCGGTCTTCATCAGGTGCGAGGCGGCCGAGTCGGCGATCAGGGTGGCGTCGATGCCGTCCTGCTGCAGCTCCCACACGGTCAGGCGCGCGCCCTGCAGCCACGGCCGGGTTTCGCCGGCGAACACGCGGCCGATGCGGTGCTGGGCCATGCCTGCGCGGATCACGCCCAGCGCGGTACCAAAGCCGGCGGTGGCCAGCGAGCCGGTGTTGCAGTGGGTCAGCACGCCGCTGCCGGCGTCGATCAGGCCGGCGCCCAGCGCGCCCATGTGGCGGTTGGCGGCCAGGTCTTCCTCGGCGATGGCCTGCGCTTCATCGGCCAGCACCTGCGCCCAGTCGGCGCCGGCCGGGGCCAGTGCGCGACGCATTCTTGCCAGCGCCCAGGCAAGATTCACGGCGGTCGGGCGCGAAGCGTTCAGGCGCTGCAGGGCCGGTTCCAGCTTGGCCAGCGCCTGGGCGCCGTCGTCGGCCTGGACCTGCTGCGCGGCCAGCACCACGCCCCACGCGGCGGCAATTCCGATCGCCGGGGCGCCACGCACGGTCAGCGCGTGGATGGCCTCGGCCACCGCGTCGCTGTCACGGCATTCCACGTGCTCCACCACGAACGGCAGCTTGCGCTGGTCGAGCAGCTGCAGGGAATCGCCGGTCCACAGGATCGGGCGGATGTGGTCGTAGCGGGCGTAATCGATGTCGGGGGATGCGTTCATGCCCCCATTGTAACGGGTTCAGTTGACCTGGAATTCGGCCCGGCAACCGTTGTCGACCCACACCCCGCGCGTGTCCCAGCCCCAGCTCCGGCCTTCCTCACAGGGGCTGCCGGAGAGCTGCTTGACCAGTACCGCGCTTCTGCTGATCCCGGCACCGCAGAAGCGGCGTTGGCGTGACTTGGATTCGCAGACCACGGTGCGCGGCACGTTGAGGAAGCCGCTGCCGTCGGCCGCGCCCACTTCGAAATCGCCCTGGCAGCCGCGGGTGACCCAGATCTCATTGCGCTTGACGCCCCAGCTGTGGCCTTCGCGGCACGGCAACGCGCCCAGCTGGCGCAGCAGGCGCACCGGTGCGCCCTGCAGGATCACCGGGCAGCTGCTGGGGCGGCCGTTGGATTCGCAACGCACCACGCGGCGCACGTTGCGACCGGGATCCTTGTCGGCGCCGGAGGGATTACGGCTGCGGAACTCGGCCCGGCAGCCCAGGGTGACCCACACGCCGGTGCGGTCAGTGCCCCACTCCGAGCCACGCACGCAGCTGTTGTCGGAGAGCTGGCGGACCAGGTCGACGCCGTTGGCCACCGGCATGTCGCAGTGCACCCACTCCATGTCGCGTGACTGGCAGCGCACGACCTGGGCGCTGTAGCCGGTCTCGGCCTGGGCAACGGCGGGCAGCATGCCGGCGCACAGCACCAGGCCCAATGCAGACAGCGTCCAGCGCGGCGCACCCCATGACGGCATGCCCCACGTCGTTGCCGACGTCATTGGTCCAGCCGCTTGCACCTGCGTCATCACCACCCTTCCCGCCGCCACTGAACGATTACGTCGACACCATCCGACATCGGGTGTGATCAGAGCATCATCATGCGCAACGCGCAAGACAGGCGCATGGCGATGCGCACGGATTCAGGCGTGCGCGAAGTCGAACGCAAGCACGTCGGCGATACGCCCGGTGCGGTTCATCGCCATCAACAGCCGGTCCACGCCGACCGCCACGCCGGCGCAGTCCGGCAGTGACGGCAATGCCTCGATGAGGTGTTCATCCATCGGCGGCA
The DNA here is from genome assembly GCF_031834615.1 of Stenotrophomonas aracearum. Classification (NCBI taxonomy): domain Bacteria; kingdom Pseudomonadati; phylum Pseudomonadota; class Gammaproteobacteria; order Lysobacterales; family Lysobacteraceae; genus Stenotrophomonas; species Stenotrophomonas aracearum. Next base: position 2,602,251 of record NZ_CP115543.1, read on the forward strand.
GCACCGCGCCGCGTGCGCTTCGCAGCGCGTGGTCGCGCGCGAAGCGGGCGCGCTGTTCGGTCGCATCGTTCAGTTCGTGGTATCCGTTGGCCAGCTCGACCGCACCGAGGTACAGCTCGAAACGTTCGGCCAGCGGCGGCGTGCCCGGGCGCACCCGCGCCAGTGCGGCCTGGCTGGCCGGCCAGTCGTGCACCACGGTCATGCAGTCGTCGCTGAAATGCGGCTGGATGCAGTGGGTCATCAGCAGGTCCAGCCAGTCGTCGCGGGTCAGTCCCTCGGGGTCGATGCGGACGTCGGCCAGCGGCGCCTGCAGTTCCGCGTCGGTGGCCTCGAACGGGTCCAGCCCGACGTGCCGGCGATACAGGCTGCGGTAGTCCAGTACCTCCAGACGGGCGTCACGCTGCACCAGCGCCAGTGCGGCACGCACCAGCGCAGCGGTTTCCTCGATCAGGCGGTGGTGGTCCCAGCCGACCCGGTACCACTCGAGCATGGTGAACTCCGGGTTGTGCCGGCCGCCGGCCTCGCCGTTGCGGAACACCCGGCCGAGCTCGTAGCAGTCGCCCACGCCAGCGGCGAGCAGGCGCTTGAGTGGGTACTCCGGGGAGGTGCGCAGCCAGCGCTGCGGCGTGCCGGCATCGACGTGGCCACTGAAGCGGGTGTGGAAGCTGTCGATGTTGGGTTCGGTGTTGCCCGCCGCCGACAGGATCGGGGTTTCCACTTCCAGCACGTCGCGTTCGGCAAAGAAGCGCCGGATCAGCGCGTTCAACGCGGCGCGCTGGCGCAGTGCGGCGATCACGCGCGCGCGTCCCGCAGGCGCTTGGCCAGCTGCAGGGTGAGCAGGCTGCGGGTGTCGTCGACATAGCCGGTGGCGAGGTACAGGCGCCGCGCCAGTTCGTTGTGGTGGTTCACTTCCAGGCGCATGCGCTCCACGCCGCGCGCGTTGGCGCGCTGCTCGAGGATGGCCAGCGCCTGCTTGCCGCGCCCGCGGCCGCGTGCCGCGTGGCTGAGGTACAGCTCGTCGAGCAGCGCGAAGTGGCCGCCCTGCTCCAGGCTGAAGCCCATCGCCAGCGCGGCGTGGCCGACCACTTCACCGGTTTCGGACAGCCACAGCAGCACCTCGCCGTTACGCGGGTCTTCCAGCAGCGCGGCCAGCGCACGGCGCACCCGTGCTTCCTCGAAGTCCAGGTGGTCTTCGGCGTAGAAGTCACGCATCAGGCCGATGACCAGTTCGGTGTCGGCGACGGTGGCAAGGCGGAAGTCGAGGGGTGCGGTGTGCATGGGGTGTCCTTTGAAACGGGGTTAGGCGGTTGCCGCACGGTGTGGGGGGTAGAGCCGGGCTCTGCCCGGCTGCGGCTGCGGCGGAGCCGGGCAGAGCCCGGCTCTACGTCGGTGGCGTCATCGGGCGAGGAACGCTACCAGTCGTTCTTCATCCCAGACTTCCACACCCAACTCATTCGCCTTAGTCAGCTTCGATCCCGCATCCGTACCCGCCACCACGAACGAGGTCTTCTTCGACACGCTGCCGGCCACCTTGGCACCCAGCGCTTCCAGCCGCTCCTTGGCCTCGTCACGGGTCATCTGCGAGAGGGTTCCGGTCAGCACCACGGTTTGCCCATCCAGCGGACCGGCGGCCTGCGCCGACGCTTCCGGGGCGCGCTCCAGCAACGTGCGCCGGTAGTCGTCGGCCTTGAGCAGCATCGGTCCGTTGCCGTTGCTGTCCAGCCACTCGGCAACGCCCAGCGCCACCTCGTTGGGCAGGCCGGCGGCGACCAGCTGCACCGGTTCGGCATCCAGCACGCTTGCGGCGTCGGGCAGCATCGCGGTCAACTTCTCCGCGCGCAGGCGGGTGATGCCGGGAATCTCCGCTTCGACCAGCAACTGGGCGAAATCCAGTCCATCGCGCAGTTTCGCGCTCGGCGGGTGGGTGTCGCTGATGCGCACCTGGCCGACCTGCAGCAACGCGTCGATCGCCTCCTGGTTGCCCGGCTGTTCGAAGAAGTGCCCGAGCGAATGCGCCACTTCGCCGCCGATGTCCGGCACCCGCTTGAACAACGGCCACGGCAGGTGGCGGATCAGTTCCAGGTCACCGAACCAGATGGCCAGCGCCTTGGCGGTGCTTTCGCCGACATGCTCGATACCCAGCGCGAACAGCAGGCGCTCCAGCGTGGTGGTGCGGCTGGCGTCGATCGCGGCGATCAGGTTGTCGGCCCACTTGGTGGCGATCTTCTTCGTATTCCATTCGAACGCGGCCGGCAGCGACAGTGCGCGCGCGCGCCAGCCCTCATCGCCGGCATCCAGCGCCAGCACGTCGCGCAGATACTGGCCGCTGCCCTCCGGCGGCAGGTGCAGGCCGATCTGGCTCGCCAGCGCCTGCGGCGACTCGGCGTCGAGCACCAGCTTCAGCTGCAGCAGCTGGTCGCGGGTCAGGCGGTACAAGTCGGCCACGCCGCGCACGATGCCGGCGTCGACCAGGGTTTCGATGTACTTGCCGCCCAGCCCGTCGATATCCATCGCGCGGCGCGAGGCGAAGTGCGCGATGGCTTCCTTGCGCTGGGCCGGGCAGCTCAGCTCGCCCGAGCAGCGCCACGCGGCGGCGCCTTCCTCGCGCACGATCTCCGAACCGCACACCGGGCACTCGGTGGGCATGCGCCACGCCGAGGTACCGGCCGGGCGACGCTCGGCGATCACGCTCACCACTTCGGGAATCACATCGCCGGCGCGGCGCACGATCACGGTGTCGCCGACCCGCACGTCCAGCCGTTCGATCTGGTCGGCGTTGTGCAGGGTCGCGTTGGAGACGATCACGCCGGCCACCGCCACCGGGTGCAGCCGCGCGACCGGCGTGGCCGCGCCGGTGCGGCCGATCTGGATCTCGATGGCCTCCACCGTGGTGGTCTGCTCCTGCGCCGGGAACTTGTGCGCGATGGCCCAGCGTGGCGCGCGAGAAACGAAGCCCATCTGCTCCTGGCCGGCGCGGTCGTCCAGCTTGTAGACCACGCCGTCGATGTCGAAGGCCAGGCCGTCGCGGCGTTCGCCGATGTCACGGTAATAGGCGAGCAGGCCGTCGCTGCCCTCCACCACCTGGCACAGCTCGCTGACCGGGAAGCCCCAGGCCTTGAGCTGGGCCAGCGTGGCCGAATGGGTCGGCGGCAGTTCGCCGCCCTGCACTTCGCCGGTGCCGTAGGCGTAAAAACTCAGCTTGCGGCGCGCACTGAGCTTGGGGTCCAGCTGGCGCAGCGAACCGGCTGCGGCGTTGCGCGGGTTGGCCAGCACCTTGCCCTCGTGCAGGCGCGCGTCGGCGTTGTAGGCTTCGAAGTCGGCGCGTGCCATGTAGACCTCGCCGCGCACTTCCAGCACCTGCGGCCAGCCGCTGCCCTGCAGGGTGTGCGGAATGACCTTGATCTGGCGCAGGTTGGCGCTGACGTCCTCGCCGGTGCTGCCGTCGCCACGGGTGGCGCCCTGCACGAAGCGGCCGTCTTCGTAGCGCAGGCTGATCGCCAGGCCGTCGAGCTTGGGCTCGGCGGAGAAAAAAAGCGCGTCGCGACGCAGGCGCTCGCCGATGCGGCGCACGAAGTCCTGCACTTCGTCGTCGCTGAAGGCATTGCCCAGCGACAGCATCGGCACCGCGTGGCGGACTTCGGCAAAGCGCGAGGAAGCCTTGCCGCCGACCCGCTGGGTCGGGGAGTCGGCCTGGACCAGCTCCGGGTGCGCCTGTTCGAGCGCTTCCAGCTCGCGCACCAGGCGGTCGTAATCGGCATCCGGAATCAGCTGCTCGTCGCGCTCGTAGTACGCCTTGCCGGCCTCGTCGATCTGGCGGCGCAGGGCCTCGGCACGTTGGGCGGGGCTGGGACTCATGCGGCGGACATCCTGGAGGGGTAGTGAATTTTAACGGATCGGAGCCCGACGAAATGTCGCCGATGTCGCTTGCCCGGTACGCGGCGTGGCGCTAGCGTGCCGTCATTGTCCTGCCTTCGGTGTTCCCGCCATGTCATCGCCCGTTGCGTCCCGCCGTTCCTTCCTGCAGCTGGCCGGTACCGGGCTGGCCCTGTCCGGCATCGGCCTGGCGCCGGCTGCGGCCGCGTCCAGTGTGATCCTGCCGACGCGGGCCGCGCCGGTGGGCAGCGTGCTGCTGAATTTCAACGAAAGTCCCTACGGCCCCGCGCCGGCCGCGCAGGCGGCGGCACGGGCGATCATCGCGGAGAGCGGGCGCTACCTGTTCCCGCTGGCCGGCGAGCTTCGCAACCTGTTCGCCGAACAGGAAGGCATCAGCACCGACCGGGTCCGCCTGTACCCCGGCTCCAGCGAGCCGTTGAATCGTGCGGCGGTGGTCTGGACCTCGGCCACGGCCGGCCTGGTGGTGGCCGACCCGACGTTCGAGGCCTTGGGCGACCTCGCCGCCGCGCGCGTCGCCACGGTGGCGAAGGTGCCCCTGCGGGCCGATGGCGCGCATGACGTGCACGCGATGGTGGACGCGGCACGGCGGGTCGATGCGGGCCTGATGTACCTGTGCAATCCGAACAACCCGACCGGCTCGATCACGCCGGCAGCGGACGTTGCGTGGCTGCTGGCCAACAAGCCAGCGCAGACCCGGCTGCTGGTGGACGAAGCCTACCTGCAGTTCAGTGCGCAGCCGTCGGTGATCGCGCAGGTGATGCAGCGCGACGATGTGATCGTGCTGCGCACGTTCTCCAAGCTGTACGGCATGGCCGGGCTGCGCCTGGGCGTGGCGGCGGCGCATCCGGACCGGCTGCGCGAGCTGGCCAGCCTGGGCGACAACCCCCTGCCGGTCACCGCGCTGGCGGCCGGCCTGGCCAGCCTGCGCGAGCCGGGCCTGGTGGCACAGCGGCGCGAGCAGAACACGCGGGTGCGGCAGGCCACGGTGGAATGGCTGCAAACGCGCGGATTCCGCTGCCTGCCGAGCGAGGCGAACTGCTTCATGGTCGACGTGCAGCGCGACGGTGCAGGGTTCACCAAGGCGATGGCCGAACGCGGCGTGGTGATCGGAAGAAGCTGGCCGATCTGGCCGACGATCGTGCGGGTCAGCGTGGGAACGGAAGCAGAGATGGAGGCGTTCCGCACCGCGTTCGCGGCGGTGACAGGCACACGACGGTAATACCTGCGGTAGGGTCGCATCCCAATCGACCGCCGATTGCGGTGATTACCCCATGTAGGCATGACCTCCGAACGAAGACACGCGTTGCCGCCGAAGGTCCATGCGTCACCGTGCCGATCACCGTTATCGGCGGTCGTTTGGGAACCGACCCTACCGGTCGACGTGCCCCGTGATGGTTGAGGCGCCGGTTGCGGTGCCTCGCATTACCAACGCGGCGGTTTGGTCAGAGGCGGTGCCTGGTGCTGTCGGTCATACGCGCGCAGCTCGTCGCGGATGTGTGCGACGCGCTGGCGGCCCAGGGTGTTGCGGCTGTCGTCCAGGACCTCGCCACCGAGCAGTTCGCCCATGCGTTCGACGGTGGGCAGCATCTTTTCCCAGGCGTCCAGCGCGGTCAGCGGCGCCGGCAGGGTCAGGAAGAAGGCGATCGCCGGGGTTTCCATCTCGCGGATGTTGGCCATGTCGAAGCTGCCCGGCTTCATGATGTTGGCCATCGAGAAGATCGGACCGCGCTCGGGATGGCCTTCGACCAGGCGGTGGAACACGTTCATGTGGCCGAACACCAGGCCGGTCTTCTCGGCCGCGACCACGATGTCTTCGCCGCGCAGCTTCTCGCCGGCGCGGGCCGCCACGAACAGCGAGACGATCTTGTCGAAGTCCTGGGTGGTGCGCTTGCCGAGGTCGCTGGCCGGGCTGTCCACCTCCGGCAGGCCGAGCTCGGGCTGGGTCACGCCGTCGTCGGCGGCACTGCCCTCGGCGCCGGGCTCGGTTTCGCCCAGCAGCGGCTCGCGACGCTGGCCGGTCCCTTCGCCGCTTTCCACGCGGCGGCCCTGCGACTTCTTCCGCGGCCGGCCAAACAGGAAGATCGCAGCAATCAGCAGCAGGCCGGCGGCCAGGATGCCGATGCGGAGCAGTGCCATGTCGGACATTCGAAAGGTCTCCAGCTAAATACGTTCAGGTAAGCATGGCACGTCAGGCCGCGCCCGCCAATCGTGCCGCCTCTTCCAGGTCCACGCTGACCAGGCGGCTGACGCCCGGTTCGCGCATGGTCACGCCCGAGAGCTGGTGCGCGGCTTCCATCGTGGCCTTGTTGTGGCTGACGAACAGGAACTGCACCTTCTCGCTCATTTCCTTGACCATGTTGGCGAGGCGGCCGACATTGGCTTCATCCAATGGCGCGTCCACTTCGTCCAGCAGGCAGAACGGGGCCGGGTTGAGCTGGAAGATCGCAAACACCAGCGCCACCGCGGTCATCGCCTTCTCGCCGCCGGACAGCAGCGAGATGCTGGACACCCGCTTGCCAGGCGGGCGCGCCATGATGGTCACACCCGTGTCGAGGAGGTCTTCACCGGTCAGTTCGAGGTAGGCGTGGCCACCGCCGAACAGGCGCGGGTACAGCTGCTGCACGCCGGCGTTGACCCGGTCGAAGGTGTCCTTGAAGCGGCCGCGGGTCTCGCGGTCGATCTTGCGGATGGCGTCTTCGAGGGTTTCCAGCGCCGTGGTCAGGTCGGTGTTCTGCGCGTCCAGGTAGTCCGAGCGCTGCGAGGCCTCGCCGTACTCCTGGATGGCCGCCAGGTTGACCGGCTCGAGCCGGCGCATGCGCCCGTCGATCTGGTGCACGGTCTGTTCCCAGTCGCTGATGCGGGCGTCTTCGGGCAGGGTGTTGATCACGTCCTGCAGCACGAAACCGGCCTTTTCCACCGAAGCGGTGAGCTGGTCGGCGCTGAGCACCAGGGCCTGCTGGTCGAGCTTGCGCTGGGAAATGCGCTCGCGCTGGGCCAGGGCCTGTTCGTCGCGCTGGTGGCGGGTCTGTTCGAAGCTGCGCAGTTCGGCGTCGATGCTTTCCAGCAGGGTGCGGGCTTCGCCGAGCACGCGGTCGGCACGGACGCGTTCGCCGAGGGCGTTCTGGTGTTCGGCTTCCAGCGCGTGCACCGGCGAGTCGCCTTCGTCGAGCTGGGAGTGCAGTTCGCCAAGGCGTGAATCGAGCTGGCCGCGCTGGGTGCTCATGCGCTCCAGCGCCTGGCTGAGCGAGGCGACCTGGGTGCGCTGCGACTCCAGGGTGAGGGCCAGCGAGTGCGCGCTGTCGCGCACGTTGCGCGCGGCTTCGCGGGCGCGGTCGCGGGCATCGCCGAGCTGGCGGCGTTCGCTTTCCAGCGCTTCGCGGGTGGATTCAAGGTCGCCCATGCTGTTGACCGCGTCGTCCAGGCGGCCACGCGCTTCGCGGACCTGTTCGCGGCTGGCGTCGAGGTTTTCGAGCAGCTGCGAGAGCTCGCCTTCGATGCGGTCGATACGGGTGCGCGCGGCGTCCACCTTGCCCTGCTGGCTCTGCAGCTGGCCCCCGAGTTCGGAGACGCTGCGGTGGGCCAGATATAGCTGGCGCTGCGCGTCTTCGCGCTGCTGTTCGCCGGCCAGCAGCTGGTCACGGAATGCGGCGAGTTGGTTTTCCAGCTCGGCTTCGCGTTCCTGCAGGGTGTCGATCTGCTCGCGCAGGCTGACGATCTCGCGTTCGCGCAGCAATGCGCCCTGCTTGGCGGCGCCCGAGCGCGAGACGCGGACCCAGCCTTCGCCGAGGCGTTCGCCGCCACGGGTGATCACCGAGTCGCCGTCGGCCAGGGTGGCCTGCAGGGCACGCGCCTGTTCGAGGTCCTCGGCGGCATGCAGGCGGGCCAGCAGGCGGCGGATGGCGGTGGGGCCCTGCACTTTGGCGGCCAGCGAGGTCGGGGCGACCTGCAGTGGGCTGGTGTCGGCCGATACCAGGGCGATGCGGCCGTCGCCGAGCTCGGCCAGCGCGCCGACGAGCTGTTCGGGGGCGTCGACCAGGACGCCCTCGATGAGCTGGCCGAGCGCGCTTTCGACAGCGTTTTCCCAGCCGTTCTCGACGCTGAGGCGCTCGCCGACGCGGGCGCCGGAATCCAGCCCGTGCTGCTTGAGCCAGGCGACGGCGGCGCCCTGCTCCTGGCCGAGGGCGGCCTGCTGCAGGGTTTCGAGCGAGGACAGGCGGCCGCGCGCGGCCTGGGCCTGCTTGCGGATGTCGGCCAGTTCGGTCTGGCCGGTGCGCTGGCGGTCCTGCAGGCCGGCGACGGCTTCCTTGCGGGCTTCGACCTGTTCGGTCAGGCCGTCGAGCGAGGCCTTCTGGGTTTCGTGCTGCAGCTGCAGTTCTTCGAAGGCTTCGGCCAGTGCGTCGAGGTCGAGGCCGACACGTTCGGCGCTGAGCGCTTCGCGGCGGCGGTCGGCTTCGAGCACCTGGCGGTCGAGGTAGTCGACGCGGGTGCGTTCGACTTCGCCGGCGCGCGAAGCTTCGGAGGTGGTGCGGGTATGGGCTTCCCAGCGCGCCTGCCAGTCGGCCAGCTTGGCTTCGGCGTCGCGCAGGGCTTCCTGCTTGATCTCGTTTTCTTCCTGCAGCTGTTCGAGCTGGGGCTCGGCGAGGTCGACGGCGTCGCGCAGGACGGTCAGCTTGGCTTCGTCGCCGCTGATGTGCTGGCCAAGTTCGGCCAGGGCCTGGGAGGTTTCGTCGCGGGCCTTGTGCAGGCGCTGGGACATCTCGCGCTGGTGCTGGATCTGCTGTTCGAGCCGGGCCAGGGTGCTGCCGACCTGATAGACCTCGGCCTGGGCGGTGCTGAGGGCGTCGGCGGCTTCTTCGCGGCGCACGCGGCTGGTTTCGATACGGGCTTCGGCGTCGCGCTGTTCGGCGATGAACTGCTGCAGGCGGGTTTCTTCCTGCGAGAGGGCTTCGCGGAGGCTGCCGAGGCGGGTGTCGAGGTTGCGGTACTCAAGGGCCTTCCACTCGGCGTCCTTGACCCGGCGCTCTTCCTGCAGGCCCTGGTACTGCTCGGCCTGGCGGGCCTGCCGCTTGAGGTGTTCGAGCTGTTTGCCGATTTCCTCGCGCAGGTCGTTGAGGCGGTCGAGGTTCTCGCGGGTGTGGCGGATGCGGGTTTCGGTTTCCTTGCGGCGTTCCTTGTACTTGGAAATGCCGGCGGCTTCTTCGAGGTACACGCGCAGGTCTTCGGGGCGGGCTTCGATGATCTGGCTGATCATGCCCTGTTCGATGATGGAGTAGCTGCGCGGGCCGAGGCCGGTACCGAGGAACAGATCGGTGATGTCGCGGCGGCGGCACTTGGTACCGTTGAGGTAGTAGTTGCTGCTGCCGTCGCGGCTGACGGTACGCTTGACCGAGATTTCGTTGAACGAGGCGTACTCGCCGGAAATGGTGTGGTCGGTATTGTCGAAGATCAGTTCGACGGTCGCCTGCGAGACGGGCTTGCGCGCGGAGGAGCCGGAGAAGATGACGTCGGTCAGCGAGTCGCCACGCAGGCGGCTGGCAGAGCTTTCGCCCATGACCCAGCGCACGGCATCGATGATGTTGGACTTGCCACAGCCATTGGGCCCGACCACGCCGGTCATGTTGGTGGGCAGATGCAGGGTGGTGGGATCAACAAACGACTTGAAGCCGGAGAGCTTGATCGTGGACAGACGCATGGCGTAGAGGGCTTCCGGACAGTCGCGATGGCCCGAGTATAACGGGGCGGCTGTTCCACGGGCGTTCGGGGCAACTGCAGAGCGGCGTCTTGGTTCTACGTGCAGGGGCGGCCGCCCCCATACATGGTCGTGTGCGGTGAGAAAGAACAGCCGGGCAAGGCCCGGCTCTACTGCTTTTTCGGTGACTCACCGGCCAACTGTCGGAGGGTCGGCGGGGGTGGGTTTGAGGGGGCACGAGCCGCATGGATGCGGCGATGAGCTTACATGGACGTACTTGCAGCGTCCCCCACAAACCCGCACCCGACGGCCCTGACCAGGGAAACCAGCCACCCCCACGGCTGTTCGCCTGAATCCAACAGCAGCCGGGCAAGGCCCGGCTCTACCAGCCTGGAACCCCAAAACAAAAACGGGCACCCTTGCGGGTACCCGTTTCGGCGATCACGGCCTTTCGGCTGGGATCAGGCTTCGGCGACCACGACCACCTGGACGGTGGTTTCGACGTCGGCGTGCAGGTGGATGACCACCTCGAACTCGCCGACGTTGCGGAAGGCGCCTTCGCCCAGGATGACTTCGCTCTTTTCCAGCGCCACGCCGGCCTTGGTGAAGGCTTCGGCGATGTCGCGCGGGCCGACCGAGCCGTACAGCTTGCCTTCGGTCGACGCGTTGGCGGCGATGGTGACGCTCTTGCCTTCCAGCTTGGCCTTGCGGGCTTCGGCGTCAGCGTGGATCGACTGGGCCTTGGCTTCGTACTCGGCGCGCTTGGCTTCGAACTCGGCAACGTTCGAGGCGGTGGCCGGAACGGCCTTGCCGGTCGGAACGAGGAAGTTGCGGCCGTAGCCCGGCTTCACGTCGACCTGGTCGCCCAGGCCGCCGAGGTTGGTGACCTTCTGGAGAAGAATCAGCTTCATGGTGTTGCTCCAAATATGTATTCGTTAGCGGGGAAAACCCCGCAGCGGATGGCTGTCCGAATATCGAACCGTGAAAGGGGCGACCCGGGGTCGCCCGCCTTCATCAGACGTCGTGGTTGTCGGTGTACGGGATCAGGGCCAGGAAACGGGCGCGCTTGACGGCCGTTGCCAGCTGGCGCTGGTACTTCGACTTGGTACCGGTCACGCGGCTCGGCACGATCTTGCCGTTCTCGGTGAGGTACTGGCGCAGGGTGTTGAGATCCTTGTAGTCGATCTCCTTGACACCTTCGGCCGTGAACTTGCAGAACTTGCGGCGACGGAAGAACTTGGACATGTGCGTGCTCCTTAGGCGGCGGAAGCGGCGTCGTCGCCGGCTTCGTTGTCAGCGGTGTTGGCGGCTTCGCCTTCTTCGTCGTCACGACGACGACGCTCGCCACGCTCGGGCTTGTCGCCCTTCTCGTCCTTGCTCTTCATGATCAGCGACTGCTCGGTGTCGGCCGCGTCGCGGACCAGCACCAGGTTGCGCAGCACGGCGTCGTTGAACTTGAAGCTTTCGGTCAGTTCGGTCAGAACGGCCTGGTCCACTTCGATGTTCATCAGCACGTAATGTGCCTTGACCAGGTTCTGGATCGGGTACGCCAGCTGGCGACGGCCCCAGTCTTCCAGGCGGTGGATGGTGCCGTTACCGGTTTCGACCAGCGACTTGTAGCGCTCGATCATGGCCGGGACCTGCTCGCTCTGGTCCGGATGGACCATGAACACGACTTCGTAATGACGACTCATGTGTGTATACCTTTCGGATGTGGCCCTTGCGGGCCGGACAGCTCCCCGCAGGTGAACGCGGTGGAGCAAGGGTTCCTGCCGGAAAACGGGCAGGAAGCCGCGCATTATCGCAGCAGATGGGGTTCCGGGCAAGCCGGGCGGCCGCCGGGCCGCCCCGGGGGCCGGATCAGGCCTTGTCGGCCTCGGTGGTGAAGCTCTCGCCGCAGCCGCATTCGGCGGTGGCGTTCGGGTTCCTGAACGTGAACGTCTCGCTCAGGCCCTGCTTGCCGAAGTCGATCTCGGTTCCATCGACCAGGGCCAGGCTGTCGGCATCCACGTAGATGCGGACCCCGTCCTGCTCGAACACGGTGTCGCCGGCGCGCTGGTCGCGGGCCAGGTCGGTGATGTGGCCCCAGCCGGAGCAGCCGGTGCGGGTCACGCCGAAACGCAGGCCCAATGCGTCCGGGCTCTGGGCCACGAACTTCTGGACACGGGCGAAGGCAACAGGGGTAAGGGTGACAGCCATGACAGACGACTCCAGCGGATCGGACACATTATAGGTCTACGGCCCAGTCAGAAATGCCTCGCAAGCAGAACGCTGCAACCGTTAAACTCCTCGTTCAGAGATCGAGTCGATCAACAGAGGATTCAAGTCATGACGGTGGTCAGCGTTGAACATGCGCTTGCCGGGAAGATCCCGGAAGGCGGCGAGGCAACAGTACGGGGCTGGGTGCGCACGGTGCGCGGGTCTGCGGCGCTGGCCTTCGTCAATGTCACCGACGGCTCCTGCTTCGCCCCCATCCAGGTGGTGGCCAATGACACCCTGGGCAACTTCGACGAGATCAAGGCACTGACCCCCGGCTGCTCGGTCATCGCCCGCGGCACCCTGGTCAAGTCGCAGGGCAAGGGCCAGTCGTTCGAGATCCAGGCCAGCGACATCGAGATCGTCGGTCTGGTCGAAGACCCGCTCACCTACCCGATCCAGCCCAAGCCGATGAGCGCCGAGTTCCTGCGCGAAGTGGCCCACCTGCGCCCGCGCACCAACCTGTTCGGCGCGGTCACCCGCATCCGCAACTGCCTGGCCCAGGCCGTGCACCGGTTCTTCCACCAGAACGGCTTCAACTGGATCAGCACCCCGATCATCACCACCTCCGACGCCGAAGGCGCCGGGCAGATGTTCCGCGTCTCCACTCTGGACATGGTCAACCTGCCGCGCGACGCGCAGGGCAATGTGGACTTCAGCCGCGACTTCTTCGGCAAGGAAACCTTCCTGACCGTGTCCGGCCAGCTCAACGTCGAGGCCTACTGCCTGGCGCTGAGCAAGGTGTACACCTTCGGCCCGACCTTCCGTGCCGAAAACTCCAACACCACCCGCCACCTGGCCGAGTTCTGGATGATCGAGCCGGAGATCGCCTTCGCCGACCTGGCCGAAGACGCCCGCCTGGCCGAGCAGTTCCTGAAGTACCTGTTCCGCGCGGTGCTCGACGAACGTGGCGACGACCTGGCGTTCCTGGCCGAGCGCGTCGACAAGAACGCGATCACCAAGCTGGAAGGCTTCATCAACGCCCCGTTCGAACAGATCGACTACACCGAGGCGGTGAAGCTGCTGCAGAACTCCGGCAAGAAGTTCGACTTCCCGGTCGAATGGGGCCTGGACCTGCAGACCGAGCACGAGCGCTGGCTGACCGAAGAACACATCGGCCGCCCGGTGGTGGTGACCAACTACCCCGAGCACATCAAGGCGTTCTACATGCGCCTGAACGACGACGGCAAGACCGTCGCGGCGATGGACGTGCTGGCCCCGGGCATCGGCGAGATCATCGGCGGCAGCCAGCGCGAAGAGCGCCTGGACGTGCTGGACGCGCGCATGGCGCAGTTCGGCCTGGACCCGGCGCACTACGGCTGGTACCGCGATTTCCGCCGCTACGGTTCGGTGCCGCACGCCGGTTTCGGCCTCGGCTTCGAGCGTCTGGTGGTGTACGTGTGCGGGCTTGGCAACATCCGCGACGCCATCCCCTACCCGCGCGCACCGGGCAGCGCCGAATTCTGATTCCCACCACGGAGGCACGCCCATGACCCTGTTCCTCGCGCTGTGTTTCGTCGGCGTGGCGATCGCCGGGTTCAGTGCCTTCGTGATTTTCTGGCCGCTGACCCTGGTCCACATCCGCGACCGCCACCCTGCCCTGGCCAACCGCTTCGGCAGTGGTGCCTTCCTGCGCCCGGACGCGCTGCGCTGGCTGCTGGGCCGGGACTACCGCGGCACCCCCGACCGTTCGCTGTCGGGGCTGGCCACGCCGGCCTGGCTGTCGCTGCTCACCCTGCTGGCCGGACTGGGCATGGCCGCCCTGCTCTGGCTGCTTTCGATGGTACTGACATGAACGATATCTCCGCCGTACGCGACTCCTGGTGGCTGGCAAGCCTGGGCAACACCCTCATCTGGGCACGCCTGCGCGTGCGCGCCGCCGGCACCGCCGAAGTGCTCGACAGCGACGGCAACACGCTGAGCTACGACAGCGAAGACACCGCCCGTTCGCAGCTGTTCGACGCCGAGTTCGTCGAATTCGACGGGCTGGACGAAGAAGACGCGCTGGTGCGCGGCTTCACCCTGCATGAAGTGCAGCCGCCGCACGCCGACGACGATGACGGCCTGAAGGGCCAGATGGTGCGGAACCTGGGCGCGCGCGCCTGATCCCCCGATGTTCATCCCGTCCGACTTCGTTGCGACCGACCTGACCTGGCTGGACCGGCTGCTGGCGCGCGATGCGTTCGTCACCCTGGTGACCACCGGCAGCGATGGCCTGCCGCAGGTCACCCTGCTGCCGGTGGTGTACCGCCGCGACGGCGAGGACATCCTGATCGAAGGCCACTGGGCCCGCCCCAACCCGCAGGCCGGCCATGCCGGGCCGGCGCTGATGCTGGTGCACGGCCCGCACGCCTACCTTTCGCCGGGCTGGTACCCGGACAAGGACAGCGCCGGCCGCGTGCCGACCTGGAACTACGCCGCCGCCGAACTGCGCGGCGCGCTGGAGCCGGTCACCGACCCGGCCGAACTGATGGACATGCTGGACGCGCTCAGCGCGGTCAATGAGGCCAGCGTCGGCAACGACTGGCGGCTGGACCGCGACGACCTGCGCCAGACCCGCATGCTGAAGGGCATCGTCGGCTTCCGCTTCCGCCCCAGCCAGGTGCAGATCAAGCTCAAGCTGAGCCAGAACCATCCCGAGGCCAACCAGCTGTCGGTGATCGATGCCCTGGAGGGCTCGGGCTCCCCCGCTTCCCAGGACCTGGCGCAGTGGATGCGCCAGGTACGCGAGCAGCCCGCCACCGGCGGCTGACCCACCCCACCTCACGGGATAACGTAAACGATGAAAGACATCCACAAGCTGCTGCAGAACAACCGCGACTGGGCCGACCGGATCGAGAAGGAAGACCCCGAGTTCTTCCACCAGCTGGCCAAGCAGCAGCACCCGGAGTACCTGTGGATCGGCTGCTCCGATTCGCGCGTGCCGGCCAACCAGATCATCGGCATGGCCCCGGGCGAAGTGTTCGTGCACCGCAATATCGCCAACGTGGTCGTGCACACCGACCTGAACTGCCTGAGCGTGATCCAGTACGCGGTGGACCAGCTGAAGATCAAGCACATCCTGATCGTCGGCCACTACGGCTGCGGCGGCGTGCATGCCAGCCTGAACAATACCCGCGTAGGCCTGGCCGACAACTGGCTGCGCCATGTCAGCGACGTGGCACAGAAGCATTCGGCGATCCTGGATGCGATCGAGGATCCCGACCTGAAGCACGCCCGCCTGTGCGAGCTCAACGTGATCGAACAGGTGGTCAACGCCTGCCGCTCGACCATCGTGCAGGACGCCTGGGCGCGCGGACAGAAGCTGATGGTGCATGGCTGGGTCTACAGCCTGAAGGACGGCCGGGTGCGCGAGATGGGCATCGACGTCGGTGCGCCCGAAGACCTGGCCCCGGCCTACGAAACAGCGCTTGCGCACGTGCCGCGCCGCGGCAAGCGCGACTGACCTTTCCCTACGGAACCGACCATGCTGCCCTCGCCGATCAACCTGCTTGGCTGGATCGAAGAAAACCGCCACCTGCTCAAGCCGCCGGTGGGCAACAAGATGATCGAGAACGGCGACTTCATCATCATGGTGGTCGGCGGCCCGAACAGCCGCACCGACTTCCATTACGACGAAGGCCCGGAGTGGTTCTACCAGCTCGAAGGCGAGATGCTGCTGAAGGTGCAGGAAGACGGCGCGGTGCGCGACATTCCGATCCGCGCCGGCGAGATCTTCCTGCTGCCGGGCAAGGTGCCGCACTCGCCGCGCCGCCCGCCCGGCGGGGTCGGCCTGGTGGTCGAACGCAGGCGCCTGGCGCATGAGAAAGATGGCGTGATGTGGTTCTGCGAGCGCTGCAACCACAAGCTGTACGAAGAGTATTTCACCCTGCAGAACATCGAAACCGACCTGCCCAAGCTGTTCGCCCGCTACCAGGCCGACATCCGCATGCGCACCTGCGACAACTGCGGGCATGTCGACCCGCTGCCGGGTGGCTGACCCCGCGTTATAGGATTCGTGCCATATACAGCTCGCATGGATAGACTGCGGTTTCACTGCCAACCCTGATCGACCCATGTCCGAGCTCCTCAGCCGCACCCATGCCACCGCCCTGGACGCCGCCGACCCGCTGCGCGCCCTGCGCGCCGAGTTCGTGTTTCCCCAGCACAACCACCGCGACCAGACCTATTTCGTGGGCAACTCGCTGGGCCTGCAGCCGCGTGCGGCCAAGGCCGCGGTGCAGGAGGTGATGGACAAGTGGGGGGCGCTGGCGGTGGAGGGCCACTTCACGGGCGACACCCAGTGGCTGGGCTACCACCGGCTGGTCAATGCGCAGCTGGCCCGGATGGTCGGCGCGCTGCCCAGCGAGGTGGTGGCGATGAATACGCTGAGCGTGAACCTGCACCTGATGATGGTCAGCTTCTATCGACCCACCGCCGAGCGTCCGGTGATCCTGATGGAGGCCGGCGCCTTCCCGACCGACCGCCATGCGGTGGAGTCGCAGATCCGCTTCCACGGCTTCGACCCGACCACCGACCTGGTCGAGGTCCAGCCCGATGAACCCAACGGCACGATCTCGCTGGCCGCGATCGAGCGCGCCATCGCCGAACACGGCCCGCGCCTGGCGCTGGTGCTGTGGCCCGGGGTGCAGTACCGCAGCGGCCAGGTGTTCGACCTCGATGCGATCACCCGCATGGCGCGCCTGCAGGGCGCCCGGGTCGGCTTCGACCTGGCCCATTCGGTCGGCAACGTGCCGCTGCAGCTGCACGACATCGCGCCGGACTTCGCGGTCTGGTGCCACTACAAGTACCTCAACAGCGGCCCGGGTGCCGTGGCCGGCTGCTTCGTGCACGAGCGCCACCACCGCGACGCCAGCCTGCCCCGGTTCGCCGGCTGGTGGGGCCATGAAGAAGCGACCCGCTTCAAGATGGCCCCGCAGTTCGTCCCGGCCGTGGGCGCGGAAGGCTGGCAGCTGAGCAATCCGCCGGTACTCGGGCTGGCGCCGCTGCGCGCCGCGCTGGACGTGGTCGACAAGGCCGGCGGCATCGAGGCGATGCGCGCCAAGTCGCTGCAGCTTACCGGCCTGCTCGACGCGCTGGTGCGTGCCCGCCTGGCGGGGGTGCTGGAAGTGCTGACCCCGGCCGAACCCGAGCGCCGTGGCTGCCAGCTGTCGCTGCGCGTGGTCGGTGGCCGCGAGCGCGGCCGCAACCTGTTCGAATACCTGCAGACCGTGGGCGTGCTGGGCGACTGGCGTGAGCCGGACGTGATCCGGATTTCGCCTACCCCGCTGTACAACCGTTACCTCGACCTGCATCACTTCGTCGAAGAAGTGGAATCCTGGGCGGGCCTGTAAGCCTGCCCTCCCCTGCGTGGACCCTGACTTGATCGCATCTGCACACCGCTCCCTGAGCATCATCGGCGCCGGCCTGGCCGGCTCCCTGCTGGCCATCCTGCTGTCCCGCCAGGGCTGGCGGATCACCCTGTACGAACGCCGCGGCGACCCGCGGATCAGCGACTACGAGAGCGGCCGCTCGATCAACCTGGCCCTGGCCGAACGCGGGCGCAACGCACTGCGCCGGGCGGGGGTGGAAGACGCGGTCATGGCCAAGGCGGTGATGATGCGTGGGCGCATGGTGCATCCGCGCCAGGGCGAGCCGCAGCTGCAGCGTTATGGCCGCGACGACAGCGAAGTGATCTGGTCGATCCACCGCAAGGACCTCAACACCACGCTGCTGCAGCTGGCCGAAGACGCCGGCGCGCAGGTGCACTTCCACCGCCGCCTGCACACGGTGGATTTCGATGCCGGCTACGCGCGGTTCATCGACGACCGCAACGACCACCCGCACGACATCCGCTTCGACACCCTGATCGGCGCCGACGGTGCCGGTTCGGCGCTGCGTGCGGCGATGAACCGCAAGCACCCGCTGGACGAGCGCATCGAGTTCCTCGACCACTCCTACAAGGAGCTGGAGATCCCACCCAGCGACGACGGTGGGTTCCGCATCGAGGCCAACGCGCTGCACATCTGGCCGCGCGGCAACTACATGTGCATCGCGCTGCCGAATGACGAAGGCACGTTCACCGTCACATTGTTCCTGCCCAACGAGGGCAACCCCAGCTTCGCCACCACCAACAGTGGCGCCGAAGCCGAGGCGTTGTTCGCGCGCGACTTCCCGGATGCGCTGGCCTTGATTCCGAACCTGCGCCGCGACTGGGAAGAACACCCGCCCGGCCTGCTTGGCACCCTGCACCTGCGCCAGTGGCACCTGCACGGCCGCGCGGTGCTGCTGGGCGATGCGGCGCACGCGATGGTGCCGTTCCACGGCCAGGGCATGAACTGCGCGTTCGAGGACTGCGTGGCGCTGGCCCGCCACCTGCAGGAAGAAGACTCGCTGGCCGCTGCGTTCGCTGCGTTCGAGGCCGAGCGCAAGCCGAACGCCGAAGCGATCCAGCAGATGGCGCTGGAAAACTACCTGGAAATGCGCGACCGCGTGGCTGACCCGGCGTTCCTGCTGCAGCGCGAGCTGGAGCAGGCGCTGCAGGCGCGTTGGCCGACCCGCTTCGTGCCGCACTACACCATGGTGACCTTCCTGCACACACCGTACGCGGTGGCGCTGGAGCGCACCGAACTGCAGCGGAAGATCCTGCAGGACGCCACCGCCGGTCACGAAACGCTGGAGCACATCGACTGGGCCGCGCTGGAGCGCGTGGTGCACGCGCAACTACCGGTGCTGGAGGGCGCGCACTGATGGCCGACAGCTTCCTGTTCTACGACCTGGAAACCTTCGGCCAGGACCCGCGTCGCACCCGCATCGCGCAGTTCGCGGCGATCCGCACCGACGCCGACCTGAACCCGATCGACGAACCGGTCAGCTTCTACGTGAAGCCGGCCGACGACCTGCTGCCGTCGCCGGTGGCGACGCTGATCACCGGCATCACCCCGCAGCATGCGATGGCCGAAGGGGTCAGCGAGGCCGAAGCGTTCGCGCGCATCAACGATCTGATGGCGCGGCCGGGCACCTGCACGCTGGGCTACAACACGCTGCGCTTCGATGACGAATTCGTCCGCCACGGGCTGTTCCGCAACTTCTTCGACCCGTACGAACGCGAGTGGCGCAACGGCAATTCGCGCTGGGACCTGCTGGACATGCTGCGCCTGGTGCATGCGTTGCGCCCGGACGGCATTGCCTGGCCGCAGCGCGAAGACGGCGCCACCTCGTTCAAGCTCGAACACCTGGCATTGGCCAACGACGTGCGCGTCGGCGATGCGCATGAGGCGCTGTCGGACGTGCACGCCACCATCGGCATGGCGCGCCTGTTCAAGCAGGCCCAGCCGCGGCTGTGGGACTACGCGCTGAAGCTGCGCGACAAGCGCTTCGTCGGCAGCCTGCTCGAGGTGGACGCCCTGCAGCCCGTGCTGCACATCTCGATGCGCTACCCGGCCCAGCGCATGTGCGCCGCCCCGGTGCTGCCGATCGCGCGGCATCCCTACATCAACAACCGGGTGATCGCGCTGGACCTGGAAGGCGACCTCGACGGGCTGCTGGCGCTGCCGGCCGAGACCCTGGCCGCGCGCCTGTACACCCGCGCGGCCGACCTCGCCGAAGGCGAACAGCGCGTGCCGCTGAAGGAAGTGCACCTCAACAAGGTGCCGGCGCTGGTCGCCTGGAACCACCTGCGCCCGGCCGATCACGCCCGGTTGGGGATCGATGTGGCGCTCGTGGAAGCCAATGTCGCGCGCGTGCGCGCGGCCGGCCCGGCGCTGGTCGAGAAGGTACGCCAGGTGTATGCCGGCGAGCGCACCGCCACGGTCAGCGACGTGGATGCCTCGCTGTACGACGGCTTCCTGGCCGACGGCGACAAGGCCCTGATGACCCGCCTGCGCACCAGCCCACCGGCCGAGCTGGGCGGGTTCGCCGAGCGGCTGAAAGACCCGCGCATGCCGGAACTGCTGTTCCGCTACCGCGCGCGCAACCATCCGCAGACCCTGGATGCGGCCGAACGCGATCGCTGGAACGACTACCGCCGGCAGCGCCTGTCTGGCGATGCGGCGCTGGGCGAGCAGAGCCTGGCGGAGTTCCGCGCGCAGCTGGACACCTTGGCCGCCGAGCACGCCGACGCGCCCGACAAACTGGCCCTGTTGCAGCACCTGCGCGACTGGGGCAACGACCTGGAGCAGAGCCTGTGAGCACCTATTTCACCGCTGCCAGCTTCACCTTCCTGCGCGGCCTGGCACGCAACAACGACAAGACCTGGTTCAACGCGCACAAGGACAAGTACGAGGAGCATGTGCGGCAGCCGTTCCTGCGCCTGATCAGCGACCTGCAGCCGGACCTGGCGGTGGTCAGCGACCACTTCCGTTCCGACCCGCGCGGCGTGGGCGGCTCGCTGTTCCGGATCTACCGCGACGCGCGTTTTTCCAACGACAAGTCGCCGTACAAGACCTGGCAGGGTGCGCGGCTGTTCCATGAGCGGCGCAAGCAGGTGCCGGCGCCGTCGTTCTACATCCACCTGCAGCCGGGCGAAAGTTTCGTCGGCGCCGGGCTGTGGCACCCGGAGCCGGCCACCCAGCGCAAGGTCCGCCACTTCATCGTGGACAACCCGGGTGCCTGGAAGGCGGCGGCGCATGCGCCGGCGCTGCGCAGGAAGTTCGATTTCGAGGAAAGCGAAAAGCTGGTGCGGGCCCCGCGCGGGTTCGAACCGGACTTCGAGTTCATCGACGACCTCAAGCACCGCAACTGGGTGTTCTGGCGCTCGCTGGACGACGCCACCATGACCGGGCCGAAGCTGCGCCAGACCTTGGCCAAGGACCTGGTCACGCTGGGGCCGTTCGTGGATTATCTTTGTGCAGCGTTGGATCTGGAGTTCTGACCCATGAAGAAGCTGATCTGGATCCTGGTCGTTCTTGCGGCCCTGCTGGCCGGGTTCGTCGCGGCCGGTCCGTACCTGACCATTCGCGGGCTGTCGCAGGCCATCGAGCAGCGCGATACCTCGAAACTGGACCGTTACGTGGACTTCCCGATGTTGCGCGCGAACCTGCGTGCGCAGCTGGATGACTACGTGGTGCGCCAGGCCGGGCCGGACGTGCAGTCAAACCTCGTGGGCGCACTGCTGCTCACCGCTGGCCAGCGCCTGGGTGGCACCGCCGTGGATGCGATGGTGACCCCGACCGGGATCGGCGCGCTGCTGGAGGGCCATACCCTGTGGAAGCGGGCCAGCAACGACCTGGAAACCAACGACGCCTATGCCGCGCCGAAGGCGGCCCGGCCGCTGGAAGGCGCTACGCACCGGTTCGAATCGCTGTCGCGGTTTACCGCGACCACCCAGACCGCGCAGGGCCCGGTGGTGTTCGTGCTGCAGCGGCAGGGGCTGAGCTGGAAGCTGGTGGACATCCGGTTGCCGCTCTGATCGGGCATGGTGCGGAGCCCGTAGTGCCGGCCGCCGGCCGGCTCCTCGCATGATCCGGCATCGTGCAGAGCCCGCCAGCGGCGGGCACTACGCGGTGACGCGCGCATCAACGGGGCTCGTTGGCTACGCCGTGGGGTACGTGGCCCGCCGCCACGCTCAGATGCTGCCGGGCGCTGTCGATGTTGTGCTGCGAATCGTCGAAGAAGATGTCCGCGCCGAAGGCCTCCAGGAACGGGCCCTTGTGGCGACCGCCCAGGAACAGTGCCTCGTCCAGGCGCACGCCCCACTCGCGCAGGGTGCGGATTACCCGCTCATGCGCCGGCGCCGAACGCGCGGTCACCAGCGCGGTGCGGATCGGGGCGGCCTCGCCGGCCGGGAATTCCGCCTGCAGGGTATGCAGCGCCGACAGGAAATTCCGGAACGGCCCACCACTGAGCGGCTCGCGCGCGTTCTCGCGCTCATGCCGGCCAAACGCTTCCACGCCCTGCTCGCGCGAGATACGCTCGCTTTCATCACCAAAGATCACCGCGTCGCCGTCAAAGGCAATGCGCAGCTGGCCCAGCGGCTGGCTCATGTCCAGCGGCTCGGCGGCGGCCAGCGTTTCATCGTACGGCTTGGGCAGGATGGTCGCCGCCGCGATGCCATGCCGCAGCGCACGCCGCACCGACTCCGGATTGGCCGAGAGGAACAGGTCGGTGCCGAACGGCTTCACGTACGGCCAGGTCGGCTCGCCGGCGGTGAACGTGGCGCGGATGATGCCCAGGTCGTAATGCTGGATCGAGTTGAAGATGCGCAGGCCGGTGTCGGCCGAATTGCGCGACAGCAGGATGACCTCCACCCGCGGCGACTCCGGCGACTCGCCCTGGTTCAGCGCCAGCAGCTTGCGCACCACCGGGAAGGCCACGCCGGGGCGCAGGATGTCGTCTTCATGCGTGCGCTGGTACTCGGCGTAGGCGTCCACGCCTTCGGCCTCGAACAGCGCATGGCCTTCTTCAAGGTCGAACAGCGCACGCGAGGTCACGGCAACGGTCAGCAAGCGGGGGGTGTTGTCGCCCATGGCGGTCAAAGGTCCTTCAAAACATGAACTGTTCGCTGAGGATCCGGTCTTCCAGGTTGTGTTCCGGATCGAACAGCAGGGTCACCCGGCGTTCGCGCGACTCCCGGATGGTCACCTCGACCACGTCGCGGGTTTCATGCGAATCGGCGGTCACGCTGACCGGGCGCTTGTAGGGATCGAGCACGCGGAAGCGTACTTCGGTGTCGGCCTTGAGGATCGCGCCGCGCCAGCGCCGCGGCCGGTACGGCGCCAACGGGGTCAGCGCGATGGTGTGCGAGCCCAGCGGCAGGACCGGGCCATGCGCGGAGTAATTGTAGGCGGTGCTGCCGGCCGGCGTGGCCACCAGCACCCCGTCGCCGATCAGCTCGGCCACGCGCTCCTGCCCGTTGAGATCCACCCCGATATGCGCGGCCTGGCGGGTCTGGCGCAGCAGCGACACATCGTTGTAGGCAAGCGAGCCCGTGGTCGTGCCCGACTCGGTCAGCGCCAGCATTTCCAGCGGCCGCAGGTTGGCCGGTTCGGCCACCGCCAGCCGAGCGGGAAGCTCGCCATCGTCCTCCCGATACTGGTTCATCAGGAACCCTACCGTGCCCAGCTTCATGCCGAACACCGGCCGCCCCAGCGCACCGTGCCGGTGCAGCGTCTGCAGCATGAAGCCATCCCCGCCCAGCGGGCACAGCACGTCAGCCTCTTCCGGCGCATGGTCGCCATAGCGCGCCACCATCGCCGCGCGGGCGAACTGCGCCGCTTCGGTGTTGCTGGCCAGGAAGGCGATGCGGGGGGTATCGCTCATGTGGGGGTCCGGTGGAGGGATTGCTGGTTGAAGCATAACCGGGGTGGGAGATCGCAGGTGCTTGCCTGGTCGCGAACAGCAGCGTTTCAGTTCATCCGTGCAGGGGCCGCCGCCGGGCAGCCCCGCTCCGGGACACGCCGTGAACCCATCCATGGGGGCTGCTAGAAAACATCCATGTTTTCTGGCGTCCCTCCGGGGGCTACCCGGCGGCCGCCCCCATACATGGTCGTGTGCGGTTGGGAACAGCGGACACGCGTGGCGTGTCACTACGCGGATGGTCCGTCGGCGTAGTGGGGTTTCCCGTGGCCACCTGCCAACTATCGGAGGGTCGGCGGGGGTGGGTTTGAGGGGGCACGAGCCGCATGGATGCGGCGATGAGCTTACATGGACGTACTTGCAGCGTCCCCCACAAACCCGCACCCGACGGCCCTGACCAAGGAAACCTCGCAGACCCCGGCTGTTCGCCAAAATCCAACAGCAGCCGGGCAAGGCCCGGCTCTACCGGGTTGTTTGCAACCGCAGGATCGCGGGCGCCAGACTACAAAAAGGCCCCGCCGAAGCGGGGCCTTTCTGCATCAAACGCTACCTGCAGCGCTTACGCGCCGTGGGCAGCCAGCTGGCCCGCTGGACCGCGACCGAGACGGTCGGGTAGTCCAGGGTCTTCTGCTCGGCGACGTCGGCGAGCATGGCCAGGGTGAAGCGCAGGCTGGAATCGTCGCGCGCCATCCAGTTGGCGACCTTGTCCTCGGCACTGCTGCCGCGATGGTCAGCACCTGGCCCACCAGCGCACGCTGATGCGCGGCCAGCTCGTCGCGCAACACGCCACGTGCCACGGCATGCCAGCGGCCGTTGACCTCCAGTGCGTCGATCTGTTCGAACAGCCACGGCAGCCGCAGCGCTTCGCCCAGGCGGAAATGCACCTTGGAAACGTCCACCGGCTTGAGCTTGCGGGTGCGTGCGGTTTCGATGATGTCGAAGGCCGGTTCCAGATACCGCAGCTCGGACAACTGCTGCGCCAGTGCCGGGGTCAGGCCCTTGTCCTGCCACTCCTGCACGCTGGCTTCGTACTGCGGGCGCTGCGCGTCCGACAGCACGCCCGACGCCACGCGAATGTCGTTGAACGGGCCGTGGTAACGCTCCACCGCCGCGGTGATGCCGGGCATCTGGCCGGGGCGCAGCAGCAACCAGCGCACGAACGAGCGTTGCAGGCGCCAGATCACTTCCAGCGCGTCGATCTGCACCGACTCGGGCACCTTGCCGTCCAGCGCATCGATCTGCGTCCACAGCGCGCGCGCATCCAGCGTTTCGCGGCTGATGGTATAGGCCTTGGCAACCTCGCCGATGCTGCGACCGGTGTCTTCCTGCATGCGCATCAGGAAGGTGGCGCCCATGCGATTGATGGTGGTGTTGGTGACCGCGGTGGCGATGATCTCGCGCTTGAGGCGGTGACGCTCCATCGCATCGGCGTACTTCTTCTGCAGCGGCTGCGGGAAGTAGCGCTGCAATTCCTTGGACAGGTACGGGTCTTCGGGAATGTCCGATTCCAGCAGCTGCTGGAACGCCACCAGCTTGGAGTACGACAACAACACCGACAGCTCCGGCCGGGTCAGGCCCTGGCCGCGCGCCTTGCGTGCCGACAGCTCGGCATCGGAGGGCAGGAACTCGATCTGCCGATCCAGCAGGCCCTGCAGTTCCAGCGTGCGGATGAAATGCTGCTTGGAGCCGAGCCGCTTGACGCTCATGCGCTCCATCAGGCTGATGGCCTGGTTCTGCCGGTCGTCCTCCCACAGCACCAGATCGGCCACTTCATCGGTAGATAGACGCCAGCAGCTTGTTGCGCGCGTCATAGGTGAGCTTCTTGGCCTGCACCATGTCGTTGAGCAGGATCTTGATGTTGACCTCGTGATCGGAGGTGTCCACGCCGGCCGAGTTGTCGATGAAGTCGGTGTTGAGCAGCACGCCGGTCTGCGCCGCTTCGATACGACCCAGCTGGGTCAGGCCCAGGTTGCCGCCCTCGCCCACCACCTTGCAGCGCAACTCGCCACCGTTGACGCGCAGGCCGTTGTTGGCGCGGTCGCCCACATCGGCGTGCGATTCGCTGGCCGCCTTGACGTAGGTGCCGATACCGCCGTTCCAGAACAGGTCCACCGGCGCCTTGAGGATGGCGTTCATCAGCTCGTTGGGCGAGAGCTGCTTGACGTTGGCGTCCAGGCCCAGCGCTTCGCGCACCGGTGCACTGATGTCGATGGATTTGAGCGTACGCGGATAGATGTCGCCACCGGCGCTGATCAGCTTGGCGTCGTAATCGGCCCAGCTGGAACGCGGCAACTTGAAGAGGCGATCGCGCTCGGCAAAGGAAACCGCCGCATCCGGGTTCGGGTCCAGGAAGATGTGGCGGTGATCGAACGCGGCCAGCAGGCGGATATGCCTTGAAAGCAGCATGCCGTTGCCGGACACGTCGCCGGACATGTCGCCGATACCGACCACGCTGAAGTCCTGGCTCTGGCAATCGCGGCCCATGGCGCGGAAGTGGCGCTTGACCGATTCCCACGCGCCGCGCGCAGTGATGCCCATGCCCTTGTGGTCGTAGCCAACCGAGCCGCCGGAGGCGAACGCGTCGCCCAGCCAGAAGCCGTGGTCCAGCGCCAGACCATTGGCGATATCGGAGAACGTGGCGGTGCCCTTGTCGGCCGCAACGACCAGGTACGGGTCGTCCTGATCGTGACGCACCACCTGCGGCGGAGGCACGATCTTGCCGCCGACGATGTTGTCGGTGATGTCGAGCAGGCCCTGGATAAAGAGCTTGTAGCAGGCGATGCCTTCTGCCTGGATGGCATCGCGGTCACCGCCCACCGGCGATCGCTTGACGTAGAAACCGCCCTTGGCACCGACCGGCACGATGACGGTGTTTTTCACCATCTGCGCCTTGACCAGGCCCAGCACTTCGGTGCGGAAATCCTCGCGCCGGTCAGACCAGCGCAGGCCGCCACGCGCCACCGCGCCGAAGCGCAGATGCACGCCTTCCACGCGCGGGCCGTAGACGAAAATTTCGCGATACGGACGCGGCTTGGGCAGGTCCGGCACGCGCGCCGAATCCAGCTTGAAGCTGATGCAGTGGGGGTGCTTGCCGTTCTTGTCGGTCTGGTAGTAATTGGTGCGCAAGGTCGCATCGATCACATCGATGAAGCTGCGCAGGATGCGGTCCTCGTCCAGGCTGGAGACGCGGTCCATCAGCTTGAGCAAGGTGGCGCGGGTGGCGTCCTGCTGCGCGTTGCGATCGCCGCCACGTGCTTCCAGCACGGCGTCCAGCGCCTTGAGCGTGGCCTCGTCGCCGCCTGCCAACGCAGACAGTTCTTCGCGCAGGCGTTCCTGGCCGGCGAAGATCTGCGCCTTGGTCTCGCTGCCGGTGGATGGATCGAAGCATGCTCGAACAATTCCACCAGCAGGCGCGCCAGCAACGGATAGCGGGTGAAGGTGGCTTCGACGTAGGCCTGCGAGAACGGCACCGCCGTCTGTAGCAGGTATTTGCAGTAGCCGCGCAGCAAGGCCACCTGGCGCCAGTGCAGGCCGGCCGCCAGGATCAGGCGATTGAAGCCGTCGTTTTCGGCATCGCCGTTCCAGATGCGCTCGAACGCTTCGCCGAAGCTGGCATCGGCGTGTGCGGCATTGATCTTGCCGGACGTCGATTCGACCTCGAAATCCTGGATATGACCGGCGTTTCGCCGACCTGCAACCGATATGGCCGCTCGGAAATCACGCGCAGGCCCATGTTTTCCATCATCGGCATCGCATCGGACAGCGGAATGTCGTCGAGCTGGCGGTACAGCTTCAGGCGCAGGCCTTCGCCCGCGTCCAGACGCATGCCGTCGTCGCGACGGATTTCCTGCAGGCTCAGATGCAGATCGTCCGGGCCATCCAGCGAGGCGAGATGCTCGACGTCGGACACCGCCGATTCGATCGAGGAATCTTCGATATAGCCGGCCGGCAGTGCGCGACCGAAGTTGGCCGCCATGCGCAGGCCGTTGGCCTCGCCATGCCGCGCAACCAACGCCTCGCGCAGGGCATCGCGCCAGTTGCGCAGCAGTTGCGCCAGCCGCGATTCGAGTTCGGTGGTGTTGAACTCCAGCGCCTCGCCGCTCTTGGGGCGCACGATCAGGTGCAGCTGCGCCAGCGGCGATTCGCCCAGCACCACGCTGGAGTCGATGTATTCGCCGTGCAGCGCATCCTCAACAAGGCTTCGATGCGCAGGCGCACATCGGTGTTGAAGCGTTCGCGCGGGATGTACACCAGCGCCGAGATGAAACGCCCGTACTTGTCGCGGCGCAGGAACAGGCGGCTACGCACACGCTCCTGCAGCCCGAGAATACCCATCGCGGTGCGGTACAGCTCTTCTTCGTTGGACTGGAACAGCTCCTCGCGCGGCAGCGTTTCCAGGATGTGGCGCAAGGCCTTGCCGCTATGGCTGCTCGGGGTCAGCCCCGATTTGCTCATCACGTATTCGTGGCGCTGACGCACCAGCGGAATTTCCCAGGGGCGGCGGTTGTAGGCGCTGGACGTGAACAGGCCCAGGAAGCGCTGCTCGCCGACGATGCGGCCCTTGGCGTCGAATTCCAGGATGCCGATGTAATCCATGTAACCGACCCGATGCACGCGCGAGCGTGCATTGGTCTTGGTCAGGATCAACGCATCCTTGAGCTTGGACGAGGCATTCAGGCCATGCGCGGCCAGCGTGGTCACCGGACGCGCCGGCGAGGTGTCGCGACCGCGCAGCAGGCCCAGGCCGGTCTCTTCCAGCGGTGCCAGCACATCCTGGCCACCCTGCTTCTCCACCCGATACTCGCGGTAGCCGAAGAAGGTGAAGTGGTCGGCCGCGGCCCAGCGCAGGAACTCCTGCGCCTCGTGCCGGTTGATGTCGTCGATCGGCAGGCGGCGGGTCGCCAGATCGTCGGCCAGCATGACCATGCGCTCGCGCATCGCCGACCAGTCCTGCACGATGGCGCGCACCTCGGCCAGCACCTTGCGCACGGCCGCTTCCAGCTTGGGCATTTCTTCCGGCGGCTGGCGGTCGATCTCCAGCACCATCAACGATTCGCCCTTGCCCTCGCCCACTGCGGTGAGCTTGCCCGGACTTGTCGCGTGCGATGCGCAGCACCGGGTGGCCCAGCACGTGCACGCCGATGCCCAGGTCGGCCAGGGTCATGCTGACCGAATCCACCAGAAACGGCATATCGTCGTTGACGATCTGCAGCAGGGTATGCGGCGACTCGTAGCCGTGGCCCTTCAAGGTCGGGTTGAACACCCGCACGTTGACCGTGCCGGCCTTGCGCGCGCGCGCGAACTCCAGCATGTCCGACGCCAGCGCCGCCCACTGCTCTGGTGGATGGTTCGGGAATTCGTCTTCCTCCATGCGCCGGTAGAAGTCGGCGGCGAACGCCTGGACTTCGGCCTGACGGGCGGCCGGGTAGCGCTTGCGCAACGCGGCAAACACGGCTCGAGGGTAACCGCCTGCGGTTCGGTGGCAAGCACGGGGACGGCACGTTCGGCGACCGGTTTGACCGACGTCGTGGACGATTTCGAAGCGGCTTTCTTGGCTGTCATGAGTAGAGCTGGAATGCTCGGTGGAAAACCTGAATTGTACCGGGGCGCGGTGACGACGCCTTGCTGCATAGCGCAAATGTGCGGCCCACGATCGCCCTAGGCGGCATGCAGAGCACGACATCCATGTAGCGAGAACAGAGAACGCAGCGGCGGGAAGGCGGGGCTGGACCGCCACAACCGGCAAAGTCCGGCCAAAGGCTTGGCACCAGAAGCGACGCGCACAACGAACCGTGTCGAAAGCCATGCTTCACCAATTCTGAACTGGACGGTATAGTCCACCGCGTGACTTCCCCCACCCCCACCGCCGCCGTGCTGGATGCACGCGATCACCGCGTGTGGAACGGCGCCGATGGATTTCACATCACTGACGGGACCTGTTGCGGTCCCGCGCCGGCCTGGACCGGCGTGACCACCCGCACTTCATGAGCCACCTGCTATTGAGCAGGATCGCCGTACCCGTGTTTCTTCTCCCTTCGTGCAGACGCCTCGCGGCGGCGCCGGTGGGCCGAGCATTTCCCGTGGACAGCTACCCGCGCGCGCGCGTTGCGCCGGTCGCGGTCCACCCCCAGCATTCAAACCAACACCGGAGTTCCCCCCGATGATCGCCCCACTCCGCACCCTCGCCCTGACGTGCGCAGTCGCCGTTGCGTTGACCGCCTGCAAGAAGCCGGAACAACAGACGCCCCCGCCGCCGGAAGTGGGCGTGATCGAAGCCAAGGCCGATACCCTGCCGCTGCAGCGTGAGATGGTCGGCCGCCTGTCGCCGTACCGCAGCGCCGACGTGCGCGCCCGCGTGCCGGGCGTGCTGCTCAAGCGCGTCTACCAGGAAGGCCAGGACGTCAAGCAGGGCCAGGTGATGTTCCTGATCGACCCGGCGCCGCTCCGCAGGCCGCATTGAATGCCTCGCAGGCCGAGCTGGCCTCGGCACAGGCGACCGCGGCCAATGCCCGGGCCGCCGCCGTCCGCGCCCGTTCGCTGGCGCCGCAGCAGTTCGTGTCCAAGTCGGACCTGGACGCGGCCGAAGCCAACGAACGCTCCTCCGCCGCTGCCGTGCAGCAGGCGCAGGCGGCGCTGTCGAACGCCAAGATCAACCTCGGCTACGCCCAGGTGACATCGCCGATCGACGGCCGCGCCGGCAAGCGGGCGGCGACCGAAGGTGCGCTGGTCGGCCAGGGCGACATCACCCTGCTGACCACCGTGGACCAGCTCGACCCGCTGTACGTGAACTTCTCGATGAGCTGGACGAACTGACCCAGCTGCGCCAGGCCGAAGCCAAGGGCTCGGTGGCGCTGGCCGGCGACGGCAAGTCGACGGTGGCGGTGAAGCTCTCCGACGGCACTGCCTCAGCATCCGGGCACGCTGGACTACTCCTCGGCCGTGGTCGACCCCTCGACCGGCGCAGTGACCCTTCGCGCGGTGCTTCCGAACCCGGACGGATCTTCCTGCTGCCGGGCTCGTTCGTCAGCTTCCAGGCGGTCCTCGGTGAGCGCAAGAACGCGTTCCTGATACCGCTGCAGGCGCTGCAGCGCGATACCGTCGGCGGCTTCGTGATGGTGGTCGGCAAGGATGGCAAGGTGGTCCGCAAGAACGTCGTCACCGAAGGCCAGCAGGGCAGCAACTGGCTGGTCAGCAGCGGCCTGCAGCCGGGCGACCAGGTGATCGTCGCCGGCGTGCAGAAGGTGAAGGAAGATGCGCCGGCCACGGCCAAACCGTGGACCCCGGGTGCCCCGGGCGCCAATGGCCAGGCCCCGACGGGCGCTGCGCCCGCCGCTGCCGGCCAGGCACCGGCCGCGCAGGCCGACGCTGCGGCACCTGCCGACGCGGCCGCCAAGCCCCTCCGACGGCGCTCCGGCTGCCGGACCCGACCAAGACGGTGACGGGAACCCTCCGTCATGCCTGGGACCCCCATTGAACACCCCGGTGTTCGCCTGGGTGGTCAGCGATTCTGATCTCGCTTGCGGGCGTGATCTCGATCCTGGGTCTGGGCGTGGAGTCCTACCCAAGCATCGCACCGCCGCAGGTGACGGTGAGCGCCACCTACCCCGGCGCCAGCGCCGACACCACCGAAAAGTCGGTCACCCAGGTGATCGGCCAGCAGCTGACCGGTATCGACCACCTGCTGTACTTGATCTTCCTCGTCGGCCTCGAACGGTCGTGCGCAGATCACCCTGACCTTCGAAACCGGCACCGATGCGGACATCGCGCAGGTGCAGGTACAGAACAAGGTGTCGCTGGCCACGCCGCGCCTGCCCACCGAAGTGACCCAGCAGGGCGTGGTGGTGGCCAAGGCCAACGCCGGCTTCCTGATGGTGGTGGCGCTGCAGTCGGACCGCGAGTCGATCACCCGCGACGCGCTGGACACGACATCGTGGGCTCGCGCGTGCTCGACCAGATCTCGCGTATCCCCGGCGTCGGCAGCACCCAGCAGTTCGGTTGCCGAGTACGCCATGAACATCTGGCTCAACCCGGAACGCATGCAGGGCTTCGGGCTGTCGGCCACCCAGGTTCTGGCGGCGATCAAGGCACAGAACGTGCAGTTCGCGGCCGGTTCGCTGGGCTCGGATCCGTCCCCGGCCGGTCACTACTTCACCGCCACGGTCTCGGCCGAAGGACGCTTCAGCTCGCCTGACCAGTTCGAGAACATCATCCTGCGGGCCAATGCAGACGGCTCGCGGGTGATGTTGAAGGACGTGGCGCGCATTGCCTTCGGCGCCAACAACTACCGGCTTCGACACGCAGTACAACGGCAAGCCGACCGGTGCCTTCGCGATCCAGCTGCTGCCGGGTGCGAATGCACTGAACGTGGCCGACGCGGTACGCGCGAAGATGGAGGAGCTGCAGCCGAGCTTCCCGGCCGGCGTGACCTGGTTCTCGCCGGTGCGACAGCACCACGTTCGTGAAGATCTCGATCGAGGAAGTGGTCAAGACCCTGGTCGAAGCGATCGTGCTGGTCTTCCTGGTGATGCTGATCTTCCTGCAGAACTTCCGGGCGACGCTGATCCCGACGCTGGTCATTCCGGTGGCGCTGCTCGGCACGTTCCTGGGCATGAGCATCATCGGCTTCACGATCAACCAGCTGACGCTGTTCGCGATGGTGCTTGCCATCGGCATCGTGGTCGATGACGCGATCGTGGTGATCGAGAACGTCGAGCGCATCATGACCGAGGAGAAGCTGCCACCGAAGGCGGCGACCCAGAAGGCCATGACCCAGATCACCGGTGCGGTGGTGGCCATTACCGTGGTGCTGGCGGCGGTGTTCATTCCGTCGGCATTGCAGGGCGGCGCGGCCGGCGAGATCTACAAGCAGTTCGCGCTGACCATTGCGATCGCGATGGCGTTCTCGGCGTTCCTGGCGCTGGGCTTCACGCCGGCACTGTGCGCGACGTTCCTGAAGCCGACGCACGGCGAGCCGAACGTGGTGTACCGCACGTTCAACAAGTACTACGACAAGGTCAGCGGCACCTACGTGGGCCACATCACGTCGGCGGTGAAGCATGCGCCGCGCTGGATGATCCTGTTCGTGGTGCTGACCGCGCTGTGCGGTTTCCTGTTCACGCGCATGCCGGGCAGCTTCCTGCGGAAGAAGACCAGGGCTATGCGCTGGCGATCGTGCAGCTGCCGCCGGGTTCGACCAAGGCGCAGACCAACGCAACCTTCGCGCAGATGCGCGGGATCCTGGAAAAGCAGGATGGGTTCGAGGGCATGCTGCAGGTGGCCGGTTCAGCTTCGTGGGTTCGGGCGAAAACGTGGGCATGGGCTTCATCCGGTTGAAGCCGTGGGCGGACCGTGACATCACGGTGCCGGAGTTCATCGGCAACATGAACGGCGCGTTCTACGGGATCAAGGAAGCACAGATCTTCGTGGTCAACCTGCCGACGGTGCAGGGCCTGGGCCAGTTCGGTGGTTTCGACATGTGGCTGCAGGATCGCGGCGGCGTGGGCTTCGAGCAGCTGACGCAGGCGCGCAACATCCTGCTGGGTAAGGCGGCGGAAGAGAAGGAACTGTTGACGGGCGTGCGCCCAAACGGGCTTGAAAACGCGCCGCAGCTGCAGCTGCACGTGGACCGGGTGCAGGCGCAGACGATGGGGCTGTCGGTGTCGGACGTGTACAGCACGATCCAGCTGATGCTGGCGCCGGTGTACGTGAACGACTTTCTCTACCAGGGTCGCATCAAGCGGGTGACGATGCAGGCGGACGGTCCGTTCCGGACCGGGGCGGAGTCGTTGAACAGCTTCTACACGCCGAGTTCGCTGCAGACCAACGCGGACGGTACGCCGGCAATGATTCCGCTGAGCACGGTAGTGCGGTCGGAATGGGTGTCGGCACCGCCGTCGCTGAGCCGTTACAACGGGTATTCGGCGATCAACATCGTGGGTTCGCAGGCACCGGGCCGCAGTTCGGGCGAGGCGATGCAGGCGATGGAGCGCATCGTGCAGGACGACCTGCCGGCGGGCTTCGGCTACGACTGGTCGGGCATGTCCTACCAGGAAATCCTGGCGGGCAACGCGGCGACGCTGCTGCTGGTGCTGTCGATCGTGGTGGTGTTCCTGTGCCTTGCGGCGCTGTATGAAAGCTGGTCGATCCCGGTGGCGGTGCTGCTGGTGGTGCCGCTGGGCGTGCTGGGTGCGCTGGCGTTCTCGCTGGCGCGCGGGCTGCCGAACGATCTGTACTTCAAGATCGGCCTGATCACGGTGATCGGCCTGGCGGCGAAGAACGCGATCCTGATCGTGGAGTTCGCGGTGGAGCAGCGGGCGGCGGGCCGAAACCTGCGCGATGCGACGATCGAGGCGGCGCGCCTGCGCTTCCGCCCGATCCTGATGACGTCGTTCGCGTTCATCATGGGCGTGATCCCGATGGCGATCTCGACCAGCAGGCGCTAACGCGCGTCACGCAATCGGTACCGGCGTGATTGGTGGCATGGTGTTCGCCACCTTCCTCGGCCTGCTGATGATCCCGGTGTTCTTCGTGGTGGTCCGCCGCATGCTGGGCGACAAGCTGGACGAACCGTCCAAGGAGTTCCTGGAACGCCAGGGCGACGCGAATACGGTGCATGGTCCGGATCGGTGATCTGCAGTAACTTGTAATGCGAAAGGCCCCGGAGCGATCCGGGGCCTTTTTTTGTGCGGCAGTTGCCAACGTCGCGTGGCGCCGGGCCCTGCCCGGCTGTTGGTGGTTTTGGGCGAACAGCCCTGGGGTGCAAGGGTTCCCTGGCTTGGGCCGCCCAGTGCCGGTTTCAGGGGTCGCCGCAAGTACGTCCATGTAGGCTACGCGACCATCCATGGCGCCGAGTACCCCGCAAACCGACCCCGGGCGACCCTTTGACAATTGGCCGGTGGCCATGGGAAACGCCCATGTCGGCCTACGGCCGACATGGGGTTTCGTTCGATTTCCCATGCGTTACCGGACGCGCGCGATTTCACGGCGGTTGTTTGGGAACCAACCCTACCAAGCCTGCATCCGTGGGCAGGACGCACCGCGTAGTGACACGCCATGCGTGTCCCCCGTAAACCATCAAAGCACGCATTCGTGTCGACCATCGGTCGGCACACCGGCTTCTCCTGTGGCCTCCGAGGCACTGTCGGAGGGTCGGCGGGGGTGGGTTTGAGGGGGCACGAGCCGCATGGATGCGGCGATGAGCTTACATGGACGTACTTGCAGCGTCCCCCACAAACCCGCACCCGACGGCCCTGACCAGGGAAACCTCGCAACCCACGGCTGTTCGCCCGAATCCAACAGCAGCCGGGCAAGGCCCGGCTCTACCGCACACCATGCAATCAAGCGCCCAATAGCAATCGGGGCCCAAGAAGGGCCCCGATGTATTGCACGGCTTGGCGTTGGATCAGCGCAAACCGGTTTCGTTGCGCGCGATCACCAAGCGCTGGATTTCCGAGGTGCCTTCGTAGATCTCGGTGATCTTGGCGTCGCGGAAGTAACGCTCCAGCGGCATTTCCTTGGAGTAGCCCATGCCGCCGTGGATCTGCACCGCCTGGTGGGTGATCCACATCGCCGCTTCCGAGGCCGTCAGCTTGGCGATGGCCGCTTCATTGCTGAAACGCTTGCCCTGCCCCTTCACCCACGCCGCGCGCAGGGTCAGCAGCAGCGCTGCGTCCAGCTTGCACTTCATGTCCGCGATCTTCGCCTGCGTCATCTGGAACGTGCCGATCGCCGCGCCGAACGCCTTGCGCTCTTTCACGTACTCGAGGGTCGCCTCGTACGCCGCACGCGCGATGCCGATGGCCTGCGAGGCGATGCCGATGCGGCCTGCGTCCAGCACACCCATCGCGATCTTGAAGCCCTCGCCTTCCTTGCCCACCACATCGTCGGCGTCTGCCACGTAATCCTGGAACTCGATCTCGCACGTCGCCGACGCACGAATGCCCAGCTTCGGCTCGGTCTTGCCGCGGTGGAAGCCCGCCTTGTCCGTGTCGATCATGAACGCCGTGATCCCGCGTGCGCCCTGCTCCGGCGCGGTCATCGCAAACAGTACGATGTACTTCGCCACCGGGCCCGAGGTGATCCAGCTCTTCTTGCCGTTGATCACGTACGTGCCGTCGGCCTGCTTCACCGCGCGGCAGCGCATCGCCGTCGCGTCCGAACCCGACTGCGGCTCGGTCAGCGCGAACGCACCAATCGCTTCGCCTTCCGCGATCGCGCGTACGTACTTCTGCTTCTGCGCCTCGCTGCCGAAGTTCAGGATCCCGCTGCAGAAGAGGGAATTGTTCACCGACATGATCGTCGAATGCGCGGCATCGCCTGCCGCCACTTCGACCATCGCCAGAACATAGGAGATCGGGTCCATGCCCGCGCCGCCGTACTCGGTCGGCACCTCGATGCCCATCAGCCCGTTTTCGCCCAGCAGGCGGATGTTCTCCAGCGGGAACTCGCCGGTGCGGTCATGGTGCTCCGCGCTCGGGGCGATTTTTTCCTGCGCAATGCGACGGGCAACGTCCTGCAGCATCAGCTGCTCTTCGGTAAAGCTGAAATCCACAACACCCTCCCAGGAACATGGCTGGAGGCCACAATACGCAGCCGCATGGAAGGATTGTAGCGGGGAACGGCCCGTTCCACCTGACTTGACCCGCGAGGCACCCACGGACGAAAATATCTCTATATCGCGATAGGTAGATATTTATGGATCTCGAGGACTGGTCGGTCCGGCTGAAAGTGTTCGCCGACGCCACCCGCGTACGCCTGCTCACCTTGCTGGAGCAGGAAGAACTCACCGTGGCCGAGCTCTCGGCCATCACCACCCTGGCCCAGCCCCGGGTGTCCACCCACCTGGCCCGGCTCAAAGAGGCCGGCCTGGTCCGCGACCGCCGCGCTGGCGTCTCGGCCTACTACCGCTTCGACGACGCCGCGCTCGACCCCGCGCAGCGTGCATTGTGGCATGCCCTGAGCACCGGCAGCGACGACCCCCTGCTGCGCCAGGATGCGGAACGCGTGGCCGCCGTGCTCGCCAGCCGCGCCGCCGACCAGAACTGGGCCGACAGCGTCGCCGGCGACATGGAGCGCCACTACTCCCCCGGCCGTACCTGGGAAGCCCTCGCGCGCACCGCGCTGCCGCTGCTGGAAACCGGCGACGTGCTCGATATCGCCTCCGGCGATGGCGTGCTCGCCGAACTGGTCGCCCCGCATGCCAAACGCTACGTCTGCATCGACACCAGCGCCCGTGTCGTCGCCGCCGCCAGC
Organism: Stenotrophomonas aracearum; assembly: GCF_031834615.1. Taxonomy (NCBI): domain Bacteria; kingdom Pseudomonadati; phylum Pseudomonadota; class Gammaproteobacteria; order Lysobacterales; family Lysobacteraceae; genus Stenotrophomonas; species Stenotrophomonas aracearum. The sequence goes on from NZ_CP115543.1 coordinate 2,638,615, forward strand.
GAACGCCTGCGCCGCCTCGCCAACGTCGAGGTCCGCGAAGGCGACATGCATGCCCTGCCGTTCAAGGACCGCAGCTTCGACCTGGTCGTGCTGATGCACGCCCTGACCTACGCCGCCAAGCCCGCCCAGGCCGTCGCCGAAGGCGCGCGCGTGCTGCGCTCCGGCGGACGCCTGCTGCTGTGCAGCCTGGCCCGCCACGAACACAAGGCCGCCGTCGAAGCCTATGGCCACGTCAACCTGGGCTTCTCGGACAAGGAACTGCGCAGGTTCGCCGAGAAGGCCGGGCTGGTCGTCTCCAGCCTGGAAACCGTGACCCGCGAAAAGCGCCCGCCGCACTTCGAAGTCATTTCGCTGATCGCCAGCAAGCCCTGAGGTTGCCCCGCATGTCCCTGCCCTGGCTGCACCCCGACCGTGTCCGCGCCCTCGAAGACGCGCTGGCAACCCGCATCCTGATCATCGACGGCGCCATGGGCACCATGATCCAGCGGCACGGGCTGGAGGAGGCCGACTACCGCGGCGAGCGTTTCGCCCAGGGCTTCGACCACCAGCATGGGGCCGGCTGCGACCACGCCGCCCCCGAAGGTCATGACCTCAAGGGCAACAACGACCTGCTGCTGCTGACCCGCCCCGAGGTCATCGCCGGCATCCACACCGCCTACCTGCAGGCCGGTGCCGACCTGATCGAAACCAACACCTTCAACGCCACCTCGGTGAGCCAGGCCGACTACCACCTCGAACACCTGGTGTACGAACTCAACAAGGCCGGCGCCGCCGTCGCCCGCGCCTGCTGCGACGCGGTCGAAGCCACCACCCCGGACAAGCCGCGCTTCGTCATCGGCGTGCTCGGCCCGACCAGCCGCACCGCCTCGATCAGCCCCGACGTCAACGACCCCGGCTTCCGCAACACCAGTTTCGACGCGCTGCGCGACACCTACCGCGAAGCCATCGATGGCCTGATCGACGGCGGCGCCGATACCCTCATGGTCGAAACCATCTTCGACACGCTCAACGCCAAGGCGGCGCTGTTCGCCATCGAAGAAGCCTTCGACGCGCGCGGCGCGCGCCTGCCGATCATGATCTCCGGCACGATCACCGATGCTTCCGGACGCACCCTGTCCGGGCAGACCGCCGACGCTTTCCATGCCTCGCTGGCCCATTCGCGCCCCCTCTCGATCGGCCTGAACTGCGCGCTCGGTGCCGACGCGATGCGCCCGCATGTGGAAACCCTCGGCCAGGTCGCCGACTGCTACGTCAGTGCCCACCCCAACGCTGGCCTGCCGAATGCGTTCGGCGAGTATGACGAAACCCCGGATGAGATGGCCGCCACCCTGCGCGGCTTCGCCCAGGACGGCCTGCTGAACCTGGTGGGCGGCTGCTGCGGCTCCACCCCCGACCATATCCGTGCCATTGCCGAGGCCGTGGCCGGGCTGCCACCGCGCGCCCTGCCCGGCGCACGGGAGCAGGCCGCATGAGCGCATCGACCCGCCACACCCGCCTCTCCGGGCTTGAGCCGCTGGTCATCACCCCGGACCTGCTGTTCGTCAACGTCGGCGAACGCACCAACGTCACCGGCAGCGCCCAGTTCCGCAAACTGGTCAAGGAAGAGCGCTACGAGGAAGCCGTGGAAGTGGCGCGCCAGCAGGTCGCCAGTGGCGCGCAGATCCTCGACGTCAACATGGACGAGGGCCTGATCGATTCTGAAAAGGCGATGACCCGCTACCTCAACCTGATCATGTCCGAGCCGGACATCGCCCGCATTCCGGTGATGGTCGATTCGTCCAAGTGGAGCGTGATCGAAGCCGGCCTGAAGTGCCTGCAGGGCAAGAGCGTGGTCAACTCGATCTCGCTCAAGGAAGGCGAAGCGCTGTTCATCGAGCACGCGCGCAAGGTGCTGCGCTATGGCGCCGCCGCCGTGGTGATGGCCTTCGACGAACAGGGCCAGGCCGACACCTGTGCACGCAAGGTGGAGATCTGTACGCGCGCCTACCGGATCCTGGTCGACCAGGTCGGGTTCCCGCCGCAGGACATCATCTTCGACCCGAACATCTTCGCCGTCGCCACCGGCATCGAAGAGCACGACAACTATGCGGTGGACTTCATCGAAGCCACCCGCATCATCAAGCGCACGCTGCCGCACTGCCACGTCTCCGGCGGTGTCTCCAACGTGTCGTTCTCGTTCCGCGGCAACGAAACCGTGCGCCAGGCGATCCACTCGGTGTTCCTGTACCACGCCATCGCCGCCGGCATGGACATGGGCATCGTCAACGCCGGTGCGATGCCGATCTACGACGACCTCGACGCCGAACTGCGCGAGCGCGTGGAGGATGTGATCCTCAACCGCCGCAGCGATGGCACCGAGCGCCTGCTCGAGATCGCCGAGCGTTACAAAGGCAAGAAGGGCGAGGTCAAAGGCGAAGACCTGGCCTGGCGCGAGAAGCCGGTCGATGCACGCCTGGCGCATGCGCTGGTGCACGGCCTGGATGCCTGGGTGGAAGCCGATACCGAGGAGGCCCGCGTCCGCTCCAGCCGCCCCCTGGACGTGATCGAAGGGCCGCTGATGGACGGCATGAACGTGGTCGGCGACCTGTTCGGCGCCGGCAAGATGTTCCTGCCGCAGGTGGTCAAGTCCGCGCGGGTCATGAAGAAAGCGGTGGCCTACCTGCTGCCCTTCATCGAAGCCGAGAAGGCGCGCAGCGGCGACACCGCAAAGAGCAACGGCAAGATCATCATGGCCACGGTCAAGGGCGACGTGCACGACATCGGCAAGAACATCGTCGGCGTGGTCCTGGCCTGCAACAACTTCGAGGTGGTCGACCTGGGCGTGATGGTGCCGGCGCAGAAGATCCTGGACGCGGCCCGCGCCGAGAACGCCGACATCATCGGCCTGTCCGGACTGATCACGCCGTCGCTGGAGGAAATGAGCCATGTCGCCCGCGAGATGGAACGCCAGGGTTTCACCCTGCCGTTGATGATCGGCGGCGCCACCACCTCGCGCGCGCATACCGCGCTGAAGATCGACCCGCACTACAAGGCACCGACGGTATGGGTCAAGGACGCCTCGCGCGCCGTGGGCGTGGCCCAGTCGCTGATCTCCAGCGAGCTGCGCGAGGCGTTCGTGGCCGCCAACGAGGCCGACTACGCCGACATCCGCCAGCGCCACCGCAACCGCGGCGACGCCAAGCGGCTGGTGACCCTGGCCAAGGCCCGCGCGCAACGCTTCGACGGTGGCTGGGACAGCTACACGCCCCCTGCCCCGCGCAAGCCTGGCCTGCACGTGCTGGACGACTACCCGTTGGCCGACCTGATCGAGGTGATCGACTGGACCCCGTTCTTCCAGGCTTGGGAGCTGGCCGGCAAGTACCCGGCGATCCTCACCGATGAGATCGTCGGCACCCAGGCCAGCGAGCTGTACCGCGACGCGCGCGCGATGCTGAAGCGCATCGTCGAGGAACGCTGGCTCACCGCCCGGGCGGTATTCGGGCTGTGGCCGGCCAACAGCGTGGGCGACGATGTGCACCTGCAGACCGACGATGGCCCGGCCGTGCTGCACTTCCTGCGCCAGCAGGTGGACAAGCCGGTGGAACGCCCGGACTTCTGCCTGGCCGATTTCATCGCCCCGGCCGACAGCGGCCGCCAGGACTGGATCGGTGCGTTCGCGGTGACGGCGGGGATTGGCATCGAGCCGCACGTGGCGCGCTTCGAGGCCGACCATGATGATTACAACGCGATCCTGCTGAAGGCGTTGGCGGATCGGTTGGCCGAAGCCTTGGCCGAACGGCTGCATCAGCAGGTGCGGATGGACTACTGGGGCTACCAGCCGGACGAGGCGCTGGACAATGAGGCGCTGATTTCCGAGCAGTACAGCGGGATCCGGCCGGCACCGGGGTATCCGGCGTGCCCGGAGCACAGTGAGAAGGGCACGTTGTTCCGGCTGCTGGATGCGGAACGGAATGCGGGCATGGAGCTCACCGAGAGCTTTGCGATGCTGCCCACGGCTGCGGTCTCCGGCTATTACTTCAGCCATCCGCAGAGCCAGTATTTCGTGGTTGGGCGAGTGACGCGCGAGCAGGTTTCGGATTACGCCAAGCGCAAGGGCGTGGATCGGGCGCAGGCGGAGCGGTGGTTGGCGTCGAACCTGGATTACGATCCCGAATGAACGACGCCGTTCCGGTCGCACGCCTCTCCAGCTATTACCTGTTCTATTACGCAGCGCTGGGCGCGTTCACGCCTTACTGGTCGCTGTTCCTGACCGCGCGCGGCATGAGCGTGACCGCGATCAGCGTGATGATGGGCATCTGGTATGCCACCCGCATCGTGGCGCCGACCACCTGGACCTCGATCGCGGCCGCCTCGCGCGACCCGATCCGCTGGCTGCGGATCGGCAGCGTGCTCACGCTGGTCACCTTCTGCGCGTTCCTGCTGCCGCTGCCACAGCCGTGGATGTACCCGGCGATGGTGGTGTTCTGCTTCTTCTACAACGCGGTGATGCCGCAGTTCGAGTCGATCACGCTCACCCACCTGGGCAACGACAGCCACCGATACGGCATGATCCGGGTCTGGGGCTCGCTGGGCTTCATCGCGGTGGTGATGGGCTTCGGCTGGTTCCTGGAAGGCCGCAGCGCCGGCGTGCTGCCGTGGCTGATGCTGCCGCTGTTCGCGCTGCTGGTGGCCTCCTCCTTCGCCAACCGCTACGCGCGCGACTTCCACCGCGCCGATGGCGATGCCAGCGGCTTCTGGCAGATCGTGCGCAAGCCGCAGGTGCTGGCGTTCTTCCTTGCTGCCTTCATGGAACAGCTCTCGTTCGGGCCGTATTACACGTTCTTCTCGGTGTACATGGACCACCACGGGTATGCGACCTCCACCCTCGGCCTGCTGTGGACCATCGGGGTGGTGTTCGAGGTGGCGGTGTTCTTCACCATCGGCCGCTTCTTCCGGCGTTACGACGCCAGCTGGATGCTGTTGATCGCGCTGCTGAGTTCGACCGTGCGCTGGACAGTCACCGCATTGTTCCCGCAGCACCTGGGGGTGATGCTGATCGCGCAGACCGCGCACGCGCTGGGGTTCGCCGCGTTCTTCGCCGCAGCCATGCAGATGCTGGCCACGTATTTCCCGGGCCGGCTCAACGGGCACGGACAGGGATTGCTCTATGGATTCTCGTCTGGCGTGGGCGGCGTGCTCGGCGCGTTGATCGCCGGCCAGCTATGGGGCATCGACAACGGCCGCACCGCCTTCCTGGCGGGTGCGGGTTTCGCCGCAGCAGGTGCCCTCCTGTGCTTCTTCGCGATCAGCCTGCCGCTGTTGCGCGGCAAGCGCCGCTAGCTGCTACCGCACCTGCTCGCGGAACGACGGCAACAGGACGCGGTTGCCGTAACCGCTCAGGTGGTCGCCGTCGAAGTACAGCGGCCGGCCGTCCAGGTCGGGCTTGCACACGTCGCCCGGGCACAGCAGCGGCAGCGGATCCCACACGGTTGCGCCGGGCAGCGCTGCGGCCACCTGCTTGAGGCTGTCCAGCACCGGGGCGCGCATCGCTTCGGTCTGCGCGCGCGGAATCTCCATGCCGTTGATGCAGATCGGGTTGTGGCGGTTGAATACATCCGAGCAGCGGTACGGTGGCGCCGGCAGCACCGGCTTCGGCGCCTCGAACACGATGCGCACGCCGCGTTCGGCCAGCGGTCGCAACTGTTCGATCGCCACCGCGACCTCGCCCGCGCGCCCGCTTACCGCCGCCGGGCTGGCCAGGTCGGCCTGCACCTGCGCGATGTCGAACAGCTGGTACTGCTCCGCCAGGCGCGGCACGCGCAGGCCAGGCAGGAACAGCACATCGCCTGCGCGCGCGTTGGCCTGGATGTCGTCCAGCACGTTCCGGGTGTACGCATCGCAGGCCGGGTTCGGCCCACGCCAGCCCTGCATGCCGACCAGCGCACAGCCGCCGCTGCCGTACAGGCGCACCTGGCCACCGTCCTGCACCACCTTGCGGCGCAGCAGTTCGTTGTAGACCAACGCGTGCGAGTCGCCGGCGACGAACAACACCGTGCCGGTGCCGCTGCCGCCCGGACAGTCGCCCCGCTGCAGCAGGCGCGCCTGCCCGCCCGCGACCGGAATCTGCGATTCGACCACCTGGCAGTCCGGCACTTCCTTCTTCAGGCCCTTCGCATACGGATACCAGTCCAGCGGATGCCGGCTGACCGTGCTCAGCGAGTAGTGCCGTTGATGCTTGACCAGTGCCGACTGAAGACCGGCGCCCAGCACGAGCACCGCCAGCCCCAGCAATACCCAGCGCCCGTTCGTGCGCGGGCCGCGCGCGCCATGCCGCAGCGGCTGCTCCACCCAGCGCCAGGACAGCCAGGCCAGCGCGAACACCAGCAGCACGGCAATGGCGCCGTTGGCCACGGTCTCCAGCCCCACGGTCCAGCGGAACAGCACGAACACCGGCCAATGCCACAGGTATAGCGAGTACGAAAGCTTCCCGACCCAGACCATCGGCGCGCTGGACAGCGCGCGCCCGGTCCAGCCCTGCGGGTGGCCGTGCAGCACCGCGAGCAGCACGCCGGTGGACAGCACCGGCCACAGTCCGTCCGGCCAGGGCGAGTGCCCCGGCCGGGCAGACCACAGCCCATACCCGAGTGCCGCCACCGCAAGCAGCAGCACCGGCGAACGCCAAGAGATTCCACGTGCCACCGGTACCGCAGTGAAGCGCCCGGCCAGCGACATCGCCTGGTACAGCAGCACACCGGCGCCCAGCTGCCAGAAACGGGTGGTGGTGACATAGAACGCCTGGATCTCCTGCCCGCCCTGCGCTACCAGGCGCAGCGCGTAGGCCAGCGACGCCAGCGTGGCCAGGGCGAACAGGCCCAGCGACAGCGCGCGGCCGCGTCCACCGCGCGCCCAGGCCAGGAACAACATCGGGAACAGCAGGTAGAACTGCTCTTCCACGCCCAGCGACCAGGTGTGGGTGTACGGATTGAACTCGGTGCGCGGCGAGAAGTAGTCGTTGCCGGTGCTGGCCAGCACCCAGTTGCTCAGGCCGAAGAACGCGCGACGGCCGGTCTTGTCGCTGGTCTCGCTGAGCCAGGATTCGGGAATGAACAGCGCGCTGAGCACGGCGGTGACCAGCAGGCAGACCACCAGTGCCGGCACGATCCGACGGATGCGCCGCGCGTAGAAACGCAGCAGGCCCTGCCAGCCCCCTACTGCGGGCAGTCGGTCGACCGACGCGCTGACCACGAAGCCGGAGATCACGAAAAACACGTCGACGCCGGTGAAGCCGCCGGGCAGCCAGCTGGCCTTGAGGTGGTACAGGATCACCGACAGCACCGCGACGGCACGCAGGCCGTCGATGTGTGGGACGTAGGTCTGTCGCAATTGGCTTTCCTGCATGCACACTCCTGTGACCTGGCGACCTGCCTCGCAGGCCGTCAGGTGGCATTACATGGGGCGATTACGCGCTTACCAGACCAGGTCGTCCGGCACCTGGTAGGCCGGGTCGGCGTACGGGTCGTCTTCGGCCGGTGCGTTCGGATCCACGCGCAGCGCGACCGACGGGGCGAACACCGCTTCGGCTTCGTCGAGCACCGCCGCGGTCACCAGCAGGTAACGGCCATTGCTCTGCAGCACGCCCAGTTCGCCGGCGTTGAGCTGGCGCAGCTGGTCGGCAGTGACGTAGATGCGCTTGATCTTGCCGCCATACGGGAAGTGCCGGGCAATGTCGGCGGCTTCATCGTTGAGCGCCTTGCCCTTGAGCAGTTCGTCGAGCTTGACCTTGGCTTCGCGGCGCACGCGCGCCTCTTCCTGCTTCAGGCGCTCGGCTTCGATGCGGTCATCCTTTTCCTTCTGCGCGCGGATCGCATAGGCCTTGGCCAGGTCGATGTCCTCGCGCGAGCGCGGCGTGCCCTGGGCGGGCTTCTGGCCCTGGCCCTGGCCCTGGCCCGGATGGGCTCCGCCGCCACCGGGGCGGCCCTTGCCCTGCGGACCGCGACGGGCGTCGCCATCGCGCGCGGGGCGCTGGCCATCGCGCGGCGGGCGCGCGCCCTCGGCGGCCCTGCCCTGCGGGCGGCCACCGTGCGGCTTGTTCGGGGGCCGGCCATCACGGCGGGCGTCGGGCTTGCGTTCGGGCGTGGGCGCGGACTTGAAGCCCAGGCCCAGCAGCTGGTCGCGGAGGGTATCGCTCATGACGTTGGGTCGATCAGTAGTGCGGGGGCGGTGGTTCTTCGCCCGAATCGGAATACAGCGCGTTGCGGACCTTGCCCAGGTCCTCCAGCAGCAGGCGGGTCAGGTCGGCGTTGCGACTGCCCTCGATGCGGGCGTCGGCCAGCGCTTCGCTGAGCTCGGCCAGCGCCTGTTCCTGGAAGGACACGCGCATTTCAAGCTCGACCAGGCGCGCTTCCAGCGCCTGCTCACGCGCGGAGGGAGTGGACTCATGCATGCAGCGAACGTCCCCGGCCAATGCCGTAGTAAGCCAGGCCCGCGGCTTCGATCTCCTGCGGGTCGTACAGGTTGCGGCCGTCGAACACCACCGCATCCTTCAGCGTTTCGCGCAGGCGGTTGAAGTCCGGGCTGCGGAACTGCTTCCATTCGGTGACCACCACCAGCGCGTCGGCGCCGTCGATGGCGTCGTAAGCACTGTCGCAGAACACCAGGTCGTCGCGCTCGCCAAAAATGCGGCGCGCTTCTTCGGTGGCTTCCGGGTCGTAGGCGCGCACGGTGGCGCCGCCTTCCCACAGCTGCGCCAGCAGGCGGCGGCTGGAGGCTTCGCGCATGTCGTCGGTGTTCGGCTTGAACGACAGGCCCCACACCGCGAAGGTGCGGCCGCGCACGCCCTCATCCTCGCCGCGGTCGTAATGACGCTGGATCAGCTGGAACAGATGCCCCTTCTGCGCGTCGTTGACCGCCTCCACCGCATTGAGCAGCTTGGGCTCATGGCCATGCTGCTGCGCGGTGCGGGCCAGCGCCTGCACGTCCTTGGGGAAACACGAGCCGCCGTAACCGGCGCCCGGGTAGATGAAGTGCCAGCCGATGCGCGGGTCCGAACCGATGCCCTGGCGGACCTGTTCGACGTCGGCACCGACCTTCTCGGCAATATTGGCGATCTCGTTCATGAACGAGATCTTGGTCGCCAGCATGGCGTTGGCGGCGTACTTGGTCAGCTCGGCCGAGCGCACGTCCATCTCCACCACGCGATCGTGGTTGCGGTTGAACGGTGCGTACAGGCGGCGCATCAGCGCCACCGATTCGGCGTTGGCCGCACCGATCACGATGCGGTCCGGCCGCATGCAGTCGGCCACCGCGTCGCCTTCCTTGAGGAATTCGGGGTTGGAGACCACGTCGAACGCGATCTCCTCGCCGCGCTCTGCCAGGACCTCGGCAATCGCGGCGCGGACCTTGTCGGCCGTGCCCACCGGCACGGTCGACTTGTTCACCACCACGGTCGGCACACGCATGTGCCGGCCGATGGTGCGGGCCACGGCCAGCACGTACTGCAGGTCGGCGCTGCCGTCCTCGTCCGGTGGCGTGCCCACGGCAATGAAGATCACCTGGCCGTGCGCGATCGCCTCGGCGGCGTCGGTGGTGAAGGCCAGCCGCGAGGCGGCGTGGTTGGCCTTGACCATCGGCTCCAGGCCCGGCTCGTAGATCGGGATGACGCCACGGTTGAGGCCGTCGACCTTGGCCTGGTCGATATCGACGCAGACCACCTGGTGGCCGACATCGGCCAGGCAGGTACCCGTGACCAGTCCGACATAGCCGGTACCGAAAATTGCGACGCGCATGTCCGTAGTAACTCCAGTTCCGATTACGGAAGGACGTCCAGCAGTTCGACGTCGAAGGTCAGCGTCGCGTTCGGACCGATCGGACCGCCCGGCGTGCCCTGCTCACCGTAGGCCAGTTCGCCCGGGATCCAGAAGCGGTACTTGGCGCCGACGGGCATCAGTGCAACGCCTTCCGACCAGCCCTTGACCACCTGGTCCAGGCCGAACACGATCGGCTCGCCACGGGTGTAGCTGCTGTCGAAGACGGTGCCGTCGAGCAGCTTGCCTTCGTAGTTCACGCGGACCTTGCTGGTCGGCATCGGGCGCTCGCCCGAACCCGGACGCAGCACCTGGTACTGCAGGCCCGACGCGGTGGTGACCACGCCCGGCTGGGTCTTGTTCTTCGCCAGGAAGTTGTTGCCTTCGGTGCGGTTGGTACCGGCCTTGGCGGCTTCCTTGGCCTGCATCTCACCCTGCTTGGCGGCCATGAAGGCTTCCAGGGTCGACTTGGCCTGGTCGGCGGTCAGCTTCGGGGTGCCCTTGGCGAAGGCGGTCTTCACCGCGTCGAACAGCACGTCCAGGTCCAGCTCGGTCTTCAGCGGCGCCAGCGACGGGCCGACGGCGTAGCTGCCCAGCATCAGGCCGACCTTCTCACGGTCCACCTTCGGCGCCGGAGTACCCGGAGCCATGCCCGGCACCGGCTGGCCGCTCTTGACCGCCATGGCCATGCGCAGCGACTGGTCGGTCTTCTGGGCTTCTTCCTGGGTGATCAGCGGCTGCTTGCCTTCGAAGGCGTTGTTCACTGCGCGGCGCAGGGCGGCCAGATCGATTTCGTCGGCGATCGGGGCGAACGAATTTGCGACATCCATGCCGATGGCATAGCTGACGTTTTCACGCTGGGAGGTCAAGGTCGAAGTCTCCTTTGCGGCTGCACCTGCAGCCGGTTGTTGCGACATCACGGTACCGGTGGCACCCATCGCCAGAATCAGAACCGACGCCGCGGCGCCGCGCATTCCCATCTTCATTCGCTGCATTCCTGGAAGTTACTGGACGCCGACGTCGGCGCGAATCCGGCATTGTCGCACGCACGTGCGAGATGTCGAGGCTGTCAGTGCGTCGCCGGTGTGACAGACAGCTCACGTTCGATCGCGGCGACCAGCGCCTTGTCGTCCGGGGTCACCTTGCTGGGGAACTGGGCGACCACCTTGCCGTCCCGCCCGATCAGGTACTTATGGAAGTTCCAGCCCGGTGCGACCTTGGTGGCGGCGGTCAGGCGCTGGTAAAGCGGCGTGGCCTCCGGGCCGGTGACCTGCACCTTCTGGAACATGGGGAACTTCACGCCGTAGGTGAGCGTGCAGAACTCCTGGATCTCCTTCTCGCTGCCCGGTTCCTGCCCCTTGAAGTCGTTGGACGGGAAGCCCAGCACCGAGAACCCGCGCGCGGCGTACTTCTTCTGCAGGGCCTCCAGGGCCTCGTACTGCGGGGTGTAGCCGCACTTGCTGGCAGTGTTGACCACCAGCAGCACCTTGCCGCCGTAGGCCTTCTCCAGGTTCACTTCCGACTTGCCCGCCAGCGGCCGGTAGTCGACGTCGAGCAGGTCGGCCGCCTGGACCGAGGCGCTGCCCAGCAGGCCCACCAGCAGCAGGCCCACGCCCCAGCGGCGGGCACGCGCGCGGACAGCGGGGTACGGGGGCAGCACGGGAGACGTCTGGGACATCGCAAAAACTCCGGATCGAAGCGGGAAAACCTGCTGTGCAGGGCGCACGCGGACTATATCACCGGGGGTTTTGCTCCCGCAGCTGAATGCACGGCCATGGAAATGAAGGTCATGACGGGGAGATTTCACCAATTTAATCAACCAGTTGCGCTCCGCATTCAGACTGTGTAATACCCCTGCCATCAGTTGGGGCGTGTCGGGTATTGCACATCGGCGTGTCGGTGTTATAGTTTCATACAACACCAGTCACCTGATGCAGGGGAAGCCCATGAACCGCATGCGCCACCACTCCGCCAAAGCCCTTACAGCCGCGTCCGCGCTGCTGCTGCTGGGCTGGTTCAGCATCCCCGTCGGTGACCGTGGCAGCGACATCGCCACCGGTGCGTTTGAAGGCCCGCAGGACGCAGGCGTCATCAAGGCAGGGACCGCCGACGGCGCCCCCACGCCTCCCCGCCGGCTGCACAGCTCCCTGTCCATGCCTTACTTCTCATTCGCACAGTCGCTGAACCCACGGAGCTGACCATGAGCGATATCCAATGGAGCGATGGTGCTCCGATCTACCGTCAGCTGAAGGAACGCGTGATCGCCATGATGCTGGACAGCATCATCAAGCCCGGCGATGCGCTGCCCTCGGTTCGACAGGTGGCCGCCGAGTACCAGCTCAACCCCATCACCGTGTCGCGCGCTTACCAGGAACTGGCCGACGAAGGCCTGGTCGAGAAGCGCCGTGGCCTGGGCATGTTCATGACCGAGGAAGCCGCCACCCAGCTGCGCAGCAGCGAGCGCGACCGCTTCCTCAATGAAGAATGGCCGCTGGTCCTGGAGCGCATCCAGCGCCTGGGCCTGCATCTCGACGAATTGCTGCCCCAGGGGAAATCCTCATGAATGCCGTTGCTAGTGATGTCGTCATCTCCGCCCGTGGCCTGCGCAAGGCCTACAAGCAGACCCTCGCGCTGGACAACACCAGCTTCACCATCGCCCCGGGCCGGATCACCGGCCTGATCGGCCCCAACGGCGCCGGCAAGACCACCCTGCTCAAGGCACTGTTGGGCCTGACCACGGTGGACGGCGAGCTGAGCGTGCTCGGGCTGGACCCGACCGTGCAGCGCAACGCGCTGATGAATGATGTGTGCTTCATCGCCGACGTGGCGGTGCTGCCGCGCTGGATGAAGGTGCGCGATGCGATCGACTTCGTGGCCGGGGTCCACCCGCGCTTCGACCGCGCCCGCTGCGAGCGTTTCCTGGCGGCAACCAAGCTGCAGCCGCGCCAGCGCGTGCGCGAACTGTCCAAGGGCATGATCGTGCAGCTGCACCTGGCGCTGGTGATGGCCATCGACGCCAAGGTGCTGGTGCTGGACGAACCGACCCTGGGCCTGGACATCCTGTACCGCAAGGAGTTCTACCAGCGCCTGCTGGAAGACTATTTCGACGAGCAGAAGACGATCATCGTCACCACCCATCAGGTGGAAGAGATCGAGCACATCCTCACCGACGTGATGTTCATCCGCGACGGCCGCATCGTGCTGACCGCCGACATGGAAGAGGTCGGCGAGCGCTACACCGAAGTGCTGGTTTCGGCCGAGACGCTGGAGGCGGCCCGTGCGCTGGGCCCGATCGACGAGCGCAGCCTGCCCTTCGGCAAGACCGTACTGCTGTTCGACGGGGTGCCGCGCGCCCAGCTCACGCCGCTTGGCGAAATCCGCAGCCCCGGGCTGGCGGATCTGTTCGTGGCCATCATGAAGGGAACCTACGCATGAACACCGTCCACTATCACCCGATCAGCAAGGCCAGCACCTTCAAGTGGCTGCTCAAGCGCGAGTACTGGGAAAACCGCGGCGGTTTCCTGTGGGCGCCGCTGATCGCCGGCGGCATTTCGCTGGTGATGAGCCTGATCGGGATCCTGATCGGCCTGTGGGGCCTGCGCCGTGCGGCCGCCAACGGCGACCTGCATCTGGACAACACCAAGATCAACATCAACGGCCTGGACCTGAAGCTGCTGACCGAGCACATGGACGCCAAGAACATGGCCGACCTCGGCAATGCGCTGGACGCGACCCTGGTACTGAGCTCGCTGTGGCCGTTCGTGGTGCTGGCCTTCGTGGTGTTCTTCTACTGCCTGGGCGCGCTGTATGACGACCGCCGCGACCGCAGCATCCTGTTCTGGAAGTCGCTGCCGCTGTCGGACACCCAGACCGTGCTGTCCAAGGCGCTGAGCGCGCTGCTGGTGGCCCCGGTGATCGCGGTGATCGCGTCGGTGCTGACCATGTTCGGCTTCCTGGCGATCCTGTCGGTGATCGTGATGACCCACGGCGGCAACCCGATGACCCTGATCTGGGGCCCGGCCAGCCCGCTGGCGTTCCTGGCCGGCCACCTGGCCTGGCTGCCGGTGTACCTGCTGTGGGCACTGCCGACGGTGGGCTGGCTGCTGATGTGGTCGGCGCTGGCCAAGTCCAAGCCGTTCCTGTGGGCGGTGATGCTGCCGCTGTTTGCCGGGATCATCGTCAGCACCACCCGGGTGATGCAGCTGTTCGACATGAGCAGCGGCTGGTTCTGGCAGCACATCGTGGGCCGCCTGCTGCTGGGCACCCTGCCGGGCAGCGACCTGTTCTACCGCCAGGACCAGCTGCAGGCCGTGATGCACGACAGCGACAACATCGCTGCGGCGCTGTCGCCGTCCAGCCAGCTGGCCGCGCTGGCCCTGCCGGAATTGTGGATCGGCGCGGCTGCCGGCGCTGTATTCATCGTGATTGCCATCCGCCTGCGCCGCCGCGCCGGCGAAATCTGATCCCTCACCGCTTCGAGGAACCGTCCATGATCCGCACGCTTGCCATTGCTTCGCTGATGTTGCTGCCGCTGACCGCACTGGCCGATGAGCCGCAGTGCAAGTTCAACGCGCCGCGCGATCTCAAGCTCGACGTCGCCGGCGCCAAGGCGGTGGTGTTCGAGGTCAACCAGCACGACCTGGTGCTGCAGGCGGGCCCGGGCGCTGCCCAGCTGGGCGGTCGGGCCTGTGCTTCCAATGCCGACTGGCTGCCGGAGCTGACCGTGACCCAGGAGAAGGTGGGCGACAAGCTGGTGGTGCGCCTGCGCCGGGAGAACCAGGGGCTGAAGTTCAACATGAGCGGCAACAGCTACGCTTACCTTGACCTGCGCGGCACGATTCCGGACAACGTGCTGATCCAGATGAAGGTAGGCTCGGGCGATGCGTCGGTGACCGGGGCGCATTCGTTGAGTGCGGACGTGGGCTCGGGCGACATCAAGCTGCGCGATATCAAGGGCCTGGTCACGGCGGCGATCGGTTCGGGCGATGTGGAACTCGACGGGGCGGGTGCGCTGAACCTGCTGTCGATCGGCTCGGGCGATTTCGATGCCCGCAACCTGCGCGGCAACGTCACGGTCGGCACGATCGGTTCGGGCGACCTGACCCTGGACGGGGTGACCGGCAACGTCGCCATCAAGACGGTGGGGTCGGGCGATGTGGACCTGCGCCAGGTGAAGGGCAACGTGAGCCTGGGCAACATCGGGTCCGGCGACTTCGAGGCCCGCGATGTCGGCGGCAGCGTCACGGTGGACCGCCACGGTTCGGGCGATGTGACGGTGCGCGATGTGGGCGGCGACCTGACCGTGGCCAACAGTGGCAGCGGCGATATCAATGACAGCAACGTGCGCGGCCGCGTCCAGCTGCCGCGTGGCAAGTAAGGAGACACGCACATGAAGATTCGACTGCTGCTGCCGACGCTGCTGCTGTGCCTGCCCCTGGCGGCGTGCGGCAATGCCGATTCGAACCGGACGGACCCGGCCACGGGCAAGCCGATGGTGGACGCCGATTTCATCGGGAAGAAGATCAAGGACGCTACGGACAAGGCCCGGGTGGAAATGGCCCAGGGCAACATCAAGGTGTCCAACAACCAGTCGGACAAGGCGGAGATCACGCCGCAGGGCGACCTGCTGATCAATGGCAAGGCGGTGGCGGTGGATGCGCACCAGCGTGCGCTGCTGCTGGACTACCGCAAGCAGATCGAGGCGCTGGCCGGTGCGGGCATGGACATCGGGGTGGCCGGTGCGAGCCTGGGGGTGAAGGCGGCCGGCGAGGCGTTGCGGGGGGTGTTCTCGGGCGATACGCAGGGCATCGAGGAGCGGGTGAACGCGGAGGCAGCCAAGATGGAGGCGAGCGCGAAGCAGCTGTGCGGGCTGCTGCCGGTGATGCTGGCCAAGCAGCAGGCGCTGGCGGCGGCGCTGCCGGCCTTCAAGCCGTACGCGACGATGGACCAGGGCGACATCGACGACTGCCACAGCTGAAGGCGGCAGGCTGCGACGTTCGGTCGCAGTGAGGCCACCGGGACGGGGGGAGGACTACACTAGTCCTCCCCTTTTTCGTTGTTCGCCCGCCATGAAGAAGCTGTGCCTGCTGCTGTTCGCCCTGTTCTGCGTTGTCGCCACCGGCTGCGACCAGGAGTACCGCAACCACCGCGCGGAGCGCAGCAAACCGAAGATCACGGTCAGCGACGGCATGGTGACGGTGCGCCGGGCGCCGGCGCCGAACCTGATCATCCTGCCGAACGGCCACATGAAGGTGGACGAGATCGAGATTCCGCTGGACGCCAGCCAGCAGGCGCTGCTGCAGAACATGTTCGGGCAGCTGCAGGTACTGCGCCAGAACACGCTGGTGGACGCGCCGCACGACCCGGACAAGCGCGCGGTGAAGATCGTGGTGCCGCCGGGCATGCAGCCGATTCCGACCGACATCGTCACCCGCATTCCCGAGTTCAAGGGCTACACCGAGACGTTCGACAACCTGATGGCGGACCGACGCTGACGCTGGGCGCTTCGCTTTCATGCACGTAGTGCCGGCCGCCGGCCGGCTCCACGGATTGCTGGCGATCCGGTAGAGCCGGGCCCTGCCCGGCTGCTGTTGGATTCAGGCGAACAGCCGCAGGTGCAAGGCGTTCCCTGGCTTGGGCCGCCCGGTGCCGGTTTGCGGGGTCGCCGCAAGTACGTCCGTGTAGGCTACGCGGACGCCATCCATGGCGCCGAGTCCCCCGCAAACCGACACCGGGCGACCCTTTGACAGTTGGCCGGTGGCCACGGAAAAAAAGCAGGGCCGATCATTTCCATGCGTTACCGGGCGCGGAGGATTTCACGGCAGTCGTTTGGGAACCGACCCTACCAGCAGGCCAGCGCACGGTCTCGAACCCGCGTAGGGACACGCCATGCGTGTCTTCTCTCTCAGGCGGGGCAGATCTCTCTGGAGAAAAGCCCCCTTCTTGTTGAAGGGGGCGCGCCGAAGGCGGGGGGTTAAGGTGGAATGCGCGGATAACGCGGGCCGAAGGCCCGTGTTATCTCGGAGCGGGGCTGCCCGGCGGCCGCCCCTACAGGTATCAATTAAGACGCTGCTTTCGGCGGATAAATCAGCCGCCACCACCACCGCTACCTGCGTGGATACCACCGGCGGTCAGCGCCGCAGGATCCAACAACCGACGCAGCTCGGCGTCAGAAAGACCACTGTCTTCCTTCGCAACCTCCAGCACTGGCCGCTGCTCCTTGTAAGCGCGCTTGGCGATCGCGGCGGCCTTCTCGTAACCGATGATCGGGTTGAGCGCGGTCACCAGGATCGGGTTGCGGCCCAGCGCTTCGCGTACGCGGTCCTCACGCACCTTGAGCCCGGCGATCGCGGTGTCGGCGAGCAGGCGCGAAATGTTGGACAGCAGGCCGATCCCGTCCAGCAGGTTGGCTGCGATCAGGGGAAGCGTCACGTTCAACTGGAAATTGCCGGTCTGGCCCGCCACCGTAATCGCCGTGTGGTGGCCGATCACCTGCGCGCACACCATGACCGTTGCCTCCGGAATCACCGGATTGACCTTGCCCGGCATGATCGAACTGCCCGGCTGCAGCGCCGGGAGCTCGATCTCACCCAGGCCCGCCAGCGGACCGGCGTTCATCCAGCGCAGGTCGTTGGCGATCTTGATCAACGCCACCGCCAGCGCATTGAGCTGGCCCGACAGCTCCACCGCATCGTCCTGCGCCGCCAGTCCCTCGAACTTGTTCTCCGCGCTGTCGAAGCGCACGCCCGTCTGCTGCTTCAGGCGCTTGGCGACCCGCTCACCGAAGCGCGGGTCCGCGTTGATGCCCGTGCCGATGGCGGTGCCGCCCAGCGGGAGCCGGCGCAGCCGCTTCAGGCTGTCTTCCAGCCGCTCCTGCGCCGACGACAACTGCGCCGACCACGCACCGAATTCCTGCTCGAACGTCAGCGGCATCGCATCCATCAGGTGCGTGCGCCCGGTCTTGACCACCTTGCGCAACGCCCGGCCGCGCTTGTCGATGGTCTTGCGCAGGTGCACCAGTGCGGGCAGCAGCTGCTCCTGCACGCCCAGCAACGCCGAGACCCGCAACGCCGTGGGAATAACGTCGTTCGAACTCTGGCCCTGGTTCACGTGGTCGTTCGGATGCACCGACGTCTTGCCCGCCTTGCCCGCACGGTTGGCCAGCGTCGCGATCACCTCGTTGGCATTCATGTTCGACGACGTGCCCGAACCGGTCTGGTAGATGTCGATCGGGAAATGCGCGTCATGCGCGCCATCGGCCACTTCGTCGGCCGCACTCTCAATCGCCTTGGCGATGTTCTTCGGCAGGTGGCCCAGCTCGGCGTTGACCGCCGCCGCCGCCCCCTTCACCAACCCCAGCGCGCGGATGAAACCGCGCGGCATGCGCTGGCCCGAGACCGGGAAATTGTCTACCGCACGCTGCGTCTGCGCGCCCCAGAGCGCGTCTGCAGGCACCTGCAGTTCGCCCATGCTGTCATGCTCGGTCCGGAAACCCTTGCTCATTGCATCACTCCGCGGTTCTTTCAGTGGGGAAAGGGAACGGCGGCTGGCAACGGGCCTTCATTCCCTGGCTGGCGGCTCCGCCCACGATACTCCCAAGCCGGATTGAAACCCAAGCGCGCGCCGGTTCGGCTAGACTCGGGATTCGTGTTCATTCAGGCATCACCTCTCTCCCATGGGCGACGACCCGCATTGTTGTAACGACATTCCCACCGCCACGCGGGGCCGCCGCGCATGATCGTCGGCAACCTCCTGCTCCTGCTGCTGGCCCTGTTCCTCGTCGTACTCAACGGCTTCTTCGTGGCCGCCGAGTTCGCCCTGGTCAAACTGCGACACACCCAGGCCGTCGGCCTGGCCGCCCGCCACGGCTGGCGCGGCCGCCTGCTGCTCAACGTGCATTCGCACCTGGACGCCTATCTCTCGGCCTGCCAGCTCGGCATCACCCTGTCCTCGCTCGGCCTCGGCTGGGTCGGTGAGCCCGCGTTCGCCCACCTGCTGCAGCCGCTGTTCGACACGCTGGGCATGGGCCCCGACGCGGCCCGCCTCACCGCCTTCATCATCGCCTTCAGCCTGATCTCGTTCCTGCACATCGTGCTCGGCGAACTCGCGCCGAAGTCGATGGCGATCCGTCGTCCCGAAGCCATGTCGCTGTGGACCGCCGCGCCCCTGTACCTGTTCTACTGGGCCATGTTCCCGGCGATCTGGCTGCTCAACCACAGCGCCAACGCGCTGCTGCGCCTGGCCGGCTGGGGCGACGTGGAGCACACCTCGCACCGCTACTCGCGCGAAGAACTCAAGCTGATCGTCGCCCGCCAGCAGCCCGGCGCCGACGCGCCGGACCAGGACCTCACCCTGATGAGCCATGCGCTGGAACTGCCCGAGCTGGTGGCCGGCGACCTGATGCGGCCGCGCGAGCACATGCGCGTGTTCCGCCAGGGCATGGGCCTGGCCGAGGTCATGGCCGAATTCGCCGAAAGCCGCTACAGCCGCTACCCGTGGTTCGACGCGGACCGCGAAGAAGTGCTGGGCGTGCTGCACATGAAGGACCTGCTGGTCGAAATCGCGCGCGGCAACCCCACCGACGACCTGCGCGCCCTGCTCCGCCCGGCCAACCTGATCGCGCTGGAAACCCCGGTCACCGCCGTGCTCGAGCGCTTCCGCACCGGCACCACGCACATGGCCCTGTGCGTCGAGGAACATGGCCGCATCCTGGGCTACTTCACCCTAGAAGACCTGCTGGAGGTTGTCGTCGGCGATATCGAAGACGAACACCCGCACGTGGTCACCGACGCCCCCACCCGGGGCGCCGACGGCAGCCTGCTGGTGGCCGGTTCCACCTCCATCTTCCGCCTCGAGCGCCTGCTCGGGCGCGACCTGGCCGCCCCCGAGCACCTGAACTCGGTCGGCGGGCTGATCGTGCACCAGTTGCAGCGCCTGCCCGAAGAGGGCGAACAGGTGCTGATCGATGGCCAGCTGTTCACGGTCAAGCGCATGGCCGGCCACCGGATCCAGGCCGTCACCGTGCGCCGCGCGCCCGAACAGGCCGACGGGGACCCCGGGGCAGCGTAGAATGACGGCCCCCGCCGTCATTGCCTGCGCCCGCCATGTCCGAATTCGCCCTGCTCGCCCTGTCCCCGCTCGATGGCCGCTATGCCGGCAAGGTCGACGCGCTGCGCCCGATCTTCTCCGAGTACGGCCTGATCAAGGCCCGCGTGAAGGTCGAAGTGGAATGGCTGCTGGCCCTGGCCAACGAGGCCGGCATCGCCGAACTGGCGCCCTTCTCGGCCGGCGCCGCCGCCCGCCTGCGCGCCCTGGCTGACGACTTCGCCCCGGCCCACGCCGCGCGGGTGAAGGAGATCGAACGCACCACCAACCACGACGTCAAGGCCGTGGAGTACTTCATCAAGGAACAGCTCAAGGACGACGCCGAACTGGCCCCCGCCCTCGAGTTCGTCCACTTCGCCTGCACCAGCGAAGACATCAACAACCTCAGCTACGGCCTGATGCTCGAACAGGCCCGCCGCGAAGTGCTGCTGCCCTCGCTCGACGGCATCGCCGCCAGCCTGCGCGCCCTGGCCCACGCCCAGGCCGAACAGCCCATGCTCTCGCGCACCCACGGCCAGACCGCCTCGCCCACCACCCTGGGCAAGGAAGTGGCCAACGTCGTCGCCCGCCTCGAGCGCCAGCGCCGCCAGATCGCCGCGGTCGAACTGACCGGCAAGATCAACGGCGCCGTCGGCAACTACAACGCCCACGCCATCGCCTACCCCAACGTGGACTGGCCGGCCTTCGCCAAGCGCTTCGTCGAAAGCCTGGGCCTGGTGTTCAACCCGTACACCACCCAGATCGAACCGCACGACAACATCGCCGAAATCGGCGACGCCGCCCGCCGCGCCAACATCATCCTGATCGACCTGGCCCGCGACATCTGGGGCTACATTTCGCTGGGCTACTTCAAGCAGAAGCTCAAGGAAGGCGAAGTCGGCTCCTCGACCATGCCGCACAAGGTCAACCCGATCGACTTCGAAAATGCCGAAGGCAACTTCGGCATCGCCAACGCCCTGTTCGAACACTTCAGCGCCAAGCTGCCGATCAGTCGCTGGCAGCGCGACCTCACCGACTCCACCGTGCTGCGCGCGGTCGGCACCGCGTTCGGCCACAGCCAGGTCGCCCTCGACTCGCTGGCCAAGGGCCTGGGCAAGCTGACCGTCAATCCCGAGCGCCTCGACGGCGACCTCGACGCCGCCTGGGAAGTGCTGGCCGAAGCCGTACAGACCGTCATGCGCCGCTACGGCCTGCCCAACCCCTACGAACAGCTCAAGGCCCTGACCCGCGGCCAGGGCATCACCGCCGACTCGATGAAGGCATTCGTCGAGTCCCTGGACCTGCCGGAAGACGCCAAGCAGGGCCTGCGCGAGCTGACCCCGGGCGGGTACATCGGGTTGGCGGCGGATCTGGCCAAGGCGATCTGATCGCCGAGCCCAATGCGTGAACCCCAAACGGGGCGTCGGTCATTCCGGCGCCCCGTTTTGTTTGCGACCCACCGCCCAAACCGACGCACTATCGGGGGCGGCCGCCGGGTAGCCCCGGAGGGACGCTAGAAAACATGGATGTTTTCTAGCAGCCCCATGGACGGGTTCACGGCGTGTCCCGGAGCGGGCTGCCCGGCGGCCGCCCCCAGCCCGTAGCACCAAGGCGCCAGCGCCCTGGCTTCGGCTCTGGCTCCGGCTCTGGCTCTGGCTCCGGCTCCCCAAGCGCGACACCCCACCGCAGGTGCACATGACACAGAACCAGCAGACAATAGGCGCGTATCCCGCCTCAATGCTGCAAGGATTCCCCCATGGCTGTGCGCAAGACCAAAACCCCCGTCATCGAAGTCCAGGCCCGCCCCGGCCTGCCGCTGGGCATGCCCGCCGCCACCTTCCTGCGCGACTACTGGCAGAAGCGCCCCCTGCTCATCCGCGGCGCCTTCCCCGACTTCGAAACCCCGCTCCAGCCCGAAGACCTCGCCGGCCTCGCCTGCGAAGAAACCGCCCTCGCCCGCCTGATCAGCCACGACCGCGCCACCGACGGCTGGACCGTCCGCACCGGCCCGTTCCAGGAAGAAGACTTCCCCGGCATGCCCGACCACGACTGGACCCTGCTGGTCCAGGACGTCGACAAGTGGGACCCCGACGTGCGCGCCCTGCTCAGCCACTTCAGCTTCCTGCCGCGCTGGCGCATGGACGACGTCATGATCAGCTTCGCCGCCACCGGCGGCTCGGTCGGCGCCCACGTCGACCAGTACGACGTCTTCCTGCTCCAGGCCCATGGCCACCGCCGCTGGCAGATCGACGCCAGCGAATCCATCAAGGGCAAGCGCCCCCCGCTCGACTTCCGCCCCGACGTCGAACTCAAGCTCCTGCAGCGCTTCAAGCCCACCCACGACTGGGTGCTCGAACCCGGCGACATGCTCTACCTGCCGCCCAACGTCCCCCACAACGGCGTCGCCGAAGACCCCTGCCTGACCTTCTCCTTCGGCATGCGCGCCCCCGCCTCCGCCGAACTGATCAGCGACTACCTCGACACCCTGATCATGGATGCCGACGAAGCCATCCGTTACCAGGACCCCGATCTCAAGGTCCCCGAGGATCCCAATGAGATCGACGCCGTCGCCATGAACCGCGTCGTCCAGGCCCTCAACGCCATCCGCATGAACGACCCCGATCGCCTCGGCGACTGGTTCGGCCGTTTCATCACCACCTACCGCGCCGCCGGCGACGTCGTCGCCTCCGGCCAGCCCCTGCCCCGCCACGATGTTGAAGCCGCCCTCGCCGAGGGCATCGAACTCGGCCGCCACCCCTGGGCCCGCCTCGCCTGGCGTCGCGCCAAGAAGGGCGCCAGCCTGTACTGCAGCGGCCTCGAGTTCGCC
Source organism: Stenotrophomonas aracearum (assembly GCF_031834615.1). Classification (NCBI taxonomy): domain Bacteria; kingdom Pseudomonadati; phylum Pseudomonadota; class Gammaproteobacteria; order Lysobacterales; family Lysobacteraceae; genus Stenotrophomonas; species Stenotrophomonas aracearum. The sequence continues at coordinate 2,661,307 of NZ_CP115543.1, forward strand.
CTGCCGGTCAAGGACGCCCAGGCCCTGGCCGGCGCCGAACAGATCGGCGCCCCGCTCTACCAGAAGCTCTCCGCCAAGGGCCGCGACGCCCTGCACGAGCTGATCGCCGGCGGCTACTACCAGCTGCTCGACGGCGACGCCTTCGATGATGAAGACGACTTCGACGACGAAGACGGCGACGAAGGCATCGCCGAATACGAAATCATCGACGCCACCGACACCGTCGAGGTCGTCGAAGACAAAGACGTCCAGGCCAACGTCCACGAAGTCACCGTCCACGAAGACGGCGTCGAAGTGATCGTCGACTTCGACGACAGCGACGACGACGCCGAAGGCACCGACGGCCACGGCGGCAAGGCCTGACATGACCGCGCCCGACCTCCCGAACGGCGCGCTCAACATCGACAGCGCCGACCAGGCGGTGGCCTTCACCACCGCCCTGGTGGATCGCGCCCGGCGCCATCTCTGGATCCACAGCCGCCAGCTCGACCCCGGCCTGCTCGACGCCCCGCCCGTGCTCGAGGCCCTGCGCCGCTTCGCCACCGCCCGCCACGACAAGCAGGCCACCCTGCTCGTGCACGACGCCACCGCCATCGCCCAGGCCGGCTCGCCCCTGCTCGGCCTGATCCAGCGCCTGCCCACCGTGTTCCGCGTGCGCCAGGTCAGCGATCCCATCGACCGCGCCCTCGCCTCGGCCTGCTTGGTCAACGACGCCGGCGACTACTACTTTCGTCTGAGCGGCCTGCGCGTCGACGGCGAGGCCGGGTTGTCGCTGCCGGCACGTTCGCGGCCGTTGCAGGAAGGTTTGCAGCGCATATGGGAACGTTCGCGGGAATGTACCGAGCTGCGCGCACTGGGCTTCTAGTCCGGTTCCGGCAGCTGAACCTGTCTGGGAATGACACCGCAGGCCCGCCACGGGCCGTCGTGGTGCCCCTTCGTGTCCCGATGGGGGTACAATTTGGCCCGTTAGATACCGCCCGTGCAGGGCTATTCATCTTCCCTGCCGGATCATCGAAGCCCTACCCCACAAGCGAATCCGACCCTCCATCGTGGACAATCTACTGAAGCAGTTTGCGCAGTCTTCGCAGCTCGCCGGCGGCAACGCCTCCTATATCGAGGATCTGTACGAGCAGTACCTCGTTTCTCCGGACAGTGTCGATCCCAAATGGAAGACCTACTTCGACGGCTTCAAGGGCCGCGAAGCCGGTGACATTCCGCACTCGGCCGTCATCGCCCACATCGCCGACGCCGCCAAAAACGCGGTCAAGGGCGGCGGCAACTCCGGTGCCAGCGACGAACGCGAGCGCAATGTCGGTCGTCTGATCACCGCGTACCGTTCGCGCGGCCACCTCGACGCCCGCCTGGACCCGCTGGGCCTGGCCCAGGCCGTGAATTCGCCGGACCTGGACCTGCCGTTCCACAGCCTGTCCGAAGGCGACCTCAACGCCGAGTTCAGCACCGGCGGTGTCGGTGGCCAGCCGCGCATGAAGCTGCGCGACCTGCTCGCCCGCCTCAAGAAGACCTACACCGGCTCGATCGGTGCGGAATTCATGCACATCTCCGAGGTCGAGCAGCGCCAGTGGCTGTACCAGCGCCTGGAACTGGCCGGTGGCAACTACAGCCTGGACGCCGACACCCAGCGCCGCACGCTGGAGCGCCTGACCGCCGCCGAAGGCCTGGAACGCTACCTGCACACCAAGTACGTCGGCCAGAAGCGCTTCTCGCTGGAAGGCGGCGACTCGTTGATCCCGATGATGGACACCATCATCCGTGACGCCGGCAAGGACGGGGTCAAGGACGTGGTGATCGGCATGGCCCACCGCGGCCGCCTCAACGTGCTGGTCAACACCCTCGGCAAGAACCCGCGCAAGCTGTTCGACGAGTTCGAAGGCAAGTTCGAGCACGACGAACACGCCTCGGCCGGCGACGTGAAGTACCACATGGGCTTCTCGGCCGACGTGGCCACCGACGGTGGCCCGGTCCACCTGGCGCTGGCGTTCAACCCGTCGCACCTTGAAATCGCCGACCCGGTCGTGGCCGGTTCCGTGCGTTCGCGCCAGGAGCGCCGCAAGGACACCGCCCGCAAGCAGGTCATGCCGATCCTCATCCACGGCGACGCGGCCTTCTCCGGCCAGGGCGTGGTCATGGAGCTGTTCCAGATGTCGCAGGCCCGCGGCTTTGCCGTCGGCGGCACCGTGCACATCGTGGTCAACAACCAGGTCGGTTTCACCACCTCCAACCCGGAAGACACCCGTTCGACCCGTTACGCCACCGACGTCGCCAAGATGATCGCCGCGCCGGTGCTGCACGTGAACGGCGACGATCCGGAAGCCGTGGTGTTTGCGTCGAAGCTGGCCTTCGAATTCCGCCAGCGCTTCGCCAAGGACGTGGTCATCGACCTGATGTGCTACCGCCGTTGGGGCCATAACGAAGCCGACGAACCGGCGATCACCCAGCCGCTGATGTACCAGGTGATCCGCAAGCACCAGACCACCCGCGAGCTGTACGCCGCGCAGCTGGAACAGGCCGGCGTGATCGCCGCCGGTGCCGGCAAGGCGATGGTCGATGCCTACCGCGAGAAGCTGGACGCCGGCGAAGTCACCACCGAACTGGCCAAGGTCGAAAAGACCCCGCCGAGCAGCGCGCTGTTCGTCGACTGGCCCAAGCTGCTGGAAGGCAAGCTGTCCGACCCGGTCTCGACCAAGGTCGACCCGGCCAAGCTGAGGGCGCTGGCCGAGCTGATCAACACCGTGCCGGCCGAAGTGGAACTGCACTCGCGCGTGGCCAAGGTCTATGACGACCGCCGCAAGATGGCCGCCGGCGAAATCCCGGGCGACTGGGGCTTTGCCGAGAACCTGGCTTACGCCACCCTGCTCGACGAAGGCCACGCGCTGCGCCTGGTCGGCCAGGACGTGGGCCGCGGTACGTTCACCCACCGCCACGCGATCCTGCACGACCAGAAGACCGACAACTACTACCTGCCGCTGCGGCAGCTGGTGGACTCCCCGGAGAAGGCCAGCATCATCGACTCGCTGCTCAGCGAAGAAGCGGTGATGGCCTATGAGTACGGCTTCTCGACCACCGATCCCAACACCCTGTGCATCTGGGAAGGCCAGTTCGGCGACTTCGCCAACGGCGCCCAGGTGGTGATCGACCAGTTCATCGCCGCCGGCGAAGCCAAGTGGGGCCGCATCACCGGCCTGACCCTGCTGCTGCCGCATGGCTATGAAGGCCAAGGCCCGGAACACAGCTCGGCGCGCCTGGAGCGCTTCCTGCAGCTGTGCGCGCTGGAGAACATGCTGGTGGTGGTGCCGTCGACCCCGGCGCAGGCCTTCCATATGCTGCGTCGCCAGCTGCACCTGACCACCCGCAAGCCGCTGGTGGTGATGTCGCCCAAGTCGCTGCTGCGCCACAAGCTGGCCGTGTCGAGCCTGGACGAGCTGGCCAACGGCGAGTTCCAGCACCTGATCGGCGACGCCAACGCAGACGCCAAGAAGGTCAAGCGCGTGGTGCTGTGCTCGGGCAAGGTCTACTACGACCTGCTCGAAGACCAGACCAAGCGCGGCCAGGACGACGTGGCGATCATCCGCGTGGAACAGCTGTACCCGTTCCCGCGTGCGCTGCTGGCCGCCGAACTGAAGAAGTACGGCAAGGCCACCGACGTGGTGTGGACGCAGGAAGAACCGCAGAACCAGGGTGCGTGGTACCAGATCCGCCACCACCTGCAGTTCTGCCTGGCCGATGGCCAGAACCTGCACTACGCCGGTCGCGCGCGTTCGGCCTCCCCGGCCGCCGGTCACATGGCCGACCACATCATCGAACAGCAGAAGCTGGTCGCCGATGCACTGGTCAACCCGTTCAACGACGCGGTCGCTGAATAACTTTCCCTCATTCCAGAAAAGACAAACCAGGAAGCCCCCGCATGGCCACCGAAGTCAAAGCCCCGGTACTGCCCGAATCCGTCGCCGACGGCACCATCGCCACCTGGCACAAGAAGGTTGGCGACGCCGTCAAGCGCGACGAAAACCTGCTCGACCTGGAAACCGACAAGGTCGTCCTGGAAGTGCCGTCGCCGGTTGATGGCGTGCTGAAGGAAATCAAGTTCGAAGTGGGCGCCACCGTGACCTCCAGCCAGGTCGTGGCGGTGATCGAGGAAGGCGCCGTGGCTGCTGCCCCGGCCCCGGCCGCTGAAGCCCCGAAGGCCGAAGCCGCTGCCCCGGCCGCTGCTGCCCCGGCGGCTGCCGCTGCCCCGGCACCGGCCTCGAAGTCGGCTGCCGACGCGCTGCCCCCGGGCGCGCGTTTCAGCGCCATCACCGAAAACGTGAACCCGGCCGACGTCGACGGCACCGGCCGTCGCGGCGCGGTGACCAAGGAAGACATCGTCAACTTCGCCCGCAACGGCGGCGCCGGCAAGTCCGGTGGTGCCCGTCCGGAAGAACGCGTGCCGATGACCCGCATCCGCAAGCGCATCGCCGAACGCCTGATGGAGTCCAAGAACTCCACCGCCATGCTGACCACCTTCAACGAAGTCGACCTGTCCAAGGTGTCGGCCGCGCGCAAGGACCTGCAGGACGAGTTCGTCAAGGCGCACGGCATCAAGCTGGGCTTCATGAGCTTCTTCGTGAAGGCCGCCGCCAACGCGCTGCAGCGCTTCCCGCTGGTCAACGCCTCGATCGACGGCGACGACATCATCTACCACGGCTACTCGGACATCTCGATCGCCGTGTCGACCGAGAAGGGCCTGGTCACGCCGGTGCTGCGCAACGTCGAGCGCATGTCGTTCGCCGACATCGAAAAGACCATCGCCGACTACGCCAAGAAGGCCCGTGACGGCAAGCTGAGCCTGGAAGAACTGCAGGGCGGCACCTTCACCGTGACCAACGGCGGCACCTTCGGTTCGCTGCTGTCCACCCCGATCATCAACCCGCCGCAGAGCGCCATCCTGGGCATGCACGCGATCAAGGAACGTCCGATCGCGCAGAACGGCCAGGTCGTGATCGCGCCGATGATGTACCTCGCCATGTCCTACGACCACCGCATCATCGACGGCAAGGATTCGGTGCAGTTCCTGGTGGACATCAAGAACCAGCTGGAAAACCCGGGCCGCATGCTGTTCGGCCTGTAAGACCTCCCGCCCCTCCGCGACCGCGCGGAGGGGTTCTGGTAAAGCATCAAGGAATTTTCAATGGCTGAACAATTCGACGTTGTCGTCATCGGTGCCGGCCCGGCCGGTTACCACGCCGCCATCCGCGCCGCGCAGCTGGGCCTGAAGACGGCCTGCATCGACGCTGCCCTGGGCAAGGATGGCAAGCCGGCGCTGGGCGGTACCTGCCTGCGCGTGGGTTGCATTCCGTCCAAGGCGCTGCTGGACTCCTCGCGCCAGTTCTGGAACATGGGCCACATCTTTGGCGACCATGGCATCAGCTTCAAGGATGCCAAGATGGACGTCGAGGCGATGGTTGGCCGCAAGGACAAGATCGTCAAGCAGTTCACCGGTGGCATCGCCATGCTGTTCAAGGCGAACAAGGTCGCGGCGTACTACGGCTTCGGTGAACTGCAGCCGGGCAACGTGGTCAAGGTCACCCAGCACGACGGCGACGTGGTCGAGCTCAAGGGCACCAACGTGATCATCGCCGCCGGTTCGGACTCGATCGAACTGCCGTTCGCCAAGTTCGACGGCGAGACCATCGTCGACAACGTCGGCGGCCTGGACTTCACCGAAGTGCCGGCCCGCCTGGCGGTGATCGGTGCCGGCGTGATCGGCCTGGAACTGGGCAGCGTGTGGAAGCGCCTGGGTGCCGAAGTGACCATCCTGGAAGCGCTGCCGACCTTCCTGGCTGCTGCCGATGCCGAAGTGGGCAAGGTTGCCGCCAAGGAATTCAAGAAGCAGGGCCTGGACATCCGCCTGGGTGCCAAGGTCTCCAAGGCCGAAGTGACCGGCAAGGGCAAGAAGAAGGAAGTCGCCCTGACCTACACCGACGCCGAAGGCGAGAAGAGCCTGGTGGTGGACAAGCTGCTGGTGGCCGTGGGCCGTCGCGCCGCAACCAAGGGCCTGCTGGCCGAAGGGACCGGCGTCAAGGTCAACGAGCGTGGCCAGATCGAAGTGGACGAGCACTGCCACACCGGCGTCAACGGCGTGTGGGCGGTCGGCGACTGCGTGCGCGGCCCGATGCTGGCGCACAAGGGCTTCGAGGAAGGCATCGCGGTGGCCGAGCTGATCGCGGGCCTGCCGGGCCACGTCAACATGGACACCATTCCGTGGGTCATCTACACCGAGCCGGAGCTGGCCTGGGTCGGCAAGACCGAAGAGCAGCTCAAGGCCGAAGGCATTCCGTACAAGGCCGGCAGCTTCCCGTTCGCCGCCAACGGCCGTGCCGTGGCGATGATCGAACCGGCCGGTTTCGTGAAGGTGCTGGCGCACGCTGAAACCGACCGCATCCTCGGCATGCACCTGGTTGGCGCGAACGTGTCCGAACTGGTCCACGAAGGCGTGCTGACCATGGAGTTCAGCGGCTCGGCCGACGACCTGGCCCGCATCTGCCACGCGCACCCGTCGCTGTCGGAAGTGGTCCACGACGCCGCCATGGCCGTAAGCAAGCGCGCCATCCACAAGGCCAACTGACCGGCCCTGGCGTGACGCAACGAAAAACCCCGCCTCGGCGGGGTTTTTTGTGGGTTACGCAGCGACGGGGCGACCGCCGCCGAGCAGGCGTGCGGGCAACATCAATACAGCGCCCAGGAACGCGAACAGCGCCGAGAACGTGATCCCGACCAGCCGGAACGGCAGGCTCAGCAGCCACACGAACGGCCAGGCCAGCAGGGCCAGGATCGCCAGCGGCCAGCACAGCACGAACAGCAGGCACCACACGCCGAGCGCGAACAGGGTCTTCATGACGGTCTCCAGGCGGCACCTTGCCGCGTGGGACCAGCGTGCCGCCCTGCCCCACCCGGTTCAACCGGTTTGCGACGAAACGCCGGATTCGCCGACGAACCCTTATTCGAACGAACCCACCGAATCGTGCGACAGGTTGTCGAACCGGGTGTACTCGCCGAAGAACTTGAGCTTGCACGAGCCGGTCGGGCCGCCTCGGTGCTTGCCGATGATGATCTCGGCCAGGCCCTTGTCCGGGGAATTTTCCTTGTTGTAGTAGTCGTCGCGGTAGATGAACACGATCATGTCCGCGTCCTGCTCGATTGCGCCGGATTCGCGAAGATCGGCCATCACCGGGCGCTTGTCGGTTCGCGTTTCCAGCGAGCGGTTGAGCTGGGAGAGCGCGATCACCGGCACGTTGAGCTCCTTGGCCAGACCCTTGAGCGAGCGCGAGATTTCCGAGATTTCGGTCGCGCGGTTCTCGCTGTTGCCCGGCACGCTCATCAGCTGCAGGTAATCGATCACGATCAGCCCGAGGTCGTGCTCGCGCTTGAGCCGGCGGCACTTGGAACGCAGGATCTCCGGCGACACACCCGGGGTGTCGTCGATGAAGATCTTGGTTTCCTTCAGCATGCGGATCGCGCCGGTGACGCGGCTCCAGTCCTCGTCTTCCAGCTGGCCGGTACGCAGGCGCTGCGCGTTGATGCGGCCGTTGGAGGAAATCAGGCGCATCGCCAGCTGCGAGGCCGACATTTCCATCGAGAACACCGCCACGCCCTTCTTGGACTTGATCGCGGCGTATTCGGCGATGTTCAGCGCGAAGGTGGTCTTGCCCATGGCCGGACGCGCGGCCAGGATGATCAGGTCGGTCGGCTGCAGGCCCGAGGTCATCGCATCGAAGTCGGCGTAGCCGGTCGGCAGGCCGGTGATGTTGCCGCCGTTTTCGAAGCGGTTGCGCAGCTCTTCGAAGGCGTCCTTCAGCGCGCCGGGCATCGCCACGAAATCGGTGCGGCCGCGGGCACCCTGCTCGGCAATGGCGAACACCGACTTTTCCGCCGCCGACAGCAGCTCGCTGCTCTCACGGCCCTCGGGCTGGAAGCCGTCGTTGACGATGTCGGTGCCGACCTGGATCAGCTGGCGCAGCACGGCCTTGTCGCGCACGATCTCCGCGTAGGCGGCGATGTTGGCGGCGGACGGCGTGGTGCTGGCGAGTTCGATCAGGTAGGCGCCGTCGCCGACCAGCTCCATCTTGCCCTGCGACTCGAACCACTCGCCCAGGGTCACCGCGTCGAACGGGCGGTCGCGTTCGGACAGCTCGCGGATCGCGCGGTAGATGGTCTGGTGGTCGCGCCGGTAGAAGTCGGTTTCGGTCAGCTGGTCGTTGACCCGGTCGTAGCTTTCCGGGGCCAGCATCAGGCCGCCCAGCACCGCCTGTTCGGCCTCGATCGAATGCGGCGGCACGCGCAGCGCGTCGATGCGCATCTCGTCGCGATCAAAGCGGTCACCGCGGTCTTTGCGGTCGGAACGGAAGCCGGAGCGGGCGGACATGGCGGAGTGATTCCATTTTGGTGCGTAAGACAGGGTTGCACGCCGCGACCCCCGCAACAAGAACGGATAACCTGTGGATAACCGGTGGATGCATTGGGGATAGGGCGTTAGCGCACGGCTGTTGGTCGTGCGCCGGGCCGCCATTATCGCACGCGCGCCCCGCCGGGATTACCCAGCCGTGTGGGTGGCGATGAACGCCAGGAACTTGTCGGTGAAGGACCTCAGGAAGTCGCGGGTACCTTCGTTGCTGATCGCGCCGTGCTCGTCGATCAGGCCTTCCTTGAAGTGGATGAACGCCTCCGGCTGCCCCAGCACCGGCATGTCCAGGTAGGCCAGCACGTTGCGCAGGTGCTGCTGGGCCAGTGCGGTGCCGATCGCGCCGATGGAGGCACCGATCACCGCTGCGGGCTTGCCGGCGAAGGCACTGTGGCCGTAGGGACGCGAGCCCAGGTCGATGGCGTTCTTGAGCACGCCGGGGATCGAGCGGTTGTACTCGGGGGTGACGAACAGGACCGCGTCGGCCTTGCGGATCTGGTCCTTCAGGCGCAGGCCTTCGGCCGGGTAATCCTTGTCGAAGTCCTGGTTGTAGAGCGGCAGGTCGCCGATCTGCACGTACTCGAAGGTCGCCTTGCCGGCGACCAGTTTTTCCAGCGCGTGGGCCAGCGCCTGGTTGTGCGAGCCCTTGCGCAGGCTGCCGACGAGGACGGCGATGGTGGGGTTGGCCATGGGTGTCTCCGTTCGAAGGGGAACGGTCAGCGTATGGCGGGGTGGCGTTGGATGTGGTGAAGGTAGGGGTGCCTGCGTGGCCAGCGTTCCCAAGGACACGCATGGCGTGTCGCTACGCGTAGAGACACGCCATGCGTGTCCCACGCCATGCCCGTCACGCGCGCGAAACCCCCGCCCGCACCTGCTTCCAATGCGCCTGCCAGGCCTGGAACATCAACACGTTCCACAGGTGCGTGTGCCACTTGCGCTCGCCGTTCTTGAACCGCGCCCACAGCGGCGCCACCGCGTTCACGTTGAACACGCCTTCGGCGGCCAGCCGCGCCGGGTCCAGCAGTTCATCGGCCCAGCCGCGCAGGTCGCCCTTCAACCAGGCGCTCACCGGCGCGCCGAACCCGCGCTTGGGCCGGTGCACCATGTCCTGCGGCACGTACCGGCCCAGTACCCGCTTGAGCAGGTACTTGCTGACCCCATCGCGCTGCTTCATGCCCAGCGGCAGCGACCAGGCGAACTCGGCCACGCGCCAGTCCAGCAGCGGCGCGCGTGCTTCCAGGCTGACCGCCATGCTGGTGCGGTCGACCTTGCACAGCAGGTCGTCCGGCAGGTAGGTGCTGAAATCAGCCAGCATCATCGCGTCGGCCGGCGAACCGGCGCCGTGCAGCGGGTCGGCCAGGTCGTAGAAGCTGCCCGCGCCGCGCGCACCGATCACCGCCGCGACCGGGTCGCGCCAGCGCGAAATGCGGTTGCGGTACACGTCGCCAATGCCGCGCGCGCCGGTTTCGGCCAGCAGCGCGGCCAGCCCGCCGGTGCGCGAGGACTCGCCCTGGGTGTGCGCATGCGCGGCCATCCAGCGCCGCAGCGGCGCCGGCACCCGGCCCAGCATCGTCCAGTTGCGCAGGGCGCGCTGGTAGCGGCTGTAGCCGAAGAACAGCTCATCGCCACCGTCGCCCGACAGCGCCACCGTCACCGCACTGCGCGCCAGCTTTGCCACCAGTGCGGTCGGCACCTGCGAGGCGTCGGCGAAGGGTTCGTCGAACATCGCCGGCAGGTCCGGCACCACCGCCAGCGCGTCGGCGCCGCTGACGTACAGTTCGGTGTGATCCGTGCCCAGGTGCCCGGCCAGCGCCTTGGCCAACGGCGCCTCGTCGTGGTCGGAGCCTTCGAAGCCGATGCTGAAACTGTGGATCGGACTGGACGACTGCGACTGCATCAGCGCCGCCACCACCGACGAATCGGTGCCGCCGGACAGGAACACCCCGACCGGCACGTCGGCCACCATGCGCAGCCCGACCGCGTCGCGCAGCACGGTGTCGAGCTGGTTTTCGGCCTCCTCGTCGCTGCCCAGGAACGGCTGCGCCAATGCCTGCTGCATGCGCTCGCGCGCATTCCAGAACGGCAGCTGCTGCTGGTCCGGGCGGTGCGCGGCCGCGCCGGCGGCCACCGCCGCCGCATCCAGCCGCAGCACGCGGCCCGGCATCAGCTTGAAGCAGCGCTCGTGGATGCAGTGCGGCGCGGGAATGTAGTCCAGCCGCAGCAGCAGGGTCAGCGCGTCGCGGTCGATGTCGTTGTCGAAGTCCGGGTGCTGCCACAGCGCCTTCAGCTCGGAGCCGAACACCAGCGTGTCGCCGGCCCAGCCGTAGTACAGCGGTTTCTTGCCGACCCGGTCGCGGGCCAGCCACAGGCACTGTTCGGCGCGGTCCCACAGGGCGATGGCGAACATGCCATTGGCCCGCTGCAGGGTGTCGTCGAAGCCCCACGCCACGAACGCCGCCAGCAGCACCTCGGTGTCGGAATGACCCCGGAACACGTGGCCCAGGCCCTCCAGCTCCCGCCGCAGCGCGGCGAAGTTGTAGACCTCGCCGTTGTAGGCCAGCACGTAGCGGCCATCATCCGAGGCCATCGGCTGGTGGCCCAGCGGCGACAGGTCGAGGATGCTCAGGCGGCGGTGCGCCAGCGCGATACCGCTGGCCGCATCGGCCCACACCCCGCTGTCATCCGGCCCACGGTGCAGCAGGGCATCGCCCATGCGGCGTGCCTGCTGTTCCAACGCGGCCTGCTCCCGTCCCGGAGCGGCCAGCAACATTCCTGCCAGTCCACACATGCGTCAAAGGTCCTGCGCCAACACCCGCGCGGCGCTTACCACCGCATTGTCGCTTGGAAGCACGCACAATGCTGCCCCTGCCAGCGGCGTGTAGGTGTCGGCGCCGCACACGCGCTGCAGCGGCAGGTGGCCCAGCCCGGCTTCGACCAGCGCGGTGATGATGCCCTCGCCCACCCCGGCGCTGTGCCGGCCTTCGTCGACCACCAGCACCCGGCGCGCGTCGGCGGCCTGTTCGGCAATGAAGCCGGCATTGAGCGGCACCAGCCAGCGCAGGTCGACCACGCGTACCTGCCAGCCGAGTTCGGCCTCGATGCTGCGCGCAGCGCGCAGGCTCATCGGCACGCCGTTGCCGTAGGTGAATATCACCAGGTCGCTGGCCTCGGCCGCGTACACCCGCCCCTCGCCCAGCACCAGCGCCTGGTCCGGTTCGGGGTACGGGAACAGCCACTGGCCATCGCCCGGGGCGTGCAGGTCCTTGCTCATGTACAGCGCGATCGGTTCCAGGAACACTGCCACGCGTCCATCGACCCGGGCCAGCGCCGCCAGCGTGCGCAGCATCATTGCCGCATCGTCGCCGCGCGAGGGACAGCCCACCACCAGCCCGGGAATGTCGCGCAGCGCGGCGATCGAGTTGTCGTTATGGAAGTGGCCGCCGAAGCCCTTCTGGTAGCCCAGCCCGGCAATGCGGACCAGCATCGGGTTGCGGTACTGGTCATTGGAGAAGAACTGCAGCGAACAGGCTTCGCCACGCAGCTGGTCGGCGGCGTTGTGCAGGTAGGCCAGGTACTGGATCTCCGGGATCGGCAGCATGCCCAGGTTGGCCAGGCCCTGGGCCATGCCCAGGATCATGGTTTCGTCCAGCAGCGTGTTGAACACCCGGCGCGGACCGAACGCTTTCAGCAGGCCCTTGCTGACCGTGTACACGCCGCCCTTCTGCGCCACGTCTTCGCCGAACAGCAGCGCGCTGGGGTATTTGCACAGCAGGTCATGCAGGGCCTGGTTGATCTGCACCGCCAGGTGGCGCGGCGGTTGCCGTTCGGGCAGTTGCGCGGCGCTGCCGAACGCGGCCTCGCGCGCGGCGGCGCCTGGCACCCGACGGGCCTCGGCATCCACCGCCGCCGGCGTGTACGGCGCGAGCGGCGCCATGATCTCGGCCAGCGCGGCCAGCTTCGGCCGCTGGTCGGCCGCCTCGGCCGCAGCGAAACAGCGCGCGCGCATCGCCTCGTAGCGCTCCTGCAGCAGCGCCGGGGTCATCCAGCCCGACTCCAGCGCGATCCGCGCCGAGCGCAGCAGCGGGTCGGCCGCTTCGGCCGCGCACAGCTCCGGCAGCGGCCGCCATTCGATCTCGAAGTCGGTACCGGCATGGCCCATCAAGCGGGTCGTGCGCAGGTGCAGGAAGGTCGGTCGACGGGTGCGCCGGCAGTGCTCCAGCGCGCGTTGCACCTGGTCGTGGCCGCTGGCCAGGTCCAGGCCATCGGCGAAGAAGTAGTCCAGCCCCGGGCGATGGCGGAAGCTTTCGGCAATCCAGCCCTCGGGGGTCTTCACCGAGATGCCGATGCCGTTGTCTTCGCAGACGAACAGGATGGGCGCCGGCAGCTTCTGGTAGGCGGCCCAGGCTGCCGTGTTGAAGGCGGTCTGCGCGGTGGCATGGTTGGCCGAGGCGTCCCCGAACGAGCAGATCACCACGCTGTCGTCGGGGATCGGCAATGCGTGCCCGATCCGGCGCGCAGTCTCGATGGCCATCGCCGTGCCCAGCGCCTTCGGCAGGTGCGAGGCAATGGTGGAGGTCTGCGGCAGCACCCACAGCGGCTTGCTGCCCCACACCTTGTGGCGGCCGCCGCTGGCGGGGTCGTCGCGGCTGGCCGCGAACGACAGCGCCGCGTCCATCACCGGGTCCATGTCCGGCAGCTGGCGGAAGCGCTCGGCCATGAACGCACCGGAGCGGTAGTGCAGGAAGGCCGGATCGGTATGCCGGGCCAGCCGCGCCACCAGCGCGTTGCCTTCGTGGCCGGAGGAGCCGATGGTGTAGAAGACCTTGTTCTGGACGCGCAGCACGCGCGCCATCAGGTCCAGGTGGCGGCTGGCCAGCTGCGATTCGAACAGCGCGTCGAAGCCCTGCGCGTCCAGCGTGCTGCCCGGCAGGATCGGCGCGCCGGGGTCGGGACGCGGCGCGGCGGGGCTGTCCCAGTGCTGCACGAACTCGATGAAGTTGGCGTCGCAGATCTCGGCCCGGTTGAGGCCTTTCATGCGCGCGGGAATCGGATCGGGGACCACGGCCACCATGCACTACCCTCCAGCTGAGCCGAACGGACGGACCGGGCGAGCATGGCGGCAAGCGGTGCGGGTTGCCAAGCGCGGGTGCAGCATGCGGAAACGCAACAGGCCGGCGATGTGCCGGCCTGTTGCGGGGTGTTTCGTTTGCCCGGCCGCCGTTACCGGGTGGTCGTATCCAGGGCGGCGGTCTGGGTGACCAGCTGGCCATCCACCACCGGCAGGCGGTCGCTGGCCGGCTTGTTGGCCATCTTGACCGTCTTTTCGACGCCGTCGTAGCGGTAGGTGACGTTGTAGCCGGTCACCGCGTTGGTGGTGCCCATGGCGATGCGGTTGCCCGGCTTGCTGGCCATGCGCATGGTGCCGGTGGTGCCGTCTTCATTGCGGTAGGTCACGTTGTAACCGGTGACCTTGGTCGACTCGGAGGTCGCCGTTTCGGTGTGGCACTGGCGCTCGGTGCGGTTGACCACGCGGCCACCGACGTGGCGCTTGTCGACCTGGTTGCCGATCATGCCGCCAGCGACGGCGCCGGCCGCGGTGGCTGCCTTGCGGCCGTTGCCGCCGCCGACCTGGTTGCCGAGCAGGCCGCCGATGACCGCACCGGCCACGGTGCCGCCGACGTTGCCGTCGCGCTCGGGCAGGCGCTCCTGCACCACCACGTCTTCGCAGACTTCATGCGGGGTCTGGGTGGTGGAGGTCTCGCGCACCGGCTCGGTGCCGATCACGGTGGCGTAGGCCTTTTCCTTCTGGGTCAGCGGATCGACCTTGACCACGTCGGCGTACTCCAGGCGACCGGCCTTGTCCACGGCCAGGTCGTCGGTGCGGGCACCGTCGTCGGCCAGCGGCGTGGTGTCGATGGTCGGGTGGGTCGGATTCGCGGTGACCGGGTCGGCGGAAGTACCGCTCTTCATGAAGGCGGCGGTGGCGATGCCGCCGACCAGCAGGGCGCCTGCGGCGACCAGGGCAGTAGTAGTTGTGCTCTTCATTTCCGTCTCCCTGCGGACGATCCGCAACGTTCTTGATGCGGATTCCAGCATGCCATTGCTGAACGGTATCTCCACATGACGCATACACCGCTGTAACCCATTCAGGTTCTGTGCGAGAGAGGCTCGTGATAGCGTTTACAGCATCTGTCGAGGAGGTCACACAATGCCGGGTCCCCTGCTGCTGCCGGTGATGTCGTGGGCGCAGAAGCTGCGTTATCCCACGCTGTTCAAGGTCACGGCCGCGTTGTTTGCGATTACGTTGTTCATTCCCGATCCGGTGCCGTTCGTGGACGAGATCCTGTTCGGCCTGGGCACGTTGCTGCTGGCCAACTGGAAGCGCCGCAGCGACACCCTGCCCCCGCGCCTGGACCGCCACGACGCGTGAACCTGTTTGACAGCCACTGCCATCTGGACGCCGACGAGTTCGATAACGACCGCGCGCAGGTCATTTCGCGCGCGCAGGCTGCGGGCGTCCACGCGCAGGTACTGCCGGCGGTGACCGCCGCCAGCTGGCCCAAGCTGCGCGAAACCGCCCGGATGGCCGAGGGCCTGTACCCGGCCTATGGCCTGCACCCGATGTTCCTGGACCAGCACCGGCCAGAGCACCTGGACCAGCTGCGCGAGTGGATCGTCCGCGAGAAACCCTGTGCGGTGGGTGAGTGCGGGCTGGACTTCTACGTGGACGGCCTGGATGCCGAGCAGCAGCAGTTCTACTTCGACGGGCAGCTGCGCATCGCGCGCGAGTTCGACCTGCCGGTGATCGTGCATGCGCGCCGCGCCGTGGATGCGGTAATTGCCGCAATCAAACAGGTAGGCGGGTTGCGCGGGGTGATCCACAGCTTCCCGGGCAGCCCGGAGCAGGCTGCGCAGCTGCACAAGCTGGGCTTCCTGGTCGGCCTGGGCGGCCCGTTGACCTACGACCGCGCCCAGAAGCTGCGCCGTCTGGTGGCGCAGCTGCCGTTGGAGCAGCTGCTACTGGAAACGGACGCGCCGGACCAGCCGGATGCGGGCATCCGTGGGCAGCGCAACGAGCCGGCGCGTTTGACGGTGATTGCTGAGACAGTGGCAGGGTTGCGCGGTGAGGCGGTGGAGGCGATCGCGGAACAGACGACCGAGAATGCAAGGCGGTTGTTCGGTCTCGCGTAGCGACACGCCATGCGTGTCCCACGTCGTGCGGGGCATCCCGCGGGACACGCGCGGCGTGTCGCTACGCGGGTACGACGTAGCGCGCGGTTACGCCGTAACCGTTTTTTTCTTCAGCAACATCTCCAGCGCCTTCCCCACCGCCGCGAACGCAAACGCGCCGGTGATATGCGTCGCCGCCCCCAATCCCGCCCCACAATCCAGCTTCAACGCCGCGTCCGCCCCCAACTGCGGACGCAGCCCACACACAGTCCCATCGGCCTGCGGGTACTTCACGTTCTCCAGCGAGTACACCGCCGGCACGCCGAAGTAGCGCGAGGCGTTCTTCGGAAAGTTGAAGTCGCTGCGCAGCTTCTTGCGGATCAGCGCCAGCATGGCGTCGTGCTCGGTGCGCGACACATCACGAATCCGCACCAGGGTCGGGTCGGTACGCCCACCGGCGGCGCCGACGGTCAGGATCGGCAGCTTGCGGCGGCGGCACCAGGCGATGGTTTCCACCTTGACCCGGAAGCTGTCGCAGGCATCGATCACCAGGTCGAAGTCGCGGTCGAGCAGTTCGACCATGTTGGACACGGTCAGGAACGAGGCGATCGCATCGACTTCGATGTCCGGGTTGATCGCGCGGCAGCGCTCGGCCATCGCCTCGGCCTTGTTGCGGCCGTACTGCCCGGCCAGTGCCGGCAGCTGGCGGTTGGTGTTGGAGACGCAGATGTCGTCGGCATCGATCAGGGTCAGGTGGCCCACCGCCGTGCGTGCCAGCGCTTCCACCACCCACGAGCCGACCCCGCCCATGCCGACCACCGCCACCCGGCGGCGCGACAGCTGGTCCACGGTGCCTGCCCCATACAACCGGTCGATGCCGGCAAAGCGTTCGCGCAATACGTCGTTCATGGCGTCCATTTTAGACGGCCCGGGGTCGGCGATGTACGGGCGCCCTGCGCGGCGGGTAGGATGCAGCGAGCCACCCACAAGGACGCCACGCCATGAACACCCCCACCCGCCGCCCGTCTGCCGCCTACCGCTACCTGTTCGTCGCCGGGCTGGGCCTGATCGTGGGCATCGTCGCTACGGTGATGGTCTCGCGTGCGATCCAGGCGCGGCAGGACCCGTTCCCGGACAGCCTGATGCACGTGATGCAGCGCCAGGTCGACCTGCTCGGCGACGCGCAGGCGCAGAACCGCTGCAGCCTGGCCGACAGCGTGCCGCGCCTGCAGACGCTGCGTTCGCTCTCCAACGACATGGACATCGCCTTCCCGGACATGCGCGACAACGCGCAGTTCCAGCAGCATGCCAGTGGCCTGCGCGCGACCCTCAACACTGCCCTGGCGAGCCCGCCCACCGACTGCGCGGCGATGGGCACGCTGGTGGAGAAGATCAAGACCAACTGCCAGGCCTGCCACCAGGATTTCCGCTGATTCATCTGCCAGCCACGATGTGAGGGTCGGATTGGCGCCCTGTTCACGCAGGACCCGACAGGATCGGCGCCATGCGACCCACACGGAGTACCACCATGAAGATCCAACTCATTGCTGCAGCTGCCATCGCGACCCTCGGCCTGGCCGGCTGCGCCACCTCGCCCGGCTATGGCGGGGGCGGCTACAACAGCGGTTACAACAACAGCGGCTACAACAACGGTGGCAACTACAACACCAACCGCTGCGCCGACTGCGGCATCGTGACCCGGATCAACCAGGTAGCCTCGGGCCGCAGCGCGCCGAGCGCGACCGGTGCGATCCTGGGCGGCATCGTGGGCGCGGTGGCCGGCCATGAGATCTCCGACCACACCGGCGGCAGCAAGGGCAACCAGAACGTCGCCGCCGCTGCAGGCGCCGTGGGTGGCGCGTTGGCCGGCAACCAGATCCAGAAGAACGTCACCAGCGACACCTTCGACATCACCGTGCGCATGGACGACGGCCGCACCGTGGTGGTCAACCAGCGCGACCTGGGCGGGATCCGCGAGAACACCTACGTGCGCGTGGTCAACGGCCGGGTGGTCATCCGCTGAGGCCTGGCGTCCGGCCCCTGCTGGAAAGAAGAAGGCCCGCTTGCGCGGGCCTTCTTCGTTACCACGCGTGCGCGGTGGCCGGCCGGATCAGACCGGCTGGACCTTGTCGGCCTGCAGGCCCTTCTGGCCCTGCACGACTTCGAAGCTCACCGACTGGCCTTCCTTGAGGCTCTTGAAACCCTGGGTTTCAATCGCGCGGAAGTGCACGAATACATCTTCACCGTTCTGGCGGCTGATGAAGCCAAAGCCCTTGGCGTCATTGAACCACTTCACAGTACCCTGCTCACGATCAGCCATCTCACTTACTCCCTGGTATCTCTGCTTTGTCGTTGGATACGCCTTTGCGGGCGGCTGACAGCAAGGGGGAAGCGAGGTGCATCGATGGAGCGGATCTGGAAGACCTACCATCATCAGGCCACGATCCACGGTGACCTTGCCAAGCTCAGCGACTGCAACTTAACCCGGGCAAAATCAAAAAGCAACTGGCATATTCCACAAATGTCAACCCAAATTCGGCAAACATACGGCACAGCATGGACCCTTCATTCATCTTTTACCTGATCGCGGTGCTGCTGGTCCTGGTCGGCATTGCCGGCATCGTGCTGCCTGCCCTGCCCGGCATTCCGCTGGTGTTCGCCGGGCTGCTGGTCGCGGCCTGGGGCGACGGCTTCGTGCATGTGGGCTGGGTGCCGCTGACGGTGCTGGGCCTGCTGACCCTGGCCTCGTTCGCGGTGGACGTGATCGCCACCATGGTGGGCGCCAAGCGGGTCGGCGCCAGCAGCAAGGCGCTATGGGGGACCTTCATCGGCAGCATCGTCGGACTGTTCTTCATGCCGATCGGGCTGTTCGTCGGCCCGCTGGCCGGCGCCCTGCTCGGCGAGTACTGGCATACCCGCGAACTCGGCCGCTCGACCAAGGTCGGGCTGGCCACCTGGCTGGGCATCCTGCTCGGGCTTGCGCTGAAGCTGGCGCTGGTGATCACGATGCTGGGCATCTTCGCGTTTGCCTGGTGGTTCTGATGTGCGGCGACTTCACGCCGCGCGCACGGGGGGCACCGGCATAAACGCGCTGAAACCGTCACGCGCGTCGTTTCGTGCGCTGGCGGGAATCCGGGGCAGCCGCCACACTGTTCCGGCTCTCCCCTCATTCATCGGCCCGTCCCCATGACCCACCGCCCCCGTTCGGCCCTGTTCTCCGCCCTGGCCCTGGCAACCGCGAGCCTGCCCGTGGCCGCACAGGAGGCCTCGCCGACTCCGGCAACGCCGGAGGCCTGTTCGCAGGTGAGCACCGACGCGGCGCGCCTGGCCTGCTACGACAAACTGTTCCGGCCGACCGCGGAAACCACCCAGGCCGCCGACGCAGCCGCGATTGCCGCCAAGCAGGAGCGGCGCGAGGAACGCGCGGCGGCGCGCACGCCCGACGCCCCGGCCACCGAACGGGTCAAGCAGCGGGTCGGCGAGGTGTTCAAGAACGACGGCCACAACGCCGCGCTGGCCAACGCTGGCAAGGGCTCGCTGCTGGACAGCCGCTGGGAACTGGCGCAGGACTCCAAGCTGGGCGCCTTCCAGCTGCGGGCCTACAAGCCGGTGTACCTGCTGCCCGCGTTCTGGACCAGCGACAAGAACCAGATGCCGCAGTCGCCGAACCCGGACAATACGGTGACCACGCCGCAGCAGCTGGACAGCAACGAGCTGAAGTTCCAGCTGAGCTTCAAGACCAAGGTGTGGGAGAACGTGTTCGGGGACAACGGCGACATCTGGGCCGGGTACACCCAGAGTTCGCGCTGGCAGGCCTACAACGCCGACAACTCGCGCCCGTTCCGCGAAACCAATTACGAGCCGGAAATCATGATGATGTTCCGCAACGGCTACTCCATCGGTGGCTGGCGTGGGCGCATGAGCGGACTCAGCCTGACCCACATGTCCAACGGCCGCGCCGATCCGTTGTCGCGCAGCTGGAACCGGGTGATCGCCACCATAGGCCTGGACCGCGAGAACTGGGCGCTGGTGCTGCGCCCGTGGTACCGCCTGCCGGAAGACCGCGAAGACGACAACAACCCGGACATCGAGGATTACATGGGCCGCGGCGACGCGACCCTGACCTGGAACCGCAACGGGCACGAAGTCTCGCTGATGGCGCGGCATTCGCTGCGCGGCGGCGACCGCTCGCATGGCGCGCTGCAGCTGGATTACGGCTTCCCGATCAGCAACCTGCTGCGCGGGCACGTGCAGGTCTTCGACGGGTATGGCGAGAGCATGATCGATTACAACCACAAGGCCACGTATGTGGGCGTGGGCGTGTCGTTGCTGGAGTGGTATTGAGGTTACGGTGCAGCCACGCAGGGCGTGGCTCTACCGGGTGATTATGTCCAGTCGCTGATCCCCTCGCGCCGATACACATCGGCAAAGGCCGACCGCGCCTTCATGTGGTCTGCAAACGCCTTCAACACCGGCCACGAATCACTCGGTCGGGGCATGTTGCGCGACCAGCGCATCAGCATCACCAGCATGAAATCGACCACGCTCAGGCGCTCGCCCAGCACGTACGGCCCGTTGTTCTCAAGGTGCTCGGCCATCTGCTGCCAGGCCGCCTCGAGCTGTTGTCGGGCCATGGCACGGGTGGCCTCGGTATTGGCCTCGCCGGCCGGCTCACTGGCGTAGAACCACGCCCGGTATGCCGGCTGCAGCGTATTGGCGCACCAGAACATCCAGCGATAGGCCTGGCCGCGTTCCGGCGTCCCCGGTGCCGGCAGCAGCCCGGCCTGCGGGTGCAGGTCGGCCAGGTGCAGGGCGATTGCCGCCGCTTCGGTGAATACCTGCCCATCGATGACCAGGGTCGGCACCCGCCCGGCCGGATTGAGCGCCAGGTAATCGGCGCCCTTCTGCTCGCGCGTATCGAAATCCAGCAGCACCAGTACGTGCTCGATGCCCAGCTCGATCAACAGCCAATGCACCACCAGCGAGGCGGTGCTGGACGATCCATACAGCGTGGTGGCCATGTGCGGCGCCTGCAGTCGGGAAACCCCGATTATGCCTGCGCCGCAACGCTCCGCAGGGCGGACCTCAGGCCACGACCACCGGAATGGCGCCGATACGGGCCTGCCACTCGCGCGGGCCGGTGATGTGCACCGATTCGCCGGTGGAATCGACCGCCACGGTCACCGGCATGTCCTGCACGGTGAATTCGTAGATCGCTTCCATGCCGAGGTCGGCGAAACCCACCACCTTGGCCGCCTTGATCGCCTTGGAAACCAGGTAAGCCGAACCGCCGACCGCCATCAGGTAGGCCGACTTGTTGTCGCGGATCGCCTCGATCGCGGCCGGGCCGCGTTCGGCCTTGCCGACCATGCCGAGCAGGCCGGTCTGTTCCAGCACCTGGCGGGTGAACTTGTCCATGCGGGTGGCGGTGGTCGGACCGGCCGGGCCCACCACTTCGTCGCGCACCGGATCGACCGGGCCCACGTAGTAGATGAAGCGACCCTTCAGGTCGACCGGCAGCGGCTCGCCCTTGTTGAGCATGTCGACCATGCGCTTGTGCGCGGCGTCGCGGCCGGTGAGCAGCTTGCCGTTGAGCAGCAGGGTCTGGCCCGGCTTCCAGCTGGCCACGTCTTCCGGGGTGATGGTGTCCAGGTCGACCCGGGTGCCCTTGGAGGCGTCATAGGTGATCTGCGGCCAGTCTTCCAACGACGGCGGGTCCAGCATCACCGGGCCGCTGCCGTCCAGGGTGAAGTGGGCGTGGCGGGTGGCCGCGCAGTTGGGGATCATCGCCACCGGCAGGTTGGCGGCGTGGGTCGGGAAGTCCTTGACCTTGATGTCCAGCACCGTGGTCAGGCCGCCCAGGCCCTGCGCACCGATGCCCAGCGCGTTGACCTTGTCGTACAGCTCCAGGCGCAGTTCCTCGGCGCGGTTGGAGGCGCCGCGCGCCTTGAGTTCGTTGATGTCGATCGGCTCCATCAGCGATTCCTTCGCCAGCAGCATCGCCTTTTCGGCGGTGCCGCCGATGCCGATGCCAAGCATGCCCGGCGGGCACCAGCCGGCGCCCATGGTCGGCACGGTCTTGAGCACCCAGTCGACGATGGAGTCGGACGGGTTGAGCATGGCGAACTTGCTCTTGGCTTCGGAACCGCCGCCCTTGGCGGCGACGATCACCTCGACGTGGTTGCCGGGCACCACCTTGACGTTGACCACGCCCGGGGTGTTGTCCCTGGTGTTGACGCGCTTGCCGGCCGGGTCGGCCAGCACCGAGGCGCGCAGCTTGTTGTCCGGGTGGTTGTAGGCGCGGCGCACGCCTTCATTGGCCATGTCTTCCACGCCCATGGTGGCGTCGTCCCAGCGGACGTTCATGCCGATTTCCAGGAACACGGTGACGATGCCGGTGTCCTGGCAGATCGGGCGGTGGCCCTCGGCGCACATCCGCGAATTGATCAGGATCTGGGCCATCGCTTCCTTCGCGGCCGGCGACTCCTCGCGCTCGTAGGCGGCGGTGAGGCTCTTGATGTAGTCGACCGGGTGGTAGTACGAGATGTACTGCAGCGCGTCGGCGATGGACTGGATGAGGTCTTCCTGCTTGATCGATGTCACGTAATGCTCGCTTGCTCGGGGCTGGCGGGGGGTAAGCCGGCCATTTTACCCCCCGAAGCGCCGTAGTGCCGGCCGCCGGCCGGCTCCAGGCGGTGCCAGGCAGCACGGGGAGCCGGCCGCTGGCCGGCACGACCTGTCACAGGCGACTACCCTGCCCCGTCTGAGTAGGTGAAGATCCCCCATTCCCCTTTGGAGAAACCCATGTCCGCTTCCCCCCGCGTCCCCTATGCCCGCCTGGCCGCCGACGCCTTCAAGGGCCTGCTGGCCACCAGCAAGGCCGTGCATGACAGCTCGATCGACCCCACCCTGATGGAGCTGGTGTTCCTGCGCGTGTCGCAGATCAATGGCTGCGGCTACTGCATGGACATGCATGGCACCGCGCTGCGCAAGGGCGGGATCGAGCCGCGCAAGCTGGACACCCTGCCGGCCTGGCATGAGAGCCGGTTCTTCGACGCGCGCGAGAAGGCCGCCCTGGGCTGGGCGGAGGCCCTGACCCGGCTGAGCACGGCGGCGCCGTCGGACGCGGCGTTCGACGCACTGGCACCGCATTTCGATGAAAAGGGCATCAGCGACCTGAGCATGGGCATCGCAGTGATCAATGCCTGGAACCGGCTCGGCGCGGGGTTGTTGCCGCCACTGCCGTAAAGCGGGCCACAACCGGCCAAAACCGATCGACACGACGTAGTGCCGGCCGCTGGCCGGCTCCACGCAATCGCCGGCAGCACCAGGAGCCGGCCGGCGGCCGGCACTACGCGTCGACGGGGGCCGGTGCACAATGCTCCGCATGCCTCCTGCGCCTCCCCAGAAAAACCCGAGCCTGCGCGAGCGCTTCAAGGCGATGCGCAACCTGCCACCGTTCCTGCGCCAGGTCTGGCAGACCAGCCCGGCGCTGACCATGGCCAGCCTGGGCCTGCGCGTGATCCGCGCGCTGCTGCCGGTGGCGATGCTGTACGTGGGCAAGCTCATCATCGATGCCGCGCTGCTGCTGAGCCGGCACGACGCCGGCTTCCCACCGTTCGGGGAGGCGCTCTCCAGGGGGCTGCTCAATCCGCTGCTGGGCCTGCTGGCGCTGGAATTCGGCCTGGCGATCGCTTCGGACCTGCTCGGGCGCATCGTCAACTACGCCGACAGCCTGCTCTCGGAGCTGTTCACCAACGTCACCAGCGTGCGCCTGATGGAGCACGCCGCCGAGCTGGACCTGGAGGACTTCGAGGACCCGGACCTGCAGGACAAGCTGGACCGCGCCCGGCGCCAGACCATGGGCCGGATGAGCCTGATGAGCCAGCTGTTCGGCCAGGTGCAGGACGCGATCACCGTGGCCAGCCTGGCGGTCGGCCTGCTGGTGTACGCGCCGTGGCTGATCCTGCTGCTCGCGGTGGCGCTGGTGCCGGCGTTCATCGGCGAATCGCACTTCAACGCGGCCGGTTACAGCCTGAACTTCCAGTGGACCCCCGAGCGCCGCCAGCTCGACTACCTGCGCCAGATCGGCGCCAGCGTGGAAACGGCCAAGGAAGTGAAGATCTTCAACCTGCACCGGTTCCTGATCGACCGCTACCGGTTCCTGGCCGAGAAGTTCTTCCGCGCCAATCGCGCCCTCGCCCGCCGCCGCGCGTTCTGGGGTACGTTGCTGGCTGCACTGGGCACGCTGGGCTACTACACCGCCTACGCCTACATCGCGTGGCGCACCGTCCGCGGCGACTTTTCGATCGGCGACCTGACCTTCCTGGCCGGCAGCTTCCTGCGCCTGCGCCAGCTGCTGGAAGGCCTGCTGATCGGGTTCTCGCAGGTGGCCAGCCAAGCGCTGTACCTGGACGACCTGTACTCGTTCTTCGAGATCGAACCGGAGATCCATTCGCGCGCCGACGCGGTGCCGGTGCCGCAACCGATCACCTGCGGCTTCGTGTTCGAGAACGTGGGGTTCCGCTACCCGGATGCCGAGGCGTGGGCGGTTCGGCACCTGGATTTCGAGCTGCGCGCTGGCGAAGTACTGGCCCTGGTCGGCGAGAACGGCGCCGGCAAGACAACGCTGGTGAAGCTGCTGGCGCGGCTGTACGACCCTGACGAAGGCCGCATCCTGCTCGATGGGCGCGACCTGCGCGAGTACGACCTGGACGACCTGCGCGCCAACATGGGGGTGATCTTCCAGGACTTCGTGCGCTACAACCTGACCGCCGGCGAGAACATCGGGGTGGGCCTGGTCGAGGCGATGACCGACGATGCGCGCATCCGTGACGCGGCCCGGCGCGGCATGGCCGATGAGGTGATCGAAGGACTGCCACAGGGCTACGAGCAGCTGATCGGGCGCCGGTTCAAGCAGGGCGTGGACCTGTCCGGCGGGCAGTGGCAGAAGATCGCCATCGCGCGCGCCTACATGCGCGACGCGCAGGTGATGATCCTGGACGAACCCACCGCCGCGCTGGACGCGCGCGCCGAGTTCGAGGTGTTCCAGCGCTTCAAGGAGCTGTCCGACAACCGTACGGCGGTACTGATCTCGCACCGGTTCTCGTCGGTGAGGATGGCCGACCGGATCCTGGTGCTGGCCGAGGGCCGGCTGGAGGCCAGCGGCACCCACACAGAGCTGATGGCGCAGGGAGGGCGCTATGCCGAGCTGTTTGAACTACAGGCTGCCGGATACCGGTAAAAATGGCGTTTCGGGCCAGTCAATGAGAATTTATCTCATTTGAGCTAGAATACCCTCGACAACACAGATCAGACCCCACCCCCATGTCTTCCGCTTTTGGTGCCGAAACGGTGCTTGAAGTCCGTCACTGGACGGACGCCTACTTCAGCTTCACCACCACCCGCGACAGCGGTTTCCGCTTCGAGAATGGCCAGTTCGTCATGATCGGGCTGGAAACGGAGGCGCGGCCGCTGCTGCGTGCGTATTCCATCGCCAGCGCCAACTGGGAAGAGAACCTGGAGTTCTTCAGCATCAAGGTGCAGGACGGTCCGCTGACCTCGCGCCTGCAGGACATCAAGCCGGGCGACAAGGTGCTGGTCGGCAAGAAGCCCACCGGCACGCTGCTGATCAGCGACCTGCATCCGGGCAAGCACCTGTACCTGCTGGGCACCGGCACCGGCCTGGCGCCGTGGTTGTCGGTGATCAAGGACCCGGAAACCTACGAGCGCTTCGACAAGGTGATCCTCACCCACGGCGTGCGCTTCGAGAAGGACCTGGCCTACCGCGAGCTGTTCGAGAAGGAACTGCGCGAGCACGAGTTCCTGGGCGAGATGATCGGCGACAAGCTGCTGTACTACCCCGCCGTCACCCGTGAGCCGTTCCCGAACCAGGGCCGCCTGACCTCGCTGATGGAAAGCGGCGAGATGCAGCGCACGCTGGGCCTGCCGGAGCTGAACCCGGAAAACGACCGCGCGATGATCTGCGGCAGCCCGCAGATGCTGGCCGACCTGCGCCACGTGCTGGACGCGCGGGGTTTCCAGACCTCGCCGCGCATCGGCACGCCGGGGCATTACGTGTTCGAACGCGCGTTTGTAGAGAAGTAACCGGCGTTACCCCAATGCGGCCTCCACATCTCCGCGCAGGTTTTCCGGCTTGTCCGTAGGCGCGTAGCGTTCCAGCACGCGCCCATCGCGGCCGATCAGGAACTTGCTGAAGTTCCATTTGATCGCGCTCAGGCCAAGCAGGCCGTTTTTCTCCTTCTTGAGCCACGTCCACAGCGGGTGTGCGCCGTCGCCGTTCACCTCGATCTTCTCCGACAACGGGAAGTCCACTTCATAGGTCAGCGAGCAGAAGTTCCGAATCTCCTCGGCATTGCCCGGCTCCTGGTGGCCGAACTGGTCGCACGGGAAGCCGATCACCACCAGGCCGCGCTCGCGGTACTCCTTCCACAGGGTCTCCAGGCCTTCGTACTGTGGCGTGAAGCCGCACTTGCTGGCCACGTTCACCAGCAGCAGGGCTTTGCCGCGGTACTGCTCCAGCGGCTGCGGCTGGCCGTCCAGGTCCACGAACGAGAAGTCGAATGCGGTGGTCATGGTCGTGCTCCGGAAGGGGGATGGGGTGATTGTAGGTTCGAAACCCTCACCTACACATGCCTTTCGACACAAGCCCGGGGCCGTCACCACGGGTTAACCTCGGGCACTTGTCTGACCGGAGATTTCCCCTTGACCACCCGTCTTGCCCTCGCTGTCGCCGTGACCCTCGGCCTTGCCCTGCCCGCCTATTCCGCCGTTGCCGCCACCCCGGCCGCCAACGCCGCCCAGCAGGCCAACCCGTTCTTCGCCGACAGCCCGCTGCCGCTGCACTACCCGCAGTTCGACAAGATCAAGGACAGCGACTTCGCTCCCGCCTTCGACGCCGGCATGGCCCAGCAGCTGAAGGAAGTGGAGGCCATCGCCAACAACAAGGCCAAGCCGACCTTCGAAAACACCCTCATCGCCCTGGAAAAGAGCGGTGACACCCTGGACCGCGCCACGACCGTGTTCTTCAGCCTGGTCGGCGCCGACACCAACGACACCCGCAAGAAGCTGCAGGCCGACTACTCGGCGAAGTTCGCCGCGCACAGCGATGCGATCGCGCTGAACGGCAAGCTGTTCGACCGCATCCAGGCCCTGTATGACACCCGCACCCAGCTCGGCCTGGACGCCGAAGGCGTGCGCCTGGTCGAGAAGTACTACGAAAGCTACGTGCGCGCCGGTGCCAAGCTCAATGAAGCCGACAAGACCAAGCTCAAGGCGATGAACGCCGAGCTGGCCAGCCTGGGCACGAAGTTCAGCCAGAACGTGCAGAACGAAGTGAATGCCTCGGCCGTGACCGTGGACGACGTCAAGCTGCTGGACGGCCTGTCGGACGAGCAGATCGCCGCCGCGTCGGAAGCCGCCAAGGCGCGCAAGCTCGACGGCAAGTACGTCATCGCCCTGCTCAACACCACCGGCCAGCCGCCGCTGACCAACCTGACCAACCGCGACCTGCGCAAGAAGATCTACGACGCGTCGGTCACCCGCGGCAGCCGCGGTGGCGAGTTCGACAACACCGCGCTGGTCGCGCGCATCATGCAGCTGCGCGCCGACAAGGCCAAGCTGATGGGCTTCGAGAACTTCGCCGCTTACAACCTGACCAACCAGACTGCCAAGACGCCCGAAGCGGTCAACGCGATGCTGGGCCAGCTGGCCCCGGCCGCGGTGGCCAACGCCAAGCGCGAAGCCGCCGACCTGCAGGCGATGATCGACAAGGAACAGAAGGCCGCCGGCAAGCCGACCTTCCAGCTCGAGGCGTGGGACTGGGCCTACTACAGCGAGAAGGTGCGCCAGGCCAAGTACAACTTCGACGAGTCCCAGCTCAAGCCGTACTTCGAGCTGAAGAACGTGCTGGAAAACGGCGTGTTCTTCGCCGCCAACCAGGAATACGGCCTGAGCTTCAAGCAGCGCACCGACCTGCCGGTCTACCACGACGACGTGACCGTGTACGACGTGTTCGACGCCGACGGCAGCCAGCTGGCGATCTTCATCTTCGACCCTTACGCGCGTGCGTCCAAGCGTGGCGGTGCGTGGATGAACTCCTACGTTTCGCAGTCCGCGCTGACCGGCTTCAAGCCGGTGGTGGCCAACCACCTCAACATTCCCAAGCCGCCGGCCGGCCAGCCGACCCTGCTGACCTGGGATGAAGTGACCACCACCTTCCACGAATTCGGCCACGCCCTGCACGGCATGTTCTCGAACGTGAAGTACCCGTACTTCTCGGGCACCTCGGTGCCGCGCGACTTCGTCGAGTTCCCCTCGCAAGTCAACGAGATGTGGGCCGACAACCCGCTGATCCTGAAGAACTACGCCAAGGACCACCGCAACGGCACGGCGATGCCGCAGGCGCTGCTGGACAAGGTGCTGGCCGCGTCGAAGTTCAACCAGGGCTTTGCCACCACCGAATACCTGGGCGCGGCCATGCTCGACCAGCGCTGGCACCAGATCGGTCCGGACCAGGTGCCGGCGGCCAAGGACGTGATGGCCTTCGAGCGCGCCGCGCTGGAGAAGGACGGGATCTACTACGCGCCGGTTCCGCCGCGCTACAAGACCCCGTACTTCAGCCACATCATGGGCGGCTACTCCGCCGGTTACTACGCCTACATCTGGTCGGAAGTGCTGGATGCCAACACCCAGAAGTGGTTCCGTGAAAACGGTGGCCTGAGCCGCAAGAACGGCGACCATTTCCGCCAGACCCTGCTGTCCAGGGGCGGCAGCGTGGATGCCATGCAGCTGTTCCAGGACTTCGCAGGTCATGCGCCGGAGATCGGTCCGCTGCTGGAAAAGCGTGGTTTGACCCAGCCGTAATCGGCTGAGCAGGCGCGATACCGAAACCGCCCGGCACTGCCGGGCGGTTTTTTTTGGTCATCGCGGTGCCAGATACCCGCCCGGAACCCCGTTCGGCGACAACACCAGCTGCCACAGCTGCGCATGCCGGCAGCGGAAACTCGCCATCGACCCGGCCAGATAAAACCGCCACATCCGCTTGAACCGTTCGTCATACCGCGCCGGATCCAACTGCCCCCACGCCGCCTCCACATTCGCCCGCCACGCCTGCAGCGTGCGGTCGTAATACGGCCCGAAGCTGTGCCAGTCCTCCAGCACGAACAGCCCCTCGAACGCGGCGGTGATCTGCGCGGCCGACGGCAGCATCGAATTCGGGAAGATGTAGCGTGCGATCCACGGGTCGGTACGGTGCCGCGAAATGTTGCTGCCGATGCTGTGCAACAGGAACAACCCGTCCGGCTTCAGGCAGCGCCGCGCCATCTCGAAATAACCGCGGTAGTTCTTGTCGCCTACGTGTTCGAACATGCCCACCGACAGGATCGCATCGAACGGCTCCTCCACGTCGTGGTAATCCTGCAGGCGGATCTCGATCGGCAGGCCGGCGCACAGCTCGCGCGCGAACGCGGCCTGTTCCTGCGAAATGGTGATGCCGACGCCGGACACCCCGTAGCGCTCGGCCGCGAACTTCAGCGCTTCGCCCCAGCCGCAGCCGATGTCGAGCACGCGCTGGCCGGGGCGCAGTCCAAGCTTGCGACAGATCAGGTCAAGCTTGGCTTCCTGCGCCGCATCGAGGTCGCGTGCCTGGGCCCAGTACCCGCAGCTGTAGACCAGACGCCTGCCAAGCATGGCGTGGTACAGGTCGTTGCCCAGGTCGTAATGGCGACGGCCCACTTCCAGGCTGCCGCCGCCGGCCTGCAGGTTGAACAGGCGGGCCTTCAGGCCATCGGCCAGTTCGCGCCAGCCATGCACGCGTTCGTCCACGTGCGCCTGCATCAGGTGCAGCAGGAACCCGTCCAGCGAGGCGGCATCCCACTGCCCGTCCATGTAGCTTTCGCCCAGGCCCAGCGAGCCCTGGGCGATGACGCGGGTGTAGAAGTGTGGGTCGTGGACCTGGATGTCGTGCGGACGCCCCCCGTCAACGGTGACGTCCGCCTC
Organism: Stenotrophomonas aracearum; assembly: GCF_031834615.1. Taxonomy (NCBI): domain Bacteria; kingdom Pseudomonadati; phylum Pseudomonadota; class Gammaproteobacteria; order Lysobacterales; family Lysobacteraceae; genus Stenotrophomonas; species Stenotrophomonas aracearum. Next base: position 2,690,951 of record NZ_CP115543.1, read on the forward strand.
GTGCAGCAACTCGATGACCCGCCGTTGCAGCCCCCCGTCCATGTCGCCGCCCCCGTCAGCCCTTGGCGAACAGGCCGGCGTAGGCCGGCGCCACGTGCGGCACCAGCACGGCGGCCGGCACGTCCACGGTCTGGGTGCCGTCCGAGTACGGCCCGACCTGGTACGGCGGGAACACGAAACGCACCGCAGTGATCAGGCCGTTGGGGTCGGTGATCGGCTGGAACTGGCTGAAGTTGTCGGCGCTGGCGCCGGTGCCGTCGGCAATCATCCGGCTGGCGCTGCGCAGCGCTTCCTGCTGCTGGCCGGGCTCCATGTCGTCGCTGCTCAGCCGGGTCGCCACGCGCTCGCGCAGCTGGTCGGCCACGTAATCGCTGACCGCGCCCCAGCCTTTGGTATCCGGAATCAGCGTCTCGGCGGTCAGCATCTGCTGCTGTTCGGGCAGCCACACGAAGCGGGCCACCAGCGGCTCGCCGTGGGCACCGCCGGTGTAGCGGCTGCCGTCGGCACTGATCACCACCATCTGCGGCGTTTCCAGCAATTTCTCGAAACTCAGCGACAGCTCGTACGGCATGGTCGGCTTGTCGTTGCCCAGTCCGTCCACCGCCTGCTGCAGCTCGCCGCGCGCAGCGGTGGCGTAGTCCGACAGCGCCTTGGCCAGGCCCGGATAGCGGTTCACGTCCGGCGGGTAGCTGATGCCGACCACGGCCTGCGGGGTGTTTTCGATGACATCGCGCAGTTCCAGCGGTGCGTCGACGGTCGCCTGCGGAGCGGTGGTGTCCGGCTGCGTGGTGGCCGGGCCTTCGGTGGGCGCGGCGGTAGTGTCCGGCTCGCGCCTGCAGCCGGCCAGCAGCACCAGCCCCACGGCCAACGCCAGCGCACCGGTACGCAGCGCGCGGCGGTTTCCTGCGATTTTCATTGCAATCCCCTTGTTGAATCCCGTCATGATGTTCCTTCTTCCGTGAAAGGCACCTGTTTTTTTCAGGGCGCGAGCAGATCGTCGTACTCGGTGTGGTTCTCGAAGAAGTGCTGGGCGTACTCGCAGTCCGGCACAACCGTGTAGTGATTGTCGCGGGCATGGCGAAGCGCCACTTTGGTCAGCTCCCCCGCGATGCCGCGGCCGGCGATGGCCTCGGGCACGCCGGTATGGGTAATGACCATCTGACCGTCCTCGAGGGTGTAGTCCAGCACGGCGAGCTCCCCGCGAACGCGGGCCTGGAACCGGTGCTGATCCGGAAGGTGCTCCACCTCGTAAGCCAATCCCGGCGGGGTAACCGAAGCCATGAGCGGTGTCTCCTGCGGCGACTGTCGCGATAGTGCGCAGCACCCCGCCATGATCGCGTGAAGCCTGAACAGGGGCAACAGGCGACGCGTTGGGTCACATCTGGCCCTAAAGCTCCGCCGGCTCAAGCCGATATAGGGATCGGACAGGGCGTAAAAGCTGGCATGGCTTTTGCGACTCCTGCCTGCCCCATCCGTGTCCCAAGGAGCGTTACATGGACAATGCACCTGAAGTTGCCCTGCCCGGCGATGCCGACAGCTCGCTGCTCGAAGGCCTGTTCCAGCTGTCCCTGAACGGCCAGACCAACGGGTCGGACTTCGACCTGATCGACCACGAGGTCTACACCCGTCTGCTCAGCGCCTACGGCGTCGACCAGCGCTTCGCTGCCTGATCAGCCGCCCAGGCTGAAGCGCGGGTTGCTCAACTCGGCCAGGAAGTGCCCGAAGATCTCCGGGCGCATGGCCAGCATGAAGATCACGCCGAATGCGGCACCGGCCAGGTGCGCGCTGTGGTTGATGCGGTCCCCGCCCCGGCGGTCCATCCAGATGCTGTAGCCGACGTAAAACGCGGCGAAGACGATCGCCGGGGCCGGGATGAAGAACACGAAAATTTTGCTCCACGGGCTAAGCAGGACGAAGGCAAACAAAACCGCCGACACCGCGCCCGAGGCGCCCAGACTCATGTAGTTGGGGTTCTTCTGGTTCTTCAGGTAGCTGGGCAGGATCGACACCACGAGCGCCGCCAGGTAGAACGCCGGGTAGGTAAGGTAACTGCCAGTCAGGCTCACCATCACTGTTTCGATCTGGCCGCCGAAGAAGAACAGCGTGACCATGTTGAAGATCAGGTGCATCCAGTCCGCATGGATGAACCCATAGGTCACCAGGCGGTCGTACTGGCGCTTGCGGTCCACCGCCGGCGGCCACAGGATCAGGCGGTCGGCCAGTGCGCGGTTGTTGAACGCCATCCACGAAACAAGGGCGGTGATGGCGATCAGCAGCAGGTTTACGGGGGTCATGGCGGTACTCAGGCAGCGCGGTAGTTGTCGACCATACGATAGCGCTTGGCATACCAACCAAAGGCCAACGCCGCGACGAACGCGAAGCCGGCGAAGAAGAACATCAGGAAGGCGGCTTCGCTGAGCCCGGTACTGGCGATCTGGTGGGTCACCGTTTCATTGCGCACGGCGGCATTGGACAGCAGTACCCACAGGTTGCCGATGGTGGTGGTCAGGTTCCAGAAACTCATCACCACGCCCTTCATCGCCTGCGGCGCCTGGCTGTAGGCGAACTCAAGGCCGGTGGCCGAGACCAGCACCTCACCGAAGGTCAGCAGCGCATACGGCAGCATCTGCCAGAAGATCGACATGACGTTGCCGCCGTCCATCATCACCTGGATGCCGCCGACCACGATCCAGGCCAGGCCGCTGAAGGCGATGCCGGCGGTCATTCGGCGCAGCGCGGTCGGCTCGAAGCCGAAGCGGCGCAGTGCCGGGTACAGCACCAGGTTGTTGAACGGGATCAGGATCATCACCAGCAGCGGGTTCAGCGCCTGCATCTGCGAGGCGGTGAACCAGGACGGCATGGCCATCTGCTGGCCCTGCAGCACCCAGGTGGACGCCTTCTGGTCGAACAGCGAGAAGAACGGGGTGGTCAGCGCGAAGATCACCAGCACGCGCAGCACCGAACGAACGCCTTCCACGGCTTCGGCCGGGTGCACGGCACGGGCGCGGTCGAGCTGGATCCAGGTGCCGCCGCCCACGCCGGCCAGCACCAGCACCAGCGCGATGCACAGGCAGATCACGATGCCGAGGCTGCCGACCAGGCCCATCGAGGCCACCGCCAGCACCGCGCCGAGAATGGCCAGGGTGCGGCCCGGACGGCCCTTGCCCGGCACCTGCGCCGACAGCGCGGTGCGCACCACGTTGCCGAACGAATGCGGGTCCTTCGGCGGCAGCGGCACCAGCACGTAGCGCTTGCGGCCCAGCCAGAACACGAAGGTGGCCACGAACATCAGGATGCCCGGGATGCCGAACGCCCACTGCGGGCCGAGGTTCTTCAGCGCCAGCGGGATCAGCAGCGAGGCGAACAGCGAGCCGAAGTTGATGATCCAGTAGAAGGCGTCGAACACGATCTTGGCCAGGTGCTTGTTGCTCTGATCGAACTGGTCGCCCATGAACGAGGCCACCAGCGGCTTGATGCCGCCGGCGCCCAGCGCGATCAGGCCCAGGCCGAAGAAGAAGCCTTCGCGACTGTTCTCGAACAGCGCCAGGCAGGCGTGGCCGGCGCAGTAGATCAGGCTGAACCAGAGGATGGTGTGGTACTTGCCGAAGAACTTGTCGGCCAGCCAGCCGCCGAGCAGCGGGAAGAAGTACACGCCGATCATGAAGCTGTGCATGATGTCCTTGGCCTCGCCGGCCCGGCCATCGGCCGTGATCTCCTGCAGCAGCAGCGAGGTGATCAGGAACTGCACCAGGATGTTGCGCATCCCGTAGAAACTGAACCGTTCGCAGGCCTCGTTGCCGATGATGTACGGAATCTGGCGCGGCATCCTGCCCGTGCCAACGCTGGCGGCTGCGGTCGTGCTCATGCTATGGGGCTGTCCTGCGGCTTCAAAGGGCGCAAGGTTACCGGAAGGTCCCCGGCCGCGCACGCTGCGGCCGAACGTGACATTTGACGGAAGTCACGGCACGTCCACGGCTCAAGCGTAAACTTATCGTTATGCGCCTCCTCCCCACGGTTGTCGCAGGACACTGGCACGGCTGGCTCCTGCTCCTGATGTTGACCACCCCCATCCTGTCGGCCGATGCCCGCCAGGGCGAGCCTGCGCCGCGCCTGCTGAAGATCGCCACGCTGGAGCTGCCGGTGGGCGACGACAGCGAGTGGGAACAGCGCCGCGACCAGCTGCTGCAGGTGCTGGAGGGGCTGCAGCCGGACGTGATCGCGGTGCAGCGGGTGCAGCAGTCGCAGGGCCGCAACCCGGCCTGCTGGCTGGCGACCCGGCTGCGCTACAGCTGCGACTTCGTCACCGCCGACCCGCCCAGCCAGCGCCTGCGCCATGGCAGTGCCATGCTCAGCCGGCTGCCGGTGTCCGAGGACGGGGTGACCCTGCTGCATCCGCCGGGCCAGTTCAGCACCGCCGGCATGCTGCGGGTGAAGCTGCAGGAAGCGCTGGTCAACATCTATGTGGCGCGGCTGCGTCCGGACCCGGACGAGCCGACGGTGCGCCAGCACCAGACCAGCGACCTGATGACCTGGATCGGGGCCACGTCCGATGGGTTGCCGTCGCTGATCGCAGGCGACTTCTCCGCCGACACCGAAGAGCTGGTCAGCAGTTCGCCGGGCTTCCAGCCAGCGCGCAAGAATCCCGGGGAGCGGGTCGACCCGCCCTCGCTGGTCGGCGTGGCCGGCGGGCATGGCCTGGATGTGTTGTTCCAGGTATCCCATTTCGCCAGCCAGGGCCTGCAGCCGGTGAAGCTGCCCGCGCCGGAGGGGTCCGAAGGCGGCGGGGTTCGACTGGGGATCATCGCCACGCTGCGATTGCAGGACCAAGCAGCTACAAGGTAGTGCCGGCCGCTCGCCGGCTCCAGGCTGTGCCTGGTATTGCGAGGAGCCGGCCAGCGGCCGGCACTACGGTCTGCGACAATGCCAACAGCCCGCATATGAAAACGCCGGGCTTGGGGCCCGGCGTTCTTTGATCAGGCGATCGCTTCCTGGTAACGACGCTCGACTTCGTTCCAGTCGATGACGTTGAAGAACGCGCCGATGTATTCCGGGCGACGGTTCTGGTACTTCAGGTAGTACGCGTGTTCCCACACGTCCAGGCCCAGGATGGGGGTGTTGCCTTCCATCAGCGGGCTGTCCTGGTTGCCGGTGCTCTCAACCACGACCTTCTTGTCCGGGGTGACGCTCAGCCAGGCCCAGCCGCTGCCGAAACGGGTCAGCGCAGCCTTGGTGAAGGCTTCCTTGAACTTCTCGAAACCGCCCAGGTCCGCGTCGATCGCCTTGGCGACGTCGCCCTTCGGGTTGCCACCGGCGTTGGGCGCCATCACGGTCCAGAACAGGCTGTGGTTGGCGTGGCCGCCACCGTTGTTGCGCACCGGGCCCTGCAGGTTTTCCGGCAGCGACTTCAGCTTCTTGACCAGCTCTTCCACCGGCAGGTCGGCGTATTCGGTGCCTTCCAGTGCCGCATTGACGTTGTTGATGTAGGTCTGGTGATGCTTGGTGTGATGGATTTCCATCGTGGCCGCATCGATGTGCGGCTCAAGCGCGTCGTAGGCGTAGGACAGCTTGGGGAGGGTGTAGGCCATGTGGTTCTCCTGGTAGCTCACTCGCCCGGCGAAGACCGGGCGTTGCGAAGTCGATGATGGGGATGGATGTGAAGGTTACCAACCCCCCATGTAAGGGAATGTGCATCGCACCAGGAAATCAACGGGCTGCGGTAGTGCCAGGCCCTGCCTGGCAGTAGAGTACCCCCATGCGCAAACCCCTACTCCTCCTGCTCGCCATCCTCCTGCTGGTCGGCGGCCTGGTCGGCATCAAACAGCTGCAGCGCGCGCCTGCGCCGCAGTTCGCCCCTTCGCTCACCCAACCCGACACCGGCACGGCACCCCCCGCCAGCGCCCCGGCCAACCCCGGTGCCACGGCGCAACGTTCCGCCGATGCCCTGCCCGCCTTCCTGCCACCGGAGGCGCGCCAGACCCTCGTGCTCATCCAGCGCGGCGGGCCGTATCCGCACCGCCAGGACGGCAGTGTTTTCAGCAACCGCGAACAGCGCCTGCCCGACCGGCCGCGCGGTTACTACCGCGAGTACACCGTGGACACGCCGGGCGCCGGCAACCGTGGCGCACGCCGTATCGTGACCGGCGGCACCCCGCCGACCGGTTGGTTCTACACCGACGACCATTACGAGACCTTCCGCAGTTTCGAGGTCCCACCTGCCGGGAGCTGGCAATGAATCACGATGCATTCGAACTGGGCCTGGACGACATCAACAATGCCGGCGTGTACGCGATCGGCAACGATGACATCGGGCCGTTGTCCGCGGCAATGCGCGATGCGGGGCTGCGCGTGGCCACCATCGACCTGGCCGGCTGCCACGACAAGCGCACGCTGCTGACGCGCATGGCGACGCAGCTGGATTTCCCCAGGACTTTTGGCGGAAATTGGGATGCGCTGCTCGACTGTCTTCGCGACCTGTCGTGGCTGAAGGCGAATGGCTATGCGCTGTTTTTCAGCGATGCCGATGGCCTGCGGGGCGATGCGGAGAAGGATTTCGATACGTTGCTGGACGTGCTGGATGAAGCCTGCCAGGCGTGGGCCGAACAGAACGTGCCGTTCTGGGCGTTCCTGGCGGTGACCGAGGCGTAGAGACACGCCATGCGTGTCCTCGCGGTGCCGGACCGCGCGCGATGACGCAACCCGTGGGACACGCATGGCGTGTCGCTACGCGGGTCGCCATTACCGGGAGCCGTTGTCTTCCTGTAGTTCCTTCTTGAACGGCACATCCGGTGGCGGCCTGGCCACCGCCGGCTGGTCCTGCATGTTCGGGTCGGTCAGGCCGCAGCCGCCGCCGAACTGCAGGATCGAAATCACGCAGGAAATCTTCGAGCTGGTGCCGGGAATCGGAATCTCCACGGCCTTGATGCCCTTGCGCACCCATTCGGCCAGCAGCGATTCGTTCGGTGCCCAGTATTTGTCGAACGAGGTGGGCGTGTAGTCGTATGGCGGGCGCTTGAGCCAAGTGCCGGACTGCGCGATGCGCTCCTTGCTCCAGCCGTCGTTCTCGCCGCCGGGGGCGCCGCGCTCACTGTCGCCACTGCCGTCCTGGCCGGGCACGCGCACGCTGCCGTCGGCATTGAACAATCCATCGCCGGTGCGGCCGGCGCCCTGGTTCGCCTGGGCACCGCTGCGCTCGCCGTCGCGGTTGCGGTTGGCCGCGCCCCAGTCGTCGCCCTTGGCCGGGGTGGACCAGTCACCGGGATTCGGCGCCGGGCGCGCGGCCGGTGCCGGCGAGGTCGAGGGCGTGGACGCCGTGCTGCGACTCGGCGCGGCCTGGCGGGCCGGGTTCGGGCTGGTGCTCGGCGTGGCCGAGGGCGTGCTCGCCGTTGCGCTTGGCGTGGCAGGCGCCGGACGCGGCGCGGCATTGGGCACGGTACGCTCGCGCACGCTGACCTCCAGGCTGCGCCCGGGCACGGTGATCTCACGCTGCGGCACTGGCGCTACGGTGACCGACACGGAGGGCGCCGGTGCAATTTCCCGCTCGCGCACCTGCAGGTCGCGTTGCGGCACCCGGATCTCCACCTGCGGCCCGGCGGTGGGCACCGGCGGGGTGGGCGCGGTGACGGTGGTGACTTCGCGCTCGCGCACGGCCAGCTCGGGGGTGCGCAGCTGCGGTTCAACCGGACGCAGCGTCGGGGTGACCGGGGTCGGGGTCGGCGCCTGGACCACTTCGACAGTGCGCTCGCGCACCTGCACCTCGGGGGCCTCGCGCGGAATCACGCGGACTTCGGTACGCGGCACGCTGGTCGGCGGCACCACGAAATCGGTGGTGGCCTCGGCCACGTCGGTGGCCTGGACCGGTTGTTCGACCGGCGTGGGCGCGGGAGTCGGCGGGGCCGGTTCTGCGGTCGCGGTGGGCTGCGGAGGCGGCGGCGTGGGTTCGGCGTCGCTGGTGGACGGGGGTGTGGGCGGCTGTGGGGCGGTGGCCGCTGGCGTGCGGGCGGACGCGCGCGAACGTGCCTGCGCGGCGGCGGCGGCGGCTGCAGCACTGCTGGCCTCGGCGGGATCGCCGCCGCCGCTGTCCTGCGGGGTGCCGCTGCCGAGGAACTCGACCTGGATGCGGCCGCCATCGCCGCCCTGCTCCGGCGTTACCGGCGGGCGGATCAGCGCGACCCACAGCAGCAGTGCGGCGAACAGCAGGTGCAGCAGCAGGCTGACCACGCCGGAGGTCCAGCGCATCCAGCGCTGGTCGCGCGGGGCCGGGTCCCAGGTCTGCCAGAGCAGCCGGCGCATGGCCTGCACGGTACCCAGCGCCGGCAGGCGGCCGGGCGAACCGGGCAGCGGGCGCTGGATCAGTTCGGCAATGACTTCGGAGGAGCGGAACGGGCGCGGCAGCGGCGTCATCGAACGCAGCCACAGGCCCCACCCGTAAGGGAGGCCGGTGGTTTTTTCAACGATGCGTTTTTCCGGCTGGCGAGCCAGCAGCGCGTGGAGGATCTCGTCAGCCCGGCGCAGTGTCACGCAGGACGATCAGGCAGCCGTGCCGCGGGGAATGTACGGCGCGTGCCCGCTGTCATGGTCGGTCGCGTCACGCACGGCGGTGATGCCGGGCACGCGGCCCATGAGCGTTTTTTCGATGCCCTGCTTGAGGGTGACGTCAGCCATGCCGCAGCCCTGGCAGCCGCCGCCGAAACGCAGCAGTACCACGCCGTCGGAGGAGACTTCCTGCACGGCGACCTTGCCACCGTGCGAGGCCAGCTGCGGGTTGACTTCGTTTTCCACGACCCAGCGCACGCGCTCGACCAGCGAGGCGGACTCGGCCGGCACTTCGCCCTTGATCTTGGGCGCCTTGATGGTGAGCTGCTGGCCGCCGGTGCCGTTGGTGACGATGTCGATGTCGGCACCGTCCATCCAGGCGACGCTGGTGGCGGCGACGTAGAGGGTGAAGCCGTCGCAGTCCACGGCCCACTCGTCGCCGAGCAGGTCGGACGGTTCGGCGAACTCCAGCCGGGCGTCGGCGCGCGGGGTACCGGCGTCGACGGCGCTGAGGCGCACGCCCATGCCGGGCACGGCTTCGCGCTCGATGAGCTTGCGGAAATAGGTCTGGGCAGTGTCGGAGATCTGGATCATGCGGCTATTCTAGCGGCTTACATGTTATGCGCTCATTCGGTTTATACACTGTCCGGCGCATTGTTCAGGCATACACGAGGTGGAGGATTCCATGGCCGACCTGATTCCGCTGGCCCAGGCGCACTGCGTGCCCCGCAAGGGCAGCGACCACAAGCTGGGCGAGGCCCGGGTAGCGGAGCTGCTGCCGCAGATCCCGGGCTGGGAACTGGCCGAACAGGGCCAGGCGCTGACCCGGACGTTCCGCTTCAAGGACTACTACCGGACCATGGCGTTCGTGAACGCCCTGGCCTTCATCGCCCATGCGGAGGACCACCACCCGGACCTGGGGGTGCATTACGACCGGGCGGTGGTGCGCTTTTCGACCCACGACGTGGGTGGGCTGAGCGAGAACGACTTCATCTGTGCAGCCAAGGCTTCGGGCCTGACGGAGTGAGTGATATGACGATGCGTATCGGAATGCGCGCCGGACTTGCGGGCGCGGTGTTGGTGGGACTGGTTGCCTGTGGCGGGCCGTCGACGCCGGCCACGCCGGTGGCGCCGCCGACCGAGGTGGCGGCGGTGAAGACGCCGCCGCCGGTGTACCCGATCGAGCTGGCCTGCCAGTCGGTGGGCGGTACGACGACGCTCAAGGTAGTGGTCGGCACCGACGGCAAGCCGGGGCAGATGCAGGTGGTGGCGGGCAGCGGCAACGCGCAGCTGGACGAGCAGGCACGGAAGGCGGTGGAAGGCTGGCAGTTCAAGGCGGCCACGCGCGCGGGCCAGGCGGTGCCGACGACGATCCAGGTGCCGGTAAGCTTCAACCCGCCGCAGCCGAAGCCGGACGAGTGCTTCGCGGTGGAAGAACGACTGCGTCGCGGCGGCTGATCAGGGACGGACCCGGAACGGATGCTGGATATTTCTTCTGAGAACGTATGGGTCGCGCTGCTGGTGACCCTGGCTGCGGGGCTGGCGACCGGCCTGGGCAGTCTGATGGTGTTGTTCTCGCGCCGCCCGAACCCGCGCCTGCTGGCGTTCGGGCTGGCGTTTGCGGGCGGTGCGATGGTGTTCGTGTCGCTGACCGAGATCCTGACCAAGGCGATCGATTCGTTCACGCTGGCCTACGATGCGCGGATCGGGTACGCGTATGCGACCGGTGCGTTCCTGTGCGGGGTGGTGTTGATCGTGCTGATCGACCATCTGATCCCGAACCCGCACGAGAGCCTGGACAAGCAGGACCCGATGTTCCGGGAGAACAACAAGGCGTACATCAAGCGGGTGGGCCTGCTGACGGCGGTGGCGATCACGGCGCACAACTTCCCGGAGGGGCTGGCGACGTTCTTTGCGACGCTGGAAAGTCCGTCGGTGGGGATGCCGCTGGCGTTCGCGATTGCGATCCACAACATTCCGGAGGGCATCGCGATTGCGGTGCCGGTGTATTTCGCTACGCAGAACAAGTTCTATGCGTTCGGGGCGAGCCTTTTGTCGGGGCTGGCGGAGCCTATCGGGGCGGCCATAGGGTACGTGCTGCTGTCAGGGGTCTTGAATCACGCCACCTTCGGCTGGGTGTTCGGGCTGATTTCCGGGGTGATGGTGTTCCTGGCACTGGACGAGCTGCTGCCGGCGGCCAAGCGGTACGCGAAGGGCCACGAGACCGTGTATGGCCTGGTGGCGGGCATGGCGAGCCTGGCGATCAGCCTGGTGTTGTTCAAGTGGTGATGCGCTGTTCGTCGGTGTTCGCCGGCATCCGGTAGAGCCGGGCCCTGCCCGGCTGCTGTTGGTGTCAGGCCGGTAGAGCCGGGCCCTGCCCGGCTGCTGTTGGATTCAGGCGAACAGCCGTGGAGTGCGCGGGTCCCCTGGCTTGGGCCGCCCGGTGCCGGTTTGCGGGGTCGCCGTAAACCCATCCATGGGGGCTACGCGGACGCCATCCATGGCGCCGAGTCCCCCGCAAACCGACACCGGGCGACCCTTCGACAGTTGGCCGGTGGCCACGGGAAACGCGGGTGTCGGTCGTTGGCCGACCCTGCGATCCCGATCATTTCCATGCGTTACCGGGCGCGGATGATTTCACGGCGGTCGTTTGGGAAGCGACCCTACCAAAGCAGGCCAGCGCACGGTCTCGAACCCGCGTAGAGACACGCCACGCGTGTCCGCTCTTGAAGTCGCCGTAGAGCTGTCTGGAGAAAAGCCCCCTTCTTGTTGAAGGGGGCGCGCCGAAGGCGCGGGGTTAAGGTGGAATGCCCGGATAACGCGGGCCGAAGGCCCGTCTTATCCCGGAGCGGGGCTGCCCGGCGACCGCCCCTGCACGTACAAATTGAGGCGCTGCTTTGGGCGACCAAACGACTCCCGCCCAGTCACCCCAACCGGTTCAACACCTCGACCAGCTCATCCGCCAGCGGCGCATTCAGCGTGTACGGGGTCTTGCCGTTGTCGAGAGCGAACTCCAGCGAGGCGGCGTGCAGGAACAGGCGTTTCAGGCCGATCTGCTCACGAAGGCGCTTGTTGACGTCCGGATCGCCGTATTTGTCGTCACCGGCGACCGGGTGGCCGAGGTGCTGGGCGTGTACGCGGATCTGGTGGGTGCGGCCGGTTTCGATGCGGACTTCGCAGTAGGAATGGCCGCCGCGGCGTTCCAGCACCTTGAAATGGCTCACCGATTCTTTGCCGATGGCGTTGACCTGCACATGGCGCTCGCCGCCCTGGCGCAGACCCACGTGCAGCGGGGCGTCCACGGTCATGGTGCCGTCGGGCATGCGGCCGACCAGCAACGTCAGGTAACGCTTGCGGATGCCGGCGCCATGGTCTTCACGCAGCAGGGCCTGCAGCTCGCTCAGGGCGGAGCGCTTCTTGGCCACGATGAGCAGGCCGGAGGTGTCGCGGTCCAGGCGGTGCACCAGCTCGAGGGTCTTGCCCGGGCGCAGAGCGCGCAGGGTCTCGATGGCGCCGAAGCTGATCCCGCTGCCGCCGTGGCTGGCCACGCCGGAGGGCTTGTTCAGGGCGAGCAGGCGCTCGTCTTCGTAGACGATGGCGTCTTCCAGGCGTTTCATGAACGCGGCGGGCGGGCCGGCCTTGTCTCCTTCTTCGGTGAGACGGACGGGCGGGACGCGGACTTCGTCGCCGGCTTCGAGCTTGCGCTCGGCCTTGGCGCGGCCGCCGTTGACGCGGACCTGGCCGCTGCGCACCAGCTTGTAGACCAGGCTGCGCGGCGCGCCCTTGAGCTGCCCCAGCAGGAAGTTGTCCAAGCGCTGGCCGGCACGGTCCTCCGGCACGGTCAGGAGACGGACGCTGGTCTTGCCTTCAGCGGGTTTGGCGGGCGGTGCGGTGTCGGTCATTGGCCTTTTATTCTGTTACACTCGGCGGGCGAGATAAGGGATTGATTTCGTTGGAAGTTGCTCTGGGCCAGAAGCCCGACTTCCCTCGATTCCGGCACAGTGCGCAGCCACCGCCCCCGGGGCGGCCATGTTAGCGGCTCACCGGCAGTCCCGGCCATCGCCGGATGCCTGACACGCGTCTGCGCTGAAAAAATGTCCCTGTGGCGCTCCAGCCTGGCTGAAAGCTGCCTCCGGCCCGTAATACCCAAACCAAGAAAATGTAGCGCTCCCGCGGCCTGCCGTGGTGTCGTAGCGCTGGAAGCCCAAGCCGCCCTCCCCGCGCATGCGCGATGGGCGTCGAAGCGTGACCAGAAGCGAAACCCCATGGCGTTCCGCGCGGTAGCAGCGCGCGAGGAACGCACTATGAAGCGAATGCTGATCAACGCCACGCAGGCTGAAGAGCTGCGGGTTGCCATCGTGGATGGCCAGACGCTGTACGACATCGACATCGAACAGCCGTCCAAGGAACAGAAGAAGTCGAACATCTACAAGGGCCGCATCACGCGCCTTGAACCGTCGCTGGAAGCGGCCTTCGTCGAATACGGTGGCGAACGCCACGGCTTCCTGCCGCTGAAGGAAATCTCCCGCGATTACTTCCAGGCCGGGGTCGACCACAACAAGGCGACCATCCGCGAACTGCTGCGTGAAGGGCAGGAAGTGGTGGTCCAGGTCGACAAGGAAGAGCGTGGCAACAAGGGCGCCGCCCTGACCACGTTCATCTCGCTGGCCGGCCGCTACATGGTGCTGATGCCGAACTCGCCCACCGCCGGTGGCGTCTCGCGTCGCATCGAGGGCGAAGACCGCGCCGCGCTGAAGGAAGCGCTGGACAAGCTGAACATCCCCGACGACATGGGCGTGATCATCCGCACCGCCGGCGTCGGCCGCGATGCCGAAGAGCTGCAGTGGGACCTGGACTACCTGCTGCAGGTCTGGAAGTCGATCGCCGAAGCGGCGCTGACCAAGCCGGCCCCGTTCCTGATCTACCAGGAATCGCGCCTGATCGTGCGCGCCCTGCGCGACTACCTGCGCGCCGATGTCGGCGAGATCCTGGTGGACACCGAGGAACTCTACGAGACCGCCCGCGAATTCATGCAGCAGGTGATGCCGCAGACTCTGCGCAAGCTGAAGCATTACAAGGACGACATCCCGCTGTTCAACCGCTTCCAGATCGAATCGCAGATCGAAGGCGCGTATGAACGCAACGTGCGCCTGCCGTCCGGCGGCTCGATCGTGGTCGACCAGACCGAAGCGCTGACCGCCATCGACGTGAACTCCTCGCGCGCCACCAAGGGCAGCGACATCGAGGACACCGCGTTCCAGACCAACCTGGAAGCGGCCGAGGAAGTGGCCCGCCAGCTGCGCCTGCGCGACCTGGGCGGCCTGGTGGTGATCGACTTCATCGACATGTCGTCGAACAAGCACCAGCGCGAAGTGGAAAACCGCCTGCAGAACGCGCTCAAGTACGACCGCGCGCGCGTCCAGCTGGGCCGCATCTCGCGCTTCGGCCTGATGGAAATGAGCCGCCAGCGCCTGCGTCCGAGCCTGGGCGAGTCCAGCCAGATCGTCTGCCCGCGCTGCGACGGCCATGGCCGCATGCGCAGCGTGGAGTCGCTGTCGCTGTCGATCATCCGCGTCGCCGAAGAGCATGCGATGAAGGAGAACACCGGGCAGGTGCTGGTCCAGGCCCCGGTCGAGATCGCCAACTACCTGCTCAACGAAAAGCGCAACGCGCTGCGTGAGATCGAACAGCGCCACGACGCGCCGATCGTGATCGTCGCCGACGAGCAGCTGCACACCCCGCATTACGAAGTGACCCGCCTGCGTGAAAACGAGCTGGGCGAAGACAGCGGCCGTCCGAGCTACCAGCGCGGCACCCCGCGCAAGCTGCCGGTGCACGCCCTGACCAAGGCGCAGCTGAACATTCCGGCCGCCCCGGCGGTGACCAACGTCAAGCACAGCTCGCCGGCGCCGGTGCGCGAAGTGGCCGAACCGGTCGCTGCACCGGCACCGGTCGCCCCCGCCCCGGTCGCTGCACCCGCCGCTACCGGCGTGGTCGGCTGGCTCAAGCGCATCTTCGGTGGCGAACCGGCACCGGCCGCCGCCCCGGCGCCGGCTGCACGCCCGGCCCAGGACGGCAACCGCAACGGTCGCAACAAGGACCGCAACGGCAAGGACCGCAATGGCCGTCGCGATGAGCGTGGCGAGCGCGGCGAGCGGTCCGCCGGCCAGGGCCAGAACCAGGGCCGTGGCAAGGACCGCCGCGACGACCGTGGCGAGCGCGGTGGCAAGGGCGAGCGCCGTGAAGGCGAGCGCCGCGACGAGCGCCGCCAGGACGCGACCGTCCAGGCGACCGCCCCGAACGCCGGCCAGCCGCAGCAGGGCAAGCAGCGCAATGAGCAGCAGCCCAAGGCGCCGCGCAACGAACAGCAGCCCAAGCTGAACCAGAACCAGGGCCAGAAGCAGAAGCAGCCGCGCCAGCAGAATGAGGGCGACAAGCCGCAGCGTCAGCCGCAGGCCGAAAACGCCAAGCCGGTGCAGAACGACGCCACCGTCGCCGATGCCGCGCTGGTCGCCGCCGCTGCGGTGACCGTGGCCGACGCCGCCACCCCGGCACCGGCTGCGCCGGTCGCCACTCCGGTGGCAACCCCGGCCGCTGCGGACGACACCCAGGCCGCCGTGGTCGAAGGCGACGCCGGCGAGCACGGTGAAGCACCGGGCACCGCCGATGACGCTGCGGGCGAAGGCGCCTCGCGCCGTCGTCGTGGCCGTCGCGGTGGCCGTCGCCGCCGTCGTGGCAATGGCGAGCAGGCTGCCGGCAGCGAAGGTTCGATCGACGATGCAGGTCTGGATGACGACGCCGAGAGCGACGAGCAGGACAACGACCAGGACGGCGACACCGCCGCCCCGGCCGCACGTCCGGCCGTGACCCAAGGCCAGCCGCAGCCGGAGTTCGACTTCGACGATGAAGGCGCTGCAGCCTCCGCTCCTGCTGCTGCTCCGGCTCCGGCTGCACCTGCGCCGGCACCGGTCCAGGCCCCGCGCCCGGCCCCGGTCGCCGCCGTGGCTGCCGCCGCGCCGCTGGCCGTGGTCAGCAGCCCGGTGGTGACCGCTGGTCACGCCGAGCCGACCCCGGCACCGGCCCCGAAGGCCGAGCCGGTGGCCGAACGTGCGCCGTCCTACACCGACCGCGTGCCGTTCGTGGAGTCGCCGATGCCGGTGGCTGCCCCCGTGGCTGCGCCGGTGGACGCTGCACCGCAGGCGGAAAAGCCGGTGGCTGCTGAAGCGCCGAAGGCCGTTGAAGCCGCAGTCGTGACCGAGGCGCCGAAGGCTGTCGAAGCGCCGGTCGTTGCCGAAGCACCGAAGGCGGTCGAGGCTCCGATCGTGACCGAGGCACCGAAGGCGGTTGAAGCTCCGGTCGTGACCGAGGCTCCGAAGGCTGCCGAAGCTCCGGTTGTGGCCGAAGCACCGAAGGCTGTCGAAGCGCCGGCCGTGACGGATGCGCCGAAGGCAGTCGAGGCCCCGGTGGCGGTCGACGCACCGAAGGCCGCAGACGCCATCGACGCCCAGCCCGAGCGCAAGGGTCCGACCGAAGTCGGTCGTCCGGTCCAGACCCGCATGCTGGAGCCAACCCCGGTGGCGCAGACCGGCCAGCTGTTCGGCAGCGTCCAGAGCGACGCCGCCCCGACCGACGCCGCCGCCCAGGCCGCGCACGCCGAAGCCCGCGAAGACATCCCGACCGATGAACTCGCCCCGGCCGAAGCCGCCGCCAAGGAAGAACAGGACAAGGCCGACAAGCCCTGACCCCTTCCCGGAGGTAGAGCCACGCCCTGCGTGGCTCCTACGCAGAACCCAGACAGCGGCCGAAAGGCCGCTGTCTGCATGTGCGGGGCCCGGAAAACTCGACAACCCGTTAACGCAACAGGGCGCATCGTCCTGCACGCGGGGGCGCACGTTGAGAGACTGCCATGGCTTCTCCCTCCGGCGCACTTAATGCGCCCGCCCGCTATCGCTATGACGCCGAGAATGTGCTGGTCTCTACCGGCACTGCCAGTCGACCCCAGTGGCGTTACTGGCGTGACAAGACGGTGGTTAATGCCGCAGGGGAAGGCCGCGAACTAAGCTGGGCGTACTGCGCGGGCCAGCGGATTGCCACCAAACGCAGTGGGATCGGCGGCGGCCCGATCGCGACCCTTCTGGCAACGGATCCATCGGGCTCCGTGTTGATGGAGGCTGATCTTGGCGTGCGCAGCCAGCGCTATACACCTTCTGGCTACCTGCCCTCGGAGAGAACCGAGCTTCATCCCGCCTACAACGGCGAACTGCTGGACAATCCGAGCGGTTGCTATCTGTTGGGTGCGGGCCACCATCGCCCTTACAGCCCAACCCTGCAGTATTTCCTTGCGCCGGATGCGCTCAGCCCGTTCGGCAAAGGCGGTACGAACGCGTACGCGTATTGCGCGGGCGATCCGATCAACCGCACTGACCCGACAGGTAACTTCTGGAAATGGGTACTGGCCGCAGCCAGTGTTGCCCTGGCCGTCGTGAGCGCTGGCACACTCATAGCGCCCTTGCTTGCAGGCACCGCCGCACTAACGGTTTCCTCAGCTGTTGGAATTGGGGCGGCTCTAGTGGGGGTAGCGGCCGAAGCGGGCTCGCTGATTGCGGAAGGTCTCGGAGATCACACCACGGCAGGAATTCTTGGTGTCATGGGCATGTTCGTCAACGTCTCCCAAGTGGCCATTGCAATACCATCCGCCGCGAAGAAGGCCGCCATGTTTGTTTCAGAACTACGCGAGCACGGCTACAAGATTGCCGATGCGATGAATCCTTCGGGCGGCTGGCACACGGGAGGCTACCTGAAGCTGCGTGATGCGTCCCCTTACTCGCCACGGCCGCCGGCATCGACCAAGCCACACGTGTATTACATGCCGGGAAAGAAGAGCAAGACAAAGTGGTCATCACCGGTAGCTATAGCACCAAGCGGACCTACGGTTCCCCCGGTCGACTACAGCGTCATTGGGACTGAAGCGCAGACCATCCTTCGGATGATCCATAGCGGCGCTCCGATGAAGTATCCGCAACACGATGGTATGCCGTTCCAGAATTATGAGAAGTTCCTTCCGCGTGCCCAGCCAGGCGATTACCTGGAATACACCGTTCCCACGGCCGGCGTGTACGGTCGGGGCCAACAGAGATTGGTATTGGGCGACTATGTACCGAATGGGCCGGCGGGGCCAAGGGTCGTGTATCACACAACCGATCACTACAAGACGTTCTTCGAGGTGAAGTTCCCGATGACGATGGACCCCTGGTATCCCCGCTGACGCCTTCCGGCGTGCACCCAACCTACGGCGCGAACTGCAACCTTGCCCACACGCCGTAATGGTCCGACGCCCAGCGGCCTTCTGCATACGGCTGGTCGAACAGCAGGCGCGCCTCGCGCGCGACCAGCTGGTCCTGCTGGAAGAAGATGTGGTCGATGCGCGAGGGTGCTTCGTAGTAGTGCCGGTTGAGCGTGCTCACCTGCGCCAGCTGGTTGTTCACGTGCACGCTGCCGTAGCTGTCGCCGTAGCGCTGGCGCAAGGCGCTCAGATCGCCGGCATCCACCAGCGCGTTGAAGTCGCCGGCGATCACCACCGGCGCGTCGCCGGACGTGGCGGCAATGTATTGCAACAGATCCGCCACCTGCTCGCCCCGGATACGTCCGCCGTTCTCGTCCGAACGTTCGTTGAGGTGCGTGGCGTACACGTTCACCGGCTGGCCGTCGACATCGATGCGCAGGTGCGCCACGGTGCGGTAGTCGGTGCGCGGCGCCAGCAGGTGCTCGCCACGCGCCAGCACCGGACGACGGGTCAACAGCGCATTGCCGTAGCGCTTGAAGCGCCCCGGCGGATCGGTCGACACGAACTGGTAGTCGTAGCCCAGCTTGCCTGCCAGCCACGCCGCCTGGTTGCGCACGTACGGCTTCTGGATCACTTCCTGCAGCGCGATCGCGTCGGGCTGCAGCGCCTCCAGTTCGCGCAGGATCACCTGCCGACGCTGTGGCCAGTCTTCGCGGTCATGGTGCAGGTTGAAGGTCACCATGCTCATGCCCGGCGCCTGCGGTTCGGCCGCGCGCGCCGGCAGGATCGCCAGCGCGCACGCGACCAGCATGCACCGCATGCCGGCCGCTACCCACCGCGCGCTCATGGCGCCTTGCGTTCGGCGCGACGCACCGAGGCGGGAATCTGCACGTCGACCTTGGCCGGCACCTGGGTGATGCGCAGCTCGCCGTTGATCCACTGCGCGGGTTCACCGTTGATGGTGGCCTCGCCCGGCTCACCGCTGTACGGCCACGGCAGCACCAGCCCACCCTGCGGTACCACCAGGCCCGGCTGCACCTGCAGGGTCAGCAGCTTGTCGCTGCGGCTGAGCGAATAGCCCAGCTGGCCATACGGCGTGCGCAGACCCTTGATGGCTACGCCCTGCCCTTCAAACCAGCGGACCGGAACGCCCGCCGCCAGCACCAGGCTGTCGTCAACGTCGCGGGTGTAGGCGAACATGTCCAGCGCCGAGCGCACGAAGTCCGAGGCCACCCATGCATGCGGCAGGTCGCCGACGAAGAACGGCTTGCGCGGCGTATGCGAGACCACCTCGGCCCACTGGTTCCACGCCTGCGGCGCGCGGTCCTTGAAGAAGAACTCGGTGGCCTGCCAGGCGCGGTCGCGCCAGCCCAGGCGCACGAACGCGGCCACATTGCGCCACTCGTACGGGGTGTAGTCCTTCCATTCGCGCTTGCCGTCGCGGCGCGCTTCGAACTCCTTCCAGTACCGCTCGAAGGTGTTGTTCAAATAAGGCTGCGGCAACCTGCCCTGCTCGCCGGCCGGGGCCAGCGCGATGGTGGTCGAGGTTGCATCGAAATCGCCGAGCTCGGCCGAACCTGGCAGGAAATCGATCCTGTGCAGCGCGGTGGCCGCCAGCAGCGAAGCCTGCAGGTCGTCACGGAACTGGTCGCGCGACTCGGCGATCTGCATCGCCTCGACCTTGCCCAGCGTGCTGGCGATCACCGCCGCGTCCTTGTAGCCGCGCAGCGCCCAGAAGTTGTCCCAGTACGAATGCATCGGCTTGGCCGAATAGCCTTCGTGGCTGATCGACACCGGCATCATTCCGTAGAAGGCCGCGTTGCGCGCGCGGTTCTCTTCGGTGCGTTCGCTCAGGCGCAGCTGCTCCATGTACTGGTACGCGCCCTGCACATGCGGCCACATCAGCTCCAGGAAGGTGCTGTCGCCGGTGTAGCGCCAGTACTCGGCGATGTTGAAGATCAGTTCGCCGTGGCTGTCGTTCTCCGGCACCGGGTCGGCGCCGCGCGGGTCCACGCAGCACGGCACCTTGCCGTTGTCGAACTGGTACGGCGCGTACCAGTTCACGTACTCGCGCACTGCGTCGCTGCGGCCCATGCGCAGCAGGCCTTCGGAAATCATCGCGCCGTCGCGGATCCAGCTGCGCGAGTACGAGCGCGTGCCCGGCTGCAGGCTGGGCCCGATCCGCGAGATCAGCATGTGCGCCAGCGCGGTGCGCAGGGTGTCGGCCAGCGGCTTGCCCGCCGTCGGTACCTGCAGCGAGACCTGGTCCAGCTTGGTGCGCCACATCGAGGCGACCTGCTGCTGCGCCTTGTTGGCGTCGAAGTCCTTGGGCGTGGTCCAGCTGCCGGTCTGCGGCAGCACGATGGCGACCTCGCGCGTCTGGCCCGGTTCGAGCCGCCACTTGTACAGAAGCGCGCCCGAGGCCAGCCCGGTGGGATCTCGCACTTCGGTGGCGGTCGGCAGGTTGCCTGCGGCCAGATGAGTCACTTCCAGCTTGCCGTCGAACGGGCTGGCGAAGGCCGCATCCGGGGCCTGCACCGGGAACACGCGCGGCGTGCCGTTGACCTCGACCCGGCCCGGTTCGATATCGAGCCGGTCGATCCGGCTTACCCCGCCCACGGTGTTGAGGAACTGACGCGGCGGATTCACCTGCCACGGCCGCACCGCCAGCGCCAGAGTGTAGTCGTGCGCGACCTTGTCCGGGTTGTGCAGCGTGTAACGACCGACCAGCTGCGCCTTGTCCGGGGTGCCCTGCACGAAGCCGGTCACCTTCAGCGCTGCCTGTGGGTGGCTCCAGTCGACGCTGGCGATCGGCAGGTAATCGTCCTGCAGCGATTGCCTGCTGTCCACGTCGGCCCAGCTCAGCAGCTTCTTGTCGACCAGCACGAACGGTTCAACGCTGAAGCTGGCCTTGGCCGGTTCCAGCGCGCCGTCTTCACCGATCAGCGCCTGCTCCTTGCCGCCGTCCAGGCCCAGCAGGGTCCAGTACGGCTGCTCACCGCTGAAGCCGCGCGGCACGAAGCCTCGGGTCAGGTCGGCGCCGACCGATTCGACGAAGTCATTCGGGGTGGCGGCAAAGTCCAGCGGCTTGATCGAAATGTCGCGGATGCCGTAGCGCCAGCTGCGGCCGCTTTCCAGGTCGAAGCGCAGGTAGCGCGCTTCGGTATCGGGCAGCGCCAGCCAGTCGCGGTCGCCGCCGCCACCGGCAGTGATCTCGCGCAGCGTCTTCCAGTCGCGGCCGTCCACCGAGGAACGCACCACGTAACGGGTGGCTTCCAGGCCCGGCAGCCACTGGATCACCGCGCCGCCGAACTCGCGCACCTTGTGCAGGTCCAGGCTGATGGTCTGGTCGGGCACGCCGCCGCTGATCCACACCGTGTCGGGCTTGCCATCTGCAATCCGACTCTGCAGCGCGGTGGCGGTGTCGGCGATCACCGACGGTGCCAGCGCCGAGGTATCGGCCGGCGGCAGCGGCTGCAGCGTGAGCCGGTCGAAGCAGACCGTACCGCGCCCGCCGACCTTGCTGTAAATGGTGAACTCGACCGCCGCGCTCTTGCGCAGGGTCTTGTCCGGGTCCGGGCCCCAGGCCTTGTCGATCTGGCGCTGGCGGTACTGCACCGGGCTCCAGGTCTTGGGGAAGGTGTAGCCGGGCCGGTTGACCCACCACACGTTGTCGCCGCTGGCGTCGATCAGCTTGAACTGCAGGTCGTTGCCGGGCGAATCGCCACGGATCTGGAAGCCCACCTGGTAGTTGTCCGGCCAGGTGACCGGCAGCTCGCGGCGGATCGCCACGTAGCCGGAGACCTCGTGGAAGTCGTAGTCCACGCACAGCGCACGGCCGCCGTTGGCGCCGGCCACGCTGCGCAGCGAGCCGCTGACCTGGTCGGACACCACCAGCTTCCACGGCGCCATGTCGTCGAAGCTGTCCAGGACCTTGGGCGCCGCCGGCACTGCCGGGGGCGCGGCAGGCGCCGCCAACGACCACACCATACCCAACCCCAGAACCCCCGCGACGACGGCACGCTTCACCCTTTCACACTCCCCAGCAACAGACCTTGGATGTAGTAGCGCTGCAGCACCAGGAACAGTGCCAGCACCGGAACCACCGTGACCACCGCGCCGGCCATCATCATTTCAACGTCCATGATGTGTTCGCGCGACAACGTGGCCAGGGCAACCGGCAGAGTGTAGTGCTCCTGGTCGGTCAGCACGATCAACGGCCACATGAAATCGTTCCACGCGCCCATGAAGGTAAAGATCGACAGGGTCACCAGCACCGGCTTGAGCATCGGCAGCACGATCTGGAAGAAGATTCGCAGCTCCCCTGCCCCGTCGATCCGCGCCGCTTCCAGCAGTTCGTCGGGAATCGAGCGCGCGTACTGGCGCACCAGGAAGATGCCGAACACGCTGGCCAGGGCCGGCACGATCACGCCGCCGAAGCTGTTGACCAGGCCCAGCTGCTTCATCAGCAGGAACAGCGGCAGCATCGCCACCTGGGCCGGGATCACCAGCGCCGCCAGCAGCACCTGGAAGATCCGCTCGCGGCCGACGAAGCGCAGCTTGGCGAACGCATAGCCGGCCATGGTGTTGAGCAGCAGCGAGCCCAGCGTGATCGCCAGCGAGACGAACAGGCTGTTGACGAAGTTGTTGCCCATGCCGGTGCGGGCGAACAGCTCGTGGTAGTTGGCGGTGGTCACCGACGAAGGCAGCAGCGGTGGCGGGAAATGCGCCGCTTCGCCGGTAGGCATGAACGACACCGACAGCATCCACAGCAGCGGCGCCAGGCTGACCGCAGCCAGCACCAGCAACCCACCGTTCACCCACCACGCATGCCAGCGCGACTGGCCGATCTCACGACTCATACCAACTGCCTCTTGCGGCCGAAACGCAGCATCAGGCTGGTGACAGCGAGGATGATCAGGAACAGCAGGAACGCCACCGCCGACGCGCGGCCCAGGTTCCACCACTTGAAGCCTTCCTCGAACATGAAGTAGAGGACGCTCACGGTGCTCTGCAATGGGTCGCCGCGGGTCATCACGTAGGGCTCGGCGAACAGCTGGAAGTAGCCGGACACCGTGATTACCCCGACCACCAGCAGCACCGGGCCGAGCATCGGCAGGGTGATGTGCAGGAACTGCTTCCAGCGCGAGGCGCCGTCGATGCGCGCGGCCTCGTACAGGTCATGCGGGATTGCCTGCAGGCCGGCCAGGAAGATCACCATGTTGTAGCCGAAGTTCTTCCACACCGCGAACAGCATGATGGTCGGCATGGCCCAGTTCGGGTCGCCCAGCCAGTCGATCGGGCTGATGCCCAGATGGCCCAGCCCGTAGTTCACCAAGCCGTAGCTGGTGTGGAACAGGTAGCGCCAGATCACCGCCACCGCCACCAGCGTGGTCACCACCGGGGCGAACAACGCGGTGCGGAACAGCGCCTTGAAGCGCGCGGCCGGCGCGTTGAGCAGCATGGCCGCGCCCAGCGACACGCCAATGGACATTGGCACGCCCACGATCACGAAGTACGTGGTGTTCCACAGCGACTTCCAGAACATCGGGGTCTGCAGCAGGTCGATGTAGTTGCCCAGCCCGACGAAGCGCAGGTTGCCGCCATCGGCCAGCGCATACAGGTCGAAGTCGGTGATGCTCAGCGCCAGCGCCGAGAACACCGGCAGGCCGAAGAACACGCCAATCACCAACAGCGAAGGGCCGGCGAAGATCCAGCCGGCAAGCGAACGCTGCTTCACGGGGTCACCTCCGCGCCTTCTGCCTGGGTCCGCTGCTCATGCATCCAGCGGCGCTTGGCCAGTACCTTGTCCACGCGTTCGTCCAATCGGTTCACTGCCACATCCTGGTCCAATCCACCGCGCACCACCTGTTCGGTGACGATGCGCATTTCCTGCACGATCCGCTCCCACTCCAGCACCTTCGGCGTAGGCCGCACGCGTTCGAGCTGGTCGCGGAACGGCTGCGCCAGCGGGTCGTTGGCCAGCGAGGCGAACTCCCACGTGCTGCGCCGGGGCGGCAGGTCACCGATGATGGAATGGAAGCGTTCCTGGATCGCCGGCCGCGACAGGAACTCGATCAGCTTCCACGACGCTTCCTTCTGCTGCGAGTTGCGCGAGATCACCAGGCTGGTGCCCCCGGCAATGCCGGCGCCGGGGCCTTCCGGGCCCGGCAATGCAGCGGTGCCCCACTGCCCTTCCAGTTCCTTCGGCTGCAGCTTCTTGAACTCGCGGATGTTCCAGGGGCCCGAGAGATAGAA
Organism: Stenotrophomonas aracearum; assembly: GCF_031834615.1. Taxonomy (NCBI): domain Bacteria; kingdom Pseudomonadati; phylum Pseudomonadota; class Gammaproteobacteria; order Lysobacterales; family Lysobacteraceae; genus Stenotrophomonas; species Stenotrophomonas aracearum. The sequence goes on from NZ_CP115543.1 coordinate 2,715,024, forward strand.
CACGTTGAAGCCGCGGAAGAATTCATCCCACACGTTCGAGATCTGGGTCTCGGACATGCGCGGCGCCCAGCCCTGGGCAAACATGTTTTCGTAGAACGCCAGCGTGCGGCGGAACCCGGGGCTGCGGAAGTTGCCGCGGGTGTCGTGGTCGCGCAGCAGCGGGTCGGGCTGCTGCAGCGCGAACGACAGCTGCTGCTCGAACTCGTTGATCGGCATCAGGATCGCGTAGCGGTCCGGACCCTGCATCGTCTTGATCGCCGCCATCATGGTGTTCCACTCGTCCCAGGTGCGGGGCGGGTGGTCGAAGCCGGCCTTGTCCAGCAGGTCCTTGCGGTAGTACAGCAGGCGGGTGTCCACGTACCACGGAATGCCGACCAGCTGGTCGTGGATGACGTTGGTGTCCCAGATGCCCTGGAAATAGTCGGCCGGGTCCACCACCTTCGACTGCGCCACGAACGGCGCCAGCGGGGTCAGTGTGTCGAGCTCGGCGAACTCGGGGATCCAGGTATTGCCGAGCTGGAACACGTCCGGCAGGCCATCGGCGGCGAACGCGGTCAGCAGCTTCTCATGCGCTGCGGTCCAGGGGATGTTCTGCACGTCCACGTGGATGCCGGGATTCTCCGCTTCGAACTCACGGATCAGCTCGGTGACCACCTCGGCTTCGCGGCCCATCGCCCAGAAGCGCACGGTCACCCCTTCCGGTTCCTTGCGGCAGGCACTCAACAACAGGCTGCCGGCAACCAGCAGCACCACACTCACCCACAGCTTGGGGCGCGACGACAAAAACACTGCTTACTTCCCCTGGGGCTGGTTGCGGTTCGAATTGGCGTTGTTCTTCTGTTCCTGCGCGGCGGCCGCACGCGACTCGGCGATGCCCATGGAACGCGCGGCAGCGGCCTTTTCATCCTTCTGCAGTTCCATCGGCTGGTCCTCGCCTTCCGGGGTCAGCCAGCCGCCACTGAAACCGGCGCGCTCCAGGCCGCGACGGATGTGCGGGTTCTTCTTCATCGTGTCCCACACGAAATCGTTGCGGTAGTTGGCGATCATGGTCAGGATCGGGCCCTGGTCGATGCCGATGTAATCGCTGGCCACCCAGCCGCGATCCGGCACGATGCGCCCGGTCTTGAGCGGAATGTCGAAGTTGAAGCTGGGGTTGAACGAATCCAGGAAGCCGTAGCTGGAATACAGGTAGTCGCCGTAGCGCTTGTGCATTTCCAGCGTGGCCGGGATCACTTCTTCCGGCGCGAACACCACCGAAGCAATGGCGGCGGTCGGCGCGATGGTGCCGTCGTCGAAGTTTTCGCGCAGGCCGGCGCCGCGCGAGGAGTAATGGCGGAACTGGCGCTGCTCGCCGCGGAACTCCTGGGTGGTGTTCTGCGGGCCGTCGCTGGCGGTCAGGCCCCACACGTTCTCGCCGTAGTCCTTCCACTGCGCCGGGTTGGCGATGGCGTACTCGCGCTGGGCCAGCGCGGCCGAGCGGCTGTTGAGGAAGTAGGTGCTGCCGCGCTCGCGCATGTACGCGTCCTGGATGTCGCGGAAGTCGATCCAGACGTGGCTGTACTGGTGCCCGAACAGCGGGCCGAAGGACAGGTATTCCTGGCCCTGGAACACGCCCCAGTCGTTGTCGTAGGTGCGAGTCCACACGGTCCACGCGTCCGGGCTGACCGGATGGGTCGGCGAGCCGAGCGCGAGGATGTAGACCATCATCGCCTCGTTGTAGCCCATCCAGTCATGGTCGATGAAGCCGCTTTCCGGGAACCAGCCCATCGAGATCAGCGGGGCGCGCTGCTGCAGCCACGGCCAGTCGACGCGCTTGTACAGCGTATCGGCGATGGCGCGGATCTCTTTCTCGCGCGCGTCGTCGCCGGTGTAATAGGACTGCGCGAACAGCACGCCCATCATCAGCAGTGCGGTATCCACGCTGGACAGTTCCACCCAGCTGTCATAGCGGTGGCCCTGCTGCATGTCCAGGAAGTGGTAGTAGAAGCCCTTGTAGCCACCCTTGCCGGTGCGCTGCGGGCCCATCGGCATGTCGCGGAAGAACTTCAGGGTGGTCAGCGTACGGTCGACCGCCTGGGTGCGGCTGACCCAGCCGTTCTCCACGCCGATCGGGTATGCGGTCAACGCGTAGCCCACCGAGGCGATGCTGGCGAACGGACGCGAGGGATAGCGGTCCGGGCTGAGCCCGTTGACCTCGTTGGTGGTGTCCCAGAAGAACTGGAAGGTGCGGCGTTCGATATCGTCGAACAGCGGCGGCAGCTCGGGTTTCATCGGGCGCGGCGGAACGTCGGCCTCCACCAGGATGACCGGCGGCTTGGGCTTGGCGGGCTGTTCTTCTGCCTGCGGCTTGCAGCCCACGATCGCTGCAGCCAACACGGCCAGAGCCAGAACACGACGTGCCTTCATCGACCACCACCTCATTTACGTGTGCGTTTCAGGGAGGATAACGTCCCTGCAACTGAAATCGTTTACAAACCATGTTCCAAAAAAACCGGCGCCACCCTCAGGCGGCGCCGGCTGTTGCGATCAGAAGCGGAAGCCGACTTCTGCCTTCACCTGGCGCGGCGTACCGACGATATCGCCGGTCTCGTTGTAGCTGGCCAGCAGCTTGCCGTTGGACTTGGTGTAGTTGTAGTTGGAGAAGTTGTCGAAGTTGAACACGTTGATGATGTCGATGCGCGCGTACAGCTCGGTATCGCCCGGCATCTTGAACGTCTTCGTGGCCTGCAGGTCGACCGAACGATAGCCCCAGATCTTGCCACCGAGCAGGAAGCGACCGTTGCCGTCCGGCACGGCGGCGCCCGGGGTCGGCAGGTCGAAACCGCTGGCCTGGGTGACCGGGTACCAGTCATTGACCGCCGTCGGCGTGGCCAGGGTGATCTTGCCGCCGAAGGTGATGTCCCAGAAGCCGGCATACGAACCGGTCAGCACGATGCGGTGACGCGGCGCACCGTTGGAACGGATGGTCGGGTAGTCGGTGATCAGGCCGCGGTCGAACGCGTAATGTTCATTGATGTCGCGGTTGTGGCGGGCCGTGGTCCAGGTGTAGGCGATCGAGGTGCCCCAGCCGCTTTCCTTGGTGAACGGCTTCTGCGCCGACAGCAGCACCTGCGTGGCACGGGTCTTGATGCCCTGCTGGCCGATGATCAGGCTGCCGAAGCCCGGGATGTTGCAGCTCCAGGCCTGGCTCAGGCCCGGCGAGGTGCCACCGCACAGGCGCGGGTCGTCGAAGAACTGGCCGGTCGGGTAACGGTTGCCCAGGGTGAACGCGAAGCCGTCATAGGTCAGCGTACGCGCCACGGTGGCGTCGGTCAGCCACTCGCCGATCTGGTTGGACATGCCCAGGCTGAACTGGTCGGCGTACGGCGCCTTCAGGTTGTTGTTGAGCAGGTCCACTTCCAGGCCGGCATTGCTGGTCGAACCGACCAGGGCCTGCAGGTTCTGGATGCCGTTGAGCAGGTTCGGATCCCAGTCGTAGCACGCGGCCTGGCCGTTGAGGCAGGCGCCGGTGGCCGGGTTGCGGAAGTAGATCGTCGGCTGCGGCAGGGCCAGCTTGGTGGTTTCCAGCTGCAGGTAGTCGAACAGGTCGCGGTCGTAGGAACGGCCGGCGCCACCGTGCACGACGTGCATCTCGTCGGCGTTGATGTCATACGAGAAGCCCAGGCGCGGCTGCCAGGCGTTCTTGAACGCCTTGCGGTTGTGGCCGGTGCTGATGTAGTCGTTGATGTTCAACCCGCTCAATGCCAGCGACTGCGCATAGGTCTGGCCAGCGGCCGCGCGCGGATCCTGGCTGTACAGCGCCGCCACCACTTCCGGCGGGGTCACGAAGTCCAGGTAGCTCGGGTTCTTTTCGTAGTCCCAGCGCAGGCCCAGGTTCAACTGCAGGTGGTCGTTGACCTGCCAGTCGTCCTGGATGAACAGGCCGATCTGCTTGACCTTCGAACGCACTTCACCGGTCACGCCGGTCACGCCGGTCACCGGCTTGACGAACTGCGCCTTGTACGGGATCGAATCCGGGAAGTCCGGGTCGCCCAGGGTATAGGTGAACTGCGGGTTGATCTCCTGCGCGTCGGACGCGTACAGGTCGATTTCCTTGTACTTGGCGCCCATCTTGATGGTGTGGTCGCCCTGCCACTCGATGCCGTCCAGGGTCAGGTTGTCTTCGATCGACCAGCCCTTCTGGCCCTTCACCTGCGAATCCAGCGCCGAAGCGCCGCCGATCTGCACCAGGGTGCGGTCGTCGGTGCCGTCCGGGGCGGTGTACACATAGCCGTTGCCGATGGTCAGCGGCACCGGGTTGTTGAACGAATCTTCGTGGGTGAGCATCAGCTCGTTGTAGAAGCGCTCACCGCTGTGGTTCCAGCGCAGCGCGTAGCGACGGTCGGTGTTCTCGGTTTCCTTGCCGTGCGACGGCGCGGTCTGCCCGCTGAACTGCTGCTGGGTTTCGTCGCGGTCCTGGAAGGTCAGCTCGATGCGGTCGTTGTCGGTCGGCTCGACGTCGATCTTGGCGAAGATCAGGTCCTGCTCGAACGGCTGGCTGGCCGGGCCCAGCTGGGCGGCGGCATCGGCCGGCAGCAGGCCGACGCGGTTGGTCACCGAACCTTCCGGGGCGATGGTTACCGGCAGGTCGAAGCGTTTGGCTTCATAGGTCACGAAGAAATGCGCCTTGTCCTGCACGATCGGGCCGCCCAGGGCGAAGCCGTATTCCTTCTCGGCCGAGACTTCCTTGCTCTTGCCTTCCTGGCGCTCGGCCGGGGTCTTGGCGCGCATGTCTTCGTCGGTGTAGCGGTAGAACGCTTCACCCTTGAATTCGTTGGTACCGGACTTGGTCGCCGCGGTCACGGCCGCGCTGGAGACCTGGCCGTACTCGGCCTTGTAGTTGCCGCTGATGACCTTGTATTCGCCAATGGCCAGCTGCGGGAACGGGTTGCCGGCACTGCCGGACTGGCCGGCGACGCCGCCGCCCTTGACGTAGCTCTTCTGGCCCACGCCGTCGATGTAGACGTTGGTGCCGTCGGCATTGGTGGCACCGCCGCGCAGCGAGGTGTTGCCCTTCGCATCACGGGTGAAGATCATGCCCGGCACCGCGTCGGCGAATTCCAGGAAGTTGCGCGAGACCTGCGGGGTGGTCTGGATCTGCTGCAGGCTGACCGTCTTGCCCACTTCAGAGGTACGCACTTCCTGCAGCAGGGTCGGCGCGACCACGTTGACGGTGTCGAGGTTGGTGGCGTTGGCCGTGGAACCGTTGGCGGGAGCGCCGCTGAAGTTCAGCGTCGCGGTCGATGCCACGGTCACGGTGACCTTCTGGGTCTGGCCGTTGGCGACCACGTCATAGGTGCCCGGGTCCAGGCCCATCAGCGAGTAGCTGCCGTCGGCGCGGGTGGTGGCGCGGCGCACGCTGCCGCTGGCCACGTTGGTGGCGGTGACTTCGGTACCGGCTTCGGCCTGGGCGACCTGGCCGCGCAGCGACGAGGTGGCGGACTGGGCCATCACGGCCGGCGCAGCACCCAGCAACAGGCAGCTGACCAGGGCACTGCTGAGCAGGCGGCGGGCCGGCATGCGGGTGCGGTTATTGAAATACGTCATGTAAATCTCCGGGTGGTGGAAGCCGTCATCGCGGCTGCCTGTCTTTTTTTGAAGTTACGGCGTTACGCTTTTCTTGCTTGAATCACGCACGATCAGGGTGGGTACAAGCGTCTGCTTGTCGCCTTCCGTCTCCGTGTTGTTGCCATCCATCAACTGCAGCAGGCGCGTCGCCGCCTTGTCGCCCAACTCGGCGATACTCACCTGCATCGTCGTCAACGAGGGGTGAACGAAACGCGCCAGCGGAATGTCATCGAAGCCGGCCAGGGCCACATCGGCGGGCACGCGCACGCCGGCCTGCGCGAATGCATACAGGCAGCCGAGCGCCATCATGTCGTTGGCTGCGAACACCGCATCGGGCAATGCGCCGGCGGCCAGCAGCTCCTGCCCGGCACGGTGGCCGGAGGCTTCGTCGAAGTCGCCTGGCAGCTCGATACCGTGCGCTTCGCCACCGAACGCGGCCAGCGCGTCGCGGAATCCGCGCAGGCGTTCGCGCGCATCGAAATTCAGATCGGGGCCGGCGATGAAGGCAATGCGCCGATGCCCGGCATCCAGCAGGTGGCGGGTCATCGCCATCGCGCCAGCGTGGTCGTCGATGCTCAGGACCGGGTGGTCCTGGTCCGGCAGATACGTGTTGATCAGCACCGTGGGCAGCGACTGCGGCAGGTTGTCGGTCAGGAAACCCGGGCTTTCCGCATACGGCGAGAGCACCAGTAGCCCGTCGACCCGGCCGCGCATGGCGCGCAGGGCCGCGCCCTGCTGCTCCTGGTCGCCGTGGTAGCTGGACACCAGCAGGTGCTGGCGGCGCGCGCGTGCCACCCCGTCGATGCCGCGCATCAGTTCGGAGAAGAATTCGCCATACAGGTCGGGCAGCACCACACCGATGGTGTTGGTGCGCCGGCTGCTCAGGCTGCGGGCGGCCGCGTGCGGGGTGTAGCGCAGGCGCGCTGCCACCTCGAGCACCAGCTTGCGCACGGGCTCGGCGACGTTTTCATGGCCGTTGAGCGCACGCGAGACCGTTGCCACGCTGACGCGGGCTTCGCGGGCTACATCTTTGATGGTGATGGCTGCCTTGTTCACTTCGCCGCCCTCCACGGCTTAGAGATCTGGGCTTGGCGCGGAATGTAAGCGTTTTCATTCCCAGATGTAAACAGTCCGTTAGGCGAATGTCTCACGGCGGTAACCTCGAGATGTCTTGAAGAGGTCGCCCCGGGACTTGCCGGGACAAGGCAGGACAAGGGTTTCAGCCCTGTTCTGGCGGGGTCTGGGCGTCGATGGACAGCGCGTGGATATCGGTCTCCATCATCGTGCCCACGGCCGCATAGACCATGCGGTGGCGCGCAAGCGGCAGCTTGCCCTTGAACGCGGCGCTGACCACGCGCACGTTGAAATGCCCGCGCCCGTCGCGCGCGCCTTCATGGCCGGCATGGCGGTGGCTGTCGTCTTCCACCTCCAGCAGCACCGGGTCCAGCGCGGCCTGCAGGGCCGCGCGGATGCGCTCGACCCGGTTCACGGCAGCACCTTACGGAACGGGCGCACCTGCACCCGGGTGTACACGCCGGCCTCCACGTAGGGATCTTCGGCGCCCCAGGCCTGCGCCTGTTCCAGCGAATCGAACGCGGCAATCACCACGCTGCCGCTGAAGCCGGCCGGACCCGGGTCTTCGCTGTCGATGGCCGGGCACGGGCCGGCCAGCAGCAGCCGGCCCTCGTCGCGCAGGGCTTCCAGGCGGGCCAGGTGGGCCGGGCGGGCCGCCAGCCGGGCGGGCAGCACATCGGTGCCGTCATAGCCTTCAATCACATACCACACGGGCAACTCCAGGGTTCAGCTAAACAAACCCCGCGATTCTAGCCCGCCTCGCTGGACACTGCCGTTGTGAAGCCGTACTCTTGTCCACATTGCACGTGGCTGGACGCAGCAACCCGGTCGGTACCGGGCCCCCTGCCCCACACCAGCACACGTAGACGACCTCCTGTAGTTCTGCCGCTGCACGTTCGCAGCGCGTCCTGCTGCTGTTTGAAATGTGGAACCACGCCGGCACAGGCGTGTCATGGCTTGCGGCCGGGTCCGGCGCAGCAAACTGGTCCGTTGCAATACCGACGTCAATCTTGATGACTTCCGAACTCGCGCTCGACGCGAACCCGCAAACCCGGCCGACCGCCCCGCAGCAGCAGGAAATGCCGCTGGCCGTGGTGCATGGTCAACCGGTCCTGCAGATCCCGCAGGACCTGTACATCCCGCCGGATGCGCTGGAAGTCATCCTGGACGCGTTTGAAGGTCCGCTGGACCTGCTGCTGTACCTGATCCGCCGGCAGAACCTGGACATCCTGGACATCCCCGTCGCCGAAATCACCCGGCAGTACGTGGACTACATCAATGTCATGCAGGAGCTGCGCTTCGAACTGGCCGCCGAGTATCTGGTGATGGCCGCGATCCTGGCCGAGGTGAAGTCGCGGATGCTGCTGCCGCGCCCGCCGAGCATCGAAGGCGAGGAAGGCGACCCGCGTGCGGAACTGGTGCGCCGGCTGCAGGAGTACGAACGTTTCAAGCAGGCTGCCGAAGACATCGACGCCCTGCCCCGCCAGGACCGCGACACCAGCCTGGCGCATGCCTTCGTGCCCGACCGCGCGGCGATCAAGCTGCCGCCGCCGGTGGACCTGAAGGAAATGCTGCTGGCGCTGCACGACGTGCTCAAGCGCGCCGAGCTGTTCACCGGCCACGCGATCAAGCGCGAGGCCCTGAGCGTGCGCCAGCGCATGGGCGACGTGCTGGGCCGTCTGGAAGACGGCAAGTTCTACCGTTTTGAAACGCTGTTCACCGCCGAAGAAGGCAAGCTGGGGGTACTGGTCACCTTCCTGGCCCTGCTCGAACTGGCCAAGGAACAGCTGCTGGACATCGTGCAGGAGGCGCCGCTGGCGCCGATCTACGTCAAATCCCTGGCCGCCGGCAACACCAACGAACCGCTGCAGTTCAACAGCGAATTCGACGATGCCGACGCCGCCAACGAATCCGACTGAGCACCCGACCCACGCATGGATCAACCGCTGATCAACCGTATTGTCGAAGGGGCGCTGCTGGCCTCGAGCCAGCCGCTGACCCTGGCCCAGCTGCAGGGCCTGTTCCCGGAAGAGGAACCGGCGCCGCCGGGCAGCATCGAACGGGCACTGGAACTGCTGCGCGAAGGCTGCGCCGAGCGTGGCGTGGAGCTGGTCGAGGTCGCCTCCGGCTTCCGCTTCCAGGTCACCAACGAGGTCCACGGCTTCATCACCCGGCTGTGGACCGAGCGCAAGACCCGCTACACCCGCGCCACCCTGGAAACCCTGGCGCTGATCGCCTACCGCCAGCCGATCACCCGCGGCGAGATCGAACAGGTCCGTGGCGTGGCGGTCAGCAGCAATATCATCCAGGCTCTGGAAGAACGCGAATGGATCCGCGTGATCGGCCACCGCGACGTACCCGGCAAGCCGGCCCTGTTCGGTACCACCAAGGGCTTCCTGGATTACTTCGGGCTCAAGCGCCTGGACGAACTGCCGCCGTTGTCGGAACTGCGCGACCTGGGCGAACTGGAACCGCAGCTGCCGCTGGACACCGACGGCCAGCCGGCCGGCCGGATCACCGCAGGTGCAGCGACTCCAGACGCCGAAGGTGACACCGACGTAGAGCCGGGCTCTTCCCGGCTGCCGGACGCCGACCAACCTTCCGACGCCGATTCCGAACCGGAACCGCCGCTGGACCCCAACGCGGCCCGTGCCGCCGCCCGTGCCGCCCTGATGTCGGCCCGACTGGCGGAACAGGACGACACGCAGGACAATAGCGACGCGCCCGCACCTGCGGAAGTCGCCGACCATGCTTCACCCGCCAGCGATGGCGAGCCCGATTCCGTGCCGGTAGACCGCACGGCGCACCATCCAGAAACCGAAGACAACGCCGTCGCGACGACGACCGTGGCTGTTGACGAAGCCGATCCCGAACCAGAGGCCGACGAAACGTCGCCGGCCGGAGCCAAGTAGATGAGTGACACCCCCCGCAAGCTGTCGTTGAACAAGCTTTCGCTCAAGCGCGAAACCGCCACCGAACAGCCCAAGCTCGAAGAGCGCCTGCACAAGGTGCTGGCCCAGGCCGGCCTCGGTTCGCGCCGCGCGCTGGAACAGCGCATCGCCGACGGCCTGGTCAAGGTCAATGGCGAAGTGGCCAAGACCGGCCAGTCGATCAAGAGCGGCGACAAGGTCGACCTGGACGGCCGTGGCTTCGTTGCCACCGCGCTGACCGAGACCTCGCGCGTGCTGGCCTACAACAAGCCCGAAGGCGAAGTGACCACGCGCGAAGATCCCGAAGGTCGCCCGACCGTGTTCGAAGCGCTGCCGGCCCTGAAGGGCGCGCGCTGGATCGCGATCGGCCGCCTGGACATCAACACCACCGGCCTGCTGCTGGCGACCACCGACGGTGAGCTGGCCAACGCGATGATGCACCCCTCCTACGAGGTCGAACGCGAATACGTGGTGCGCGTGCGCGCCCCGGAAGGCGAAGAGAAGGTGCCCGACAACATCGTCGACCGCCTCGCCCGTGGCGTGGCGCTGGAAGACGGCCCGGCCAAGTTCGACGAGATCGAACGCATTGGCGGCACCGATTCGCACGACTGGTTCCGCGTGGTGGTCAAGGAAGGCCGCAACCGCGAAGTGCGCCGCCTGTGGGAATCGCAGGGCTGCCAGGTCAGCCGCCTGAAGCGTACCCGCTACGGCAAGATCACCCTGCCGCGCGAACTGCTGCGCGGTCAGTCGCAGGAACTCACCGCCAAGCAGGTCGAGCAGCTGCGCGCCGAACTCAAGCTGGAAGAAGGCGCGCCGTCGGCGCTGACCCTGCAGCCGGTGATCGGCCAGCGCCGCGCCGCCAAGACGACCGTGCGCGTTTCGCGCGAAGGTGGCCGTGGCAATGCCTACGTCAACGGCCACAACCAGGCCGATGAAGGCCGCGAGCTGCGTCGTTTCGACAACGTGCGCGAAGAGCGCGGCCGCGGTCGCGGTGGCAAGGGCGGCGGTTTCAAGGGTGGCCTGACGGTCACCGGCGAAGCGGCGGCCAAGCAGTCGCAGCGTCCGTTCAAGCAGCGTCCCGATAAGGGCAACCGCGCGCTTCCCGAAGGCAACCCGGCCGCGTTCCGCAGCTGGTACGTGCCCGATGGCGTGAGCACTGGCCCGAGCAACCACCGCAATGCCGGTCCGGGCGCTGCCCGTGGCCCGGGCGCGCGCGGTCCGGGTGCCGGCGCCGGCGGCCAGGGGCGTCCGTACGGCAAGCCGAAGGGTCCGGGCGGCGCAGGCGGCCAGGGCCGTGGTGCGTACGGTGAGCGCAGCGGCGGCGGTTTCGGTGGCGAAGGCCGTGGCGGCGAAGGTCGCGGCGGCTTCGGCGGCCAGGGTCGTCCGGCCCGTGCTGGCGCGGGCAACCGCGGTGGCCAGGGCGCACAGCGCCATCCCTACGGTCACCCGGGCAATGCCCCGAGCTTCCCGTCCGACCATGCCAACCCGGGCGCCAACCCCTACGGCAATGCGCGCCCGAGCGGCCGTCCTGCGGGCAACCGCGGTCCGGGCGGCCCGGGTGGCAACCGTGGCCCGGGTGGTCCCGGCGGCAATCGCGGCCCCGGTGGTCCGGGTGCGCGCGGTCCGGGCGGTCGCCCCGGCGGCGCCCGTCCGGGCGGCAACCGCGGCCCCGGCGGCGGTGGCCATCGTGGCGGCGGTCCGCGTGGCGGCTGAGTGAAGTGAAAAAACCCGGTCATTGATCGGGTTTTTTCGTTTGGAACATGCGTTTTTCGTTATCGGCGTTCGATCGTGAATCGGCTGCCGGCCACGCCCAGGTCCCACCCTTTACCGGTGCCGGCCAGGGCCAGTGAGACGTCGCCCTTGGTGACGACCTGCGCGCTGCTGGATTTGTCGGCGCCGGCATGCGCCTCCACCGACGCGTACGAGCCGATCAGGTCGTTGAGCGAATAGGCGCCACTGAATCTGCCCTTGCCGTCGGTGATCTTCGACTTGCCCACGGTGAGGCCGCCGCCCTTGACGGTGATCTTGACCGGAATACGCGCGCCGTTGTCGCAGGTGATGGTGCCGGTGCCGGAGGCGGTCTTGTAGAACACCGACCACCCGGCCAGGTTGTACTGCAGTTCGCAGTCGATGTTGCCGGCCGCCTGGGCGGCCGGAACCGCGCCCAGGCTGGCCAGCCCGATCAGAACCAGGAAACGCTTCTTCATTGCGGTGACCCCATGCCGGTGGATGATGAGGGCGAATCTAGCTCATTTGGCGGGCTCCTCGTCCAGGCGGCGGTTCATCGTTTCAGCGGTCAGCAAGGTAGACGCCAGCTTGCGCACGTCGCCATCCGTCAGCAGCGTGTCGCGCGCCTTCGACACCGTCTTCAGGCTGGACTTGTCCGGCCGCGCGCCCATCGCGTAGCGATAGAAGCCGCTGGCCAGGCACATCATCGCCTCCCGGTTGTCGGCGACGTGCTCGGCAATGCCGCGCACATCGTCGATGTGGTCCACCCAGTTGCCACCGGAGGTGTCGATGAACTCTCCGGAGGCGTCGATGGGCACCTCCTGGTCGGTGTAGCCCTCATTGATGCCCAGCTCGGTATCGCGAAGCTTCGCAAGCTGGTCGAAGTGCTCCATCGACGCGCCGGTGTCGTTGAAGAACTTATGGCAGGTCCAGCAGGTGCCTTCCGATGCGGTTGGGCCGGTGTTGATATGCCACTTTTCGCGCTCGCCGATCGGCCGGTCCGGGTACGGATCCGGGTCGGGACGAATGGCGTTGGATGCAAAGGTCTGGCAGAAGAGGCTGTTGCGGATCACGAAGCCGCGCATCACCAGCGCGGTGGAATGGTTGTTGGCATATTTGACCGGGAATAGAGCGGCGTTGAGCACGCCACCGCGCCAATGCGCCTGCTCGGCCGTCAGCGGGATCTTTTTCAACGCGCTGCCGGTGACCCCGCCGATTTCATAGTGGCTGGCCAGCGCCTCGTTGAGGTACGTGTAGCCCGGGTTGAACGCCTCGCGCACGGTGCCGGAACCTTCGCGGAAATTGTCTTCCAGGGTCATCCGGAACTCATCGCGCATCGCCGCGATCATCGTTGCGTCCAGGCCGGGGCGCGGCGATACCGGAATACCCGGGGCCAGGCCCGCGTAGAACGAGATGAATCGCGTCAGCTGCTGCGCCGATCGCGGGTCGGCCACATGCTGTCGATCACCGCCTGCACCTGCGGCGCCGTTTCCAGTTCGCCATTGCCCGCCTTGTCCAGCAGCGCCGCATCCGGCGTGGTGCCCAGCAGCGTGAACGACAACGCGGTGGCCCGCTCATACGGGGTCAGGGTGAACAGCGCATCGTCCGCGTCCTTGGTGCCCATCTCCGAGCGGTACAGGAAATACGGCGAGGCCAGCATCGCCAGCGCCACGCCCCGTGCGCCACCCTCCGGCTCGCCGTACACGGTTTCGTAGCGGGTTTTCTCGGTGGCGGACAACGGGCGCCGGAACAGCTCGCGCCCGAGGTTCGCCACGAAATCGGCCGCCGTGCTGCCAAAGCGCGTGGCCAGCGCGGCCTCGTCGATCGCGCCGCCCACCTTCAACGAGGTGTCGTAGTACTTGCGCACGTCCTCGGCGGTGAAGGTGCTGGCAATGGCCTCGACCGGGTAGATGAAGTCCGGGCCGTCGGCCTTGTTGTCGGGCAGGTCTTCCGGATCCACCGTCACCCCCAGCACGTCGTGCACCGCGTTCGCATACTCGGTGCGGGCCAGCATGCGCAGCTGGCGCGGACCGGCCTGCGGACCGGGATTGCTGTATTCGCGCCACACCGTGTTCATCAGGTAATCCGAAATTTCAGACGCGCAGATGCCATCGCAGTGGGTGCCGTTGGCGGTCATGTTGGTGCTCATGCCGATGATCTTCTCTTTCAGCGCATCGACGTTCTCCACCCAGCGCATCGCCTTGACCGGGTCGTTCCAGCTGGTGGCGGAGTGGCAGCCCACGCAGCCGTTGGGGTCGTCCAGCAGCACCTGCTTGCCCAGGTCCTCCACCACCGTGTAGGCGGTCGTGCGGGTCATCGGCGCGGTGTCGTAGTCCACCTGGATGCGTTCGCGCATCGGCTCGGGATACGCTGTTTCGGTATACGGGTAATGCACCACGTAATCCCCATACTCCAGCGCCACCTTGGCCTCCCCACCCCAGGCCACGTCCACCGGCACCCAGCCCTGGTTGCCCTTGCGCAGCTGCACCTGCCAGGTCTCGGCCAGCGCGCCGGCCGGCTTGGCCGGGGCCTGCAGGGTGAGCTCGACGTTGACCTCGGGCCGTTCGATATAGGCGGCAGCGACCTCGGCGTCCGGCGCCCCTGCGCCGAGCGTGGCCTGCATCTCACGCTGTTCGGGCACCCACTCGTCGAACGGCTTCCATTCCACCTTGTAGTCGCCGTGTGGCAGGCCGGTGAGCACCAGCCTCTTGCCCCAGGCGAGGCCGAAATCGCGACGATCCCCGTCCGGGCCGGTCAGGAAGCCGACCACCTGCTGGCCGGCAACGTCCGCCGAAGGCGCGGCCGGCGCCCTCAGCGTCAGCGTGGTGGCCGGCAATCCGTCGGTGACATACGTGAGCCGATAGATGTTGCCCGAGATGTCGTCGCTGACCAGCAGTGAGCCGTCCGGCATCGGCAGGAACTCCACCGGGCTGCCGATACAGCCGTTCTCCTGCATGCAGCCCGAGGGCGTGGTCGGGCCGGTGCCACGCCAGCCCTGCACCAGCGGAATGGACGCTTCCACGGTGTCGCCCTCCAGCGTGAACACCGTGATGTTCATGCCCGGGCGCTCGTCGCTGCCCTTGCTGTGCACGGCGGCCAGCAGGTACTGGCGTCCGCGCTGCGGCGCGTAGGTCTTCCAGAAGCGGATACCCAGCGGCGCGAAGTTGCTGCCGAAATCGAAGGCGGGCGGCGAGAAGTGCAGCGTATTGATGTCCGAAGGCGCCTTGTCGCTGAGGATGGCGCCCTGTGGAATCCGCAGCGCATCCAGCTCCTCGCGGCGCTCCCACTCCGAGTCGGTGATGCCGACGGTGTCGCGGCCGAAGACGTAGGGTGCCCCGTAGTGCCGCGGCGCGCGCATCATGTTGAACACGTTCAACTCATCGGGATTGTCGTAGCCGTCGCGGTTGTTGTCGCCCGACCAGACCGTGCCGGTGGCCGGCTGCCAGTCCATGCCGACCGCGTTGCGTATGCCGCGCGCCAGCACTTCGGACGCGCCGGTGGCCGGGTTGACGCGCAGGATGGTGCCGTAGCGCGTGTCCTTGGTGGTGATGCACACGTTGCACGGAATGCCCACGTCCGTGTAGATCCACTCGTCGGTGGGGTCGAAGGTGTTGAAGTGCAGCGAGTGCTTCTGGTGGTACCACCGCCACGGCGGTACGTCCGGCATCGGGAAGGCGGTGTCGTCGGCAGGGAATTTCCAGACCTCGGTGCCGATCAGCGCACCCGTGCGGTACTTGCTGTCGATGTCGTCGATGCGCCGCAGGCTGCCGCTGGTCGCGTAGTACAGCGTGCCGTTGCGATAGGCGACGCCGTGCGGCTCCTCCAGTCCGGTACCGATCACGTAGGTGGCCGAGGTCCCGGTCTTCTGTGCGTTCAATTCCAGCGCGTACAGCACCTGGGCGCGACGATTGGCGGTACTGCCCTCGCCCACCGGCACGTCCGCCCAGTGCGGAATGGCACTGCTGCCGACGTACACCACGGTGCCCGCGTCGTTGAGCGCCATCTGCCGCGGCTGATCCAGGCCCGAGGCGAACAGTTCGACCTTGATCCCCGGTAGTCCTTTGAGGCGGGTCACGTCGGGCAGCCGGCGGAAGCGCGGTTTGAAGATGACGTTCTGGCCGGACGGCTCGGTGATGCGGAGGATGCGGCCGGTATCCATCGACGCGCCGGTGCTGTTGCTGTCGAGGATCAGCACGTAGTTGCACTGCTTCAGCTCCTCGATGGCGACGGTCCGGCCCCAGCTGCCCTGGATCGGGTGGACGTCCTCGCCGCACTGGAGCTTGCCGGTGATCTCACCGGTGGCCTCGCCGCTGCCGTATTCGATGTTCGACGGCAGTTCGAGGGTGATGCGGTTTCCCTGCGGGTCAGGATCGGGATCGGGGCCCATGCAGGCGCCCAAATGTTCCCAGGTTTCCTCCCAGGGGCCGCCACTCACCCCATTGGGTTCGTAGGCAGCCTGGTTGCACCAGCCAGCCGCCTTGAAACATTGGTACCGCTGGCCCAGGTTCTGCACCGTGTCCCCGATCGCGTAGCCGCTGTCGGCCGCCCACTGAGGGTCATCGCAGGCCATCCTGACGGAACCGGACCCGTCTTCCTCCCGGCGGCATCCACCCAATGCAAGCGCCATCATCAGCGCAACCACCGCGATCCCGGCTTTCATCGGAGGTCCCCAATGTGTGAATTCGACCCCCGTTGAATTCATGCTGCAAGCCGCACCCGCACCCGCACCCGCACCCGCAGCCTGTCACAGCACTCAGCCGATGCCTCTGAAAATCCCACTGATCGGCGTGTTGAGCCCGTAATCGCACTGCACGCCCATCGACTGCGCCACCGTCGCCCATATCCGCTCGATACTGACCTTCTTGCCCATATAGTCCTCTCTGTCGCCTTGATCCCCGGCATGCAGGAAGCGACCGGTGTTGCTGTTGCCTACGTTCAAGCCATGCGACTTGGTGCCACCGATCATCACCATCGGCAGGTCATGACTCGTCTCGGGCCGGCCGTCGGCCAACTCACTGGTGACCACTACCAGGGTATGGTCAAGCAGCGAATCTTCCGGAACGTCCGGATCCTGGTGGCGCGCCAGATCGTCCAGCAGCGCCTTCAGACGATTCACATACCAGATCCGCGACTGCTGCCACAGGATTCGCTTTTCCACCGGACCGCTGCCGCGATTCAGATGCGCAGCCTCATGCGCGTTGTCGGTGAACTTCGGTCCGGTGCCGTCGCCGTAAGGGTCGAAGTAGATTGCCTGGTTTTCCGAACTGGCACCGATCTGGAAGGTCGCCACCCGCGTCGCACCGCAGGCCAATGCCGTCGCCAGTACGCTTGACGTGGCAGCCAGCACGTCGGCCCTTCGGCTGTAATCCGGGAGCCACGCCTCATCGAACTCGGGCAGTGTGGGATCGCAGCCGGGACCCGGCTCCACCGGGCCGCTGTCCAGATCGTTCTGCACCTGCTCGATGGCATCCAGATGCGACTCCAGCTTCTGCCGCTCGCGTGGAGACATGCCTTCCCTCAGTTCGCGCAGATCGGCCAGCGCCGGGTCGAACACGTGCTTTCCACCGCTTCTGCTTCGGCCGGCCTGGTCTGGGAACAAGCTCGCGAACAGCCGGTGCGGATTACTCTGCATGTCCCTGATCGACGTGCCTCCACCGGAGTAGGAGACCCGAAAATTGGGGTTATGCGTGATATGGCCACAGAACACCGCCTTCTGCGTGGCCGTATAGTTCGGAAGGCCCTGCCCGATGATGTGGTCGATGCTGGCGTGTTTCATCTGGCCATCGCGCAGAATGCTGGTCCACCCGTTATGCGCGATGAAGTTCGCGCTCAGCGCAGCACTGCGGATGTACAGCGAACGCGAACGATAGGCCTCCAGTTCGCTGCTTACCATCGCCAGCAATGGGTTCTCAACGTCCAGCCCCGGAAAACCGTAGCTTTCCTTGCCGACTTCTTCATGCCATGGATGCCAGAGCTGTCGGTCGGCTGGATCGGCGGCGTCGTGGCCCGGTTCTTCGCCAGTGGTTTTCATCGTTCCCAGCCCATCGGCCAGGATCGCAAACACCACCTTGGGCTTTCCGCCCTGCAGCGCACCCTTCAACTCGCGACCGTCCACCGCCCAGCGCGCCAACGATGCACGATTGAGGTAATACGCGCCTGCGCCCAAGGCGCCCAGGCCGCCTGCGGCAGCAAGCCCCAGCAATAATCTACGGCGGGAAATTGAGATGCTCATCGGGCGTTCTCCTGCTCCACCCTGCAGGAAATAACCACTGCGGTGTACAGGTTCTCAAACGCCGACGGAATGGCCGCTGCGCAGGTCTTCATGGGAGGTCCCCAACGTGAATTCGACCCCCGTTGAATTCAAATTCCACTGGCCGTGCACCGGCGCAGTGGAATTGGCCGCAGGTTGCGCCCGGTCCTATTAAGACCGGGTGAAGTCAGCCCTGCAGGTTGGGACCACCCAGGGTGAACGCATCGGCATCCAGCATCGCCGGGAAGCGTGCGCGGTGCGCGGCCAGTGCTGCAGCAGACACCGTAGTGGTCACCACCTGCTCGGTGCTGCGCACTTCGAGCTGCGGCTGGCCCAGGAAGTCGATCACCGCGCTGTCGCCGTCGTAGTGCAGCTCGTTGCCGTCCACGCCCACGCGGTTCACCGCTGCGACGTAGCACAGGTTTTCGATGGCGCGCGCACGCAGCAGCGTGCGCCACGGATACGCACGCGCCGAGGGCCAGTTGGCCACGAAGATCTGCAGGTCGAAGTCCAGGTCGTCGGCGCGTTCGACGTTGTAGCGATTGCGGCAGAACACCGGGAAGCGCAGGTCGTAGCAGACCAGCGGATTGATCCGCCAGCCTTTCCATTCCACGGTTAGGCGTTCGCTGCCGGCGGCGTAGCGCAGGTGCTCGTCGCCGTAGCGGAACAGGTGGCGCTTGTCGTAGTACTGCAGTTCGCCGTCCGGGGTCGCCCACAGCAGGCGGTTGTACACGCCCTCGCCTACCCGCAGCTGCACGCTGCCGGTCACTGCGGCGCCCAGCCGCGCGGCCTGCTCTCGGATCCAGGCCACGGTGGGGCCGTCCATGCCTTCGGCACGGAAGATGGCGTCGTTGGAGAACCCACTGGTGAAGGTCTCCGGCAGGATCACCACATCGGTTTGGCCTGCCAGCGGCGCCAGCAACGCGGCGTAGTGTTCGCGGTTGCCTTCCGGGTCGTGCCAGCGCGTGTTGCCCTGGACCAGGGTGATGCGCAGGTCGGGGCGGAGCTCGGCGGTCATCAGAGCACCTTCAGGCGTTCGATCGCCGCGTCCATGGTGGCATCGTTCTTGGCAAAGCACAGTCGCACGATGCGCTGGCCCTGCGGCGGCGTTTCATAGAACGGCGACAGCGGAATCGCGGCCACGCCCTTTTCGATGGTCAGCCACTTCACGAACTCATGGTCCGGCAGGTCGCTGACGTCCGAATAATCGACCAGCTGGAAGTATCCGCCCGGCACCGGCAACGGTTTCAGCCGGGTGCCCAGCAGCTGCTCGCGGAAGCGGTCGCGCTTGGCCTGGTAGAACGCGCCCAGCTCGAGATGGTGTTCCGGTTCGTCGCGGATCATTGCGGCGAACCCGTACTGGGCCGGGCCGAAGCTGGTGAAGGTGTTGTACTGGTGCACCTTGCGGAACTCGGCGCTCAGCGCCGGCGGCGCCACCGCGTAGCCGATCTTCCAGCCGGTGCAGTGGTAGGTCTTGCCGAAGCTGGAGATGACGAAGGTGCGCTCGCGCAGTTCCGGGTAGCGCAGCGCCGACTCGTGGCGGCGGCCGTCGTAGATGATGTGTTCGTACACTTCATCGGAGATCAGGTAGATGCCGGTGCCGCGCAGCAGGTCGATGATGGCCTGCATGTCGTCGGCGTCGAGCATCGCGCCGGACGGGTTGTGCGGGGTGTTGACCATCAGCAGGCGGGTCTTCGGGGTGATCGCCGCGCGCACGCGGTCCCAGTCGACGCGGAAGCTCTGCGGGTCCAGCGGCACGTGCACGGCACGCGCGCCGGCCAGGTCGATGGCCGGCTCGTAGCAGTCGTAGGCCGGGTCCAGCACGATCACTTCCTCGCCCGGGCGCACCACGGCGTGGATGGCGTTGAAGATCGCTTCGGTGGCGCCGCTGGTGACGGTGATTTCGGTGTCCGGATCGACCTGCGCGCCGTACAGGTCCAGCGACTTCTGCGCGATGGCCTGGCGCAGTGGGGCCACCCCGGTCATCGGCGGATACTGGTTCAGCCCGCCCTGCATGGCCTTGATGGTTTCATCGATGAGCCGCTGCGGCGCGGAAAAGTCCGGGAAGCCCTGGCCCAGGTTCACGGCGCCGTGCTCGGCGGCCAGCTGGGACATCACGGTGAAAATGGTGGTGCCCACCTTGGGCAGCTTGGTCTGGATGGTCATTCGGACAGTCTAAACCGTACACTGGCGGGCATGCTCAATTCCCCGAATACCCCGCCGTTGCTGGTTGCCTCCGGCCTCGCCTTCAGCCGCAACGATGAACCGGTGTTCGGACCGCTCGACCTGCAGGTCGATGCGGGCGAGGCGCTGCTGGTGCAGGGCGACAACGGCGCCGGCAAGACCACCCTGCTGCGGGTGCTGGCCGGGCTGCTGCGGCCCGGCAGCGGGCAGATCCAGATCGACGGGCGCCCGGCCGGGCGTGCCGAGCGGGCCCGGTTCGTGGCCTACCTGAGCCACCTGCCCGGCCTGAAGCCGGACCTGGACACGCTGGAGAACCTGAACTTCCTGTGCGGCCTGCATGGCCGCCGCGCGCGGCAGATGCCGGGCAACGCGCTGGCCATCGTGGGCCTGGCCGGGTACGAGAACACCTTGGTCCGGCAACTGTCGGCGGGTCAGAAGCGACGTCTGGCGCTGGCCCGGATCTGGCTGTCGCCGGCCCCGTTGTGGCTGCTGGACGAGCCGTACGCCAATCTCGACCTGGATGGGATCAACCTGGTGAACCGGATGATTTCCGCGCACCTGCGCGGTGGTGGGGCGGCGCTGGTGACCACCCATGGGGCGTATGCGGCGCCGCCGGTGCGGACGCGCTTGCTCCAGCTGGGAGTGGCCGGGCAGCTTGCGGGCGATGACACGGCCGGGCAGAGCCCGGCGCCACGGGGGAATGCATGATCGCACCGGGTACCCAGCCGGGCCTGTGGCAGACCGCGCGCGCCTTGGCCGTGCGCGACCTGCGCCTGCTGTGGCGGCGCCGTGGCGATGCGCTGCAGCCATTGCTGTTCGCGCTGCTGGTGGTGGTGCTGTTCGCACTCGCGCTGGGCCGCGACCCGCCGCTGATGGCCAAGGTGGCCGCCGCCGTGCTGTGGCTGGCCGTGCTGCTGGCCGGGCAGCTCGCGCTGGACAGCCTGTTCCGCAGCGATGCCGAAGACGGCTCGCTCGAACAGTGGCTGCTGGCGCCGGTGCCGCTGGCCTGGCTGGTGCTGGTACGGGTGCTGGTGCACTGGGCCACCACCGCCCTGCCGATGATCGTGGTGAGCCCGCTTCTTGCCGAAATGCTGCATCTGCCACATGACCAATTGCCGATACTGCTGGCATCGTTGCTGCTCGGCACGCCGCTGCTCAGCCTGATCGGCGGCGTGGTTGCGGGGCTGACGGTGAGCATTCGGCGCTCTGGTATTCTCGTTGCGCTGCTTGCATTGCCGCTGTTCGTACCGGTGCTGGTGTTTGGTGCAGGCAGCGTGGCCGCCGCCGCGCGCGGACAGGATCCGGTCGGCGCGCTGCTGCTGCTCGGCGCCGGGCTGGTGGTCGCGCTGGTGCTGGCCCCGTTGGCCACCGCCGCTGCGATACGGATTTCGTTGAGTTGAGTTGTGTTTGCCGGTTCATAGCCCTCCGCTGGATAGCCATCGCCGCATGAATGCCCTCGTTCGCTGGTTCCATCAACTCGGTTCGCCGCCCACCTTCGACCGCTTCGCCTCGCGCTGGTCGCGGGTGTTCTACCTCGCTGCGATCCCGGTGCTGCTGATCGGCATGTGGCAGGGGCTGTGGGTGGTACCGGCCGAGCAGAACCAGAACGACGCCTTCCGCATCATCTACATCCATGTGCCCAGCGCGTGGATGAGCCTGTTCGTGTTCGCGCTGATGGCGCTGTATTCGGCCATCGCACTGGTCTGGCGGATCAAGATCTGCGAGATCCTGGCGATGGCGTGCGCGCCGATGGGCGCCGGGTTCACCCTGATCACCCTGCTCACCGGCAGCATCTGGGGCAAGGGCACCTGGGGCACCTGGTGGGACTGGGACCCGCGCATGACCAGCGAGCTGATCCTGCTGTTCCTGTACCTGGGCGTGATCGGCCTGTACCACGCCATTGAAGACCGCCGCAGCGCCGCGCGCGCGGCCGGCCTGCTGGCCATCGTCGGCGTGGGCCTGCTGCCGATCATCCGCTACTCGGTGGACTGGTGGGGCGGCCTGCACCAGCGCCAGTCGATCAACGTGTTCGGCGACAACGCGGTGCGCTCGGAACTGATCGCGCCCCTGTGGTGGATGGTGGTGGCTACCAAACTGTGGTTCGTCGGCTCGCTGCTGGGCAAGGCCCGCGCCGACAACCTCGCACGCGAGGCCGGCAAGGCCTGGGTGGCCGAACGCCTCGGCACTGCCGAAGGCACCGCACTGCAGGAGCCGTCCCGATGACCCATGTGCCCTTCCTGATCGCCGCCTATGCGGTGTTCGTGCTGGTCCTGGCCGCCGACCTGCTGGGTTCGCGGCTGCGCCTGCACGCGGCGCGCAAGCAGGCCCTGCAACGCCAGCAGCGGCAGCAGGCGCGCGACAGTCGCGGTACGACCGCCCCGTTGGGCACGGAGCTGAGCCGATGACCCCCGTGCAACGGCGCCGGCTGGTGTGGGTGCTGCTGGTGCTGCTCGCCTCCGGGCTGGCTACCACGCTGGTGGCCTTCGCGCTCCAGCGCAACATCGCCTACCTGTACACGCCCTCGGAAGTGCTGCGCGGCGAGCATGGTACGCAGTCCAACTTCCGCCTTGGCGGCATGGTGGTCAAGGGATCGTTCCAGCGCGCGGAAGGCTCGTTGGACGCGCACTTCGTGGTCACCGACGGCGACGCCACCCTGCCGGTGAGCACCTCGCGGATCCTGCCGGACATGTTCCGCGAAGATTCTGCCGTGGTGGCCTTGGGTCGCCTGCAGGACGGCGTGTTCGTCGCTGACGAAGTGCTGGCCAAGCACGACGAGAACTACATTCCCAAGGAAGTGGCCGACAAGATGGGCAAGGCGCACACCAAGCACGACGTACCGATGCCCGCCGTGGAGACCCGCTGAGTGCTGCCGGAACTGGGGCAGGTATTGCTGCTGTGCGCACTGCTGGCCGCCCTGCTGCAGGCGGTACTGCCGCTGTGGGGCGCGCAGCGCGGGCAGGCGGCGTGGATGGCGGTGGCCCGCCCGGCCGCCTTCGCCCAGCTGGTGCTGATCGCCGGCGCGTTCGTGCTGCTCACCGTCGCCTTCGTGCAGCAGGACTTCTCGGTGGCCTACGTGGCCGAGAATTCCAACAGCCTGCTGCCGCTGGCCTATCGCTATTCGGCGGTGTGGGGCGCGCACGAAGGCTCGCTGCTGCTGTGGGTGCTGGTGTTGGCGCTGTGGGGCGGCGCGGTCGCGCTGTGGTCCAAGCGCCTGCCCGACACCGTGCGCGCGCGCGTGCTAGGGGTGATGGGCGTCATCAGCCTGGGCTTCATCGCGTTCCTGTTCTTCACCTCCAACCCGTTCGCGCGCCTGCTGCCGGCACCGCTGGAAGGGCGTGACCTCAACCCGCTGCTGCAGGACCCCGGGCTGATCATCCACCCGCCAATGCTGTACGTGGGTTACGTGGGCTTTGCGGTGCCGTTCGCGTTCGCCATCGCCGCGCTGCTCGACGGCCGCGTGGATGCACGCTGGCTGCGCTGGACCCGGCCGTGGACAAACGTGGCCTGGGGCTTTCTCACCCTCGGCATCGCACTGGGCAGCTGGTGGGCGTATTACGAACTGGGCTGGGGCGGCTGGTGGTTCTGGGACCCGGTTGAGAACGCGAGCTTCATGCCGTGGCTGGCCGGTGCGGCATTGATCCATTCGCAGGCGGTCACCGAAAAGCGCGGCAGCTTCGCCAGCTGGACCCTGCTGCTGGCCATCGCCGCGTTCGCGCTGTCGCTTCTCGGCGCGTTCCTGGTGCGCTCGGGCGTGCTGACCAGCGTGCATTCGTTCGCGGCCGATCCCTCGCGCGGTGCTTTCATCCTGGTGTTCCTTGCCCTGGTGGTCGGCGCGGCGCTGCTGCTGTACGCGTTGCGCGCCGGTGCACTGGGCAGCGACGATCCGCGCAGCGGCTTCATGCCCACCTCGCGCGAAACCCTGCTGCTGGCCAACAACCTGCTGCTGGCCGGCGCCTGCGCGATGGTGCTGCTGGGCACCCTGTACCCGCTGCTGGCCGACGCGCTGGGACTGGGCAAGGTTTCGGTGGGACCGCCCTACTTCGGCACGCTGTTCATCGTATTGATGGCGCCGCTGGTGGCGCTGCTGCCGTTCGGGCCGCTGGTCAGCTGGCAGCGCGACCAGGCCTCGAAACGACTGGCGCTGCTCGCGCCGTGGGCCGTGTTTGCCCTGCTGCTCGGCGTGCTGGCCTGGTTCATGGCCCCGCAGGGCAAGCTGAAAGCCGCTGCAGGTGTTGCGGCGGCGGCCTGGGTTGCATTCGGCACTGCACGCTTTGTGTGGACGCGCCTGCGCGGCAATGGCCGCTTCAATGCGGAAATGGTCGGCATGCTGCTCGCGCACAGCGGCGTGGCGGTGTTCCTGGTCGGCGCGTTGCTGGTGGAAGCATTGAACGTGCAGCGCGAAGTCGCGCTGGCGCCCGGCCAGACCCTGGAAGTGAGTGGCTACACCCTGCGCTTCGAGGGCGTGGACCACCAGCAGGGCCCCAACTACGTCGCCGACCGTGGCCATGTGCGCGTACTGCACGGCGGCCGCGAGCTGGCGCTGTTGCATCCGGAAAAGCGCGCGT
Organism: Stenotrophomonas aracearum; assembly: GCF_031834615.1. NCBI lineage: Bacteria > Pseudomonadati > Pseudomonadota > Gammaproteobacteria > Lysobacterales > Lysobacteraceae > Stenotrophomonas > Stenotrophomonas aracearum. Next base: position 2,739,362 of record NZ_CP115543.1, read on the forward strand.
ATGCCAGCGGCGGCCAGGTGATGACCGAGGCCGGCATCCATGCACGTGTGCGCGGCGACGTCTACGTAGCGCTGGGCGAGCCACTGGGCAACAATGCCTGGGCCGTCCGCGTCCATGTCAAACCGTTCGTGCGCTGGGTCTGGTTCGGTGCCCTGCTGATGGCACTGGGTGGCTTCGTCACCGCCGCCGACCGCCGCTTCCGTCGTTTCCAGGAGTAGTTCCGTGTCCGATCCCCGCCCCGCCTCCCGCCCGCTGCCGCCCGTGGCCATAGTCATCGGCGTGCTGTTCTTCTTCGGGCTGCTCGGGTTGATGGTGTACGGGGTGATGAAGTCCGGCGCGCCGGACCGCGACATCCTGCCTTCGGCGTTGATCGGAAAGCCGGCCCCTGCCTTCGATCTGCCGGTACTGCACGATCCCGACATCAAGGTCAGCAGCAACGAACTGCGCGGCGCGCCGTACGTGCTCAACGTGTGGGGCAGCTGGTGCGCGGCCTGCCGGGAAGAACACCCGATCCTGACCCGCTTCGCCGAAACCAAACGCGTGCGCGTGATCGGCTACAACTGGAAGGACGAACCGGCCGACGCGCTGCGCTGGCTGGAACAGCTGGGCAACCCGTTCGTGCTGGTGCTGACCGACATCGAAGGCCGCACTGCGATCGACTGGGGCGTGACCGCCGCGCCGGAGACTTTCCTGGTCGATGCCAGCGGCGTGGTGCGCTGGAAGTACAGCGGCGCGCTGAGCCAGCGCGTGATCGATACGCAGTTGTTGCCGGAACTGGACAAACTGGAGCGAGCGCATGCTCAGCCGCGTACTACGCCGCCGCCTGCGGAGTGATTCCGACGCTGCGTGCCGCACGACCAGCGGTCGTGCGCTACCGGTGTGGGTTGTCGCATTTTTCTTGATGGCGCCGCTGTTGGCGCTGGCGCAGGCCGTGTCCGACCCGACCCCGCTGCAATACCGCGATGCCGCGGAGGAAGCGCGCTTCCATGCGCTGGCCGCCGAGCTGCGCTGCGTGCAGTGCCAGAACCAGTCGCTGGCCGACTCCAACGCGCAGATCGCGCACGACCTGCGTCGTGAAGTGCTGACGCTGATGCAGCAGGGCCGGAGCGACGCAGAGATCAAGCAGTTCCTGGTGGATCGCTACGGCGAGTTCGTGCTGTACCGCCCGTTGATGGACACCCGCAACAGCGTGCTGTGGTTCGGGCCACTCGTGCTGGTGCTGGCCGGTGCCGGCGTGCTGTTCTGGGTGGTGCGGCGTCGCAGCCGCCAGGTACAACCGATGGGCGACAGCGAGGAACGCTGGTGAGCGCGTGGATGCAGGTGATTGCCGGGCTGTGCGCCGCAGTGGTGGCCATGGTGGTGCTGTGGCCGTTGCGCCGCAGTGGTCGGCGTGGACCGTTCCTGGCCGCGGTGATCGCCCTCGGCGTGGCCGGGGTGGCGCTGTACATGCTGGTGGGCACGCCGAAGGCGATGGATGCCGTGGCCGAACCGGGCCCCGCATCGCTGGAACAGGGCGTGCGCGAGCTGGAAGCCGCGTTGGCGCGCGAACCGCAGCGTGCCGATGGCTGGGCCCTGCTGGGTCGCTCGGAACTGGCGCTGGGCAACACGGAAAAGGCCAACCAGGCGTTCGCGCGTGCGGTGGGCCTGGCGCCGGATGAAGTGCCATTGCTGGTGGAAGCCGCGCAGGCGCGCGCCCAGGCTGACCCGTCGAAACGTTTCGACGATGTGGCCCTGCAATGGCTGCGCCATGCCCAGCAGGTCGATCCGAGCAGCGAGCGCGCCGGTTGGTTGATCGGCATCGCGCAGCGCCAGCGTGGGCAGGATGCGGAAGCGGCGGCGACGTGGGAAGCGTTGCTGCCGCGCCTGGAACCGGCTGCGGCGAACGCGCTTCGGGAGCAGATTGCGGTTGCGCGGAGCAAGGCGGGAGACTCGCCTGCCCCGGTGCCGGCCGAACCCCGCGCCAAGGCATTGAACATCTCGGTGACGCTGGGCAAAGGCATCGACAAGGCCACGTTGCCGGCGGACGCCACCGTATTCGTCATCGCCCGCATGCCCAACGGCCCACCGATGCCGGTAGCGGTGCAGAAGCACCGGCTGGCCGACCTGCCGCTGCAGGTCACCCTGGGCGACGGCGACAGCCCGATGCCGACGGCGAAACTGTCGTGGCTGGAGGAGGTCGAAGTGTTCGCCCGGATCTCCGCCAGCGGCCAGGCGAACCGGCAGGAGGGAGATATCGATTCGCCGGTAGTGCGAGTGAAGCTGCCGCATGACGGCAGGGTCGAGATAACCCTGTAGAGACACGCCATGCGTGTCCCACGTGGTGCCGGATACCCCTTGGGACACGCATGGCGTGTCGCTACGCGCCTGCACACACCATTCCAACCGCCCGCACGGCACCCCCACCCACCCCGGGTAGAATGCCCGCATGACCGAATTCATCCCGCCCGGCACCCGTTACCACGCCCTGCCCTCGCCGTTCGCGTTCAAGCGCGGCGGGGAACTGCTCGGCGGGCACGTGGCCTTCGAAACCTGGGGCACGCTCAACGCCGATGCCAGCAATGCCGTCCTTATCGTCACCGGCCTCTCGCCCGACGCGCATGCGGCGGCCAATGATGCCAACCCGGCACCGGGCTGGTGGGAAGGCATGCTCGGCCCGGGCAAGGCGATCGACACCGACCGCTGGTTCGTGGTGTGCGTGAACTCGTTGGGCAGCTGCAAGGGCTCCACCGGGCCGGCCACGGTCAACCCGGCCACCGGCGAGCTGTACCGCCTGCAGTTCCCGGAACTCTCCATCGAAGACGGCGCACGCGCCGCTGTGGACGTGGTGCGTGCATTGGGCATTACCCGGCTGGCCTGCGTGATCGGCAATTCCATGGGCGGCATGACCGCGCTGGCGGTATTGCTGCTGCACCCGGGCATCGCCCGCAGCCACGTCAACATCTCCGGCAGCGCGCAGGCGTTGCCGTTCTCCATCGCGATCCGCTCGCTGCAGCGCGAAGCGATCCGGCTGGACCCGCAGTGGAACGGCGGCCGCTACAGCGACGAGCATTACCCGGAATCGGGGATGCGCATGGCGCGCAAGCTGGGCGTCATCACCTACCGCTCCGCGCTGGAATGGGACGGCCGCTTTGGCCGCGTGCGACTGGATTCGGACCAGACCGACGACGATCCGTTCGGGCTGGAGTTCCAGGTGGAAAGCTACCTTGAAGGCCATGCGCGTCGCTTCGTACGCTTCTTCGATCCCAACTGCTATCTGTACCTCAGCCGCTCGATGGACTGGTTCGACCTGGCCGAATACGCCGACGGCGACGTGATGGCCGGGCTCGCCACCATCAAGGTGGAGAAAGCACTCGCCATAGGCGCCAACACCGACATCCTGTTCCCGGTACAGCAGCAACAGCAGATCGCCGACGGCCTGCGTGCCGGCGGTGCCGACGCACAGTTCATCGGGCTGGACTCGCCGCAGGGCCACGACGCCTTCCTGGTCGATTTCGAGCGCTTCGGCCCCGCCGTGCGCACGTTCCTGGACGCGCTCTGAGCCATGCGCCAGCAGGGGAAGCTATGCGAGTGGAACGATGCGCGCGGCTTCGGCTTCGTGTGGTGGGTGTGCATCCTGCGGTAGGGTCGCATCCCAATCGACCACCGACACCTGATCCGCGTTCTGTTGTGGCATGAACATCGGCGGGGAATGCGCTCTCTTTGACGAAGGTCATGCGTTACAGAACGTTGCACCGCTATCGGCGGTCGTTTGGGAACCGACCCTACCGATGATTGCGTGCTTCACTGCGGGCCGGTGTCGATGCGCCGTGATCCGTGGCCCGCGCCCAACCTCCTGCCTACTCCCGTCCCCCTCTGCACATGACGAGCACACGGCGGGGCCGCGACCTTTACCAATGCTTCGGCACAGTGGAACCTCCCTGATGCAACGGAGTTCCCGCCGATGGCCGTGCCCAATTACCCCAAGCCGCCGTTCAAGACCCAACAGCAGACCTTCCCCGGCAAGACCGACAAAATGGATCCGCGCCCGGATCACGGCGAAGACAGCTACGAAGGCCACGGCCTGCTCAAGGGCAAGAAGGCACTGATTACCGGCGGCGACAGTGGCATCGGCGCAGCAGTGGCCATCGCCTACGCCCGCGAAGGTGCGGACGTCGCCATCGCTTTCCTGAAGGGCGAAGAGAAGGACGCGGCCTCCATCGGTGCACTGATCGAGAAGGCGGGCCAGAAGGCCGTGCTCGTCCCCTGCGACATCAGCGACGACGCGCAGGCGAAGGCGCTGATCGAAAAGGTGGTCGCCGAACTCGGCGGCCTCGACATCCTGGTCAACAACGCCGCCTACCAGCGCTACTACGAGTCGTTCGATGACATCACCCTGGATGACTGGCGCAAGACCTTCGAAACCAATGTCCACGCGGTGTTCAACCTCACCCGACTGAGCGTGCCGCACCTGGAGGACGGCGGTTCGGTGATCAACACCGCGTCGGTGAATTCGAAGAAGCCCACGCCGAACATCCTGCCCTACTCCGCCACCAAGGGCGCGCTGGCCAATCTCACCATCGGCCTGGCCGGCCTGCTGGCCGAGAAGGGCATCCGCGTGAACGCCGTCCTGCCGGGTCCGATCTGGACCCCGTTCATCCCCGCCGGCATGGCGGCCGAGGAAGTCGCACAATTCGGCAGCCAGACCCCGTTTGGCCGCCCGGGCCAGCCCGCCGAGCTCGCCTCGGCTTATGTGATGCTTGCCGCCGACGGCGCCAGTTACACCTCGGGTGCGCTGCTGACGATTTCCGGCGGCGCGGTCACCCTATAGGGCGTGTTGATGCCTGTGCCCGCTGAACAGATCTCTTCCGGGCGCGATGCCGAAGGGTACGCGCCCATCCATTCCTATGCGGCCATCGGCGATGGTCGCTCCAGCGCGTTGATCGCACCGGACGGCAGCATCGACTGGTGGTGCGCGCCGTGCATGGACGCACCGCCGTTGTTCGACCGGTTGCTGGACGCCCCGCATGGCGGACGCTTCGTGCTGCAGGCAAACCATGTGACGTCGATCAGGCGCCGCTACCTGCAGGACAGCAACGTACTGGAGACCGAAGTAATAACGGCGGCTGGACGCGCCCGCATCACTGAGTCGTTGAACAGCGGTCCGGCTGGGCGCCTGCCGTGGTCCGAGCTCGCGCGACGGGTGGAGGGACTGGAGGGTGAGGTGGTGTTTGACCTGCTTTACCAGCCGGGCACCCGCGCGGGCACCTGCTCACCGTGGATGAGCGACACCCCCAATGGCTGCGTGCACCATGTCGGGCCGGTGATGACGATGCTGCGCTACCCGGAACGCACCCGCATCGCCGTATGCGACGACCGCGAGGTGCGCGGCACGCTGCGCGTGCAGGCCGGCGACCGTGAGCTGGTCGCGTTGCTTGCCTCCCAGGATGAAGTGCTGCCTGTTCCGCCTTTGATCGACATCGACACCCGCATCGACCGCTCGCATCGCGAGTGGCAGCAGTGGGTGGACGACCTGGACTGCGGCGCCACCCGCCGCAGCGAGGTGATCTGCTCGGCACTGGCCCTCAAGTTCCTCTGGTTCGCCCCCACCGGCGCAATTGCCGCAGCGGTCAGCGCATCGCTGCCGGAGCGCATCGGCGGGGACAAGAACTGGGACTACCGCTACGCCTGGGTACGCGATGCCGCGTACGTCATCAAGACCTTCCTGCGGGTGGGCGCCCTGCCCGACGCCAAGGCCGGCTTCAGCTGGCTTATGACCACCATCGGCAAACACCGGCCCGGCGTTGCGCCCTGCTACACCCTGCGCGGCGAACGGGTAGAGGAAGAGCGCTGCGTCGACGTGCCGGGCTACCGCAACAGCCAGCCGGTGCGGGTCGGGAACACCGCGACCGACCAGCTGCAGACCTGCGCTTACGGCGACATACTGGAAATGGCCAGCCGCATGATCGAAGCCGGGCACATCCTCGATCCCAACACCGCCCGCCTGTTGTTCGAACTTGCCGACGAGTGCGCGGACAGTTGGATGCGCAAGGACAACGGGTTCTGGGAGCTGGAGGACCTGCAGCACTACACCATGTCCAAGGTGGAATGCTGGATGGCGCTGCGCCGCGCCTGCGAGCTGGCCGAGAAGGGCCACCTCACCACCGCGCGCCTGCCGCGTTGGCAACGCGAGCGCGATCGGATCCTGGAATGGATCGATTGCCACTGCTGGGACGACGCCCGCCAGGCGTACCTCATGCACCCCGGCAGCGACCGGTTGGACGCCAGCCTGATGCTGGCCTCGCGCTTCGGCTTGGCCGAGGCACGGCCGGAGCGCTTTGTCGCGACCCGCGAGGCGATCCGGCAGGAGCTGAGCGACGCCACGGGCGACCTGCTATGGCGCTACAGCGGCATGCAGGACTGCGAAGGCACCTTCATAAGCTGTGCGTTCTGGATGGTGGAGGCGTACGGTCTGCTGGGTGAACGCGATGAGGCTGCACGCCTGTTCGACCGGCTGCTGGCCAGGGTCCGGAACGACGTCGGGTTGATGCCCGAGGTGTGGGACCCCCACACCGATTCCGGACTGGGCAACACGCCGCAGGGATTGAGCCACCTGGCATTGGTGCATGCAGCGCTTTCATTGGATGGCGACTGATTCCCTGCGCCTGTCTACATTATCCACCGACGACAGGCTATGGAAACGTCCGACAAAATGACGTATCCAGTCGAGAAACATTTTTACATGGTATTTACAACAGTAGAACTACGGTAGCGCGAATCCAGGGAGGATTCGCGTGAGCCAGCCGTCGTGCCCCAAAGCCGCCCTGAATGACGAGTCCCGGCAGTTCGCACTCCTGGTCAACTCCGTCACCGACTACGCCATCTACATGCTGGACACGCGTGGGATGATCCGCACCTGGAATCCGGGTGGCCAGCGGATCAAGGGCTACCGGGCCGACGAGGTGATCGGCACCAACTTTTCCCGCTTCTATCTGCCCGAGGACGCCGCAGCTGGCGTTCCGCAGCGGAACCTGCACACCGCTGCGGTGGAAGGCCGCTGCATCGAGGAAGGCTGGCGGCTGCGCCAGGACGGCTCGCGCTTCCTGGCCAGCGTGGTAATCGACCCGATCTGGGACGACGGCGAGCTGATCGGCTTCGCGAAAGTGACCCGGGATATCACCGAGCGACACAGGGCACAGGAGCGCTACCAGAAACTGCAGGCCAACCTGTTGCAGGCGCAGAAGATGGAGGCCATCGGCAAGCTCACGCTGGGCTTGGCGCATGACTTCAACAACCTGCTGACCATCATCGTCAACTGCCTTGAACTGATTGGCACGCGGGTGAAGGACGGCGCGGTGGCCAAATTGATTGAGACCGCAATGCGCGCCGCCGAGCGTGGCGCCCTGCTCTCGCGCCAGCTGCTGACCTTCGGACGCGGCCAGACGTTGTCGCCGGAGCGGGTGAACCTTGCTGATGCGATGCGCGAGTGCCAGGAGCTGCTGCAGCGCTCAGCGGGCGACCGGGTCACGGTCGTCTTTGCGCTGCAGGACAAGCTGCCGCACGTGTCGGTCGACAAGGCACAGCTGGAGGCCGCAGTGCTCAACCTGGTCTGCAACAGCCGCGACGCGATGCCCAATGGCGGCACCATCACCATTACCGCGAGTGCCAAAAAGACGCATGACCCGGCGGCCGACGCCCAGGCAGCGGCCCCGCATGTCTGCCTGAGCGTGGAAGACGATGGCGAAGGCATTCCGCTGGCCGACCAGGCCCGGGTGTTCGAGCCGTTCTTCACCACCAAGGCGGTGGGGCGCGGCAGCGGGCTGGGGTTGAGCCAGGTGTTCGGGTTCACTACCCAGTCCGGCGGCTTCCCGCAGTTGAGCAGCGTGCCGGGGCAAGGAACCCGCGTCGCGCTTTGCTTCCCGGCCAGTGAGGGCTGACATGGCGATCACCCTGTTGCTTGTGGATGACGAAGAGGACCTGCGTGCGGTGATGACCGAGGGCCTGTCGCTCTACGGCTTCGACGTCACCACCGCCAGCGATGGAAGCGAAGCGCTGGTCCAGCTGCGCGGGGACACGCAGTTTGCGGTGGTGGTCACCGACGTCAGCATGCCGGGCGATGTGTCTGGCCTCCAGGTGGCCGCCGAAGCGACCGCCCTGCAGCCCGAAGCGCTTGTGATGGTGGTGTCCGGCCTGCAACGTTCGCAGCTGCCGCCGATGCCGCCGTCCGTGGAGTACGTTTCCAAACCCTATCGGCTGAAGAACCTCGTCGATCTCATACGCAAGCAGCTGACGTGAGGCGGAGCGGCCGGGCAGAGCCCGGCGCTACGCTGCCTGCTGGCCGGGCAAGGTCCGGCGCAATCCCGGCATCACGACGCCTGCAGGCGCTCGCGTTCGAGGCGTGCGAGCTGCAGGCGGCCCATCTTGCGGACCTTTGGGACGTCCGGCTTCGGCGGCTCCAGCAGGGTGAGCATGACGCAGCCGCGTTTGACGTGGACCTTCAGGCGCGCGCCTATGTCCAGGCCGGCGGCGGAGAGCCACATGCCGCGTACCTTGACGCAGGGGATGGGGTCTTCGCCGAGGTCTTCCCGGCTGCCCGGGTAGCCGAAGGGCTCCACGCGGAGCGTGTCAGGTTGGCGGATGTAGTATTGGCGGTTCGGCGGATTCGACTTCAGGCAATGTGGTTTGCATGTTGGACCTCCGATGGAAGTCTCCTTCACCGGATGGTGAGGGAGTCGGGAGGTTGAAAACCGTAGAGAGGAACCGGCGTGGCGTATTTCCGCGAGGGTGTTGTATTGACCACCCTCCCGACATTGAGCGTCCAACTTGCTGATCCTCTCTGGAGTTTTCAAGCTCCTGCGAAGACCATGCGCCATCTTGGCAGACAGTGGAAGTTGATTGTTTCTTTCGATATGGAGGGTTTGGTTGGCGGTGCCTATGATTGTCGCGAATGGCTTCGGCCGGGTTTACGTGGGACACGCATGGCGTGTCGCTACGCGTAAGGAGCCAACGATTCGCAGGCAAAGCCGGCACATCCCACGTAGCGACACGCCATGCGTGTCCCACGCAACGCCGGTAACGCTACGCCAACCCCAACGCACCCTCATGCAACCGATAACTCCGATGCACAATCCCATCGGGCAACGCGTCATGCGTAATCATCACCAGGCTACGGCCATTCAACGCCGCGACCATGTCACGCAACAACGCATGCGCGGTATCCACATCCAGCCCTTCGGTAGGTTCATCCAGCAACAGGATCGGTGAGCCACGCAGCAACGCACGCGCCAGCGCCAGCCGTCGCGCCTGACCGGCCGACATGGTGGCGCCGTTCTCGCCCACCCAGGCCTGCAGGCCGCCCAGCCGTTCGGCCCAGGCGTGCAGACGCACGTCCGCCAGCACCTGCCACAGCTGTTCGTCGCTGGCCTGCGCGTCACCCAGCCGCAGGTTGTCGGCAATGCTGCCTGCGAACACCGGCGCGTTCTGCGGCAACCATGCAATCTGCCGGTGCCAGTCGGCCTGCGCCAAGCTGCGGATGTCCTGCCCGCCGTACAGCACGCGCCCGGCGTCCGGGTCCCACAGGCGCAGCAGCAGCGACGACAACGTGGTCTTGCCGCTGCCGCTGTCACCGCGAATGGCCATGCGTTCGCCCGGTTCGAGCCGCAGCTCCACGCCATCCAGCAGCGCGCGCGCCTGCCCCGGCCAGCGGAAGCTGACGCGTTCGAACGTCAACGTTGCCGGCTGCGCTGGAACCGCCACCGGCACCTCGGCGTCGGCCACGCCCGCAGGCTGGTCGACAATGGCCTCCAGCCGTGCGGCGGCAACGCGCCCGGACAACCAGGACTGCCACGCCAACCCGATCCCGGCCCACAGTTCGATCAGGGCGACAGTGAGGAACACCAGCGCCGCCGCCAGCGCCGCATCGATCGCGCCACGTTCGAATCCATGCAGCGCCACCCACAGCATGCCGACCAGGCCGCCCCCGGCGCATACGCCGTGCAGCGCATTGCCAGCCACCAGCCGCCACCGGCGGCGACGATCGCGCGAGCGCAGCTGCTTGGCGGCCACCAGCACGCGCAGGTTCCAGTCTTCACGGGCGTGCAGCGCGGTCAGGTCCGCCGCGCCTTCCAGCCCTTCGAACGACTGCGCCCGCAGCTGCGCGCGATGCAGCGCGCGGTCGCGCTCATGGGCACCGGCGCCACGCACCGTGAGCCACGGCACGCCCACGCCGATCACCAATGCGAGCACGGCCAGCAGCAGTGCGGCGGGCGGGTAGATCAGCCACGACGAGAGCACCGCCACCAGCGACACCCCGCCCAGCGCCAGCAGCGGCCCGATGGCGCGCACCAGCAGGCCGTCCACTTCGCCGATGTCCGACATCAACCGGGCCAGCAGCTCACCGGTGCGCACCCCCGCCAACCGCGCCGGCGCCAGTGGCAGCGCGCGACGGAAGAACCACACACGCAGGTCGCGGGCGATGCGCAGGGTGACGTCATGGCCGACCAGCTTCTCGAAATAGCGCGAGACGATGCGCGCCATGGTCAGGCCCCGGATACCGGCCGAGGGCGAGAAGAAGTTGAAACCGCTGCCCAGCCCGGCCGCACCGGCCAGCGCGGCGGCGGTCAGGAAGCCGCCGGACAGGCCGAGCAGCGCGGTGCCCGCCAGCATGGTGGTCCACAGCAGCAGCACGGTCAGCAGCAGGCGGCCGCGATGGCGGGTGAACACCTGTTTCAGGGAATCGTCGCGCACGTCGTTCATGCCGGCTCCTCCGTGACCTGCGTGCGCCCGGCCGAAGTCAGCACCAGCCGCGTGTCGGCCCAGCGCATCGCGGTCTCGCTATGCGTGGCAATCACCACCGCGCGGTCACGCGCGAACGCGGCCAGGGTCTGCAGCAGGGCGGCCTCGGTGTCCGGATCAAGGAAGGCGGTCGGCTCGTCCAGCAGCAGCAGCTGCGGGTCGCGCAGCAGCAGGCGGGCCAGGCCGATACGGCGCGCTTCGCCTCCGGACAGTCCGAACCCGCGCTCGCCGATCACCGTGTCCAGGCCCTGCGGCAGGTGCGCGGCAAAGCGCATCACCTGTGCCGCTTCGGCCACCGCGCGCAGGCGCGCATCGCTCACGCCGGGGTCGGCCAGGCGCAGGTTGTCGGCGATGCTGCCGTGGAACAGGTACGGGCGCTGCCCGGCGTAGCCCACCTCCAGCCCGGGACGCAGCACGATGCTGCCCGAACGCGGCGGCAACCAGCCGGCCAATGCTTCCAGCAGGGTGCTCTTGCCGCTGCCACTGGGACCGACCAACGCCAGGCGCTGGCCCGCTTCAATCTGGAACGAGAGCTGCTGCACCACGTCGTGATCAGCGCCCAGCGGACGCAGGACCAGATCCCGCACCACCACCGGCGGCGCATGCTGTTCCAGCAGCTCGGGCGCGCGTGCCGGTTGGGAAAACACATCGGCCGCGTCCCCCTGCTCCGGCAGCTCGCCCAGCAGGCGCTCCACCTCGGCCGCCGCCGCAAGCGCATTGGCGCGGTCGTGGTAATGCGCCGCCAGGCGGCGCAGCGGCGCATAGAACTCCGGCGCCAGCAGCAGGCAGAACATGCCGGCGCCCAACGTGGGCACCGCCGCATGCAGCGACATCAGCCCCAGATAGCTCAGGCCCAGGTACAGGGCGACCATGGCCACGCTGACCGAAGCGAAGAACTCCAGCACTGTGGACGACAGGAAGGCGATGCGCAGCACCTTCATCGTCCGCTCGCGCACGCCTTCGGCCGCAGCCGCGACGCCTTCCAGCTCGGCCTCGCCCCGCCCGTACAGGCGCAGCAGGCCCAGGCCCTTGATGCGGTCGGCGAAATGCCCGCTCATGCGCGCCAGTTCGCCGAGCTGGGCGCGGCCGGCCGCTTCCGCGCCCCAGCCCACCAGCATCATGAAGAACGGCACCAGCGGCGCGGTGAACAGCAGGATCAGCGCCACCACCCAGTCCACGCAGGCCACCGCCAGCAGGATCAGCAGCGGCACCACCACCACTTCGATGCGCACCGGCTGGTAACCCGCGTAGTAGCTCTCCACCGCATCGGCATGGGCCAGCATCAGTTCGCCGAGCTCGCCGCTGCGCTGCTGGCGCAGCCACAACGGGCCGCGCCCGAGCAGGCGGCGGTACACCCGTTCGCGCAGGGCCAACCGGGCGGTATCGGCCACATCGCCCGCCGCCGCTTGGGTAAAACTACTGAGCAACGCGCGTACGATCAGTATTAGCATGAGTCCCAGCAGCACCCCGGTGGCTTCGGCCAACGGGCGGCGCGCCACCAGCACGGCCTGGATGAGCCAGGCAATGGCGGCCGCCTGCCCGATCAGCAGGGCGCCCGACGTGCAGATGGACAGCGCGGCCAGGCGCTGGCGACCACGTGCGCCAACGGCGAGGCTGTCCAGCCAGCGCAGGCGCTGGCGACGCAGGTCGGGGGTTTCAACCGCAAGCACGTCCGGGGGCTGGCTCAAGAGGATTCACTGGCGCCACAGAAGAGATGCCTGACATTGTAATGGCTGCCGACGTACCCTTCCGGTGCGGCGCACGGTCGCAGGGGGAGGTCGTACGATGCCTCCCATCACCGCCACCTACATTGATCTGAATCAAGGCTGTTTGAAGTTGCAGGTCACAGAATTCATCCCGTAGACCCCCCTTCCCGCCACCTGAAACGGCAGAACCCCACGAGGTAGCCAGGCCATGATCGATTCGACAGTCGTAGAACTGTCGCGGCTGCAGTTCGCTTTGACCGCGATGTACCACTTCCTTTTCGTCCCCCTCACGCTTGGCCTCTCGTTCCTGGTGGCCATCATGGAAAGCGTGTACGTGATGACCCGCAAACAGGTCTGGCGGCAGATGACCCTGTTCTGGGGCACGCTGTTCGGGATCAATTTCGCCATCGGCGTGGCCACCGGCCTGGTGATGGAATTCCAGTTCGGCATGAACTGGTCGTACTACAGCCACTACGTGGGCGACATCTTCGGTGCGCCGCTGGCCATTGAAGGGCTGATGGCGTTCTTCCTGGAAGCCACCCTGATCGGCCTGTTCTTCTTCGGCTGGAAGCGGCTGAGCCCGGTCAAGCACCTGGCGGTGACCTGGTTCATGGCGCTGGGCACCAATCTGTCGGCGGTTTGGATCCTGATCGCCAACGGCTGGATGCAGAACCCCACCGGTGCGGTGTTCAACCCGGACACCATGCGCATGGAGGTGGTGGACTTCGCCGCGGTGCTGTTCAACCCGGTGGCGCAGGCCAAGTTCGTGCACACGGTGAGCGCGGGCTACGTGACCGGCGCGATCTTCGTGATGGGCATCAGCGCGTTCTACCTGCTGCGCAACAAGCACCAGGACATGGCGCGGCGTTCGTTCGCGGTGGCGGCTGCGTTCGGCCTGCTGTCGTCGCTGTCGGTGGTGGTGCTGGGCGATGAGAGCGGTTATGCCGCCAGCGAGCACCAGAAGATGAAGCTCGCCGCCATTGAAGCGATGTGGGAAACCGAGCGCGCGCCGGCCGACTTCACCGCGTTCGGCATTCCGAACCAGCAGACCCAGCAGAACGACTTCGCGATCCGGATTCCGTACCTGATGGGCCTGATCGCCACGCGTTCGTTCAACCAGCCGATCCCGGGCATCCTGGAACTGGTGGACCGCGCCGAGCACCGCATCAAGGGTGGGCAGCTGGCCTACGGTGCGCTGGAACGCGTGCGCAAGGACAAGAACGACGTGGAAGCGCGCGAGATGTTCGACCGCCACTGGCAGGACCTGGGCCACGGCCTGCTGCTGAAGCGCTACCGCGACGACATCCTCAATGCCACGCCCGAGGAAATTTCCCAGGCGGCGATGGATACCGTGCCGCGCGTGGCCCCGCTGTTCTGGACCTTCCGGATCATGGCCGGGCTGGGCTTCTACCTGATCGCGTTCTTCGCGGTGGCCTTCTACTTCTCCTGCCGCAACAACTTCCAGGACAAGCGCTGGTTCCTGCGCCTGGCGGTGTGGTCGATGCCGGCGCCGTGGATCGCGATCGAATGCGGCTGGTTCGTGGCCGAGTACGGCCGCCAGCCGTGGGCGGTGGACGGCGTGCTGCCCACCTTCTACGCAGCCTCGGGCCTGGCCCTGCATGAAATCCTGACCACGCTGGCGGTGTTCACCGCGCTGTACACGGTGCTGCTGATCATCGAGGTCAAGCTGATGCTCAAGGCGATCCGCACCGGCCCGGCCGACATTCTTCCGTCGCTGCAGCCCGCGCGAAAGCCGCTTCCCCACACTGCCGCCCCGGCTCCCGGTCAGGCATAAGGCAGGAGAAACCACATGGACATTCTTGGACTCGATTACACCACCCTGCGCGTGATCTGGTGGCTGCTGCTGGGCATCCTGCTGGTCGGCTGGGCGGTGATGGACGGCTTCGACCTGGGCGTGGGCACCCTGCTCCCGTTCGTGGCGAAGACCGATGAGGAACGCCGGCTGGTGATCAACACCGTGGGCCCGGTGTGGGAAGGCAACCAGGTGTGGCTGGTGCTGGGTGGCGGTGCGATCTTCGCCGCGTGGCCGCCGCTGTATGCGGTGAGCTTCTCCGGCTTCTACCTGGCGATCTTCGCGATGCTGTTCGGGCTGATCCTGCGCCCGGTCGGTTTCAAGTACCGCAGCAAGATGCCGAGTGCGCGCTGGCGGAATACGTGGGACTGGGTGCTGTTCGTGGGTGGGCTGCTACCGGCGTTGATTGCCAGCGTGGCGGTGGGCAACGTGCTGCTCGGCGTGCCGTACCACTTCGACGACAGCATGCGCATCTTCTACACTGGTTCGTTCTTCGGCCTGCTCACCCCGTTCGCACTGCTGGCCGGCCTGGTTGGCGTGGCGATGATGGTGTCGCACGGTGCTGCGATGCTGGTGTTGAAGACCGACGGCCCGGTGGCCGAGCGGTCGGCGCGTTACGGCAGCATTGCCGCGCTGGTGAGCTTCGTGCTGTTTGCTGCCGGTGGTGCGTGGGTGGCGTTCGGCCTGCCGGGCTATGAGATCACCTCGCAGGTGGTCACCGACGGCCCGACCAATCCGCTGCTGAAGACCGCTGCGGTGGGTGCTGCTGCCGGTGGCTGGCTGCGCAACTACAGCAGCATGCCGCTGACCCTGGTGTTCCCGCTGGTCGGCCTGGCCGGTGCACTGGCCAGCTTCGTGCTGCTGCGGGCACGACGTGGCATGGCGGCATTCCTCGCCTCGGGCGCGTCGATCGCCGGCATCATCCTCACCGTGGGCTTTGCGATCTTCCCGTTCCTGCTGCCCTCTTCCAGCCAGCCCAGCGGCAGCCTGACCGTATGGGACGCCTCGTCCAGCCAGCTCACGCTGTTCATCATGCTGGTGGCGACAGTGATCTTCCTGCCGATCATCCTGGCCTACACCAGCTGGGTGTACCGGGTGATGCGCGGCAAGACCACGTCGGAAGACATGGCCGACAACCCCAACGCATATTGATAGGAGACAACCATGTGGTACTTCGCCTGGATTCTCGGCACCGGCCTGGCTTCGGCCGCAGCCATCCTCAACGGCATGTGGTTCGAGGCGCGCGAACAGACGCTCGCAGACCGCAACGCCGGACGCTAAAAAAAGGTTGCCGATACTCTCTTCACACCGTATCCTTGTCGGCTCCTTCGGGGTGTAGCTCAGTCTGGTAGAGCGCTACGTTCGGGACGTAGAGGTCGCAGGTTCGAATCCTGTCTCCCCGACCACTCCGGTGGTCGCATTGAAGCCTGGAATCTTCATTTCCAGGCTTTTTTGTCCCCGAAGGTGAACAACGGTCCCCCTTGCCGCCGAAGGGTGGGATCGATACAATAGGCGGCTCCTTACGGGGTGTAGCTCAGTCTGGTAGAGCGCTACGTTCGGGACGTAGAGGTCGCAGGTTCGAATCCTGTCTCCCCGACCATACAAGTGGTCACATTGAAGCCTGGAAGACGCATGTCCTCCGGGCTTTTTTGTATTTTCATTCCAGAGGCCCCCATGTCTCCCAGCTCTGCCGATTCCACCTCCATGCTTCGCGGCCGCGTGCTGGCGTTCAGCGCCATCCTGCTGGCCGCGCTCAACCTGCGCACGGCGGTGACCTCGGTCACGCCGCTGCTGGACCAGCTGGGCCAGACCTTCGGCTTCGGCACCACCATGACCGGCGTGCTGGGCATGCTGCCGACTGCGTCGTTCGCGCTGTTCGGGGTGACCACGCCGATGGTGGCGCGCCGCATCGGGCTGGAGCGCACCGCGCTGCTGGCCATGCTGCTGGCGGCGGTGGGCCTGCTGCTGCGTTCGATGGCCGGCGGCGTGGGCAGCCTGCTGTTCGGTTCGGTGGTGGCGCTGGCCGGCATGGGCATCGGCAACGTGGTGGTGCCGCCGCTGGTGAAGCGCTACTTCGCCAACCGCGTGGGCACGGTAAGCACGCTTTATATAACGGTGCTGCAGCTGGGCACGATGGTGCCGGCGCTGCTGGCGGTGCCGCTGGCCGAACAGGCCGGTTGGCGCGTGTCCCTGGGGATCTGGGCGATCCTGGCAGTGGCTGCCGCCCTGCCCTGGATCGCGCTGGCCCGCCGCCGCCCGCATCCGGACCCGCTGGACACCGCCGCCGATCCGGCCGCGCAGCCGCACGGCAAGGTGTGGCGCACGCCGCTGGCCTGGGGCATGGCGCTGATGTTCGGCATGACCTCGCTGATGACCTATTCGATGTTCACCTGGCTGCCGCGCATCGTGGTGGAAGCCGGGGCCACGCCGGCGTTCGGCGGGGTGATGGTGGCGATCTTCGCCGCGCTGGGGCTGGTGCCGTCGTTGACGATGCCGGCGCTGGCAGTGCGCCTGCGCAATCCGTTCCCGCTGGTGGTTGTCGGTTTCAGCGCGTTCTTGATTGCGTTCGCGGGGCTGTTGTTCGCGCCGATGAAGGCACCGTGGTTGTGGGCGGTGCTGTTGGGCATTGGGCCTTCCACGTTCCCGTTGGCGCTGACGCTGATCAACCTGCGCACGCGTACGCCGGCCGGGTCGGCCGCGCTGTCGGGGTTCATGCAGGGTGTCGGGTATGCCTTCAGCTGCCTGGGACCGTTCCTGTTTGGTTGGCTGCATGCGATCAGCGGTGCGTGGTACCTGCCGTTCGGGTTCCTGCTGGTGTGTGCGCTGGTGTTGATCAGTGCCTCGTGGGTGGCGTGCAAGCCGCAGAAGCTTGAGGACGTCTGGTAACACCAAATTTCGCACCTGCGTCACACACCGTGCGCATCTTGTGACGTAGCGTGTCGGAAAATGACCTGTAACCAGATCGGGTCGTTGGAAGTGGTTCCCGCTCGCATCCCGCGCCCGGGTTCCATGAACCGTTTCAGGGTGTACAGACCCCCGGAACATCGCCGTGGCGGCGGCCGGATGGTCTTTGAAATCAATAAGTTGAAGTATTGATCGCGCCTGTTTCCACAGCTGCGGAGGCCATCGTGCGTCTTAACAATTTGTCAACAAACCGCCCTTCGGGCACCATTGGCATGTGATGTGCGTCACGTTTTGCGCACAAACAGACATTTTTGAAGGGATGCTCCCGGGGGTTCCATGTACAACCACAGGCCGCTGGCGCTCTGCGTCAGCCTGGCATGCGCCACGCTTTGCTTGACGGTTCCGGCCGCTTTTGCCGCCACCTCGCGAGCGGACCATCTGGCTGAAATCAGCACCTACCGCGACCAGGCCCGCTGGCTGGACGCGCTTGCCGCGATCGAACGCGCCCAGGTGGACGTGCCCAATGACGACCTGCTGTACCGCCTGCAGGTACTGACCCTGTCGGACATCGGCAACGCGCACCGTGCGTGGCAGCTGTACCAGGCGCGCCCGGAGCTGTTCGACGACGCCCAGAAGCAGCGCTTCGAAGCCAACTACCTGGCCAAGCGGGTCGGCTGGAGCCTGGCCTATGGCGCCAGCGAAGACACCCGCCTGGACGAAGCCGAGAACGCCTTGGCGGAGATGGAACGCATCCTGCAGCGCGACGGCCAGACCGTGCAGACCGCGCCGCTGCGCATCCGCTACGACCGCCTGATCCTGCTCAACCGCCTGGGCCGGCACGAGCAGGTGCGCTCCGAGTACCGGCAACTGCTGGCCGAAGGCCACGAGGTGCCGGCCTACCTGATGGCCCCGGTCGGCGATTCGCTGATGGCCAGCCAGCATCCGGATGAAGCGATCCCGGTCCTGGAAGCCGCGCTCAAGGCCGACCCCGGCCGTTCCGAAGTGCATTCGGAGCTGGCCTACGCGCACCTGGAAAGCGAGGAGGCCGATACGGCCATTGGCGTGCTTACCCAGTGGCAGAAGCAGGAACCGGCCTGGCGCTGGGCCAACGGTGCGCGTGCACCGTATGCGAACTGGCCGCGTTACGAAGCCGACCTCAACCTGGCGATGATCCGCGCCTACAGCGGCGACCTGCCCACCGCGCAGCGCGAGCTGGAACACATGGTGGCGATCGCCCCGGCCAATGGCGGCACCCAGTCCTCGCTGGGCAACATCTACATGATGCGTGGCTGGCCCCGGAAGGCGCTGGAGCGCTACAGCATGGCCAACACGCTGGACCCGCGCGACGTCTCGGCGCGCCTGGGCCAGTACGACGCCTACGTGCAACTGCAGCGCGACGACCTGGCCCGGCCGATCCACGACACCCTGCTGGAACGCTACCCGAACCAGCCGTCGGTGCAGCGCATGGACCGCAGCTGGAAGGCGCACCGCGGCTGGCAGCTGCATGCCTACGCCGAAGGCGGCCGCAGCGAAGGCGGCGGCGGTACCTCGCCGCTGGGCAACGACGACGGCCGCTATGGCGTGGAAGTGCAGTCGCCGGTGATCGACGACCGCTGGCGCGTGGTGGGCTTCGCCGACCGCCGCAGCGTGGATTTCCAGGAGCAGACCATCCGCCCGCTGTGGGTGGGCCTGGGTACGCGCTATCGGTTCGGCCGCGCCGATGCCGAAGCATTTGTGTACCGCGCCAATGACGATGTCGGCGAGACCGGACTGAGCGCGGGCTTCGGCTGGCAGTTCAGCGACACCTGGCATGCCGGGGTCACCGCCGCACGCAACGCCGCCGATGCCTCGCTGCAGGCGCGCGTGTCGGGCATCACCGCCGACAGCGTGGCGCTGGCGGTGGACTACCGGCGCAACGAGCTGACCCACTGGAGCGCCGGGCTCAGCCAGTTCCGCTACGACGACGGCAACCGCCGCGACACCTTCACCACCGGTATCGAGCAGCGCCTGCTGACCCGCCCCACCCTGCTGCTGGACGGCCTGGGCACGCTGTACGCCAGCCGTGGCAGCCGCGACGACGTGCCCTACTTCAATCCGAGCGAAGACCGTTCGGCGGAGATCGGCCTGCGCGTGGACCAGCAACTGTGGCGCCACTACGAACGCCACTTCCGCCATCGCCTGACGGTGTCGCTCGGCAACTACTGGCAGCAGGGCTTCGGCAGTGCGCTGGTGCCTTCGGCCGAATACCGCCACGAGTGGCAGCTGGCCGACGGCCGGATCTTCGAATACGGAATCAGCTGGTCGCGACCGGTCTACGACGGCAACCGCGAACGCCATATCGGCCTTGATGCCGGCCTGCGCTGGGGACAATGAGATGCGACACATGGATTTGAAGCGCTTCACCACCTGGCTGCTGCTGGCCCTGGTCGCCGCGTGCGGCACTGTCTTCGCGGCCGCACCGCCGGAACCGGATGCGGCCGACAATGGCCTGCTGGTGCTCAGCTACCACGACATCCGCGACGACGTGGCCACCAAGGGCGACCCGGACGCCTATGCGGTGAGCACGCAGAACTTCGCCGCGCACCTGGACTGGCTGTCGGCGCATGGTTACCACCCGGTGTCGCTGTCGCAGCTGATCGCCGCCTCCCAGGGCGGCGCGCCGCTGCCGCCCAAGCCGGTGCTGCTGACCTTCGATGACGGCCTGCGCAGCGTGTACAGCAAGGTGTTCCCGCTGCTGCGCGCCTACAACTACCCGGCGCTGGTGGCGGTGATCACCGACTACGTGGACCTGCCGGCCGAGCGCAAGGTGGACTACGGCTACCGTCCGTTCACCCACGACGACTTCCTGACCTGGGACCAGATCCGCGAAATGCAGCGCAGCGGCCTGGTCGAACTGGCCAGCCACACCGACAACCTGCACCACGGCGTGCAGTCCAACCCGCAGGGCAATTCGACCCCGGCGGTGATCACCCGTGCCTACGATCCGGCCACGCAGCAGTACGAAACCGAGGCGCAGTACCAGGCGCGCCTGCGTGCGGACCTGGCGCTGAGCGTGAAGCGCATCCAGGACAACGTCGGCGTGAGCCCGAAGGCGATCGTGTGGCCGTACGCGGCCTACAACGCGATGAGCAACCGCATTGCCGAAGACCTGGGCATGCCGGTGTCGTTCGACCTGGAAGGCCGCAGCACCCCGGTGACGCGCGACCTGCACGGGCTCGCCCGCCTGCTGGTGACCGGCAACCCGGCGGTGACCCAGCTGGCCTATGAGCTGCGCCGCGACGTGGAACGCGACGGCATGCGCGCGTTGCAGATCGACCTGGACGCGGTGTATGACACCGATCCAGTACAGCAGGCCAAAAACCTGGACGCGCTGATCGACCGGGTCAAGAAGATCGGCCCCACCCATGTGTTCCTGCAGGCCTTCGCCGACCCGGACGGCAATGGCTCGGCCGACGCGCTGTACTTCCCGAACCGGCACCTGCCGATGCGCGCGGACCTGTTCAACCGCGTGGCCTGGCAGCTCAAGACCCGCGCCGGGGTCAAGGTGTTTGCCTGGCTGCCGGTGCTCGGCTTCGAGCTCAAGGACCCGAAGATCCGCAGCGCGCTGGCGATCGAGAGCCCCGAAAGCGACGGCATCTTCCGCCTGGACTTCACCAACCCCAAGGTGCGTCACATCATCGACGACATCTACGAAGACCTGGCGATCAACTCGTACTTCGAGGGCCTGCTGTTCCACGACGACGCCTACCTGCGCGACACCGAGCTGGCCAACCTGCCGCAGGAAGGCAGCGACGGCGCGCGCACCCAGGCGCTGATCGACTTCACCCTGGAGCTGCGCAACGCCGCGCAGCGCTGGCGCCCGAAGCTGGCCACGGTGCGCAACCTCTACGCGCAGCCGGTGCTGCAGCCGCAGAGCGCGAGCTGGTTCGCGCAGCGCCTGGACCTGTTCAACAAGGCCTATGACCACACCGCGCTGATGGCGATGCCGTGGATGGAAGGCAGCCGCAACCCGGAGAAGTGGCTGGACCGGCTGGTGGTGGCCGTGCGCGCGCACGACCCGCAGCTGTCGCAGACGATGTTCGAGCTGCAGACGGTGGACTGGCGCACGCAGAAGCCGATTCCCGGCGACCGCCTGCGTGCGCAGATCCGTCGCCTGCAGGCGCAGGGCGTGCGCCATTTCGCCTGGTACCCGGACGACTTCATTGCCGGCCGGCCCTCCACCCAGGACGCGCGCGCCGCGATGTCGGCGCGCACATTCCCGTACGAGGAAAAGTGAGGCCGCCATGCATCCGTTCCTTTACGCACTGTTCCAGTTTGCCTTCTTCTACCCGATGGTGATGGCGTTCTTCTGGATGTCCGGCGGGCTGTATTACTTCTTCCGGCGCGAGCGCAAGGCGCGCCTGCGCGACGACCCGCCGCCGATGCAGGAGTACCCGTTCGCCTCGATCCTGATTCCGTGCCACAACGAAGCGGACAACCTGGCCGACACGCTGGGCGCGGCGCTGGCACAGAACTACCCGGACTTCGAAGTGATCGCCATCAACGATGGCAGCCGCGACGACACCGGGGCGCGACTGGATGCGATGGCCGCGCAGCACCCGCGCCTGCGCGTGGTGCACCTGGACCGCAACCTGGGCAAGGCCAATGCGCTGCGCATGGGTGCCCTTGCCGCACGTTCGGAGTACCTGATCTGCATCGACGGCGACGCGATGCTGGAAGAGCACGCCACGCACTGGATGGTCTGGCACCTGACCTCGGGCCCGCGCGTAGGCGCGGTGACCGGCAACCCGCGCATCCGCAACCGCTCCACCCTGCTGGGCCGGCTGCAGGTGGCCGAGTTCTCCTCGATCATCGGCATGATCAAGCGCGCGCAGCGCGTGTACGGGCGAATCTTCACCATTTCCGGGGTGATCGCCGGCTTCCGCCGCACCGCGCTGCACCGCATCGGCTACTGGTCCGATGACATGATCACCGAGGACATCGACATCAGCTGGCGGCTGCAGCTGGACCATTGGGACATCCGTTACGAGCCCAACGCGCTGTGCTTCATCCTGATGCCGGAAACGCTGAAGGGGCTGTGGCGGCAGCGCCTGCGCTGGGCCCAGGGCGGCGTGGAGGTACTGCTGCGGCATGGTCGCTCGCTGTTCGACTGGCGCAAGCGGCGGATGTGGGGGGTGTTGCTGGAGTATGTGTTCAGCGTGCTGTGGGCCTACACCATGCTGACCATCATCGTGCTCTGGGCGCTCGGCAAGTTCATGCCGTTGCCGCAGGAGCTGTACATCGACACACTGCTGCCGCAGTGGCATGGAGTGATCCTGGCGCTGGTCTGCCTGCTGCAGTTCGCCAGCAGCCTGATCATCGACCGTCGTTATGAAACGCATATTGGCCGTAACTACTTCTGGGTGATCTGGTACCCGATGGCGTACTGGCTCATCAGCCTGTTCACGACCCTGGTGGCCCTGCCCAAGACGCTGTTGAAGCGTCGCGGCAAGCGGGCGATCTGGGTCAGTCCTGACCGGGGTATCCGATGAACGCCGCCAAGCCGAACCGCCGCTACGACTCCCGCCTGATCCGCAAGACGCGCCAGCAGCCCAGGTTGCAGCGCACGGCGTGGGGGTTCGTCACCATTGCCTTCTGGGGTTTCTACTTCTACCTGTGGGCGCCACTGATCACCGCACTGTCGTGGTTGCTGGGCGGTCGGTTGGCGTTCCTGCAGCTGTATGAGTACAAGCAGAAGGTCGATCCCTTCATCGTCATCGCGCTGCCGGTGATGCTGGTGTGCTGCTCGCTGCTGCTGATCACCTGGGCCGAGTACAACCGCATGCGCTTTGCCGGCAAGGACCGGCGCAACCCGCGCCAGGACGTGTCGCTGGAAGAGATCGCGCACAACCTGGGGGCGACCCCGGCGCTGGCGCAGCAGTTGTCTGCCGGCAAGTCGGTAACCCTGCACATGGACGATCACGCACGCCCGATCGGGTTGACGGAACAGCGGTTGGAGTGATGTGAAATACCCTTCACATCGCTGACCCCGCCGAGGCGTACGCTCCGCTTCGGAGACATCCCGCACATTCATTTGTGAGGGGATACGACATGTCGACGTTCGATACGGTGGTCCAGCAGATCGCCAAGGCCACTGGCCTTGGTGAGGGGGCGCAGCAGTTCATCAAAGTACTGGCCGGTTACATCTTCAAACAGTCCGGCGGCGTTTCAGGGTTGCTGCAAAAGTTCGACAACGCGGGGTTGGGGGACATCGCCAAATCCTGGACGGCAGGCAACGGCACCCTGCGATCGATTGATGCCAACCAGATCCGCAGTGTCATCGGCAACGAGGCACTGGAGGAAATGGGACAGAAGTCCGGGGTCAAACAGGGACTGGTCGCCACTTATGCAGCATCCGCGCTGCCGCTGCTGGTACGCTCCCTCACCTCCGACGGGGCCATGCCCGCGACCATGCCCGCCAGCTTCGCCGGCTTGATCAACGCAGCCCCACGCCGGAAAAAGACGTTCCATCTGTGGCGTTGGCTGCTGCCGCTGCTCGCCCTGCTCGCCCTGGCGTACTGCGGCTGGCAGAAACGCAACCTGCTCACGCCGCCGCCGGTGGCCACGCCGAGCGCGAGCCTGGCGCCTGCCGTGACGGTGCCCTCGCTTTCGTTCAAGAACACCGGCGGCAAGGTCGATCTGAGTGGTGCGGTGAGCACCGCCGCGGAAAAGGCCGGTGCCATCGGCGCCCTCGCCGGCGTGTTCGGGCAGAAGAACGTCACCGCCAATGTCGCCGTCAATCCCGATCTCGCGCCAGCGACGTGGATGGACTCACTCAAGGCGGTCGTCTCCGCGCCGGCAGTGAAAGCCGATGGCCTCGCGTTCAAGTTCAACGGCGACAAGCTCGATCTGGATACCTCCAAACTGCCAACCGACGTGCGCACCCAGGTCAGTGAGCTGTTCCAGAATCGCTTCAGCAATGTGGAAATCGCGGGTCTTTACCAACCCGGCCTGGAGGCGTTGGGTGAACTCCAGCCTGGCTTTGGGGCAAATGACCTGACCAAGGCGCTGAACCAGACGTCGATCACCTTCACCAACAACTCGGACGCCATCTCCACCAGCAGCCTGGCGGTTGTTGCGGGGGCCGCCAAGGCGATCAAGGCTGCGCCGTCGGGCATGAAGATCGATGTCGGCGGGTACACCGACAGCAACGGCCCGGACGCGGCAAACCTGGCACTCAGCGAACGCCGCGCCAAGGCGGTGGTGGCGGCGCTGGTGGCCAACGGCGTGTCGGCGGGGCAGCTGAAGGCCACCGGACACGGCGAAAGCAATCCAGTCGCCGACAACAGCACCGAAGCAGGTCGGGCCGCCAACCGGCGGACCGTCTATACGGTGTATTGAACGGGCAGGCAGGTGTGGCGGTTCAGCGCCGCACCTGCCCCTGCCCCCGCACCACGAACCGTTCCACCGTCAGCGCTTCGAGCCCCATCGGGCCGTAGGCGTGCAGGCGCGTGGTGGAGATGCCGATCTCCGCACCGAGGCCGAGCTCGCCGCCGTCGGAGAAGCGCGAGGACGCGTTGACCATCACCACGGCGGAGCTCAGGGCCTGCACGAAGCGTTCGGCTGCGCCCGGATCTTCGGTGACGATAACTTCGGTGTGGTCGGAACTGTACTGCTGGATGTGGGCCAGCGCCTGCTCCAGGTCGTCAACCATGCGCACGGCGAGGATCAGGTCCAGGTACTCGGCGGCGTAGTCGTCGTCTGTTGCCGCAGTGGCGTCAGGCAGCCACTGGCGTGCGCGGTCGTCGGCGCGTAGTTCGACGCCGCGCTCGCGCAGCGCCGCTGCCGCCTGCGGCAGGAACGTGGCCGCGACGTCGACGTGCACCAGCAGCGTTTCCAGCGAATTGCAGGCGGCAGGCCGGCTGGTCTTGCCGTCCACCAGCAGGGCAACGGCTTTATCCAGGTCGGCAGCACGGTCCACGTACAGGTGGCACACGCCTTTGTAGTGCTTGATGACCGGTACGCGCGCGTGTTCGGCGACGAAGCGGATCAGCCCTTCCCCGCCGCGTGGAATGGCCAGGTCGACCAGGTCGCTGAGCTGCAGCAGCGCCAGCATGGTCTCGCGGCGCAGGTCTTCGACCAGGGTCAACGCGGCATCGGGCACGCCGGCATCGCGCAGCGCGCGCTTGAGCGCATGGGCGATGGCGGTGTTCGAGTGGATGGCTTCGGACCCGCCGCGCAGGATCACCGCGTTGCCGGCCTTGATGCAGAGTGCGGCGGCGTCGGCAGTCACGTTCGGGCGCGCTTCGTAGATCATCGCGATCACGCCGAGCGGTACGCGCACCTTCTGCACGCGGATGCCGTTGGGGCGGATGTCGTCGCGGGTGACGGTGCCGACCGGGTCGGGAAGCGTGGCGACCTCGCGCAGGGCGGCGCTGACCGCGGCCAGGCGGGCCGGGTTGAGCGCGAGACGGTCGAGCATGGCGGTGCCGGTGCCTTTTTCCTGCGCGGCGGCGAGATCGCGGGCGTTGGCGGCCAGGATCGGTTCCGCGTCAGCATCCAAGGCATCAGCCATGCCGAGCAGGAGCGCGGTTTTGGCCTTGGGGGAAAGTTGGGCGAGGACCTGCGCGGCGGCGCGGCAGTGTTGGGCGTGTTCGCGGATGTCCATGTTTGGGTTCCTTGCCTGAGGGGTGTTACGTGGCGATCAGCGATCCGTGGGACACGCGTGGCGTGTCGCTACGCGGGTATGCAGGGTCCGGTGGATCATGGGGTAGCGACACGCCATGCGTGTCCCACGCACCGCCCGAACGAAACCGAACACATCACACCAGCACCAGATCATCCCGGTGGATCACGTTGCCACCGTAGTTGTACCCCAGCACGCTTTCGATGTCGCGCGAATGACGACCGGCGACGCGGCGGATGTCGCTGGCGGAATACTGGCTGACGCCGCGCGCCAACGTGACCTCGCCGTTGGCACCGCGCACGCGCACCTGCACCATGTCGCCGCGACGGAACTCGCCTTCGGCACCGGTGACGCCACCGGGCAGCAACGAGGCGCCCTTGTCGCGCAATGCAGCGGCCGCCCCTTCGTCCACCAGGATCGCGCCCGCCTCCAGCGGTGCATGCCGCAGCCAATACTTGCGCGCCGCATCGCGGGTCTGCCCGGCGTGGATGCGGGTGCCAAACAACCGGCCCTGTGCGAGCGCGCGCACCACATCACCATCGCGGCCGTTGAACAGGCAGGTGTCGATGCCCACGCGCCCGGCCTTGGCCGCTGCTTCGAGCTTGGTGTGCATGCCGCCGGTGCCGGCGCCACTGCCGGCACCGCCGGCCATGGCCAGCACCTCGAGGCTGAGCTCGGGCACGTCGTGGATCGGACGGGCCTGCGGGTCGCGGCGCGGGTCGGCGCTGTACAGGCCGTCGATATCGGTGGCGATGAACAGGATGTCCGCGTCGATCAGCGCGGCCACGGTGGCGGCCAGGTTGTCGTTGTCGCCGAGCTTGAGCTCATCCACGGACACGGTGTCGTTCTCGTTCACCACCGGCAATGCGCCCAGCCGCAGCAGCTCGTTGAGCGTGGCCCGTGCGTTGAGGTACCGGCGGCGGTTGCGCAGGTCGTCGTGGGTCAGCAGTACCTGCGCCACCGGGCGCTCGAAGAACCGCTGCCACAGGCCGATCAGCTGCGCCTGGCCGAGCGCGGCCAGCGCCTGGCGTGCGGCCATTGCCGCACCGGCTTCAATCGCGCGCGGTACGATGGCACGGCCGGCGGCAACGGCGCCGGAGGAGACGATCACCACCTCACGCCCCGCCAGCACATGGGCGGACACGAACTGGGCCAGGCCGAGCGCATGACGCGGCGACAACCCGCCGCCATCGGCTGCCAGCAGGCTGCTGCCAACCTTGAGCACGGCACGTTTCCAGTGCGGCAACGGCTGTTCGGGGAACGGGGACTGCACGCGGGTGGCGGTCATCGCGGGGTTCGCCTCAGCGGGTGGACCATTCGTGGACGGTGGCGGTCGCGCTGCCCAGCACCAGCAGCGGATCGGCGTCGACGATAGCCTGCGCCGCAGCGCGGTCGGCCACGTTGTGCAGCACGTACGCGCCGCCGGTTTTATCGGTGAAGCCACCGGTGATCAGCAGCTGGTCACGCGCACGCACCTCATCGAGGAAGCGCACGTGTTCGGTGGCCGCGTGGTCGGTGAAGTTGGCGGTGCGGGCGACCAGTACGAGATAGCAGATCTTCATGGGGAGTCCGTGTGCAGGGAGATCGACACATGCGAAAACGGCGGCCATTGGCCGCCGTTCCCGGTTACACCAGCGCAGCCCAGCGGGCGCGCAGTTCGTCCAGCCGCAGGTCGGCGGCCGCGCCGGGCGAGACGCGCGCGGCCAGGCTGCCTTCGGGGGTGCGCCCCTGCCCGGCGGTGTCCGACGCCGCCGCTGCGGCCTTGTAGGCCTCGCGGAACGGCACGCCGGCCACGGCCGCTTCCACCGCGACGTCGGTGGCGTACATGCCCGAGTCGATCGCCGCGCGCAGCTTGTCTTCGCGCCATTCCAGGTTGGCCAGCAGCGCCGGCAGCAGTTCCAGCGCGGCCAGGCCACGGCCGAAGCCGTGGAAGATGGCGCCCTTGCTGCCCTGCAGGTCGCGGTGGTAGCCCGACGGCAGCGACAGCAGCTGCTCGATCTCGGTACGCGCGGCGGCCACGCTGGCGTGGGTGGCGCGCATCAGTTCGATCACGTCCGGGTTGCGCTTGTTCGGCATGATCGAGCTGCCGGTGGTGTACTGCGCCGGCAACGCGACGAAGCTGTACTCGCCGCTGGTGAACAGCGACAGGTCCCAGGCCAGCCGGCGCAGGTCGAGGGTGGCTCCGCCCAGCGCTTCCAGTGCGGCCAGTTCGAACTTGCCGCGCGAGAGCTGCGCGTAGATCGGCGAGATCTGCATGCGCGCGAAGCCCAGCGCCTGGGTGGTATGGGCGCGGTCCAGCGGCAGGTTCACGCCATAGCCGGCGGCGGTGCCGAGCGGGTTGGCGTCGACCAGCGCGAAGGTGTCGTGCGCACGCACCGCGTTGTCGATGAAGGCCTCGGCCCAGCCGGCCCACCACATGCCCGCCGAGGACACCACGGCGCGCTGGATATGGGTGTAGCCCGGCACCGGCAGGTGCTGTTCGGCTTCGGCACGGTCCAGCGCGACCTTGGCCACTTCGCGGCTCAGCGCGGACACCTGCAGCAGCTTGTCCTTCAGCCACAGGCGGGTGGCGACCAGGATCTGGTCGTTGCGGCTGCGGCCGGTGTGGATCTTGCGGCCGGCGTCGCCGAGGCGCTCGGTGAGGCGCGCTTCGATCGCCGAATGGCAGTCTTCGAAGCGCTCATCCAGCACGAACGCGCCGCTGCGGAAATCGTCGGCCAGCACGTCCAGCTCGCGCTGCAGCGCTTCGCGCTCGGCGCCGTCGAGGATGCCGATGTTCTCCAGGCCCTGCGCGTGGGCCTTGCTGGCCTGCACGTCGTACAGGAAGAACTCGCGGTCGAGGATGACGTCATCGCCGGCCAGGAAGGTCTGGATCTTTGCGTCTACCGCGACGCCGGGCTTCTGCCACAGAAGGTCAGCCATGGGGTGCTCCAATCAATGCGGAATCGAGGTCAGTTCGTCCAGGCCCAGGGCCAGGTTGAGGTTCTGCATGGCCTGGGTGGCCGCGCCCTTGAGCAGGTTGTCCAGGGTCGCCACCACCACCACGCGCTTGCCGCCCGGGGCGACGGTGAAGCCACCGATCTGCACGCCATGGCGACCGGCAATGCGGCTCACCCACGGCGCTTCGTCGATCACTTCGACCAGCGCTTCGTCGGCGTAGAAGCGGCGGTAGGCGTCCACGATCTGCTCGCGGGTCATCTGCTGCTGCAGCCACAGGTTGACGGTCATGGTGATACCACGGAAATGCGGGGCCACGTGCGGCATGAACTCCACCGGCACGCGCAGGTGCGCGCTCACTTCGCGTTCGTGCACGTGGTTGGTGAGCGCGTACGGCATCAGGTTGTCGCGCAGCAGCTCGGGGTTGTTCTTGTCCGACGGGGTGGTGCCGGCGCCGGAGTAGCCGGACACGCCGAAGCACTGCGGCGGGCCGGCCAGCTGCTCGAGCAGCGGGCTGATCGCCAGCTGCATCGCGGTCGCGTAGCAGCCCGGGTTGCTGATGTGCTTCTGGCCGGTGTAGTCGCCACGGGTCAGTTCAGGCAGGCCGTAATACCAGCTGCCTTCGAAGCGATGGTCGGCCGAGAGGTCGACGATCACCGTGTCCGGGCGCGCGGCGTCCAGCGCAGTGACGAACGGCGCGGACAGGTCGTTGGGCAGCGCGAGGATCACCGCATCCATGCCCTTGGCGGCAACGGCGTCCGCATCGAGGTTTTCGAACAGCTGGTCGCCAGTGATCTCAGGGTAATGCGCGGCAACCGGCTGCCCAGCCAACTCACGCGAGGACACGAAGCCCAGCTCCAGCCGTGGGTGCGCGGCGATCAGCTTGACCAGCTCGGCGCCGGTATGGCCACGGGCGCCGACGATGCCGACAGTGAAGGTCTTGGTGCTCATGCGCTCAGCCCTCCAGGCTCGGTTTACGCGCGGCGCAGTGGTCCACATAGCTGCGGATGCGCTCGAAGCCGTCGGCGCCGAACCAGAACACCTTCCAGTGATCCTGCTTGTAGCAGCCGTCGGACTCGGCGTAGTAGAAATGGTTGATCGGGTTGCCGTGGCGCGAGCGCCAGAACAGCTGCGGGGTTTCCTCCAGCATCACGTTCCACACGGCACGGCCCAGGCCTTCGCCCTGTGCGTCGTCGAGCACGGCGAACTTGTCCAGGTACACGCCTTCGGCCTCATCGGTGAGGATTACCGCGGCGCGGTAGTTCTCACTGACGTAGGCGCGCAGCAGCTTGGTCTTCTCGAAGTAATCCGGCACCAACACGCGGCCGAAGCTGGATTCGATCAGGCCCTTCAGGCGCGGCAGGTCCAGTTCGCTCCAACGGGTGGCGCGCAGCACCTTCTCGCCCCGGCGCACCAGCGTGCCCGAGCCCTTGTGGGTGAACAGTTCCTTGGCCAGGTCGGCCGGGCGCGTGATCGACACCGACGACTCCAGCGGCAGCCGGTCCAGCAGGTCCTTGATCTGTTCGATCTTGACCCGCATGCCGCCGTGGATCCACGGCTGCTGCATCAGCTGGTCGTACTCGGTGGACAGGTTGATCGAGTCGATCACCGTGCCCTCTTCGTCGAGCAGGCCGCCGGTGCCGGTGAGGAAGATGATCTTGTACGGCTGCAGCTCCTGCACCAGTTCGTTGGCGGCAAAATCCGCGTTGACGTTGAGGATCTGCCCGCAACGGGTTTCACCCAGGCTGGTGATCACCGGAATGGAACCGGCGCGCAGGCTGGCTTCGATCGGGGCCAGGTTGACCTTCTTCACTTCGCCGACCAGCCCGTAGGTGGCCTGGTCCAGGTACTCGGCTTCGAACACGCCACCGGTGATCGAGGTCGCGCGTGCACCGTTCTGCTGCAGTGCTTCGACCAGCTGCAGGTTGGAGGCCTGGAACACCCGGCGCACGATCGCCAGCCCTTCCGGCGAGGTCACGCGCAGGCCGTTGACGGTCTGCTTGACGATGCCCGCCGCCGACAGCTCGGCGTCCAGCTGCGGGCCCGCACCGTGCAGCACGATCGGGGTGAGCCCGACTTCCTGCAGGAACGACAGCGACGAGGTCAGCGCCTCGAGATCGTCGCGCAGCACGGCGCCGCCGACCTTGACCACGGCGAAGCGCTTGGCGTCCACCTGCGAGAAGCGCTTGAGGTACTGGCTGATCTCCTTCGCGCTGGCCATGCTGGAAAGCAGGCGCACGATGGTCTGGCGGGTCTGGCGGTGGGGCTGGAGGGAAGAAGGCATTTCGGTTTCGTCACAGGCGGCCGCGGCCGCGATGGAAGGTCCGTCAGTGGAAGGCCACGACGGCGTCATTCGGTCAGGCGCCGGCGCTGATGATGCGGTGCACGGCGTCGGTGTAGCGCTGCAGCTGCTCCAGCGTCACGAACTCGTCGGCGGTGTGGGCCTGGGCGATGTCGCCCGGGCCGTACACCAGGGTGGTGTAGCCGCCGGCCGAGAACAGCGAGGCTTCGGTCCAGAAGTCCACCGCATTGCCGATCGGCAGGTCCAGCGCGTCGGCCACGTCGCGCGCGGCAAGGCGGCGGTTTTCGGCTTCGGCAATGTCCCCGGCCGGCAGGCTGGGGCCACGGAAGGTTTCAGTGAAGCTGGCCGCAGCCGGTTCGGCGAACCCGGCAAAGGTCGCCAGCAGCGCGTCGATGTCCATCGACGGCAGCGGGCGGAACCCGAAGCGCAGCTCGGCGGCCGGGGCGATCATGTTGGCCTTGATCCCACCTTCGACCCGGCCGATGTTGAAGCGCAGGCCGGTCAGCCCGCCGAAGCGCGCGTGGGCCAGCGATTCCACATGGTCCAGCGCGCGGTTGCCCCAGCGCATGGCCTGGTGCAGCGCGCTGGCGGCAGCGTCCTGCTTGCCGGAGGCGTGCCCTGCCCGCCCGGCGAAATGCATCAGCACCGAGCTGATGCCCCGGTGCGCGAGCACCGCTTCGCTCATGGTCGGTTCGGCTACCAGCACTGCCTCGTACGGGATGCCCCGGGCGAGGAAGGCGGCGATGCAGCGCGGGTCGTTGGCTTCTTCGTCACTGGAGAACAGGAACGCGGCATCGCCATCGCTGGCATTGGCCGCGGCCACCAGTGCGGCGGCCGCGCCCTTGATGTCGCACACGCCCAACCCGATCACCCGGTCATCGGTGCGCCGCATCGCATGCGGGTCGGCGCTCCAGTGCGGGGAATCGGGCACGGTGTCCAGGTGCACGTTGAACAGGTACCTGGGCGTACCGCGCACCGCATACAGGCTGACCGCGCCATCGCCATGGTCGATCACCTCCACGTTGAACCCGGGCAGGTTCGCGCGCAGGTAATCGAAGATGCCACCGGTGGTGATCGCACGCGGCGGGTTGCGGGTGTCGAACGACACCAGCGCCTGCAGGTGGGTGAGCGTTTGTTCAAGCATCTCAGCGGTTTACCTGGGCATACAGGGTGGAGCTCATGCCGAAGAGCTTGATGAAGCCTTCCGCTTCCTCCACGCCCCAGTCGGCCGACTGCGCGTAGGTGGCGCCCTTGGTGTTGAGCAGGTGCGGCGACTTCACCGCCACCGCGTCGACGCGGCCGCCACGGGTCTCCAGCACCACTTCGCCGTTGACCTTGGCCTGCGAGGACTTCAGGAACGCTTCGATGTTGGTCTTCAGCGGGTCGTGGTAGAAGCCTTCATACACCAGCTCCACCCACTTGCGCGCCACGTCCGGCTTGAAGCGGTTCTGCTGCTTGGTCAGCACCGCGTCTTCCAGCGCGCGGTGCGCGGTCAGCAGCGAGACCAGGCCCGGCGCTTCGAACACGATGCGACCCTTCAGGCCGATCACGGTGTCGCCGGTGTACACGCCACGGCCCACGCCGTACGGCGCGAACAGCTTGTTGAGCTGGGCCAGGATCTGCTCGCCCGGCAGCGCCTGGCCGTTCAGTTCAACCGCTTCGCCTTCGACGAACTTCAGGGTGACGTTCAGCGCCGCTTCCGGCCACTCGCTGCGCGGTGCGCACCAGCCACGCGCGCCTTCGCCCGGGGCTTCCCAACGGTCGATCTCGCCGCCGGACATGGTCAGGCCGAGCAGGTTTTCGTTGATGGTGTAGGCCTGCTGCTTGGCGCGCACGCCGAAGCCGCGCTCTTCCAGGTACTTCTGCTCGTAGGCGCGGGTCTGGGTGTGTTCCTTCTGGATTTCACGGATCGGCGCGACGATCTGGTAGTCGCCCAGCGCCTTCACGGCGAGGTCGAAACGAACCTGGTCGTTGCCCATGCCGGTGCAGCCGTGGGCGATGATATTGGTGCCCAGTTCGGCGGCGCGCTTCAGCGCGGCGTCGACGATCAGGTAACGGTCGGACACCAGCAGCGGGTACT
Source organism: Stenotrophomonas aracearum (assembly GCF_031834615.1). Lineage (NCBI taxonomy): Bacteria > Pseudomonadati > Pseudomonadota > Gammaproteobacteria > Lysobacterales > Lysobacteraceae > Stenotrophomonas > Stenotrophomonas aracearum. Next base: position 2,772,539 of record NZ_CP115543.1, read on the forward strand.
GGCCCTGGTAGCCTTCGCCGGCCCACACGAACGGCTTGACGAAGCCGGCCCAGATGGCCGGGCCACCGTTGACGGTGACGTGGCTGGTGACGCCCAGTTCGGCGGCGCGCTTTTCGATGAAGTCGCGTTCTTCGTCATCCACGCCGCCGGTGTCGGCGAACACGGTGTGCACGTTGTAGCCGCGCTCCTGCAGGTAGGGCACGCAGAAGCTGGTGTCGAGGCCGCCGGAGAAGGCGAGGACGATGTCTTTGTTGGTCATGGGGGTGTGGCTCTAATGGATGGAATGTGGGATTGCGTGGGCCGGGCAGAGCCCGGCGCTACCGGTAGTGCCGGGCTCTGCCCGGCAACCGTAGAAAATCAGCGGCCTGCTACTGCGGCCATGATGGCTTTCTGCACGTGCAGGCGGTTTTCGGCTTCGTTGATCGCGATGCACTGCGGCGAGTCCATCACCGCGTCGGTGGCCTTGACGTTGCGGCGCAGCGGCAGGCAGTGGCTGAACACGCCGTTGTTGGTCAGCGCCATCTTTTCTTCGTCGACGATGAAGTGCTTGTACTGGTCGCGGATGGGCTTTTCCGGTTCCCAGTTGCCGAAGAACGGCAGCGCGCCCCAGCTCTTGGCGTAGACCACGTCGGCACCGCTGTAGGCGCTGGCGATGTCATGGCTGATCTTCAGCGAACCGCCGTTCTCGGCGACGTTCTGCTCGGCCCAGCCCATGTAGCGGTCGTCGAGGATGTAGTCGGCGGTCGGGCACAGCAGGGTCACGTCCATGCCCATGCGGGTGGCGATGGTGAGCGCCGAGTTGGCCACGGCGGTGTTCAGCGGCTTGGGGTGGTAGGTCCAGGTCAGCACGTACTTCTTGCCGCGCAGGTCCTGGGTACCGAAGTGTTCCTGCAGCGCCATCACGTGGGCCAGTTCCTGGCACGGGTGGGTGATGGTTTCCATGTTGATCACCGGCACCGGCGAGTACTTCGCGAAGCTGTTGAGCACGATGTCCTGGCGGTCGTAGGCCCAGTCCACGAACTTGGGGAAGGCACGCACGGCGATGATGTCGCAGTAGCGGCCCAGCACCTTGGCCACTTCGGCGATGTGCTCTTCGGTGTCGCCGTCCATCACGGTACCCAGGTTGAACTCGATCGGCCACGCGTCCTTGCCCGGCTGCAGCACCACCGCGTGCGCGCCCAGCTGGAACGCGCCCAGCTCGAAGCTGGTGCGGGTGCGCATGGACGGGTTGAAGAACACCAGGGCAATGGACTTGCCCTTGAGCTGATCGCCCAGCTTGTTGCGCTTGAACAATGCGGCCTGGGTCAGCAGGGCATCGAGTTCGGGGCGGCTCCAGTCCTGGGTGTTCAGGAAGTGCTTCAGGGACATCGGGTGATCCTTTGAGGCGGGCGTTTAGAGGGAAAGGGCAAGCTGAAAAACGTACAGATGAAACTTTTCAGAACGTAGAAACGAAAAAACCCAGCCGGGAGGCTGGGTTTTCCGAACAGACAGCACGAAGCTCCGGTTACCCAGCGAAAATGTGGGGTTCCGGTCGGCGGGCACGCGACGTCATGCCCGTAGCCATACGGGCGGCGCTGGTGTCGTGCTGGAAGTCGGTGAGTTTCATGGCCGCCCATCTTTGCATGCGAGGGGGGTGGGTGCAAGACCCGGGGTCACGGATTGGCAGCGCTGGCCTGCTCGGGGCCGACCCAGGGGGTGATGGACACCCGGATCTTGAGCCGGTTACCCGGGTCTTCGGGCAGCCGCGAGCGGTACTTGGTGCCCTTGTAGACGTAATCGACGTCATAGGCGATCGGCCGGCGGAACTCGCGCCCGACCGGGATGATCCGGCAGTCGCGGGTCAGCAGCGGGCCGTTGTTGCTGGCCGGGGCCTCGGCCACGGGGGCCATCTCTTCCTCGACGCTGCCGTCTTCACGCTTGAAGATCGAGCGGACCGAATCCATGAAGCGGCCGAACCGGCCCTTCTCTTCCTGCGGCTCTTCGCCGGTGACGTTGACCGGGGCCAGGGTCCGGGTCGAGACCGGCTCGCAGTGTTCTTCGGTGCGGGTGGCCCGCAGGGTCTGGAACACCGGTTCCACGTTGAGCACCTGTGCGTAGTCGAACTTGACGTTCTCCACGATCACCACCCGGTTACGGACCTCGGCTTCCTGGGCGCACGCCACGGAGGCGGCGCTACCCAACAGGCAGGTCAGGGTCAGCAACGAAGCGGATTTCATTGGCAACAGGATTGGGGACAAGGGGGATAGTGTAGGCAGTGACAGGCACAAGGGGCTGAACATTACCCGTCCGCGACGCATCTGCCCATCCCGGAGGGACCGATTCCGACCCGGGCCGGGTGCAGGAGCGCCGCAGGCGGTCGATGTGATCTAAAATCGAAGGCTTGCCCCCTACTCCCCCCGGCCCTACGCCCCCATGACCCTGCGCCTGCACAACACCCTGACACGCCAGCTCGAACCGTTCACCCCGCTCGATCCGACCTGTCCGACCCTGTATGTGTGCGGCCCCACGGTCTACAACTACGTGCACATCGGCAACGCGCGCGGGCCGGTGGTGTTCGGGGTGCTGGCCGACCTGCTGCGGCGCCGCTTCGGCGGGCTGCGCTACGCCCGCAACATCACCGACGTGGACGACAAGATCAACACGGCCGCGCGCGAGCAGGCGGTGCCGATCTCGACGATCACCGACCGCTTTGCCGCCGCCTACCGGGAAGACATGGCCGCGCTGGGCGTGGTGCCGCCGGACATCGAGCCGGAAGCCACCGCGCACATTCCGCAGATCATCGCGATGATCGAGCAGCTGATCGCGGCCGACCACGCCTACGCGGCCGAGGGCCACGTGCTGTTCGCGGTGGCCTCGTTCGAAGGCTACGGCAAGCTCTCCAACCGCGACCCGGAGGAAATGCTGGCCGGGGCCCGGGTGGACGTGGCGCCGTACAAGCGCGACCCGGGCGATTTCGTGCTATGGAAGCCCTCCAGCGACGACCTGCCGGGCTGGGAGTCGCCCTGGGGCCGGGGCCGTCCGGGCTGGCACATCGAGTGCTCGGCCATGGCCGCGGCCCACCTGGGCCCGACCATCGACATCCATGCCGGCGGGGTGGACCTGCAGTTCCCGCACCATGAGAACGAGATCGCGCAGAGCGAGTGCGCGCACGGCGGGCAGACCTGCGCCCGGTTCTGGCTGCACAACGGCATGCTCAACTTCGGCGGCGCCAAGATGAGCAAGTCGATCGGCAATATCGAGCGGGTCCACGATCTGGTCCGCCAGCATGCGCCGGAAGCGCTGCGCTATGCGCTGCTGTCGGCGCATTATCGGCAGCCGCTGGACTGGTCGGACGCGCTGATCGAGCAGTCGGTGCGCACCCTCGACCGGCTGTACGGCACGCTGCGCGACCTGGCCGACGTGGCCGCGACCCCGGCCATTCCGGCCGAGGTCGAGGCGGCGCTGGACGACGATCTGAACACGCCGCAGGCGCTGGCCGAACTGGCCCGGCTGGCGGGTGAGGCGCGCCGCGCCGAGGGCGCCGACAAGGCCGCGTTGAAGTCGGCCCTGCTGGGCGCCGGGCAAGCGCTGGGGCTGCTGCAGCAGGACCCGGCCGCGTGGTTCGGCACCAGTGGCGGCAACGCCGACGATGACGCCCGCATCCAGGCGCTGATCGACGAGCGCACTGCGGCCAAGGCGGCGCGCGATTTCGCCCGGGCCGACGCGCTGCGCCGGCAGCTGGACGAGGAAGGCATCGTGCTGGAAGACACCGCGCAGGGCGTGCGCTGGTCGCGTAAACGATAAGAAGTCACCCGACCAGCGGTCGGGTGTTACACACTATTTTGAGAATGATGTGATCGACTCCCCGTTCCCGATTGAACCCACTGCTGCCGAGGCGCAGGCCGCCATTGCCGAGGAATTCGCGTTCTTCGGCGACTGGTCGGAGCGTTACCAGTACCTGATCGACCTGGGCCGCAAGCTGCCCGCCTTCCCGGACGAATGGAAGACGGAGGAGCACCGGCTGCTCGGCTGCCAGTCGATGGTGTGGATCGTGCCGGAGGGCAACGCCGATGCGCTGCGGTTCCACGCGATCAGCGATTCGGCGATCGTGTCGGGCCTGATCTACCTGGCGCTTCGGGTGTACTCGGGGCGTTCGGCGGCGGAGATCCTGGCCACGGAGCCGACCTACATCCAGGACATCGGGCTGTCGCGCCACCTGTCGCCGACCCGCAGCAACGGGGTGGCGGCGATGCTGGCCTTCATCCGTGAGACCGCAGTGGCGCAGTCGGCGTCGTGAGTGCCCCTGCCCCGTCCGAGCCCGCCGAGAGCGCGCTGGGCCTGTTGCGCCGCCCAGGTTTCTCGCTGCTGCTGGCGTACCGGATCCTGGCGATGCTGTCGTACCAGATCGTGGCGGTGACGGTCGGCTGGCATATCTACGAAGTCACCCGCAATCCATTCTCGCTGGGCCTGGTCGGGCTGGCCGAGGTGCTGCCGTTCTTCTGCGTGGCGCCGTTCGCGGGCTACCTGGTGGACCACCTGCCGCGTCGGAAGCTGGGCATGGTGGCGTGCAGCGGGCTGGTGCTGACGGCGGTGGTGCTGACGGCGGTGGCGGAGGGCTGGCTGCCGTTCAACGGGGTGTGGCCGATCTATGCGGCGGTGGCGATGACGGGCATGGTCCGGGCGTTTCTGTCGCCGATCTACAACGCGTTGTTTGCGCGGGTGCTGGAACGGCACCAGTTCGCGCGCGGTGCGGGGCTGGGGTCGGTGGTGTTCCAGGCGGGCATGGTGGTGGGCCCGGCGCTGGGCGGGCTGCTGGTGGCCTGGGGCGGCAAGAGTCTGTCGTACGGGGTGGCGGTGGTAGCGGCGCTGGCGGCACTGGGCTGCCTGGCGACGCTGCGGGTTTCCGAGCCGGTGCACATCGGTCCGGCGGCGCCGATCTTCAAGAGCATTGCGGAGGGCGGCCGCTTCGTGCTGGGCAACCGGATCATGGTCGGGGCGATGGCGCTGGACATGTTTTCAGTGCTGCTGGGCGGGGTGGTGGCGATGCTGCCGGCGTTCCTGCACGAGATCCTGCACCACGGCCCGGAAGGGCTGGGCATCCTGCGCGCGGCGCCGGCGCTGGGTTCGGTGTGCGTGGGCCTGTGGCTGGCGCGCCGGCCGCTGCAGCGCCATGCGGGGCGGGTGCTGTTGTTCGCGGTGGCGGGGTTCGGCCTGTGCGTGATCGGGTTCGGGCTGTCGCACAGCTTCTGGCTGTCGGCGGTGATCCTGCTGTTCTACGGGGCGTTCGACGGGGTGTCGGTGGTGATCCGCTCGACGATCCTGCAGTTGGCCACGCCGGAAGAAATGCGCGGGCGGGTGTCGTCGATCAACGGCATCTTCATCAGTTCGTCGAACGAACTGGGCGCGTTCTACGCGGGCACGATGGCCAAGCTTCTCGGCCTGGTCCCGGCGGTGGTGCTGGGCGGTTTCGCGGTGTTGAGCGTGGCCGGCATTACCGCCTGGAAGAACCCGACCCTGCGGCGGTTGAACCTGCGCGACCTGCAGTAACGCCAGCTGGAGCCCCATTTGCACCGGGTTGCAAACGATCCGCGGTAGAGCCGGGCCCTGCCCGGCTGCTGTTGGATTCAGGCGAACATCCTTGGGCTGCGGGGTCTCCCTGGTCAGGGCCGTCGGGTGCGGGTTTGTGGGGGACGCTGCAAGTACGTCCATGTAAGCTCATCGCCGCATCCATGCGGCTCGTGCCCCCTCAAACCCACCCCCGCCGACCCTCCGATAGTTGGCAGGTAGCCACGGGAAAACCTCAATTCCGCCGACGGACCATCCGCGTTGTGACACGCCATGCGTGTCCGCCGTTCCCAACCGCACACGACCATGTATGGGGGCGGCCGCCGGGTAGCCCCCGGAGGGACGCTAGAAAACATGGATGTTTTCTAGCAGCCCCCATGGATGGGTTCACGGCGTGTCCCGGAGCGGGGCTGCCCGGCGGCCGCCCCAGCACGTACGAATTGAAACGCTGCTTTTTGCGAGCAACAAAAAACCCGGCCAAGGCCGGGTTTCCTGTATGCATCAGCTCAGCGCAACAATCAGTCGCCCTGCTGCTTCTGCAGGTGCTCCCAACGTTCCTGGGCGTCGATGGTGCGTTCGGCGGTCAGGCGCGCTTCGAGACGGTCCAGGCCGATTTCTTCGCCGGTGTCGACGCAGTAGCCGTAGTCGCCCGCTTCAAGGCGCTTGAGCGTGCTTTCGATCTTGCCGATCAGCTTGCGGTAACGGTCGCGGGTGCGCAGTTCCAGCGAGTTTTCGGTTTCACGGGTAGCGCGCTCGGCTTCGTCGCCGATGTCGCGAACTTCTTCCTGCAGGTTCGCGATGGTCTGCTTGGATTCTTCGATCAGTTCGGCGCGCCAGTTGTGCAGACGCTGGCGGAAATACTCCAGCTGCAGCGGGCTCATGTACTCCTCTTCCGGGCTCGGCTTGTAGCCGGCCGGCAGGATCGGACGGCCAGTGGCCTCGTCGGTCTTGTATTCCACCACTTTCACCTTGGTGCGCGGGGCCGGTGCTGCCGAACGGGCGGCGACGGCCACGGCGACCTTGCCAACCGGACGCGACACGGGCTTGGGAGCGGATTCGGTTTTCACGGGAGTTTTTGCAGGCGATTTCGAAACGGGCACGGGATTCTTGTTTTGCGGGGCCTTCGGGGCGGGGGCGGCCGCTACTGGCTTCGGCGCGGCGGCCGGGGCAGGAGCAGGCTTGGCCGCGGCCTTGGCCGGGACAGACTTGGCCGGGGCCGGCGATGCCGGCTTCGGTGCGGACTTCACTACGGGTGCTGCAACCGGCTTGGCAGCCGGCTTGGTGGCGGCAGGCTTGCTGGCCGGCTTGGCCGGTGCAGGCTTGGCAGCCGCCTTTTTCACCGGCGCGGACTTGGCCGCCGGTGGGGTCGTTTTCTTGGCCGTGGTCTTGCTGGCGGGTGCGGCGGCCTTTTTCACCGGGGTCTTTGCGACCGGCTTTTTGGCTGCCGTGGACTTGGCGACGGCCTTCTTCGCTGCCGGCTTGGCAACGGGCTTCGGCGCTGCCTTCTTGACCGGCGCCTTGGCAACCGGCTTCTTGGCAACGGCCTTCTTCACCGCCTTGGCCGGCGCCTTGGCGGCCGACTTTTTCGCAGGTGCCGGCTTGGCCGCCGGTTTTTTGGCAACAGGCTTGGCCGCCAACTTCTTTACAACGGGCTTGGCGGTTTTCTTGGCGGCCTTGACGGCCTTCTTTGCAATTTTTTTAGCAGCCACGAAACGCTCTTCCTTGGTTTCCCCGGGGCCCGGGAAAGCGGGCCTTTATAGCCTACCCGACCAGCAGCAGCAACCTCTTCACCCGCTCCGTTCAGGCCTGGAGCATGGCGGGGGTTCCCGAGCTGCGCAGTTCGGAACCTGACCCGGCGATGGCGCCGGGGCGGCCCGCCGCGCCTACGCGCGGACGGGTCCAACACCCCATCCTGCGACAAATGCGGCCTTCATGCCAACTGCTCTAAGATTGGGGGGTGATCTCCCACCTGCTCATCGCCCTGTTGCGCTTCTACAAGCGCTTCATCAGCCCCCTGCTCGGGCCGCGCTGCCGGTTCGTGCCCAGTTGTTCTGAATACGCCATGCAGGCCATCGCCACGCATGGTCCCGCGCGCGGCAGCTGGCTGGCCGCGCGCCGGCTGGGGCGCTGCCATCCCTTCCATCCCGGTGGCGTGGACGAGGTGCCGCCGCGCACCGCGCACGCCGATTGCCGCTGCACAGGAAAACACTGAAATGCCCTCCACGCTCATCGTCAACGCCCGCATGGTCAACGAAGGCCGCGTCTTCAACGGCGACCTGCGCATCGAAAACGGCCGCATCGCGCAGATCGGCACCGGCCTGCAGCCGCAGGACGGCGACCAGGTGGTCGACGCGGCCGGGCGCTGGCTGCTGCCCGGGATGATCGACGACCAGGTCCATTTCCGCGAACCGGGCCTGACCCACAAGGGCGACATCGCCACCGAGTCGGCCGCGGCCGTGGCCGGGGGCTTGACCAGCTTCATGGACATGCCCAACACCAACCCGCCGACCCTCAACGCGGCGGCCCTGCAGGCCAAGTACGACTCCGCGGCTGGTCGCGCGCGTGCCAACTACGGCTTCTACATGGGCGCCAGCAATGACAACCTGGAAGACGTCAAGCGGATCGACCCGCTGACCACGCCGGGCGTCAAGGTGTTCATGGGCGCCTCCACCGGCAACATGCTGGTCGACAACCCCGAGACGCTGGACGCGATCTTCAAGTTCGCGCCGACCCCGATCATCACGCACTGCGAAGACACGCCGATGATCGACGCCAACGCCAAGGTGTACGCCGAGAAGTACGGCGATGCGCTGAGCGCGGAGCAGCACCCGGACATCCGTTCGCGCGAGGCCTGCCTGAAGTCGTCGGTGCTGGCCGTTTCGCTGGCGAAGAAGCACGGCACCCGCCTGCACGTGCTGCACATTTCCACCGCCGACGAGCTGTCGCTGTTCGAGAAGGGCCCGCTGGTACGCGCCGACGGCAGCCGCAAGCAGATCACTGCCGAAACCTGCATCCACTTCCTGCGTTTCGACCGCAGCGACTACGCGCGGCTGGGCAACCTGATCAAGTGCAACCCGGCGATCAAGGAAGCCAGCGACCGCGAGGCGCTGACCCGCGCGGTGGCCGAGGACGTGATCGACGTGCTCGCCACCGACCACGCCCCGCACACCTGGGAAGAGAAGCAGAAGCCGTACCCGCAGGCGCCGTCGGGCCTGCCGCTGGTGCAGTACGCGCTGGTGGCGGCACTGGAACTGGTGCATGAGGGCAAGCTGGAGATCACCCAGGTGGTGCAGAAGTTCGCGCACGCCCCGGCCCAGCTGTTCGACGTGAGCCAGCGCGGCTACCTGCGCGAAGGCTACTGGGCCGACCTGGTGCTGGTGGAAGACGTGCCGTTCACCGTGAAGCGCGAAGACGTGCTCTCCAAGTGCGGCTGGTCCCCGTTCGAGAGCATGACCTTCCGCTCGCGGATCGCCTCGACCTGGGTCAACGGCCAGCTGGCCTGGGACGGCACCCAGCTGGTGGGCGCGCCGAACGGCCAGCGCATGAGCTACGACCGCTGATGCGGGCACGTGTTCTGGGCCTGGGGCTGGTTCTGCTGGCCCCGGTTGCCGCGCTGGCGCTGCTGCCCTCGCCCGCCGTGGCCCAGGCCGATGCACGCGTCGTGTTTCCGGCCAGCGCCTCGCAGGGTGCGATGGTGATCGGCAAGGTGCCGGCCGGCAGCGTGGTCCGCTATGACGGGCGCACGCTGCGGGTGAGCGGCTATGGCAGCGTGGTGTTCGGGATCGGCCGCGACGCGCAGGGACCGCTGCAGGTGCAGGTGCAGCGGCCCGATGGCGGGAGCGAAACGGTGAGCATCGCGGTAACCCCGCGCGACTGGCCGGTGGAGCGCGTCAACGGCGTGCCGCCCAAGACCGTGAACCCGCCGCCGGCCATTGCCGAACGGATCAAGCGCGAACAGGCGCAGGTCACCGCCGCGCGTGCGCGCGACGACAACCGCACCGATTTCGCGCAGGCCTTCATCTGGCCGGTGCAGGGCCGGATCAGCGGTCGCTTCGGCAATGCGCGGGTGTACAACGGCCAGCCCGGTTCGGGGCATTCGGGCATGGATATCGCGGTGCCGACCGGTACGCCGGTGAAGGCGCCGGCTGCCGGTGTGGTGACGTTCGCCGGCCCGGATCTTTACCTGACCGGCGGCACCTTGTTGCTCGACCACGGGTTCGGGATCAGCTCGAACTTCCTGCACCTGTCGCGGATCGACGTGAAGGTGGGCGACCGGGTCGAACAGGGCCAGGTGATCGCCGCCGTCGGCGCCACCGGTCGTGCCACCGGCCCGCACCTGCATTGGGGCATGAACTGGTTCGATACGCGGATCGACCCGCTGTTGGTGCTCGAACGCAACCGGTGACGCCGCGCCCCATCCGATACGTCGTCGACGGGTCGCCGGTAGGGCCGGTTCCCAAACGGCCGCCGATAACGGTGATCGGTGCGACGAACGCATGACCCAAACCGAAGGGCGCGTTCCGATCAGGGGTCATGCCCCAACAGAACGATGCACAGGGATCGGCGGTCGATCGGGATGCGACCCTACCGGCGATGCGTGCAATTGCACGCATGAACGGATGTCGCGTTACCCCCGTGCTGCCCACCAGGTGCGCAGCAGCGTCCTCACCGGCGTCGCTTTGAGCTCCTGCCCCTGCGACCACGCCTGCTGGCGGGTGCGCGCCAGCGAGGCGTACAGGCGGCGCGGACGCGGGCCGGCGACGCGGGCCGGCCAATTTCGCAGCAGCTGCTGGCCCCAGCGATGGGTGGCATTGCCGTCGTCGTCGGCCAGCAGCGAACGCGGCACGGCGGCCACGCCGGCTTCGTGCAGGCGCTGGGCCAGGGTCTGCAGCACCACCGGGGTGGCGACATCACCACGCGCGGGGGTCTCGAACATCACCGCTTCCACCGCCGCGACCGCCGCGCCATAGGCCTGCAGCGCGCGTTGCGCCTGGGCCGGGTCGACCGGCACCGCACGGGCTTCGATCAGGTCCGGCAATGCCTGCGCCAGTTCCGCCCACGGTGCGCGTACCGGCTCGAGCATCCGCCCCAGCGGATGCCGCGAGCGCTGCGCGGCCCAGCTGCGCAGTTCCTCGCCCCACCACGCCAGCTTGGCGTCGGCCGGCATCGGGTCGCCGCTGGTGTTGAGGATGTCGTCGAATTCCTGCAGCAGCGAGAACCAGGCCACCACCAGCGTGCGCTGGGCTTCGGGCACGAACGGTTCGGCGACCTGCCATTCCGGCCAGCGGGTACGCCATTTGTCGAGGAAGCTGTCGAGGGCGGTGGAGGTGGTCATTGCGGGTTCCTTGCCGCCGGCCAGGCGCGCGCGTGCTGCAGCTCGGCAGGCTGTTCGACCATGACCTCGGCGCCCCAGGCCAGCGGATTGTCTTCGTCGAGGCGGTAGCCCCACAGGGCGGCTACCGAGGCCATGCCGGCGGCGTTGGCGGCGACGATGTCGCGCTCGTCGTCGCCGACGTAGATGCAGGTGGCCGGGTCGATCTGCATGCGCTCGGCGGCGGCCAGCAGCGGCAGCGGGTGCGGCTTGCGCTGGGCCAGGGTGTCGCCGCCGATCAGCACCGCGCAGCGCGTTTCCCAGCCCAGCTGCGGCAGGATCAGCCGAGCCAGGTATTCGGGCTTGTTGGTGACGATGCCCCACACGCAGCCAGCGGCTTGCAGCGCGTCCAGCATGCCTGCCACGCCGTCGAACAGCACCGCGTGCTGGCCGATCAATGCTTCATAGCGCTGCAGGAATTCGGGAATCAGCGCATCGCGAGGTGCCTGCTCCAGCTCGGGAAACGCGACCGAGACCATCGCACGGGCGCCCTTGGACACTACCGGGCGCAGTGCGTCCAGCGTGATCGGTGCGCGACCGCGCGCGTCCAGCATGGCGTTGGCGGTGGCCAGCATGTCCGGCGCGCTGTCCAGCAACGTACCGTCCAGGTCGAACAGCACGGCGGCAGGAAATGCCGCAGCGGTCGAGTCGATCTCAGACACCGGCGCGGTCTTCCGGCTTGACCGCATGGGCCAGGTAGTTGATGTCGGTCCGCGAGCTCAAGCGCGCGCGGTTGCGCCACGGCTCGTAGGCCATGCCGCTGACATCGCGCAGCGTGAAGTCGGCTTCGCGCAGCCACCTGCCCAGCTCGGCCGGCTTGATGAAGTCCTGGTAGTGGTGCGTGCCCTTGGGCAGCAGGCGCGCGACATACTCCGCGCCCACGATGGCCACTGCGAACGCGGCCGGGGTGCGGTTGATGGTGGACAGGAACAGCTGGCCACCGGGCTTGAGCAGGCGGTGGCAGGCGGCGATGATCGCGCCCGGGTCCGGCACGTGCTCCAGCATTTCCATGCAGGTGACCACGTCGAAACTGGCCGGCTGTTCGGCGGCCAGGTCTTCCGCAGCCTGCACGCGGTAGTCCACGCTCACGCCCGACTCCAGCCCGTGCAGGCGCGCCACCTTGACCAGCTCGGGAGCCAGGTCGATGGCGGTCACGTCGGCACCGGCCTGGGCCAGCGCTTCGCTGAGCAGGCCGCCACCGCAGCCGATGTCGAGCACGCGCGCGCCGCGCAGCGGTGCGCGGTCGGCCACGTACTTCAGCCGCACCGGGTTCAGCGCATGCAGCGGCTTCTGCGGGCCGTCGGCGTCCCACCAGCGGTTGGCGAGCGCGGCGAACTTGTCCAGTTCGGCCTGGTCGAAATTGGTGGAAGCGTGGGGAGCGTTCATGGGGGTCCTCAAACGTTTAGCGGACGTGGCGGATGCGCTCGCGCCACTGGCGGGCGTTGGCCACGAGGGCGGCAGTGTCCATGCCGACCAGCTCGCGCTGGACCAGCTTGGGCTGCCCGGCGATCCACACGTCGCTGACCTGGTGGCGGCCGGCGGCGTACACCAGCTGCGAAAGCACGTGGTGCAGCGGCTGGGTTTCCAGCGCCGAGAGGTCCACGCAGACCAGGTCGGCCTGCTTGCCCACTTCGATCGAGCCGATGCGGTCGCCGAAGCCCAGCGCGCGGGCGCCACCCAGGGTGGCCGCACGCAGCGTGGTCGCCGCGTCCAGCGCGGTGGCGTCGTTGGCCACGGCCTTGGCCAGGATCGCCGCGGTGCGGTTCTCGCTGAACATGTCCAGGTCGTTGTTGCTGGCGCAGCCGTCGGTGCCGATCGCCAGGTTGACCCCGGCGCGCTGCAACGCGCAGGCCGGGCAGAAGCCCGACGCCAGCTTCAGGTTGGATTCGGGGCAATGCACCACGCTGACGCCGCGCTCGGCGCACAGGTGGATTTCCGCTTCGGTCAACTGGGTCATGTGCACCGCGATCAGGCGGTCGTTGACCAGGCCCAGGCGGTCCAGGCGCGCCAGCGGGCGCTGGCCGTGCAGCTTGATCGAGTCGCTGATCTCCTGCGCGGTTTCATGCGTGTGCAGGTGCACCTGCATGTCCAGCTGGTCGGACAGCATGCGCACGCGTTCGAAATTGGCGTCGTTGACGGTGTACGGCGCGTGCGGGGCGAACGAGGTGCCGATCAGCGGGTCGTTGCGCCACTGGTCGTGCAGTTCGCCGGCCTTGGCGAAGTACTCGTCGTCGCTCTTGGCCCAGGCGGTCGGGAAATCGATGATCACCGCGCCGACCAGCGCACGGAACCCGTGCTGCTTGTACACGGCGGCCTGGACGTCGGCGAAGAAGTAGTTTTCGTTGGCGCAGGTGGTGCCACCGCGCAGCATTTCGGCAATCGCCAGGGTGGTGCCGTCGGCGACGAATTCGGGGCCGATCACCGCCGCTTCCACCGGCCAGATGTGCTGCTGCAGCCACACCATCAGCGGCAGGTCGTCGGCAACGCCGCGCAGCAGGGTCATCGGGTTGTGGGTGTGCGCGTTGACCAGGCCGGGCATCAGCGCCGCGTCCGGGCGCGAGACGGTCTGCTTCGGGGCGAAGCGCGAACGGGCCTCGGCACGGGGCAGGATCGCGACGATTTCGCTGCCGCGCACGGCCACGGCATGGTCTTCCAGCACCACCGCATGCGGTTCGATCGGGACCACGTAGCCGGCTTCGATCAGCAGGTCACAGGGTTCGGGAATGCGGGGGGTGTCGGTCATGCGGGCTCGCTTGGGATCTCGGCGATCCGGCAATGCGAATCACCGCGGTTGTTCGGGGTGGGTAGCGCCGGCCGTTGGCCGGCCCAGGCGATCCGTGGGCCGGCCAGCGGCCGGCGCTACCCGTAATTCGACCGTCGGTCGAATTACTTCGCAGCGCGTGCGGAGTATTCGCCCGAGCGGGTGTCGACCTTGATGATTTCATCCTGGTTGACGAACAGCGGCACGCGGACCACGGCGCCGGTTTCCAGGGTGGCCGGCTTGCCGCCGCCGCCGGAGGTGTCGCCACGGACGCCCGGGTCGGTTTCGGTGATCTTCAGTTCCACGAAGTTCGGCGGCTGCACGAAGATCGGCTCGCCGTTCCACAGGGTGACGATGCAGGACTCTTCGCCCTTCAGCCACTTGTCGGCGCCGCCCATGCCGGCCTTGGTGGCCTGGACCTGCTCGAAGGACTCCGGGTCCATGAAGTGCCAGTACTCGCCGTCGGTGTACATGTAGTTCATGTTGGTGTCGACAACGTCGGCCTTCTCCACGTCATCGGTCGCCTTCATGGTCATTTCGACCACGCGGCCCGACTTGATGAAGCGGTACTTCATGCGGGTGAAGGCCTGGCCCTTGCCCGGCTTGACGTACTCGGTCTCGGTGATGACCGCCGGTTCATTGTTGATCAGGATCTTCATCCCGTTCTTGACGTCGTTCATGCCAACAGTGGCCATGCTGAAACTCCTGAATGGGCAAACGCCGCGCGGGCGCGGCGAGCCGGATAGAATGGAAAGGCTTTCCCTATGATAACCGCAGGCCCCCATTCCATGCAGCTTTCCGCCACGCCCCTGCCCACCCCCGTCCGCTGGCAGCAGCTGTGGCGCGAGGCGGTCCGCGACCCGCGGGCCCTGCTGGAACAGCTGGGGCTGGACCCGGACGCGCTGCCGATCTCTGCCGAGGCTGCCGCACAGTTCGCGGTGCGGGTGCCGCAGGGCTTCATTTCCCGGATGCGCAAGGGCGACCGCCATGACCCGCTGCTGCGCCAGGTGCTGCCGGTGACCGACGAGCTGCAGCATGCGCCCGGCTTCACCTTGGACGCGGTGGGCGACGGGCTGGCGCGCAAGGCCACCGGGGTGATCCAGAAGTACCACGGCCGGGCCCTGCTGGTGACCACCGGCAGCTGCGCGATCAACTGCCGCTACTGCTTCCGCCGCCATTTCGACTATGGCACCGAGAACGCGGCCCGCGAGGGCTGGCGCGAGGCGGTGGACGCCATCGCCCAAGACCCGGGGATCGACGAGGTGATCCTGTCCGGCGGCGACCCGCTGTCGCTGGCCACCCACAAGCTGGTCGAGCTGACCCAGGCGCTGAAGCAGGTTCCGCACCTGCGCCGGCTGCGCATCCACAGCCGCCTGCCGGTGGTGCTGCCCGAACGCGTGGATGACGAGCTGGTGCAGTGGATCGCCGGGCTGCCGTGGCCGGTCGCGTTCGTGATCCACGCCAACCACGCCAATGAATTCGATGACGCGGTGGACGCGGCGATGGCGCGCCTGCGCGGTGCCGGCGCCACCCTGCTCAACCAGGCGGTGCTGCTGCGCGGGGTGAATGATTCGCTGCAGGCGCTGCAGGACCTGAGCGAACGCAGTTTTGCGGCGGGCGTGCTGCCGTATTACCTGTACCAGGTGGACCGGGTACAGGGCGTGGCGCATTTCGAGGTGGACGATGCAACGGCCAAGGCGCTGCATGCGCAATTGACTGCGCGGTTGTCGGGATACCTGGTGCCGAAATTGGTGCGGGAGATTTCCGGGGATGCGAGCAAACGCCCCGTGTAACGGGGCCCATCACCGCCCGGATTCAATCATCTCCACGACCTCGGTGGCGGTGATCGGCACGCTCAGCCAATAGCCCTGCGCCAGGTCGCAGCCGCGCTGGCTCAGCAGGTCGAACTGCACTTCCTGTTCGATGCCTTCGGCCACGACCGTGATGCCCAATGCATGCGCCATGGCGATGATCGCCGTGGTCAGGGCCAGGTCGTCGGGGTCGCGCTGCATGTCGGCGACGAAGCTCTTGTCGATCTTGACCCCGTCCACCGGCACCTGGCGCAGGTGGCTCAGGCCGGAGAAGCCGGTGCCGAAGTCGTCCAGCCAGACCTTCACGCCGGTGCGGTGCAGCTTGTCCAGCAGTGCTGCGGCCAGCATTTCATCGCCGATCACCGCCGTTTCGGTCAGCTCCAGGTGCAGGCGCGAGGCCGGTAGGCCGGTGTCGCGCAGGCAGTCGGCCACCAGCGCGGGCAATTCGCCACCGCGCAGCTGGCGCGGCGACACGTTGACCGAGACGAACATGCCTTCGCCGTCGACCGAATGCGGCCACTGCACGGCCTCCATGCACGCCGCGCGCAGCACCTTGGGCCCGATCACTTCGATCAGGCCGCTTTGCTCGGCCACTTCGATGAACACCGACGGCGGAATGGTGCCCAGGGTCGGGTGCTGCCAGCGCAGCAGTACTTCCACCCCGACCATGCGGCGGTCGCGGGTGCGGAAGATCGGCTGGTAGACCAGGCGCAGCTCGCCGCGCTCCCACGCGCCGCGCAGTTCCTGCTCCATGTGCACGCGGCGCTCCACCGCGTGGTCCATAGCCCGGCTGTAGTAGCGGTAACAGTTCTTGCCGGCGACCTTGGCCTGGTACATGGCGATGTCGCCATTCTTCAGCAGGGTGGTCGCATCGGCGGCATCGTCGGGGAACAGGGTCACGCCGATCGAGGTGCCCAGGAACAGCTCCCTGCCCTGCACCACCAGCGGCTTGCTGAGCTCGCGC
Source organism: Stenotrophomonas aracearum (assembly GCF_031834615.1). Classification (NCBI taxonomy): domain Bacteria; kingdom Pseudomonadati; phylum Pseudomonadota; class Gammaproteobacteria; order Lysobacterales; family Lysobacteraceae; genus Stenotrophomonas; species Stenotrophomonas aracearum. Next base: position 2,788,990 of record NZ_CP115543.1, read on the forward strand.
ACCAGCAGTTCGGCCAGCTGGCGTGCCCCGGCGGCAACGTCGCCGTCGCCGATCAGGATCACGAACTCGTCGCCACCAAACCGCGCCAGCAGCGCTTCATCGCCCCCGGCCTGCGCCACCGCAGCACTGATGCGCTGCGCGAACTGCAGCAGCGCTTCGTCGCCGGCCTCGTGGCCCAACGTGTCGTTGACCCGCTTGAAGTCGTCCATGTCCGCGAACAGCAGGCCGAGGCGGTGCCCGGAGGCACGCGCGGCCATCAGCCGGTGGTCCAGCGCCTCGCGGAACGCCAGCCGGTTGGTCAGCCCGGTCAGGGCGTCGGTGTAGGCCATGTGCCGCACTTCGCGGTCATGCCGGGCAATCGCCTCGCTCATCCGGCCGAACGCGCGGACCAGCTCGCCCACTTCATCCTGGCGGCTGTTGTGGCTGAGCTGCGGGCGGTAGTCGCCGGCCTCGATCTGGCGCGCCGCCGCGGCCAGGCCACGGATCGGCGCGACCAGGGTGCGCTGCACGTAGACGATGACCATCGCACCGATCACCAGCAGCAGCCCGAGCATCAGCAGCAGCCAGCCCAGGTGGCGCTTGCCGACCTGCTGCAGGCGCTCACCCAGGGTGGTGTTGGCGCGCTGCTCCATCGCCTGCACGTCGTCCAGCGCCATGCCGACGCGGACCCCGCCGATGCGCTGGTTGCCGACCATGATCGGCATGGCGTTGTCGAGCACCTTGGGCGATTCCTGCACCACCAGCTTGCGCGCGGCCACCGCACCGGGTGCCAGCGGGTCCTGCATGGACTTGCCGAAGTCGATCACTTCGGTGCTGCCGTCGTGGATCAGCTTGCCGTCTTCGTCGAACACCAGCACGTAGCGCACCACCTGCTGCCGCGAGGTGTTGCGCACCAGCGCACCGACCTGGGCCAGGTCGTTGTAATAGAGCGGATTGGCCAGCGCGTCGGACAGCTCGCGCGCCAGGGCCTCGCCCCGGCTGCGCACGCTGCGGTCGAACAGCTCATGGATGACGCTGCCGCTGAGGCTCTTGACCTCATCCTGCATCGCCGCCTGGCGCCCCAGCACCACGGCCACGATCGCCACCACCACCACCATCGCCCCGCCCATCGCCAACACGAAACGGGACTGCATTCCGGAACCCAACGGCCTCATTCCACTTCCATCCGCACGCGTGTAAGACCCTGTTTCAATTCATCCAAACGGTGCTGCATCTGCGCATCGACCCGATGGAACCCGGACGTACCAAAAAACTTTTCCAGCGCGTCCTGCGCCTGCGGATCCGAGGCGGCATCCAGCAACACCTGCTGCAACCGGTCGCGCACCTTCGGGTCCAGCCCCGAACGCACCACTTCCACCGCACGCGGGTACGGCTCGGTGCGGAGGATGACCCGGAAATCCCGCCGGAACGTGGCCGGGATGCGGTGTTCGTCCGTCCAGTCGACGCTGCTCACGGCACCGGCGTCGACCACTCCCTTGTGCACGTAGGTGGCGATGTTCGCCTCCGAGCGCGCGAACACGTAGCCCACGGTGTCCGGTGCGGCCGCGTCGCGCGCGGACAACAGGATCTCCGGGGTCAGTCCGTTCTGCAACAGGGTCATCACCGGCACCAGGTAGGCGCTGGTGGAGGCCACGTTCTGCAGGGCCAGGGTGTGGCCCTTGAGGTCGGCCAGCGAGGTGATCGGACTCTCGCGGCGCACGAAGAACACGGTCTGGTAGTCGCGTACGCCGCTGCGTTCGGTCAGCAGCAGGGGCTGGGCGCCGCTGCGCAGGCCCAGCGCTACGGCGGTGCCAGCGGTCTCCGTGACCCAGTCGACCCGGCCACGGCGCAGGTAGCTGGCCATCTGCTGCGCATCCGGTGCCATCAGGATGCGGCCTTCGGTGATGCCGACGTCGCGCATGCGGGGGACGACGTAGTCGAGCAGGGGTTGCAGTTGCGCATAGTGTGACTTGGGATTGTCGCTGATCCGGCCCAGTACGAGGACGTTGTCAGGGCCGGCGGTCGCGGTTCCGGTCATCGCAACGATGCCCAGACACAGCAGACCTCCCTGCAACAGCCATCGCAGTACCGGCAATCCCATTCGCTCCCCCCAAGGAATGGCCACAGCCTACCCGAAAAAGTGAGACGTGCGTCAGGTCATTCGGGCTTGGCGTTGGCCAGGCGGGCCATCCGCTGGGCATCGGCAAGGATGCCGCGCAGCAGGCGCACTTCCTGTTCACTGAGTTCCGAGCGCAGGAACAGGCGGCGCAGCTTGCGCATCGCCGAGTCCGGGGCGCGGCCCTTGTGGAAGTCGATCTCATCCAGGGTCTGGCCGAGCTGGCCGAACAGGCCCTCGACCTGGGCATGGCTGGCCGGCTGTTCACGGTGTTCAGGATCAGCCGGGGCGGCGGCTTCGATCCCGCCGAGGCTGGCCATGCGCAGTTCGTAGGCCAGCACCTGCACGGCGGCGGCCAGGTTCAGCGAGCTGAACTCGGGGTTGGAGGGAATGTGCACGGCCAGGTGGCACAGCTGCAGTTCCTCGTTGGTCAGGCCGGTGCGCTCGCGGCCAAACACGAAGGCCACCTCGCCTTCTTCTTCGGCGGCCTTGGCCAGGCCGCGCTGGGCGGCCACGGCCGGCAGCAGTTCCTCCAGCTGGACCCGACGGGCACGCGCGGTGCAGCCCAGCACCAGCCGGCAGTCAGCCACGGCTTCGGCCAGTGTGGCGACCACGGGGGCGTCGCCGAGCACGTCCTCGGCGCCGGCCGAGCGGCGGAAGGCCTCTTCGTCCAGCGGTTTTTCAGGCGCGACCAGCACCAGCCGGCCCAGTCCCATGGTCTTCATGGCACGGGCGGCGGCGCCCATGTTGCCGGGGTGCTGGGTGCCCACGAGGACGAATCGGATGCGGGATTGAACGGAATGTGCGGACATGAACAGGCCAAACGCGAGCAGGACAGTCACAAATGGTAAACTGTGCGACCGGCCTTTGCGCCGGAACCGCTCTTTTCCCCCGCCAGTACCCCATCTCTGCCTTTCCGGGAGCTTTTCGCCATGCAGAAACCCGCCGTCACCGTCATGGTCAAGGCCGCCCGCCTCGCCGGCAACGTCCTGTTGCGCAACATCAACAAGCTGGAGGCGTTGAACGTCGTGCAGAAGGGGCGCATGGACTACGCCAGTGAAGTCGATGCAGATGCGGAAAAGGTGATCGTCAAGGAACTCAAGCGCGCCTACCCGGACTACGGGATCATGGGCGAAGAAGGTGGCGTGCAGGCCGTGAACCGGTACATGTGGGTGATCGACCCGCTGGACGGCACCAGCAACTACCTGCGCGGCTTCCCGCATTACTGTGTGTCGATCGCGCTGGTGGAAAACGGCGAGCCGATCGATGCGGTGATTTTCGATCCGCTCCGCAATGAACTGTTCACCGCCAGCCGTGGCGCCGGTGCCGTGCTCAACGACCGCCGCATCCGCGTGGCCGACCGCAAGGACCTGTCCGGCGCGATGATCCACACCGGCTTCGCCCCGCGCGAGCGCAACCGCACCAGCGCCCAGCTGAAGGCGGTCGACGCGCTGCTGGTGCAGGCCGAAGACGTGCGCCGCACCGGGTCGGCGGCGCTGGACCTGGCCTACGTGGCCTGCGGCCGTGCCGACGCCTACTTCGAAGCCGGCGTGAAGGCATGGGACATCGCCGCCGGCGTACTGCTGGTCCGCGAAGCCGGCGGCCGCGTCTGCGACTTCAAGGGCGCCACCCCGGCCCGCATGGACAGCCGCGGCCCGGAAACCCAGCAGATCGTCGCCGGCAACGTGAAGAACAGCGAGATCCTGCAGAAGGTCCTGGTCAACACCGGGTATGCCGCAGAGTTCGACGCGAAGTTCTGATCGGTTTGAAATGATCATCCAGCAACGGCGCCTTCGGGCGCCGTTGTTGTTTTCGGGTCCCGCCGGTAGAGCCGGGCTCTGCCCAGCTGCTTCACGGCTCGCTGGGCTCCGCGCGAACAGCCGGCGCCTCGCTGCCACGTGCAGGGGCGGCCGCCGTGAAATCATCCGCGTTCGGTAAGGCATGACCGCAAACGAAGAGACGCCGTTGCCGTTGCTATTCCCAAGGCCACCGACCGCCTGTGGGAGGGACGGCGGCTGTAGGGGTACGGGGGGCTTTACGAAACATGGATGTTTCGTAAGAGCCTCCATGGAAGGATTCACGGCGCCCCCCCGTACCCCTGCAGCCGCCGGCCCTCGGCGCGCGATTTCGCAGACGTTGGCTTTGGCTTTGGCTTTGGCCTTGGCTTTGGCTTTCAACCCAAACAAAAACGCCCGACCAACCGGCCGGGCGTTTGTAGAACATCAAACCTCTGCCATTACGCCACAGTGCTGCTCGCGGCCTTCAGCGCAGCAATGCGCTCTTCCAGCGGCGGGTGGCTCAGGAAGAGCTTCTTGGCGGTGGAACCGGCAATACCGAACGCCGCGATCTGGGTCGGCAGCGTGCTTTGGCCGTGGTTGAGCTTCAGGCGCTCCAGCGCCGCGATCATCTTCTGGCGGCCAGCAAGATGCGCACCGCCGGCGTCTGCGCGGAATTCGCGGTGGCGCGAGAACCACATGGCGATCATGGTGGCGAACAGGCCGAACACCATTTCCAGCAGGAACACGATGATGAAGTACGCGAAGCCACGACCACCGCCCTCGCGGTTACCCGACAACGCGCTGTCCACGATGCCGCCCACAATGCGCGCCGCCACGATCACGAACGTGTTCAACACGCCCTGCAGCAGCGCCATCGTGATCATGTCGCCATTGGCCACGTGCGCGATCTCGTGGCCCAACACCGCCTCGGCCTCGTCCTCGCTCATGTTGTGCAGCAGGCCCGTAGACACCGCCACCAGCGCATTGTTGCGGTTCGCACCGGTCGCGAATGCATTGATTTCCGGACCGTCATAGACCGCCACTTCCGGCATCCCGATGCCCGCCTCGCGCGCCTGACGCTCCACCGTCGCCAGCAGCCAACGCTCGGTCTGGTTGCGCGGCTCCTTGATCACCACCGCGCCCGTCGAGCGCTTGGCCATCCACTTCGACATCAGCAGCGAGATCAGCGAACCGCCGAAGCCCAGGATCGCGCCGAACACCAGCAGACCGCTCATCTGGGTGGGATTGACGCCCAACAGTCGCATCACCAGGCTGGCCAGGAGCAGCACAGCAAAGTTGGTGGCGAGGAAGAGTGCAATACGGCTGAACATGGCAGAGGCTGCTTGTATGTAGGGGTTATCCGCAAATCTGCGGGGACTTCAGGTTGAATTCAAGCCACAACCTGACCGACGATTCATAGTTCATGTCCATGACTGCCTACCGAGGGCGTTTCGCCCCCTCCCCCACCGGCCCCCTCCACGCCGGCTCTTTGCTGGCCGCCTTCGGCAGCTGGCTGCTCGCCCGCCATGCCGGCGGCCGCTGGGCCGTCCGCATTGAAGACATCGATCCACCCCGCACCGTCCCCGGCGCCATCGACCAGCAACTGACTGCACTTGCCGCGTTCGGGCTGGCCAGCGACGACCCCATCGTCCACCAGAGCCAGCGTGATGCCCTGTACCAGGCCGCCCTGGACCGGCTGCTGGCCGAGGACAAGGCCTTCCCCTGTCACTGCAGCCGCACCGACCTGGCCGACCAGCACGGCATCCACCATTACTGCGTTGGACGTACGGAGCGGGCCCGACCGGCCATCCGCCTGCGCGTCCCGCCCGGCAGCCTCATCACCTTCCAGGACGGCCTGCGCGGCCCGATCCAGCAGGACGTGCATGCCGAGGTCGGCGACTTCGTCCTGCGCCGCGCCGACGGTTACTGGGCCTACCAGCTCGCCGTCGTCGTCGACGACGCCGACCAGCGCATTACCGACGTCGTGCGCGGCGCAGACCTGCTCGACTCCACCGCCCGCCAGATCCTGCTCCAGCAGGCCCTCGGCCTGCCCACCCCGCACTACCTGCACCTGCCCCTGCTGCTCGAGCCCGACGGCCACAAGCTGTCCAAATCCGACGCCGCCCGCCCGGTCGACCCGCACGCCCCGGTGCCCGCCCTCCAGCAGGCCTGGGCACAGCTCGGCCAGGACACCGCCGTGCTGGCCCAGGTTTCCGACGTCCCCGCGCTGCTCGACCGGGCCCGCGCCGGCTTCGATCCCGCGCGTTTGCCACCGGGCGACATCCGACTCGCCGCAGACCCGGCCTGAGCCGCCCCTTTTTCGCCGTGATGTTGCAGAATCGCTTTCCCCCCTGCTGGTCCCGGAGTAGCTGCTCATGACATCTCGCGTCGCACTGGTCACCGGTGGTACCGGCGGTATCGGTTCCGCCATCTGCCAACGTCTGGCCGACCAGGGCCATCGGGTTGCCACCAACTACCGCGACGAAGCCAAGGCCCTGGCCTGGCGCGACCGCATGCTGGCGCAGGGTCATGACGTCGCCATCTTCCCCGGCGACGTCTCCGAGCCCGAATCGGCCGAACAGCTCGTACGCGCCGTCGAAGCCGCGCTCGGCCCGGTCGAGATCCTGGTCAACAACGCCGGCATCACCCGTGACACCACCTTCCACCGCATGCGCGCCGACCAGTGGCATGACGTGATCAACACCAACCTCAACTCGGTGTTCAACGTCACCCGCCCGGTCATCGAAGGCATGCGCCGCCGCGGCTGGGGCCGCGTGATCCAGATCAGCTCCATCAACGGCCTCAAGGGCCAGTACGGCCAGGCCAACTACGCCGCCGCCAAGGCCGGCATGCACGGCTTCACCATCTCGCTGGCACGCGAGAATGCCGGCTTCGGCATCACCGTCAACACCATCTCCCCCGGCTACGTCGCCACCGACATGGTCATGGCCGTGCCCGACGAAGTCCGCGCCAAGATCATCGCCGACATCCCCACCGGCCGCCTCGGCAAGCCCGAGGAAATCGCGTACGCAGTCGCTTTCCTGGTCGCCGAAGAAGCCGCCTGGATCACCGGTTCGAATCTCGACATCAACGGCGGCCACCATATGGGTTGGTAACGGTTACATAACCGTTACCAACCCATTATCGCGAGGAGCCGGCCAGCGGCCGGCACTACGGATTCCCCCGATATTTCAATGAAGTAACCCTCCCTCCATCTGGAGGAGAGCCCCCTTTTTGTTAAAGGGGGCGCGCCGAAGGCGCGGGGATAAGGAAACATGCCGCAGGGGCCCACGTTTTGCGCAGCAAATCGTGGGCAGCGCAGCAGGCGTTGCGGGCACCAATTGCTGCACCCGATGCTGCGCAGCATGAAGAAATGCGAAATATGACCTAAGGAGGTTGCAACGCCTGCTGCGCTGCGCCATGCTTCGCGCCTACGCTTGCGAGTGATTGCTTCATGGCTGCGAACCGCATCATCAAGAAGTATCCCAACCGCCGTCTCTACGACACCGAAATTTCCAGCTACATCACCATCGAGGATGTGCGCCAGCTGATCCTGGACGGTGAAGACTTCGAGGTCCGTGACGCCAAGAGCGGCGACGACCTGACCCGTTCCGTCCTGCTGCAGATCATTGCCGACCAGGAACAGGACGGCGAGCCGATGCTCTCCACCCAGCTGCTCAGCCAGCTGATCCGCTTCTATGGCGACTCCCTGCAGGGCTTCATGGGCAACTACCTGGAGCGCAGCATGCAGGTGTTCCTGGACCAGCAGCAGCAGTTCCGCCAGCAGATGGGCAACCTGCTCGGCCAGACACCGTGGGCGATGATGAACCAGCTCACCGAACGCAACCTCGAACTCTGGCAGGATTTCCAGCGCAACATGGGCGGCGGCTTCGGCCCGCGCCCGCCGGGCACCTCCACAGGGACCGGCACCGGCACCGGCAAGCCCGAGGCCCCGGCCACCGGCAAGACCCGCCGCTGATCCACGCGCGGCACCATAAAAAAAGGCGCAGCCCCCGGGCCGCGCCTTTTTTCGTTTCCGGCTGAAGGGTTCAGCGCTTGGTCTTGGGCTTGGCACAGCCGCTGCAGACCCGCTCCACCTGGTAGCCCCGGGCGCGCAGCTTTTCGACCACGCCGTCCTCGCCCAGCAGGTGCAGCGTGCCCACCACCACCAGCGTGCCGCCCTGCCCGGCCTTGAGCTGCTGCTCCAGCTTGGGCACCCAGGCGTCGTTGCAGTCGGTGTTGATGCGCTTGTACAACTGCGGATACTCGCCGCGCATCTCCGCAGCCATCGAGGTCCACAGCAGCTTGTCGTCGCCACGACGCCACGCATCATGCAGCTTGCGGCCTTCCGCGTCGGCCTGGTCGGCCTGGTCCAGCGCCTCGGCCACCATCTGCTGCTGTTCCTGCAGCGACATGCCCGACAGCACCGCCACCTGGGTGTCGATGTCTTCCAGTCCACTGGTCGGCTTGCCGGCGTCCGCGGCGCGGGCCATGAAATGGCGGTCCAGGCCCAGTTCCGGGTCCAGCCCCATCTTGGTGAACTGCGACAGCGTGATGGTCAAGCCCACGAACCACGGCTTCATGCCCTGCAGCTGGGCCAGCGGCAGTTTGTTGTCGGCCGCGTACTTCTGCAGCTTGGTCCAGGTTGCCGCGTCCAGGTCGCGCTTCAGCTCGCTGCCATCGGTACGCATCGCCGCCTGCAGCATCTTGCGGGTCAGGTCCGGCGACTGCATGTCCTGCGGCGAGAGCTCGAACACCACCCGCTTCGACGCCGCGAAGGCCTGGTCCACGTCGGCCGCCAGCGGATAGTCCTCGGCGCGCAGCAGGTGGAATGAACCCAGCAGGTACAGGCGGCTGTCGCCTGGCCCGGTCACCTTCCACAGCAGCGGCACCGGCGCGGTCGACGCGGCCGGGGGCGTGGCAGGCTCGGCACTGGCCGCAGTGCCCAGCAGCAGGCCGGTGGCAAGCAGCAGCGGCGCCGCCAGTCGCTTCAACATCATCATGGTCAAGCCCCTCCCTGGGGCGGGTGATAGGCCTTTTCGCCCGCCTCGACCGGCAGGTCCAGGCGGTTTTCCGGCGGCGTCAGCGGGCACGTGGCGAACGGCGTGAACGCACATGGCGGGTTGTAGGCATGGTTGAAATCGATCACCAGGTTGCCGCTGGCGTCCGGCGGCGGCAGGTCCAGGTAGCGCCCGGCCGGATAGCTGCCGTGGCCGCTGGTGCGGTCGCCGAAGATCACGAACAGCTCGCGGCCCGGCTCGCCCAGCGCTTCCAGCCGCCAGGTCTTTCCGTCGCGCTCGAACTCCAGCGCACCCGCGTTGGGCATGTCGGTGGTGAGCCCGGTGATATCCACGATCGGCAGGGTCTTGCCCACCGGGTGCGGCACGAAGCGCGCCTTGACCCGCCAGTCCGGACCGCCCGGCCAGTAGTCCAGGCCGGTGAAGCCGCTGCGCGAGTACGCATCGGCGTGCTTCACGCGCAGCGCGAAGCGCTCGCCGCGATGGATCAGGCTGAGCTGGCCCTTGCCGTCGTCGAAGGCGATCTTCGTAGGCGCAGCGTCGCGGTCGCTGTAGAAGCGGATGCGACCGGTCAACGGCTTGCCGTCCACGCTCAGCGCCACGCCACGCTCAGGCGTAAAGGTGACCGTGTCGCCATTGCGCGCCACCATGCCCAGCTTGGCCGGACCCACCGCCAGGCGGATGCCGCTGCCGGGGCCGCTGCCGATGTAATGCGCCTTGTGTTCCAGCCAATGCAGGCCCACCAGGCTGGTCCAGCCATCGGGCGCGTGCAGTTCGTTGTAGCGCTGCAGGCGCCATTGCTGCTGTTCGGCCGCGAACGCCGGATCCACCGCCGCCTTGACCGGCGCAGCCTCCTTGTCGCCGCAGCCTGCCAGGCCCAGCGCCAGCAGTGCCGCGCCAAGTCCCCATCCCCAGATACGCATCGTGCTCCCCTTCAACGTCCGCGCAGGAACCAGCGGTCGATTTCCGCCAGTGAAAAACGGGCCCAGGTTGGCCGGCCGTGGTTGCATTGGCCGGACCGTTCGGTAATTTCCATGTCGCGCAGCAGCGCGTTCATTTCCGGCAGGGTCAGCCGCCGGTTGGCGCGCACCGCACCGTGGCAGGCCATGGTCGACAGCAGTTCGTCGCGTGCACTGGCAATGCGCCGGCTCTGGCCGTGTTCGCGCAGGTCGGTGAGCACATCGCGCAGCAGGCCTTCCGGTTCGGCATTGGCCAGCAGCGCGGGAATGCTGCGCACATGCAGCGAGCCAGGACCGGAGCGGGTGATTTCAAAGCCCAGCGCGGTCAGCGTTTCGGCTTCGCGCTCGGCGGTGTCGGCATCGCGCTCGCCCACCGCCAGGGTGATCGGCACCAGCAGCGGTTGCGCGTGCAGGCCGGTGGCGTCGTGCGCGGTCTTCAGCCGCTCGTAGCCGATGCGTTCGTGCGCGGCATGCATGTCCACCACGATCAGGCCTTCGGCGTTCTCGGCCAGGATGTAGATGCCGTGCAGCTGCGCCACCGCGTAGCCCAGCGGCGGTACGCCGCTGTCGGCCGCGGTCACCGGCAACCCCTGCTCGCTCGGCATCGGCGGCAGGCTGCTGTCGTCGCTGCCGGGCGGCCGCGCGTACAGCGCCGCATATGCGGACGGCGCATCGGCCACGCGCAGGCCCAGCGGCGACTGCTGCGGGCGCCAGGCCTGGCTGCCCATGCCGCCACCGCCGCCGCCGCCGCCAGCGAGCGCGTAGCCGTTGCCGGGGGGCGCGGTGGCGTACATCGCAGCGGCGGCTTCAGCCACGCCTTCGGCGCTCGCGCCCACGGCGGTCATGCCGGCGCGGGTTTCGGCCAGCGCTTCCTTGAGCGTGCGGTAGACGAAGTCGTGGATCAGGCGCGAATCGCGGAAGCGCACTTCATGCTTGGCCGGGTGCACGTTGACGTCGACCCGGGTGGGATCGAGTTCCAGGAACAGCACGTAGGCCGGCTGGCGGCCATGGAACAGCACGTCGCCATAGGCCATCTTCACTGCATGGGCGACGCTGCGGTCGCGCACCGAACGGCCGTTGACGTACAGGTACTGCTGGTCGGTACTGGCGCGCGAATAATGCGGCTGCGCGATCCAGCCATGCAGGCGCAGGCCGGCCCCGCTGTGGTCCACGCGCATGGCCTGGGTGGCGAAATCCTCGCCGAGGGTTTCGCCCAGGCGCGCATCCGAATACAGATCGCCGGGCTTGTAGCGGCGCGAGGGCTTGCCGTTGTGCGACACGCGCAGTTCCACATCCGGGCGCGCCAGTGCCAGCGAGCGGAGCCATTCTTCGATGTGGCCCAGCTCGGTACGTTCGGCGCGCAGGAACTTGCGGCGCGCGGGCACGTTGTAGAACAGCTCGCGCACTTCCACGGTCGTGCCCGGCGCATGCGCACGCGGGGTCACCTCGCCCAGCTTGCCGCCCTCGATCTGCAGCGCCGAGCCATGCTCGTCGCTGCGCCGGCGCGAGGCCAGGGTGAACCGGCTCACCGAGGCGATCGACGGCAGCGCTTCGCCGCGGAACCCGAGCGTGGCCACGGCTTCAAGGTCATCCAGGCTGGCGATCTTGCTGGTGGCATGCCGGGACACCGCCAACGGCAGTTCCTCCGGCGCAATGCCGCCGCCATCGTCGCGGATACGGATCAACCGCACCCCGCCCTCTTCCAGGTCGATATCAACCCGGCTGGCGCCGGCATCCAGCGCGTTTTCCACCAGTTCCTTGACCACCGAAGCAGGTCGTTCGACGACTTCGCCGGCAGCGATCTGGTTGATGAGGATTTCGGGGAGTTGGCGGATGCTCATGTGTAGATGATAGCGAAATGCGGCGGCCCGCTATCCGCTGAGAGCAGCGTTTCAGTTCATCCGTGCTGGGGCGGCCGCCGGGCAGCCCCGCTCCGGGACACGCCGCAAGTACGTCCATGTAGGCTGCTAGAAAACATCCATGTTTTCTAGCGTCCCTCCGGGGGCTACCCGGCGGCCGCCCCCATACATGGTCGCGAAGCGGTGAGAAAGAGCAGCCGGGCAGAGCCCGGCGCTACGCGTTTCCCTAGGCTTCCTGTGCACTGTCGAGGGGCCGGCGGGTGGAGGGTACGGGACCGTGAAGGCACATGGATGTGCCGCCCGAGCCTAACGGGAGATTTAAGGCGTGTCCCGTACCCCCCGCCCGCCGGCCCCACCCCAGGCAATGTCTCAGCCGAGGGCTGTTCGCCCAAATCCAACAGCAGCCGGGCAAAGCCCGGCACCACGCACCCCGTCGAATACCGCACCCAAACAAACAAAAACCCGCTTTCGCGGGTTCTTATTTACTACCCCCGGCAACCGTGCCGGCGGCGTCTATTTCGGCCTGGGCGCGGGCCGCGTAAAGCGTGCCTGGCGGAGGCTGGCGGCTGAAGAACGTGTGTACGCCATCAAGAACCGCACCCGCGATCTGGCGCTGGTAGGCCGGGTCCATCAGGCGGCGCTCTTCATCCGGATTCGAAATGAACGCCGTTTCCACCAGCATCGCCGGCATGTCCGACGTGCGCAGCACCGCGAAGTTCGCGCGCTCGATGTTCGGCTTGTGGTTCTTGCCAATGCGCTTCAACCCACCCAGCACATGCCCCGCCGCATCTTCCGAGGCCTTCATGTAACCGCTCTGCGCCAGGTCCAGCAGCACGTTGGCCAGCGTGCCCTCCGTCTGCTGCAGGCGCACGCCACCGACCAGATCCGCCGCGTTTTCCTTGTCCGCCAGCCAGCGCGCACGCTGCGAAGACGCACCCTTCGTCGACAGCACATACACCGACGACCCCGTCGCCGCGCGGTTTTCCGCCGCGTCCGCGTGGATCGAAATGAAGATGTCCGCCTTCGCCGAACGCGCCTTCTGCGCACGCATCGGCAGCGGAATGAACACGTCCGTATCGCGGGTCAGGTACGCCTTCAGGCCCGGCGTCGCATTGACCTGGCGCGCCAGCTCACGTGCCACCGCCAGCGTGATGTCCTTCTCCCGCTTCCCGGTCGGCCCCACCGCTCCCGGATCCTGGCCGCCATGGCCCGGATCGATCGCCACCACCAGCGGGCGCATGCCCGACTGCATCTTTACCCGCGACGCATCGCTCGGCATCACCGGACGCGGCGGTACCACCGTCGTCTGCACCGGCGTCGGCGCAGGCTGCGCCGGTGCCACTGCCGCCGTCGGCTGCCCGGCCAGGATCGCCGCCGGCGACGCCGCATTGCTGGCCGCGTTCGCGGTTCCGGCTGCGGCCACATTGGTCGTAGTTACTGCGGTCGGCGCTGCCGGCGTCGGCACCGCCGTCGCCGCACTCGCACTCGCCTGCTGGCGAACCGTAGCAGTCAGCAGCGCCGCCGCGCGGGCCGCATCGGCACGCGCCTGCGCCTGCGCCTGCGCGGCTTCCGCCGGCGTCGGCGGCAAGGTACGGGTCGTTTGGACAACCGGCGCCGGCGTCGGCTGCGCGGCCACCGGCGTAGACGCGGTCTGGGAGGTTGCCGGCGTGGTCGTTCCAGGCGCGGACGCAACCGGCGCACTCGCTACGGGCGCCTTGGCCACGCTGGCCGGCGCATCGCCCGGCCACTCGATCACCAGCCGCGAATCCTGGCCCTGCTTCACCATCTGCGGCTTGAACGGCGCCACCGACTCGGCCAGGTCGAATACGACCCGGAACGTGCCCGGCACCGGCTGCCCGGTACGCACCGCCGTGACCACGCCCGTGGGCGCAGGCAGCTTCAGGTTGCGCACCGCGCTCGAATCCGGGAAATCCACCACCAGCCGGTTCGGACCGGACAGGCTCAGCGTCTTGTAACCGCCGCTGCCGGCCAGCGCGATCTCCGCGCGGGTGCCGGTCGAACCGGTCTCCAGCGCAACCTGACGGACCTCGCCAGCCCACGACATCGCGCTCGCCAGACAGAGTCCGACGGCGGCAAAGAGGGCGGTGAGTGGTTTCCCCATTGGCATGGCTGAGGATTCAATCACCGCGCTGAACGAAATGCAACCGCTTTTTCCTTAATAATCCGTAACCTGGGGGTCTTTCCTACTGTCAGCCCACAGATAGGGCCTGCAAGTCGCCCCCTTGCGGCAGCCGTTCCAGCCATTCATGTCCGGCCGCACTGACCCCGGAGAGCCGCGCGCGACGGCCCTGCCCCTCGATTTCCAGCGCCACGATCAGGTCGGTCGCCGGCAGCGCACCGGCGCCGCGCTCGGGCCACTCCACCAGCCACAGCGACGCGCTGCCCTCGTCCAGCCCCAGGAAATCCAGCTCCTCGGCCTGGCCGATCCGGTACAGGTCCAGGTGCCAGGCCTCGTGCCCGTCGGCCAGCGGGTAGCGCTCCACCAGCGTGTAGGTCGGGCTGCGGATGCCGCCCTCTACCCCCAGTGCGCGCAACAGCGCCCGCGCCAGTGTCGACTTGCCGGCACCCAGGTCGCCCTGCAGCTGCACCACCGCATGCGGCGGGCGGGTCGCGGCCAGCCATTGACCCAGCAGGTCGGTGTCCTGCGGTTCGGCCAGGAAGAAATCGATCATGGGCATCACGGTTCCGGATTCGCCCGCCGGCGCAGCGGCACCAGCAGGTCGGTGGGGAGCAGGCCACGCTGGCCGTCGCGGGCCGCGTCGTCGCCGGCCAGGGCATGCAGCAGCGCGCCGCCGCTGGCGGCGTCGAACGCGTCCAGGCCCTGCGCACGCAGCGCCGCGATGATGCCGGTAAGCAGGTCGCCCATGCCGCCCACGGCCATGCCGGGGTTGCCTGCAGCGATGCGCCTGGGCCGCCCGTGCGGCGCGGCCACGAGTGTTCCGGCGCCCTTGAGCACCACCACCGCGCTGAAGCGTGCCGCCAGCGCGGTAACGGCGGCAACGCGGTCAGCCTGCACGGTAGCGGTGTCGGTTTCGAGCAGGCGCGCGGCTTCGCCCGGGTGCGGGGTCAGGATCGCGTCGCGCAGCGGCTGCGGATGGGCAGCCAGCAGGTTAAGCGCGTCGGCGTCGATCACCAGCGGCTTGCCGCAGCCCAGCACCTGGCGCCACAGCTCACGCGCCCAGTCGTCCTGGCCCAGTCCGGGGCCGATCGCCACCACCGAGGCGCGCTTCAGCAACGACGGCAGGTCACTGCTGTCTTCCACCGCGTGCACCATCGCTTCCGGCAAGCGGCTGAGCAGGGGCGCGATGTGCTGTGGCTGGGTGGCCACACTCACCAGCCCGGCACCGGCACGCAGCGCCGATTCGGCCGCCAGCATCACCGCACCGCCGCTGCCCGCATTGCCGCCCACGCACAGCACATGGCCGTTGCGGCCCTTGTGGCTGTCCACGGGCCGTGGCGGCAGCAGCGGCACCAGGCGCTGCGCTTCCCACAGGTCATACGGTTCAGCAAGCTCGGACATGCCGGGATTCTATACTTGTCGCCATGTCCGCGGTTCCCCTGCCCACGCCCGTCCACCTGCCACGCGCTGCCGAGCGCGTGCGCGCACTCGCGCGCGAACACGGGTTCCAGCGCTGCGGCATCGCCGGCATCGAACTGGGCGAGGACGAAGCACACCTGGCCGACTGGCTCGGCAAAGGCCTGTACGGCACCATGGAGTGGATGGCACGCCATGGCACCCTGCGTGCACGCCCGGCCGAACTGCTGCCCGGCACCGTGCGCGTGATCTCGGTGGGCATGGATTACGGCCACAAGGACGACACCCAGGCCTGGGACACCCTGCACGACGGCGACCGCGCCTACGTGGCGCGCTACGCGCTGGGCCGCGATTACCACAAGCTGATGCGCAACCGCCTGCAGAAGTTCGCCGACGCGCTCGCAGCGGAGATCGGCGCGTTCGGCTACCGGGTATTCGTCGATTCCGCGCCGGTGCTTGAGCGCGCCCTGGCGCGCAACGCCGGACTGGGCTGGATCGGCAAGCACACCTGCCTGATCGACCGCCACGGCGGCTCGTGGTTCTTCCTGGGCGAGATCTACATCGACCTGCCGCTGCCGGTGGACACACCGGCCACCGCGCACTGCGGCACCTGCACACGCTGCATCGACGTGTGCCCGACCCAGGCCATCATCGCGCCGCAGCGACTCGACGCGCGGCGCTGCATTTCCTACCTGACCATCGAACACGACGGCGCCATTCCCGAAGACATGCGCGTGCCGATGGGCAACCGCATCTACGGCTGCGACGACTGCCAGCTGGTCTGTCCCTGGAACAAGTTCGCGCGGCGCACCGACGAGCCGGATTTCCGTGCGCGCAATGATCTGGATACGGCCACCCTGGCCCAGCTGTTCGCGTGGGAGGAAGACGAATTCCTGCGCCGCACCGAAGGCAGCCCGATCCGGCGCAGCGGCCATGAGCGCTGGCTGCGCAATATCGCGGTGGCGCTGGGCAACGCGCCCGGCCATGCCGATACCCTGGCCGCGCTGCAGTCGCGCGTGGAACACCCCTCCGCGCTGGTGCGCGAGCATGTGCAATGGGCGCTGCAGCAGCACGTCACGCGCGGCAACGCCGGCTGACCGCCGCCTGCACGCCGCGCGCCCGGGCGTGCGACCATGGACGCCCGTTCGTACCGTTTGACCCGTCATGGACCGTAGCGCGCAGATCCTCACGCCCAGCCAGCTCAACATCCTGGCCCGCGACCTGCTGGAAGGCGCGTTCCCGTCGGTGTGGGTGGAAGCCGAGCTGGGCAGCGTGACCCGCCCCGCCTCCGGCCACATGTATTTCACCCTGAAGGACGCGCGCGCGCAGATCCGCGCGGCCCTGTTCAAGCCCAAAAGCCAGTGGCTGAAATTCGTGCCGCGCGAAGGCATGCGCGTGCTTGCGCGCGGCCGCCTGACGCTTTACGAAGCACGCGGCGAGTACCAGATGGTGCTCGACCACATGGAAGAAGCCGGCGAAGGCGCACTGCGCCGTGCCTATGAGCAGCTCAAGGCGCGGCTGGACGCCGAAGGCCTGTTCGCGCCCGAACGCAAGCGCGCCCTACCCGCCCACGTGCGCCGGCTGGCGGTGATCACCTCGCCCACCGGCGCGGCCGTGCGCGACGTACTCAGCGTGCTGGAACGACGCTTCCCGCTGCTGGAAGTCGACCTGCTGCCCAGCCTGGTGCAGGGCGACAGCGCCGCCGCGCAGATCACCGCGCTGCTGCGCAGTGCCGACGCCAGCGGCCGCTACGACGTGATCCTGTTGACCCGCGGCGGCGGCTCGATGGAAGACCTGTGGGCCTTCAACGACGAGCAGCTGGCCCGCGCAATCGCCGCCAGCACCACGCCGGTGGTGTCGGCGGTGGGCCACGAAACCGACTTCAGCCTGGCCGATTTCGCCGCCGACCTGCGCGCACCGACGCCGTCGGTGGCGGCCGAACTGCTGGTGCCCGACCAGCGCGACCTGCAGCTGCGCCTGCGCCGCCAGGCGGCACGATTGGTGCAACTGCAACGGCACGGGCTGGGCCAGGCCATGCAGCGCGCCGACCGCGCCCTGCTGCGGCTCAACGCGCAGAGCCCGCAGAACCGCCTGCAGTTGCTGCAGCGTCGCCAGCAGGACCTGGCGCGGCGGTTGGCCGGCATCTGGCAGCAACAGCACGAACGCCGCCTGGCGCGCCTGCGGCATGCCGCCGTCGTGTTGCGCAACGGCCACCCGCAACGACAGCTGGATGCCTTGGGACAGCGCCTGCAGCGCGCCCTGCCGCGCGTGGAAGCGGCGATGGCGCGGCAGCTGCAGCGCGACACCCTGCGTCTGCGCGCGTTGGCGCGTTCGATGGAAGCGGTGAGCCCGCTGGCGACGGTGGCGCGCGGCTACGCGATTCTTACGCGGGAAGACGACGGCCGGTTGGTGCGGTCGCCGTTGGATGTGGCGCCCGGAGATGCGTTGAAGGCGCGCGTGCAGGACGGGGTGATCGACGTGGTGGTGGCGGACCGGGACATGTGAATCGCCCGGATGCGTAGGGACACGCCATGCGTGTCCGCTCTTCGTTCAGGCATCATGAACACCTGACGCGCGCTTCGTTCGGGGTTAAACGCCGGCCAAAATGTTGCCGACGATTGGGAATCGTCTACGGATGCTCGAGCCGCGCTGCGCGCGGTTGACACGCATGGCGTGTCACTACGAATTGTTACGGGCTGGCGGGAAGATGGCGTTCAACGCATCGCCGTTGATCCGCCTGCCGTTTCACAGAACCGTTGGCGGTACTCCATTGCCTTTGGCATCAATGCCTGCAGGTTCTGGATGCGCGTGCCGGGGTTGGGATGCGTGGACGAGAACTCCAGCGGCGCCTGGCCGCCGCTGGCCTGGCCCATGCGCTCCCACAGCGGTATCGCTTCGCGCGGGTCGAAACAGGCGGCCGCCGCCAGCATCAGGCCTACCTCGTCGGCCTGGGTTTCATGGCTGCGCGCGTACGGCAACAGATACCCATAGCCCATCGCCGACATCACCATCTGCTGCTGCCCCGGGTCCATGCCACTGGCCGCACCGGCCATCTGCCCGATCTGGGTGAGCTTCTGCTGGGCCATGCGCTGGGCGCCGTGGCGCAGCAGTGCGTGCGCGATTTCATGGCCCATCACCACTGCCATCGCGTCCTGGGTCTGCGCTACCGGGACCAGCCCGGTGTACACCGCCATCTTGCCGCCGGGCAGGCAGAACGCGTTGGCCTGGTCGGACTGGATGACGTTGACTTCCCACTGGAAATCACGCGAGAAATGCGCCGGCTTCAACCCGTGCTCCTCGGCCAGCGAGGTTTCCACCACGTCGACCTTGCGGATCAGGCGTTCGGCAATGGCGCGGACGTCGCGCGAGACCTGCGCGTTGGGATCCAGCGGGCGCTCCTGCTGGAGTATCTCCTGATAGGCCTGCAGGCCCATCGCCATTTCCTGGTCGGCATCGAGCGAGCTGTCGATCAACACGCTTTCGCCGGTATACGGGTCCACGCTGCGGTTGGAGAACCAGTAGAACGCGGCATAGCCGGCGAACGCCAGCAGGACCCACCAGCGGATGTTGCCGAACAAACCCGGGCGCCGCGCCCGTTGCTGCTGCTGACCGCCGAAGGGATCGCTGCGCATGCTGGTGGTTCCTGAGGGTTGAGGGAAATGCTACCGCCAAATCCGCCCGGTCAGATACCCCGGACCAGGCGGAACCCGATCCTGGCGCTGGTCGTGTCCGAATCCTGTGATTGTCGCCACGCGGCCCGGGTCTGCTCCGGCGCATTGGCCCAGTTGCCGCCCCGGATCACCCGCTGCCGGCAGCCCGGGTTGAACCAGGCCAGGCCATCGGCCGGCGCCCGCCGGTAGCTGGCATGCCAGCAATCGGCCAC
Source organism: Stenotrophomonas aracearum (assembly GCF_031834615.1). Taxonomy (NCBI): domain Bacteria; kingdom Pseudomonadati; phylum Pseudomonadota; class Gammaproteobacteria; order Lysobacterales; family Lysobacteraceae; genus Stenotrophomonas; species Stenotrophomonas aracearum. The sequence goes on from NZ_CP115543.1 coordinate 2,808,138, forward strand.
CCACTCGCTGAGGTTGCCGGCCATGTCGTGCAGGCCCCAGGCGTTGGGCTCGAAGGTGGCCACCGGGGCCGGGCCCCACCAGCCGTCGCCATAGCCGACGAAGGCATTGAACCAGCGCCGGCCGGACGGCGAGACGTCTTCGCCGCCGGTGAAGTTGCCCGACAGCGGCGGCGGCGTGCCCTCGTTGCCCCACGGATACCGGCCGCTGGTGCCGGCGCGCATGGCGTATTCGAATTCGGCTTCGCTGGGCAGGCGGTAGGAGCGCCCGGTCTGCTCGGACAGCCACATCGCATAGTGTTCGGCATCACGCACGCTGACGTGCATCACCGGCGAATTGGCGATGGCCGGGGTGCCGTCGTAGCCCGAGCGCCAGTCCACGCCGCTGCTGCGGGTGAAGTTGCCGCTGCGCTCGTCGTAGATGATCGAATGGCCGCGCCGGGTAGCACGCGGGCGGGCGTTGCTGGCCTGGACGTAGCGGCGGTAGTCGGCCACGGTGACTTCGGTGATCGCCATCGCGAAGCCGCGCTCGAAGCGCACGTAATGCGCGGGCTTTTCCGCATCGCTGGCGCCCAGCTCGCTGTCGCCGGCGCCCATCTGGAAGCCGCCGTGCGGCACCACGATCATCTGTGGACCGCGGCCGCCATCGCGCAGCGCGTCGCTGAACACCTGGCGTGGGCGGAAACTGCCGTAATGGGTGGCCAGCTCGATGCGCTCGCGCAGCTGCGCCACCACCGGGTCGCCCGGCATCGCGATGCGCAGCGCGTCCTCCAGCTTCTCGCGCGCCGGCTTGAGCCCCTGCGGGGTAGCCAGGTCACGCAGCCCCTGGTCGCGCAGGCGGACCAGGGTCTGGGCACGGATCGATTCGATCCGCTCGAAGGCGTCGTCGATGGTCGGCGCCGAGTCGCGCACTTTGGCCGCTTCGGCCAGCCAGGTGCCAGCGGCGGTGAAGTCGGCGCTGCGCGCGGCCGCTTCGGCGCGCCGGATCAACGCGCTTTCGGCCGCCGCCAGGCCCTGCCGCGCCCGCGGGCTGTCGGCCTGCAGCGCCAGCGCCTCGCGGAAGTTGGGAATGGCACCGTCGCCATCTTCACCGACCCGGCCGGCACGCAGGTCGTCTTCACCCGCACGGTTGTAGGCGATCACCCGCTGCGCGAGTTCCACCCGGGACTGCAGCTGCCGCACCTTGGGATCGTCCGGCGCCACGGTCAGCAGGACCAGCGCCATCTCGCCCGCTTCCGCCACCGCCTCGCGCTGCTTCAGCGGGCGCTCCAGCAGGGCCGAAGCGTCACCGAGCAGGCGCTGGCGGGCCTTGGCCAGCCCAGCCTGGGCCTGGCGGTCCTTCGGGTCGCGCTCGAGCAGCGCCAGCCAGATCGGGATGGCGTCGGCAGCCGTCGCATACAGCCGGTCTCCGGCCAGGGCCTTGTTCGCATCCCGCCGCGCCTGGGCCACGCCGTCGTCGGCAATGACCACCGCTGGCGGCTGCCAGCGCTGCGCAGTCTCGGCGGCGTCTTCCCCGCCGATGGTGACCTGGGCCGGCGCCGGGGCGGCGCGTTTGGCCGGTTTGGCCGGCGCTTTCTGCTTCGCCGGCTCGGCCTGGCGCGCCGTTGGCGGCGTCGGGGCAGGCGTGTCGGGCGAGCACGCGGTCGTGGCCAGCAGCAGCGCGGCCAGCAACAACGGGGCGGGGCCTGGAATACGCAATTCGGGATCCTTCGGCGGGGCAGGTTCGACGTTAGGCTATTCTCCCTCACCTGAGCAAACCTGCAGTAGACGGAACCCCTACGTGGCCTATTGGATCAAAACCCCGGCGGAACTGGACGAGCGCTACCGCCAGCGCCCCACCCGGATCGGGCTGGACACCGAGTTCATCCGCGAACGCACCTACTGGCCGCAGCTGGCCCTGGTGCAGATGGCGGTCGGCGATGAAATCCTGCTGATCGACCCGCTCATCCCGGGCATGAACGAAGCGCTGGCCAAGTGGCTGGCAGACACCTCGATCACCAAGGTGATGCACAGCGCCAGCGAAGACCTGGTCACCTTCAAGGTGGCCTGCGGCGTGCTGCCCCGTCCGCTGTTCGATACGCAGATCGCCGCCTCGCTGGCCGGGATCGGCGGGGGCATGGGCTACCAGAAGCTGGTCACCGCGATCACCGGCGTGACCCTGGCCAAGGGCGAGACCCGCTCGGACTGGATGCGCCGCCCGCTTTCGGACGCGCAGCTGGAATATGCCGCCGACGACGTGGAGTACCTGTTCGCGATCCACGACGTGGAAGAAGCGAAACTGGCCGAACTCGGCCGCCGCCAGTGGCTGCAGGACGACGCCGAGCGCCTGCTGGCCAGCGTGGAGCACGACGAAGAACGCTGGCCGCACGTGGCGATGCGTTCGGCGCAGTTCATGGACGCGGCCGCGCAGCGCCGCCTGCTGCGCCTGCTGCGCTGGCGCGACGTGCAGGCGCGTGCCAGCGACAAGCCGCGCAGCTGGATCCTGGACAACGAGCTGGCCGCCCTGCTCGCCCGCACCCCGCCGGCCGACGCGGCCGCACTGGCGAAGGTGATGGAAGGATTCCCGAAGGCGCCGCGCAAGCTCGCCACGCAGGTGTGGGAGGCGCTGGACACTCCGCTGCACGACGAAGCCGAGGCGCCGCTGGCGCTGCCTGCCAACGACGCCAACAAGCAGGCCCTGAAGCGGTTGCAGGACGCAGTGAGCGCGCGCACCGCCGAACTCGGCCTGCCCGACGGCGTGCTGGCCTCGCGCAAGCACTTGGAAAGCTACCTGGAAAGCCGAAAGTGGCCGCAGGCCCTGGCCGGCTGGCGACAGGCGGTGCTGGAACCGGTGCTGGCGCCGTTGTTGCCGGCCGCGACCTGATAGCGCGCAGCCACGCAGGGCGTGGCTCTACCGGCGTTGGTGGGCCCCGCACGCGCGGGGCCCCGCTTCACTGTAGTGCCGGCCGGCTCCACGCATTACCAGTTGAGATTCAACGAAACCCCCACGGTCCGCGGTTCGTTGTACACCGCCGCCATGTAGTTCTCGATCACGCCCTTCAGGTTCTTCTCGTTGGTGATGTTGCGCGCAAACAACGCCGCCTCCCACGCACCATAGTTGCCGGAGTAGCCCAGCTTCAAACCACCCTCGAAGCTCCCCTTCGAATTGAACTCGGCAGTGTCGTACAGCACGAAGCTCGTATACCCCTGCTTGTTCCAGTCGGTGGAAATGAACACCGCATCGCTGTCGTTCACCGGCATGTCGTAACGCGCCGCGAAGTTCAGGTTGTACTTCGGCGCGTTCGGCAGCGGGCTGCCATCGATCTGCGCAAAGGTATTGGCGCCCACCTTGATGGTCGGGTCGTTCACCGTACACACCACCACGCCGTTCAACGCGCACACCTGCGCATACACGCGGTCGTCCTGGATCTCGCTGTGCAGCAGGCTCACGCCGGCGGTCAGGCTCAGGTTCGGGATCGGGCGCAGCTCCATGTCCGCTTCCAGGCCGTAGGCCTTGGCCTTGTCGGCGTTGAACAGCACGCCGTTGCCGTTGGAGTCGTTGCCGTTGAGCTGGATGTCGTTGACCGTGTAGGTGAACGCCGTGGCATTCAGTCGCAGGCGGTTGTCCCACAGGCTGCTCTTGACGCCCGCTTCCCACGACAGGATGGTTTCCGAATCGGCCGTGGTGAAGTCGGCGTTGAACACCGCCGAACGGCCCTGGATGGTCGGGCCACGGAAGCCGCGCGCGACCTTGGCGTACACGCTCACCTGCGGGTTGAACGCATACATCGCGCTCAGGTCCCAGCTCGGGGTGGTGTCGGACATTTCCACGTCGGTGCGGCCACGGTAGGTGACCACGCCGGCGGCGGTGTCGGCGGTCTTGAGCAGGCGCGTGCGCTTCTCGTCGCGGGTCTGGCGCAGGCCGGCGGTCAAGGTGAACCTGTCGGTCACGTCGTAGCTGAGCTGGCCGAAGCCAGCGAACGAGGTGTTGGTGTTGCGCAGGCGCACCCAGTTGTTCGGGTTGCGCGCGGCACCCTGCAGGAACCAGGCGCGCTGATAGAAGTCGGTGGTGTCGCGGCCGTCGAAGTAGTACGCGCCGACCTGCCACTTCAGGCGGTTGTCGTCGGCGTTGGCCAGGCGCACTTCCTGGGTCCACTGGTCCAGGTCGCGGACCTGGCCCATCGACTGGCCGTAGCCGTTCGGCACGCCGTTGACCGGGAAGTTGACCGCCGCGCCGCCGTCGGTGTCGCCACGGCTGTAGCCGGAGGTGGTTTCGTAGGCGGTGATCGAGGTCAGCGAGACATTGCCGAAGTCGTAGATCGCCTTCAGCGAGCCGCCGTAGGTCTTGTACGCCTGCGGGTTGTTGTCGGCTTCGTCGTAGGCCACCTGGTCGCGCGGCACGTCCACCCGGTTGGAGCCGTTGCTGATCGCGCTGCGCAGGAACAGGGTCGAGGTGCCTTCGTAGTCGCGCGCATGCGCCGAGGCCAGCAGCGAGAAGTTCTCATTGGGCTGCAGCAGCAGCTGCGCGCGCACGTTGCGGTCGTCGAAGCCGCCCATCGCGTTCTTCTTCGGCGCCACCGTGCCGTCGGCGCTGGGGCCGCTGTAGGTGTTGTCCACGTAGTCATCGCGATGCTGGTACAGCGCCGAGACGCGGAACGAGGCGATGTCGTTGATCGGACCACCGAAGCCGCCGTCCACCGCCACGCTGCCATGGGTGCCATAGCTGGCCTGCACGCGACCGGCGTAGTCCTGGCTGGGCTTGATGCTGTCGAACTTGACGATGCCGGCGGTGGTGTTGCGACCAAACAGCGTGCCCTGCGGGCCACGCAGCACTTCCACCTGGTCCACGTCGAAGACCGGGTTGGACTTGAGCACCACGTGTTCCAGCACCACGTCGTCCTGGATGATCGAGACCGGCTGCGAGGCACCCAGGTAGAAGTCGATGTTGCCCAAGCCGCGGATATAGAAGCGCGGGAAGATGCGTCCGGTGGTGGTTTCGGCGTAGAAGCTCGGCACCCGGCCACTCAGGGCCAGCAGGGTGTCGTCGCCACCGGCGGTGAACTCGCGCAGGCGTTCGCCCTGGACCACGCCGACCGAAACCGGCACCTCCTGCAGGTTGCGCTCGCGGTGGTCGGCGGTGACGGTGATGGCGTCCAGCGAGGTCGGGCTGGCGTCCTGGGCACGCGCGGTGCCACTCAGGCCCAGCAGCGCGGTGCAGGCCAGCGCCAGGGCATGCGGGCGCGGCTGACGCAGGGTCGAAGCAGAAACAGTGCGATGGAAAGACATTCGGTGGGCTCGGGTAGCGCGTTTGAGATGCGGCACGATATTGCGCCGATGTTTCAAACGAGTTTCAAGCCCACGTTGACCCGGCAGTGGCGTCTGCGACTCCCCATCGCAGACGCCACCGCACCCGATCAGGCCGCAACGCGCTCCCTGCGCGCGGGCTGCGCGTCGGCCAGGCGGAACTGCCCGACCGATTGCTGCAGCTCGGACGACTGCGCATTCAATGCACGCGCAGCGGCCGAAGCCTCCTCGACGAGGGCAGCGTTCTGCTGGGTCACACCGTCCATCTGCACGATGCCCTGGTTGACCTGCTCGATCCCTGCCGCCTGTTCCTGGCTGGCGCTGGCGATCTCTTCGATCAGCCCGCCCAGCTCGCCCACCGACGCCACCACGCGCTGCAGGGTCTGCCCCGCCTGGTTGGCCAGTTCGCTGCCGTCGGCCACCTGGGCCGCCGACGCTTCGATCAACGTCTTGATTTCCTTGGCCGCGCTGGCCGAACGCTGCGCCAGCGCGCGCACTTCCGAAGCCACCACCGCAAAGCCACGGCCTTCCTCGCCTGCTCGCGCGGCTTCCACGGCCGCGTTCAAGGCCAGGATGTTGGTCTGGAACGCAATGCCGTCGATCACCGTGGTGATGTCGGCAATGCGGCGCGAGGACGCTTCGATGCCGCTCATGGTCTCCACCACCTGGGCCACGGCGGTGCCGCCCTGCTCTGCCACCTGGGCCGCTTCGGCCGCCAGGCGGTCGGCACGGCGCGCGTGGTCCGCGTTCTGCTTCACCGCGGCGGTCAATTCTTCCAGCGACGCTGCCGACTCTTCCAGGCTGGCCGCCTGCTGTTCGGTACGGCGCGACAGGTCGTCATTGCCGGCCGCGATCTCCGCAGACGCGGTCGCCACCGACACCGCCGCCTGCTGGATCCCGCCGACAATGGCAGTCAGCTGGGCCACGGTGGCATTGGCGTCGTCGCGCATGGTGGCGAACACGCCCTGGAACTGGCCATCGATACGGCCGCGCAGGTCGCCCTGTGCAAGTGCACGCAGCAGCCCGGACAGCGCGCTGAGATTGCGGTCAGCGGTGACCATCAGGGTATTGAGGCCATCGACCATGACCCGGAAATCATGCTGGTAGGCCTCGGCATTGCCGCGCACGCTGAAGTCGCCGGCGGCGGCCGCTGCCACCAGGTGCTTGATCTCGCCATTGATCGCCTGCAGGCGGTCGCGCACCCCGTTGACTGCTTCGGTGATGCGGGCCTTCTCGCCCGGCAGCTCGTCCATCGACTGCGACAGATCGCCATCGGCATAACGCCGCACCAGGTCGACCATGCGCATCTTGACGTCGATATGCGCGGCGACCAGTTCGTTGGTGCCGGTGACCATCGTGCCGAACTCACCTTCAAAGCGGCTGGCGTCGATGCGGTGGCTGATCGCACCCTCGGCGTGGCGCTGGCTCATCTCATTCTGCGCGTGGATGATCTCGCGCAGCTTGTCCTGCATCTGCTGCAGCGCGCCCATCAGGCGGCCCACTTCATCCTGGCTGCGCACCACGATGCGCTGGTCCAGGCGGCCGGCGGCCACGTCACGCGCCACTTGGCCGGCCTGCGACAGCGGCGCACTGATGACACGGCGGACCACCACGATCAGCGCCACGATCACCGCCAGCAGGCCGAGGCCGGACACCACCACGATCTGCAGCATGAGCTTGTGCAGTACGGCCTGCAGTACCGAGGTCGGCTCCAGGCCCAGCACGGTCCACTGCCACGGGCCGTAGCTCTGTGCGCTGACGAAATACGAGGTGGCCGGTGCGTCCTTGGCGGTGCGCAGGTGCAGCGTGGCCTGGCTCGCCTTGCCGGTCAGCAGCGCCTCCAGCACGGGCTGGTCGGCCGGGTCCACCATCGCGGAAAGGAGTTCGCCTTCGCCGGCCGTGGCGGCCACCACGGTGCCGAACTGGTCGCCAGCGCGCGTGTTGACCGCCAGGAACTGCCCTTCCTTGCCGAGCTTCGACTCCCGCAGGCGCGTTTTCAGCGCCGCCAGGCCTTCGGTATGGTTCTGCCCGACGAAAGCGATGCCGGCCACTTCACCGGCGGCGTCCTTGATCGGCATGTAATGGGTCATGTAGTCCACGCCGAACAGCCGCACCGGACCGGTGAAGCCTTCGCCGGCCAACATCTTTGGGTAGGCCGGGCTGGCGTGGTCGAGCACGGTGCCCATGGCGCGCGCGCCTTCGGCATTGCGGACCGAAGTCGATACGCGCACGAAATCATCGCCGTCGCGAACGAAAACGGTCGCCACGCCACCGCCGGTGGCCTCGGCGAAACGATCCACGGCCGCTTCCTGCAGGTTCAGCACCTCCTTGCCGAACTGCAGGGTCGGCGTTTCCCGCTCGCCCACGATGACCTTCTTGCCCGGGTCCACGCTGACCTCGCCGTCCGGCAGCATGGCGCGGAAAATGCCCGCCATGCGCTCGGTGCTGTCGCTCAGGCTGCGGTCGTACAGCTCAACCGAGTCGCGCATCAGATCGGTGGAGTTCTGCATGCCCGCTTCAACGCGCTGCTGGTAGCTGCTGGCAGCCTGGCGGTAGATCAGCACCGCCAGCGCCATGAACGCCAGGGTGGTGATCAGACCCATCAGCAGCGCGAGGCGCGCGCCGATGGAAGTGGAGAAAACGGTGGCGGCACGGGTCGTCATCGTTGGGACTCGGAGGGGAGGATTGGATTGAGAGATACGTCACACTTCTTATCGGCACCGAAGTGGTCCTCTTTACGTAAAAAAAGACAGAATCGATACACCTTTCGTTTCACCCAAGTGATTGATCCACAAGGGATGTCCTCCGGTCGCATCTTCACGAAGCCGGTGATCCGTTCAGAAATGGTCGAAATCTCTCAAGTTGCGAGTGGGTCTGCCGCAGACGGCGACGGCCTCGATGTCCGTAGTCAGACTCTTGGCAGCGCGGGGTACGCAGCGCTACACTTGGTCCCTCGCGGCACCCACGCCGCGTAGCAGCACACATGGGGCCATAGCTCAGCTGGGAGAGCGCGTCGTTCGCAATGACGAGGTCAGGAGTTCGATCCTCCTTGGCTCCACCACATTCCCGCAGTCATCCCATGGATGGCAGCGAAACGAAAAAGCCACCTTGCGGTGGCTTTTTTTTGCGCGGTCCGATGGCGCGAACCTAGACCCGGTAGGGTCGCATCCCAATCGACCGCACGTAGTATCACCGCGATCGACGAGGGCATGAACGTTGACGGAAAAGGCCGTTGCCGTTCGCAGGTCATGCGTCACCGAACGGAGAACCGTTCACTGCGGTCGTTCGGGAACCGACCCTACCCTCACGCGTCCGGGTTGTCCTTGGTCGGCGGACGACGGCTCTCGGACTCGCGGATCTGCTCGTCGGTCTGGCCCTGACGGGTCTTGGCGACCTCGTCCTGCTTGCGATCCTGCTGGGCCTCTTTGACGCCCTGCTGCTTGCCGGGCCGTTTTTCAGTATTCATGGTGCGCGCTCGTTGTGGCCAGCCCTGTCTGGGCATGGCCACAACCTAGCCATTGGCGCGTGACGCAGGGGTCAACCTTCGACGAACGCCAGCAGTTCCGCATTGATCGCGTCGGCGTGGGTGGTGCACATGCCGTGCGGATAGCCCGGGAAGACCTTCAGGGTGCCCTGCTTCAGCAGCTTGATAGTCAGCAGGCTGGCATCGGCGATGGGTACGATCTGGTCGTCATCGCCATGCAGCACCAACGTCGGCACGTTGATCGCCTTCAGGTCCTCGGTGAAGTCGGTTTCCGAGAACGCCTTGATGCCTTCGTAGTGCGCCTGCGCGCTGCCCATCATGCCTTGGCGCCACCAGTTGCGGATGGTGCCTTCGAACACGGCGGCACCGGTGCGGTTGAAACCGTAGAACGGGCCGCTGGCCAGGTCCAGGTAGAACTGCGCGCGGTTCTGCGCCAGCTGGGCGCGGAAGCCGTCGAACACCGACAGCGGCAGCCCGCCCGGGTTGGCCGGGGTCTGCAGCATGATCGGCGGCACGGCGCTGATCAGCACCGCCTTGGCGACTCGGCCTGGCGCCGCCTTGGCCACGTAGCGCGCCACTTCGCCACCGCCGGTGGAGTGGCCGACATGCACCGCGTTCTTCAGGTCCAGATGGTCGGCGACTGCGGCCGCATCAGCCACATAGTGGTCCATGTCGTTGCCCTCGCTGACCTGCGCGGAACGGCCGTGGCCGCGGCGATCGTGGGCGACCACGCGATAGCCCTTGGCGAGGAAGAACAGCAGCTGGGCGTCCCAGTCGTCGCTGGACAGCGGCCAGCCGTGGTGGAACACGATGGGCTGGGCGCCTTTCGGGCCCCAGTCCTTGTAGAAAATCTCGACGCCGTCTGCGGTGGTGAGGATGCTCATCGGTGCTGCTCCTGGAGTAGTGGGGACTGCAGGAACAGACTAGGTGGAGGCGATCCAGCGCGACATCGTACGCTTGGGTCGCTGGGTCATACCGAGGTATGGATGCCCAGCGCCTCGCCCAGGCACCGCGCCATGGCGTCGCCATCCACCGGTTTGACCAGGAACGCCCGTGCGCCGCGTGCCATGACGCGGGCGCGCAGTGCTTCGTTCGGGAAGCCGGTCATGAAGATCATCGGGTAGGTGCAGCCACGGGCCAGCAGCTCGGCCTGCAGCTGGTCGCCGTCCATCTGCGGCATCTGGATGTCGGTGAGCAGGCAGTCCGGCGCGTCGCCGTCGTCGGCGAGGAAGGCGGTGGCGGAGGGATAGGTGCGCACTTCGTGGCCCAGCGCGCGTACCAGGCTCGAGAGGGACTGGCGCACGCCGTCATCGTCGTCAACGATGGCAATGCGATGGATCGGCTTCATGCCCCCATTTATGCCTGATCCGCCGGCGCTCGGGAACCATACACAGGTTTGGTCCTGCGCCTTCAGGCCGGCGAATGCCCCACGCCCAGCGCTTCGGCCTGCCGCACCAGGTCGGCCAGCGCGCGCACGCCCATCTTGCGCATGACGTTGCCGCGATGGATCTTCACCGTGATCTCGCTCAGGTTGAGCTCGCCGGCCACCTGCTTGTTCATCAATCCCGCCACGACATGCGCCATCACCTCGCGTTCGCGCGGGGTCAGCGTTGCGTAGCGCGCTTCCAGCGAATCGCGCGCGGCTCCGGCCTGGCGGCGACGGGTGTCGCGCTCGATCGCCGCGCTGACCGCGTCCAGCATGTCCTGGTCGCGGAACGGCTTGGACAGGAAGTCGACCGCACCGGCCTTCATCGCGCGCACGGTCATCGGTATGTCGCCGTGCCCGGTCATGAACACGATCGGCAGGTGGATGCCCTGCGCGGCCAGTTGGCCCTGCAGGTCCAGCCCGCTGATGCCGGGCAGGCGCACGTCCAGAACGATGCAGCCGGGCACGTCCGGCAGCTCGGCCTGCAGCAGCTCGGCCGGCGATCCCAGCACCCGGGTCTGCAGGCCTACCGAGCGCAGCAGGCTGTCGAGTGCGTCGCGCACGGCAGCGTCATCGTCGACCACCACGACCAGGGGCACGGCCGGGATCGTGGAACCGCGATGGGGAGTGGTTGGATTCATGACGGCATGCCTTCAGGGATCGGGGTGGCCAGCACCAGCCGGAAACGGGCGCCGCGGCCGGGGACATTGTCCACCGACAGCTGCCCGCCATGCGCCTCGGCGGTGGACCGGCAGATCGCCAGCCCCATGCCCATGCCCTGCGGCTTGGTGGTGAAGAAAGGTTTGAAGAGGGTGTCCAGGTGGTCCTCGGGAATACCGGGACCACTATCGGTGATGTGGATGACTACCTCGCCCGGCGCACCCGCGCGCGCATCCACCTGCAACTGGCGCGCGTCGTCCTGCCCGGCCATGGCCTGGCTGGCGTTGATCAGCAGGTTCACCAGCACCTGCTGCAGCTGCACCGCATCGCCATGCAACGGCGGCAGGTTGCCGGCCACGGCCACGCGCAGCTGCACCGCTTCGCGGTTGAGTTCGTGCTGCACCAGGCGTACTGCGTCGTCGATCAGGGTTGCAGTGTCCAGCGTTTCGCGGGGCGTACTGCGCTTGGCCAGGAACGCGCGCACCCGCTTGACGATCTCGCTGGCGCGGCGCGCCTCGCCCACGGTGCGGTTGATCGCCGCATCCACTTCGTGCAGGTCAGGCGTATCACGGTGCAGCCAGCGCAGGCCCGCCTCGCCGTTGGTTACCACCGCCATCAGCGGCTGGTTGACCTCATGCGCCAGCGTGGCCGCCAGTTCGCCCAGGGTGGCCACGCGCGTGGCATGGGCCAGCTCGGCCTGCGCGCGCAGCGCTGCATCCTCGGCCTTGCGGCGTTCGGTGACATCGGTATGGGTTTCCATCACGCCCGCTGCCCGCCCCTGGCCATCGCGCTGGATCACCCAGCGGCTGTCCAGCACGCGCCACTGCCCCTCGCGGGTGCGCTGCTCCAGCGTGCCTTCCCAGCTGCCATGTTCAAGCAGCGCGGCCTCCACCGCTTCGCGCGCTTCCGGGTACCGGGTGGAGAGCAACACGTCCGCGACCTGGCCGATGGCCTCGTCCGCGCTCCAGCCATAGAGCTGCGCGGCGGTGCGGTTCCAGAACGTGATCACGCCGCCCCGGTCGCGCACGAAGATCATGTCGTGCGACAGGTCCAGCAGCATTGCCTGGCCACGCAGTCGCTGCATGGCGTGCTGATGCTGCAGCGCCAGCACCGCCGTGATGCCGATGGCGGCCAGGCTGACCAGTGCGCGGAAGGTCTGCGCGCCGACATGGTTCACCCCGTGCGAATCCACGTAGGCCACTACGGTAAGGACAATGCCCGCCATGGCCGCAATGACAATGTCCGCACGCCGCCCGGTGCGCGCCACCAGCAGCACGGCCACCACGTACAGCACCGCCACCGCGCCCTCCAGCGTGCTCAGTACATCGATCAGGAAGATGCCGAGGGTCAACAACGCAGCCGCTACGCGGAACAGCGTGCGCCGACGCGGCGAAGCCCCGACCACGCGCTCGCGGTCGGGGCGGGTGCTGGGCACGGTCTGGCCGGGGGGCATCGCGCAGTCACCTTCGGTGGGATGGGCGCAGTATCCCCCGCCCTTGCGCCCGGTTGATCCCTCAAAAGAGGGATGCGCCGCCGCCCGGCCCAAACCAACGTATGAGCCGGGAAAACGATGGCGCAATACCGGCGCCGCGCGCCCCTGCCTAGTCTGGATCCGTCGGCCCCACCCGCGCTGCCAGCGGACCAGGCCCACCACCCCAGCTACCGAGACCCGCCATGAACGAGCTTTCCCCGCAGGCACGCCAGACCGCCCCGCTGCGCACCCCGTCCGACCTCAGCCAGCAGGCCGGCAAGGACATCGCCGGCGCGCTCACCGTGCTGCTGGCCGACGTGTTCGCGCTGTACCTGAAGACCAAGAACTTCCACTGGCACATGTCCGGCCCGCACTTCCGCGACTACCACCTGATGCTGGATGAACAGGGCGACCAGATCTACGCCACCACCGATGCCATCGCCGAACGCGCCCGCAAGGTGGGCGGCACCACCCTGCGCTCGATCGGGCAGATCCACCGCATCCAGCGCCTGCTCGACAACGATGCCGACTATGTAACCCCGCAGGACATGCTGGCCGAGCTGGCCGACGACAACCGCCGCCTGGTCCAGTTCCTGCGCGCCACCCACGAGGTCTGCGACACGCACAACGACGTGGCCACCGCCAGCCTGATCGAGAACTGGATCGACGAGGCCGAAGGCCGCAGCTGGTTCCTGTTCGAAAGCACCCGCCCCACCCGCTGAGCCGCGCTTCCTTCCCCCACAGGAGTCCGCCATGAACAACGCATCACGCAGCGCCGCGCCGGTGGGCGCCCCCGCGCCGCCGTTCCAGCTGCCCGCTACCCCCGACCAGCGGCTGAGCCTGGACGAACTGCGCGGCCGCCCGGTGATCCTGGCGTTCTATCCCGCCGACTGGAGCCCGGTCTGCGGCGACCAGTTGGCGCTGTACAACCAGCTGCTGCCCGAGTTCCAGCGCAGCGGCGCGCAGCTGGTCGGCATCTCGGTGGACGGGGTGTGGTGCCATGCCGCGTTCTCCGGGGAGCGCCACCTGCACTTCCCGCTACTGGCCGACTTCGAACCCAAGGGCGAAGTCGCCCGACGCTACGGCGCCTACCGCGAACAGGACGGCGTGTGCGAGCGGGCGCTGTTCGTGATCGACGCCGAAGGCATCGTGCGCTGGCGCTACCTCTCGCCCTTGGGCATCAATCCCGGCGCCGACGGCATCCTTGAAGCGTTGGCGCAGCTTCCCTCCACCGCCGTACTTCCTGCAGGAGCAGCATCATGAAAGGACTGTCCATAGCGGTCAGCGCGAACGACCACAGCCAGGGCCCGCGCGACGCGCCGATCACCCTGGTCGAATACGGCGACTACCAGTGCCCGTACTGCGGCGCGGCGTACCCCGTGCTCAAGGCGGTGCAGCGGGCCATGGGCACGCGGATGCGCTTCGTGTTCCGCAACTTCCCCATTACCGAAAGCCACCCGCATGCGCTGGCCGCAGCCCGATTTGCCGAAGCCGCTGCCGAGGGCGGGAAGTTCTGGGAAGCGCACGACCTGCTCTACGCGCGCCAGGACGCGCTGGCCCCTGACGATCTGAAGGCCTATGCCAGCGAGTTGGGCTTGAACAAGGCGCTGCTGGACGCCGCCGACAACGGTGCGTTCGATCATCGGATCGAGAGCGACTTCATGGGCGGCGTGCGCAGCGGCGTGAACGGGACACCGTGCCTGTTCATCAACGGCGAGCGCTACGACGGCTCCGTCGATGTGGACAGCCTGATCGAATTCATGACCGCACTGGCCTGACCTGTTACGCCGGCGCGCCGGGGCACGCCCCCCTCCCCCACCCGGGGCGCGCCGGCACCTGCATAGGATCCTGCAATGTCCGCATCCCGCCACGTCCGGTCGTTATGGACGGCCCCCACCGTTCATGACGACGCCCTGGGTTCGATCCGCCGGCTCAACGCCGACGACTTTCCGCTGCTGGAACGGATGTCGATCAAGCGCATGCTGCTGGCGCCCGGCAGCATCCGCGAACCGCACTGGCATGCCAATGCCAACGAGCTCGGCTACGTGCTGGCCGGAAGCGTGCTGATCACCATCGTGGGCAACGCCGATGCGGTCATCACCCTACGCGTGCGCGCGGGTGAAATGTTCCATATCGACAGCGGCGCGCTGCACGCCATCGAAAACGTTGGGGACGACAGCGCCGAGTTGGTGATCGTGTTCAGCCATGAGCGGCCGCAGGACTTTTCGCTGCATGCGGCGTTCGGTGCGATGTCCGACGCGGTGTTGGGCAACACGTATGACGTGGATGCGGTTGCGTTCAGCACCCTGCCCCGCGACACCGGCTCGCCGTATCTGGTGAAGCGCAGCGGGCCGTCCGTGGTACCGGACGGGGCCGACCGCGCCGACCCGCATCGCTTCGCCATCGAAGCGCAGTCGCCGCCGGTCGACTTTCAGTACGGCCAGGCGCGGGTGTCGCGCACGCAGTTCTGGCCCGCGCTGCGGAACCTCTCGATGTACTCGCTGCGCATCGCCGATGACGGCATGCGCGAGCCACACTGGCACCCGGAGACGGCCGAGCTGGGCTACGTGCATCGCGGCCAGGCAAGGATGAGCATCCTCGACCCGGACGGCTCGGTGGACACCTACCTGCTGCAGCCCGGCGATATGTACTTCATTCCGCGCGCCTACCCGCACCAGATCGAAGTACTGGGCGACGACGTGCATTTCCTGGTGTTCTTCGACCAGCCCACCCCGGGCGACGTCGGTTACCGACTGGCCGCCACCGCATTCGCGCCCGGCGTACTGGCCGCCACCTTCGGCGTGGACGCGGCCGCGCTGCCAACCTTCCCACGCACCACGCACGACCCGTTGATCGTGGCGCGTCGGAATGCGTTGGATCCGGTGTGAGCCTTCATGCAGGCTGACGCGAGCGCCGCCACTGCAATGGGCTCATCCCCATTTCCACGCGGAACATGTAATTGAACGCCGAGGCTGAGGCGTAGCCCAACTCATGGGCAATCGTCGTCGGCGAACGCCCCTGCGCCAGCCACTCGATCGCGCGCAACAGGCGCAGCCGCGTGCGCCAGGTCCGCAGGCTCATGCCGGTTTCGCGCTCGAAGTGCCGCGCGAGCGTGCGCGGCGATGCGCCCAGCACGCTGGCCCATTCCTCCGCGCTGCGCGCATCGGCAGGCTGGTCGTGCAGTGCTTGGCACCAGCGCTGCAGCCGCGCTTCCTGTGGCCATGGCAGGTGCCGCACGTGCTGGCGCTGGCGGCGCAGCTGGGTGGTGACCAGCGCGCACAGATGCGCGTAGTAGTCCGCATCGTCTTCCGCGCGCACCTGCCCCAGTTCCACGATCAACTCACGCAGCAACGGCGTTACATCCAGCACTGCGCAGTGGTCGGGCATCCCGAGTGCGGGATCGTCGGCCA
Organism: Stenotrophomonas aracearum; assembly: GCF_031834615.1. Lineage (NCBI taxonomy): Bacteria > Pseudomonadati > Pseudomonadota > Gammaproteobacteria > Lysobacterales > Lysobacteraceae > Stenotrophomonas > Stenotrophomonas aracearum. The sequence goes on from NZ_CP115543.1 coordinate 2,823,869, forward strand.
CATACAGGTTGCGGAACGCCGCCGCACTCACCGCGCCGGTGTGGTGCACCATCCCGGTCGGCACCCACAACGCCTGCTGCGGGGTGATCACGTGACGCGCGTTGCGCGCGGTGACCTGCAGCACGCCCTCGGTGGCGAACACCACCTGGTTCCAGTCGTGCGCATGCGGCGGGAAGCGCTCGCCTGCAGCCAGGTGCTGGCTGCGCGCCACCACCGGCCACGGCAGCGTGCGCAGCGGCGGCACCGGCACCTCTTTCCAGAGGCCGCCGGGCGCGGAAGTCGGGGCGTGGCTGCTGATCGACATGATGCGGCATTCTATCGAAAGACAGCCGCACCGGCCTGACTGAGGATGACCTCACTCTTCCCCGGTCGCGTCCATGCCCGCCCCCACGCCCCACTCCGCTTCCCTGAAACCCTGGCAGGTCATCGCCGCCGGCATCTGCGCGCTGGTGCTCACCGTCGGCCTGGCCCGCTTCGCCTACACCCCGCTGCTGCCGCTGATGCGCGTGGATGCCGGGCTCAGCGCCGCGCAAGGGGGATGGCTGGCGACCTTCAACTACCTGGGCTACCTGTGCGGCACCCTGCTGGCGGCGCGGGTCGGCGACATGCAGCAGAAATTCCGCTTCTACCGGATCGGCCTGCTGCTGGCAGTCGGCGCCACCGCGCTGATGGGCGTCACCACCCTGCCCTGGCTGTGGAGCCTGCTGCGCTTCGTGGCGGGCCTTTCCAGCACGGCCGGTCTGCTGCTGGCGTCCGGGCTGGTGCTCAACTGGCTGCTGGCCCACCAGCACCGTCCGCGCCTGGGCCTGCACTTTGCCGGGCTGGGGCTGGGCATCGTGGTCTCCGGCGTGGCCACCGGGCTGCTGGCCGGGCACGCCAGCTCGAGCGCGCAGTGGATCTGGCTGGGCCTGCTCGGGCTGCTGTTCCTGCTGCCCGCCTGGGCCTGGATGCCCCGCCCCACCCCCACCTCCGCCCACGGCGCCACCCAGGCCCCGCCCCCGCCCAGCCAGCGCTGGCGCCGCCTGCTGATCGCCGCCTACTTCTGCGCCGGAGTCGGTTTTGTGGTCAGCGCCACCTTCATCGTCGCCATCCTCGAACAGACCCAGGCCTTCCGCGGCCACGGCAGCGGCGTATGGGTACTGGTCGGGCTGGCCGCCGTGCCCTCCACCTTCGCCTGGGACCGCATCGCCGCCCGGATCGGCCTGATCCGCGCCCTGATGCTCGCCTTCGCCCTGCAGGCCGCCTCGTTCGTGCTGCCGCTGCTGGACGATGGCCTCGCTGCTGGCATCGGCAGCGCCCTGCTGTTCGGACTGACCTTCGCCGGCATCGTCAGCCTCACCCTCACCGTGGTCGGGCGCCACTACCCGCACAACCCGGCCAAGGCGATGGCCAACCTCACCCTCAGCTACGGCGTCGCCCAGATCCTGGCACCGGCACTGGCCGGCACCCTGGCCCGCAGCAGCGGCAGCTACCAGGCGTCGCTGCTGCTGGCAGCAATCTTCATGGCGATCGGCATCGTGTTGTTGGCAGCGATGCCGGATGACACGGCAGATCACGCACGGACGTGACTGCGCGCGACGAGCTCACATGAACGTCGATTCATGCATACGCCGTACGAACGATCAAGCACTTAAGCCCGCGTACCAAGGCCGCAGCAACGAATGTGAAATTTTTTGGTCGAAACGCTTGCCGAACCCTGCAGACCTCCGTATTATTCGCGTCCTCGCCAGCGGCAACGCAGCGATGAAGTGGCCGAGTAGCTCAGTTGGTAGAGCAGGGGATTGAAAATCCCCGTGTCGGCGGTTCGATTCCGTCCTCGGCCACCATGATTTCGAAAAGACCTGCAGAAATGCGGGTCTTTTTTTTTTGCCCGCTGAACTTTGGACGGCGTAGCGCCAGGCTCTGCCAGGCCGCTCTTCGTTCGATCGTCATGAAATCTGACAGATGTCTTCGGTCGCGGTTACACCCGGCTCCTGTATCTGGCCCGTGCCTCACCCCTTCAACATCAAGGCAAGGTTCCATGCAGGAAGAACCACACCTAGTACCGCGAAGGCGACTGCTCCCACGCCCAACATCCATGAGCGCTGCCGGCGGGACGCGCGCGCCCAGAGGCGATTTGCCATGTATCCCGCGATGCAAGCTGACAGAAGGCCGAAGGCGCCCCAAGCCCACCAGACGAATTCAGGGCCCACCAACATGTAGAGAAGGTATCCGCCGATTGCCAAGGAGAACCATAGCCAGAAAAGAGCACCCAGCAGCACATAGACCGCGACGCAGAGTTTTCTCATGGTTTGGCTCAAGACGGCGTGGGCCGACTACCTCGAGGCATTGGATAGCCCAGAGTAATCGAAGGCTGCTGCGTTGAACGTAGAAATACCCTTAGCTGGCTCTGAGTAGGCGCGAGCGGTGCGCCCCTACAACGTGTCTTTGGACGCCGTGTAGCGCGAAGCATTGCAGAAGCAGTTGGGCCTGCAGAAATGTTCCTTTTTCACTCCATTTGCAATCATATGGAGAAATACTCGAACACGGCGATTCGATTGACTCAGTCAATGAGGGACGCTGCGAGCGTCACGGTATTGGCAGTGCAACCCGTGGCAGGCACACTACGGCCCCCGTCATTGAACAAGGATGTCTCATGCGAGCTGTTGCACTTCTGCCGTTGCTTCTCCTCACCGCCGGTTGCGCGCACCAGACGGCGATGACCGCACCGAAGTCGCCGGTTGCGACGATGGTGCCAGGTTGGATCACCCCAGCCGAGGCCGTGTTCGCAGCCAACGAAGATCCGCAGCGCGGCATCAGCGGCACCTTCGTGTTTACCGTCAAGAACACCGACGTCACCGAGCACCGCCTGTACCTCAACAGCGAGCGCGACTATCGCCACCAGCTCGCGTTGAACGTGTCGCTGGACGCTGCACAGCGCGAAGCACTGCAGAAGCAGCTGGGCATGCCTTTGGAGCGCTTGGTCAACCGGCGGCTGCTGGTGACGGGTACGGCACACCGCGCGCGGATCGACTTCACCACCGACGGGAAGCCCACCGGGAAGTACTACTTCCAGACCCAGGTCAAGATCAACGACCCGCGCCAGGTGCGTTTCGCGCCCTGAGGTCAGACGTCTCGTAGCGCCGGGCTCTGCCCGGCGGCTTTTGCTGCAGGCGTCCATGATCCCTGAAACACGACTTCGTTCTGGCTGCACACCCGGACGCTGACCGCGACGGATGGCATACCGGGCTTCGGAATTTCGGGCCGCGCTGCGCGCGGTGTCCGGCCAGCGGCCGGACCTACGAATTGTTACGTAACGCCCGTATATCTGGACACGTCATTCCGGCAGTTCCGAGATCGCGCAATGCCATGGGCCCACGGCTGACGAAACCTTTACATCCGCTTTCACGCCGCCCCCTAAGCTCGGGCCTCCTGTCGGGAGACCCGTTCATGCGCCTTCGCCCTGCCCTGCTTGCCGCCGGCCTGCTGCTGTCCTGTCTCACCGCCCATGCAGCGGAGCCAGTGCGTTCGGTGCCGACGCTGGACATGGGACGCTACGCCGGGCAATGGCATGAGATCGCGCACCTGCCGGTGTCGTTCCAGAAGAAGTGCGTGGGCGACATCACCGCGACCTACGCGCTGCGGGGCGATGGCCGGATCAGCGTGCACAACGCCTGCCGCACCGGCGACGGTGAACGCATCGCCGCCGAAGGCGTGGCGCGCCCGGTGGAGGGCGAACCCGGCCAGCTGCAGGTGCGCTTCGTCCCCGACTGGCTGGCCTGGGTGCCGTTAGTCTGGGCGGACTACTGGGTGATTGCGCTGGATCCGGACTACCAGTGGGCGGTCGTAGGCGATCCGGACCGCAAGTACCTCTGGATCCTTTCGCGCTCGCCGAGCATGGATGCCACGCTGTTTGCCAGCCTGAAGGCCAAGGCCGAAGCCATGGGGTATGACCTGGGGCCGCTGAAGGTGATGGCGCCTGTGGAGTAACCCCAGGGCGGTAGAGCCACGCCCTGCGTGGCTGCCAAGCGGTTTGTGCCACCTCGGGCATTCAGCCACGCAATGAATCATTTCCAGTGCTGACGCGGCAGACTTATGGCGCGTGGCGACGCGTTCATCAATATGGCGCCCGTCGGTCATGGGGCGCGGCGTGGCTCTACCATTCATGGACGCCCTCGGGCACATCTGCACAACCACCATACGCCGTAGTATGCTCACACCTGCAAGAGGACTTTCACCCATGTTCCATCGCCTCCGCCCCGCCCTCACCGTGGCCCTGCTGGCCGGCATCGCCGTTGGCCTGGCCGCCTGCAGCACCAACGTCAAGCGCGTGTCGCCGCCGGCGGCCAGCGTGCAGCAGCTCACCGTGGGCGCCAATGGCAACTGGACCCTGGCCCTGCGCCTGCAGAACTTCAGCTCCATGCCGATGACCTTCGACAGCGTGGACCTGCAGATGCAGGTGGGCGACCAGGACGCCGGCAAGGTGAGCGCACGCCCGGCGATCTCCATCGGCGGCGTTTCGGCCGACGTCATCAACGTTGAACTGCAGCCGACCTCGGCCGCGCGCATCGTGGTCGCCGACGCGCTGGCCGGCAACCGTACCCTGGCCTATTCGCTCAAGGGCACCGTTGCCGCCACCCCGCAGGAAAAGAAGCAGCGCAGCTTCGATATCGACAACCGCAGCACCCTCAACCAGGCCCCCGGCCTGCCCGGCGTGCTGCGCTGATTTCCCCATCTATTTGCATCTGATCGAGACCTGACGATGAGCAGCTACACCGCCCCGCTTTCCGATATCCGCTTTGCCCTGAACGACGTGCTGAAGGTGGAGTCGCTGTTCGCCCGCCTGGGTTTCGCCGACGCCACCCCCGACGTGGTCGACGCGGTGCTGGAAGAAGCAGGCCGCTTCAGCGGCAGCGTGTTGGCGCCGCTCAACAGCGTGGGCGACGAGATCGGCTGCGTGCTCGACCAGGCCAGCGGCGAAGTGACCACCCCGCCCGGCTTCAAGCAGGCCTACACCCAGTTCGTCGACGGTGGCTGGACCGGCCTGACCGCCGCGCCGGAACTGGGCGGCCAGGGCCTGCCGCACACGCTGGGCGTGCCGCTCAACGAAATGATCAACGCCGCCAACCTGGCCTGGGGCAACTTCCCGCTGCTCTCGCACGGCGCCATTGAAGCGCTCAAGCAGCATGGCGAAGCCTGGCAGCAGGACGCCTTCCTCAAGCCGCTGATCGAAGGCCGCTGGACCGGCACCATGTGCCTGACCGAACCGCATTGCGGCACCGACCTGGGCCTGCTCAAGACCAAGGCCGAACCCAATGCCGACGGCAGCTACGCCATCACCGGCACCAAGATCTTCATCACCGCCGGCGAGCACGACCTCACCGACAACATCGTGCACCTGGTGCTGGCCAAGCTGCCCGACGCCCCGGCCGGTGCCAAGGGCATTTCGCTGTTCGTCACCCCGAAGTTCAAGGTCGACCGCGAAGGCAACGTCGGCGAGCGCAATGCGCTGCGCTGCGGTTCCATCGAACACAAGATGGGCATCAAGGGTTCGGTCACCTGCGTGATGAACTTCGACGGCGCCGAAGGCTACTTGGTCGGCCAGCCGCACAAGGGCCTGCAGGCGATGTTTACGATGATGAACACCGCGCGCCTGGGCGTGGGCCTGCAGGGCATCGGCCTGAGCGAGCGTGCCTACCAGAACGCGCTGAAGTACGCGCGTGAGCGCCTGCAGTCGCGTTCGCTGAGCGGCCCGAAGAACCCGGACAAGCCGGCCGACCCGATCCTGGTCCACCCGGACGTGCGCCGCATGCTGCTGTCGATCAAGTCGCTGATCGAGGGCAGCCGCCTGCTGGCCCTGCACGCGGCTACCCTGATCGACGTGGCCCACCACGCCGAAGACCCCGCCGAGCGCGAGCGCGCCGAGACTTTGGTGAGCTTCCTCACCCCGATCTCCAAGGCCTGCCAGACCGAATGGGGCATCGAGAACACCTACAACGCGCTGCAGTGCTTCGGTGGCCACGGCTACATCCGTGAGCACGGCATGGAGCAGCTGGCCCGCGATGCGCGCATCACCACCCTGTATGAAGGCACCACCGGCATCCAGGCGCTGGACCTGATCGGCCGCAAGACCGCCGCCAGCCAGGGCGCCGGCCTGAAGCTGATGCTGGCCGAGATCGAAGCCTTCGCCAAGGCCAACGAAGGCAACGCCGCGCTGGCCGAGTTCATCGCCCCGCTGCGCGCCAAGGCCGACGAGTGGGGCAAGCTGACCCTGGCCACCCTGCAGCGCGCGGCGGCCAACCCGGACGAACTGGGCGCGGCCAGCTTCGATTACCTGTTCTATTCCGGCTACGTGGTCCTGGCCTACTGGTGGGCCCGCAGCGTCGCCGCCGCCGAGGAATCGGCGCAGAGTGAAGCGTTCAAGCAGGCCAAGCGCGAAACCGCACGGTTCTATTTCGCGCGGATGCTGCCGCGCACCCTGAGCCACGCCGCCGCCATCCAGGCCGGCGCGGAGTCGCTGATGGCGATGGAGGACGTGCGTTTCGGGGAGTAATCCGTTGCGCACACAGGTCCGTTGCCTCGAGTGGTGACGGGCCTGCCTGGGCCGCCCTACGGGCGGCGCTACCGGGGCGAGGGGCGCCGACAGGCGCGGGGTATGGAAGGTATGCCCCAGACTGGATTGGATACGGTTTGGGTACAGGCGCGACGCGCCTATACCCAAACCGTAACCAATCCGGTATAAGCTGTTTTCCCGATGGAGACAGACACTACACGCTTAGGTCTGATCGATACCGGAGCCTCGCCAGCCCCGGTCGCCGAGGTATCGCCGATCGCCACGCTGCATCGGCCCGGCAGCGTCCGATTGCTGTCCCTGGACGCCCATGGCCGCGTCCTCGACTGGATCACCTGGCAGGACGCCGCCTGCCTCTACTCGCGCGACGCGGTCTCCTGGACCCTGGGCGACCCCTGCCTGCATATCCACGGTGGCATCAACCGCCTGACCGGCCTGCAGAGCGGGATCGACCTGCACCCGATCATCGCCGCGCGCGGCCATGCCCGCTCGCGCGCCATCGACCCTACCCCGAACCTGTCCAACCAGGCCCTGTTCGCGCGCGACGCGCACCTGTGCATGTACTGCGGCCAGCAGTTCCACCGCCCGCAGCTGACCCGCGACCACGTCATGCCGCTGTCCAAGGGCGGCCTGGACGTCTGGGAAAACGTGGTCAGCGCCTGCTTCCACTGCAACTCGCGCAAGAGCGACCGCACCCCGCAGCAGGCCGGCATGCCCCTGCTGGCGGTGCCGTACCGGCCCAGCTGGATCGAACACATGATCCTGTCCAACCGCAACATCCTGGCCGACCAGACGGCCTTCCTGAAGGCGCAGCTGCCCAAGCGCTCCAAGCTCGCCGCCTGACCCTGCGACCACTTGTCGCAGGGCACCCTCACTGTCTGCTCACCGGCACAGCGGTTTGCTTGCCCCACCCCGCTTTGGGGGCGAAAATAGGCGCTTGAGAAGAAGCGCGAAAAACATGATCGATTCCGCACGCTATCCCCGCCTGTCGCGCATCCAGAACCCGGATGACCTGCGCAGGTTCGATGAATCCGAACTGCCCGCCATCGCAGATGAACTGCGTGCCTACCTGATCGAGTCGGTCGGCAAGAGTGGCGGCCATTTCGGCGCCGGGCTGGGCGTGATCGAGCTCACCGTGGCCCTGCACTACCTGTACCAGACCCCGGTCGACCAGCTGATCTGGGACGTGGGCCACCAGACCTACCCGCACAAGATCCTCACCGGCCGCCGCGACCAGATCCACACCGTCAAGCAGAAGGACGGCGTGGCGCCGTTCCCCAAGCGCGAGGAAAGCGAGTACGACACCTTCGGGGTCGGCCATTCCTCCACCTCGATCTCGGCCGCGCTCGGCATGGCCATCGCGCGCCAGCGCGAGGGCGACGACCGCCGCGTGGTGGCGGTGATCGGCGACGGCGCGATGACCGCCGGGATGGCCTATGAGGCACTCAACCACGCCGGCGGCATGGACAACGAGCCGAACCTGCTGGTGATCCTCAACGACAACAACATGTCGATCTCCGAGGCGGTCGGCGGGCTGACCAAGATCCTGGGCCGCGCCACCGGCAGCCGCACCCTCAACGCACTGCGCGAGGGCGGCAAGAAGATCCTGGGCGACAAGAAGAAGTCGCCGTCGGCGCGCTTCGTCAAGCGCTGGGAAGAACACTGGAAAGGCATGTTCGTGCCCTCCACCTTCTTCGAGGAAATGGGCTTCCACTACACCGGCCCGATCGACGGCCATGACGTACCCGCGCTGGTGGCCACGCTGAAGACGCTCAAGGGCCTGAAGGGCCTGAAGCTGCTGCACGTGATGACCACCAAGGGCAAGGGCTACGAGCGCGCCGAAGGCGACCAGATCGGCTACCACGCGGTCGGCCCGTTCGACCCGGACAAGGGCCTTGTTTCCAAGGGCGGCGCCAAGAAGCCCACCTACACCGACGTGTTCAGCGATTGGCTGTGCGATGCCGCCGCCGCCGAACCGCGCCTGCTGGGCATCACCCCGGCCATGCGCGAAGGCTCGGGCCTGGTGCGTTTCAGCAAGGAATACCCGGAGCGCTACTTCGACGTGGCCATCGCCGAGCAGCACGCGGTGACCCTGGCCGCCGGCATGGCCACCCAGGGCGCCAAGCCGGTAGTGGCGATCTACTCCACCTTCCTGCAGCGCGCCTACGACCAGCTGGTGCATGACGTGGCGGTGCAGAAGCTCGACGTGCTGTTCGCGATCGACCGCGCCGGCGTGGTCGGCCCGGACGGCGCCACCCACGCCGGCAACCTGGACCTGAGCTTCCTACGCTGCGTGCCGAACATGGTGGTGATGGCCCCGTCCGACGAGGCCGAGTGCCGCCAGATGCTCAGCACCGGCCTGCAGTACGAGGGTCCGGCTGCGGTGCGTTACCCGCGCGGCAGCGGGACCGGCGTGGACGCCGGCACGGACCTGTCCACGCTGGAGATCGGCAAGGCCGACCTGCGTGTGCAGGGCAGCCGCATTGCGTTGCTGGCCTTCGGCAGCACCGTACCGGCGGCCGAGGCCGTGGGCCGCGAGCTGGGGCTGACCGTGGTCAACATGCGCTTCATCAAGCCGCTGGATCGCACGCTGCTGCTGGAGCTGGCCAAGACCCACCAGGGCTTCGTGACCATCGAAGACAACGTGGTGGCCGGCGGCGCTGGTTCCGGCGTGGCTGAACTGCTCAACGCCGAAGACGTGCTGCGCCCGTTCCTGCACCTGGGCCTGCCCGACAGCTTCCAACACCACGCCAGCCGCGAAGACCTGCTGGCCGAAGCCGGGATCGACGCGGCCGGCATCCGGGCGGCGGTGTTGAAGCGGTGGCCGAAGGTGGCAACGCAAGCCGCGTAACGGTTACCGGATTTCAAACTCCGCCCGGCACCCACCGTTCACCCACACCCCATCGCGATCATGACCCCACGTACGGCCTTCAACGCAGGCCGTACGTGAAGTCTGGCGCACCAGCCGCACGTCGCGGCGCACGCTCACGTTGCAGCGGCGCATGCGCTGGTCGTTGGAATCGCAGCTGATGATCTGGCCGCGCCCGCCGCCCCAGCCGCCGCCATTGTTGCCATTGTTACCCCAGCCGCCCCCATGCGAGGGACGGCCGCGCTCGGCAATGAACTCGGCGCGGCAACCGCGGGTCACCCACACGCCGTTACGGGCCTGGCCCCAGGTGTCGCCCTCGATACAGGGCGACCCGGACAGCTGGCGCACCAGGCGCGCACGGCCATCGATCGGGCATTGCTGGGTACGGTTCTTGATCGACTCGCAACGCACCGGGCCGTCGTTGTAGCGGTCGTCGTAGCGGTCGTCGTAGCGCTGCGCCTGCGCGCTGCCGGCCAAGGCCATCAGGGCTGCCGGCAGCAGGGCCCACATTCCGATCTGCGTTGTCTGCTTCATTGCGGTGTTCCTCGTGCCGGTGGATGAATAGGCACAGGATCAGCGAAATTCCGCACTTCGCCTATAGGCCGGAAGGGGTTATTTCAGGCGCGATTCAACAAGCCGACGCGGAGCTGAAACTCAGTCGTACTGAACGGCGTCCACGAACGCCTCGCCCACTTCCACCCGTACCGCGCTGCTGTCGCCGGTTTCGGCATGGTGGGCGCGGGCCAGGTCGTTGGCGAAATCGAAGGCGACTGCGCCACTTTCAAAGGGGACCGGCGCAGCATCAGGCTGGACGACCTGCCATTGGTGGTCCTGGTGTTGCACTTTGATCATCATGGGAGCGGCCTCGGTTGGCTTCCTGCGGGGGCAAGGCGCGGCCTGCTGCTGGGCAGGGTCCGCGCGGGGGATCTTGCGTGGCGTGGGTTCCTTCCCGACGCTGGAGAAAAGATACGTGCGGACTGCCTGCCGGACTATCGGATTAATCTGAATTTATTGCCCGCCAGTCCCCAGAAAGTTGAATGGCCTGGAGGGTTTGAACTGGGCCAGGGCATCGCCGGCGAACACATTGCGCTGGTCAGGGCCCAGATCCAGTTTCAGGACCTGACCGGTGGCCGCGCTGAAATCGACCTTGTTGAGGTCCACCCAGAAGGTATTCGGGGTCAGCGCGGATTCGAAGAAATACAGTTTCCGCTTATGGTCGGCCACGGTTCGCCAGCGCGTGGAGGAAATATTGGGCTCATCCGGCGTGGTGATCCCGAACGGCACCGACGCATTGCGGATCACGCTGAACACGCTGGCCAGCGCCACGCGCGGATCCTCGCTCTTGGGAATCGCGTTGATATAGAACTTGGCGCGGGTAAACCGGTCCGACGCGCGGTTGGTACCCGGCAACATCACCGTGCCGCCGATCTGCTGCCAATACGCATTCAACGCCAGCTGCTGGTCGAACACCGGCGAGTTGGTCATGACCTGGTATTTGCGGTCATGGTGGATCACCTGCTTGCCGCCGATGTATTCGATGATGGCGCTATCACCACTGGCATCGGACAGCGAAAGGTGCAACGTGGCAGTGCGGTCTTCGCCAGGCAGTTTGTCCGTCACCAATGTGTACGGCTCGCCCTCCAACGCCTTGACCGCTTCGGCCACGCTGGCGAAGTTGTCCAGCACGTACTGCGCCCACAGCGAAATGGCCAGTCCGGGCTTGCCGTTGCCGTGCTGCGGATACTGCGACTCCACCAGCCACAGCACGTTGGCGGCCAGCCCCTTTTCATTGAGCCCATCGGTAGTGGAAATGTCGTAACCGCTGGCGATCACGCTGCCGTATTTCGACGTCCATTCGATCGACTTCGGCCCGGCCTGCCCGGTCCGCTTCATGCCCTGCGGGAACACCCACAGGTTCGTTGCAACGTCCTCCTTCCAGTCCATGGAACGTGCGGTAATGACATCGTCGTTGGCCCCCAGGTACACCACCCGGGTGCAGGCATCGGCCTGGGCGGCAACCAGGGTCAGTGCAACGGCCAACAACGTGGGGCGCAACGACAGCGGAAAACGCATGGCAACACCTCGTGTGCAGGAGAACCTAGAAGCGCCACTCCAGGCCGAGCCCGGGGCCGGCCATCGCAGCGTCGAAATCGAGATAGCGGTTTACCTGGCGCATCGCGAGATAGCGGTAACCCAGCCGCAGCCAGGCGTGGTCGGTGACGCGCACGCCGTAGCTGGCCATCAGGTCCCAGCGCACCGCATCGCTGGCGCTACCGAGCGCCCACACCGTAATGCCCTGCCGGTCGCTCAACGTCCAACCCAGCCGCACGCCGAGCACCGGGTCCACCCAGTTGCGGGAAATATCGACCCCGCGGCCCAACGCCGGCACATCCACCTTGCCGCGCAGGTGCCAGTAGCGCGCACCGCCGATGACATCCATGCCCCAGCGGGTTTCGTCGATGAAGCGGTAGTGCCCCATCAGGGCGGCTGTGGCAACACGCGTTTCGAGCGTCGCAGGCAGCCCAACACGCGGCACCACGGCGTCTTCGCTGGTATCGACCCAGGTGAAATCCGAAAGTATTCCCCAGCGTCCATGGCGCGCATCGATGATCGCCATCGCCGCCATGTCCAGATGCTCGAAGGTGTCGCTGAAGGACTTGTGCACCGTCACCGGCGCCAGCGGTGGCGCATTCACGTCTGCCTTCACGCTGGCACCCCAAACGTAGGGCACCACGCTGAGCTGCCAGTCGTCCTGTGCGAACGCAGTGCACGGCAACAACAGGCACGACAACCACCAACCGCGCATATCCGATCCTGGAGTGGAGGGGTGTTCAACCCCATCACACCGCAATCACGGTGATGGCATGGTGAACCGGTGCGCTTAGCGCTCTACCGGCAGCGACATCACAAAGCGCGCGCCACCGCCCGCGGCCTCTTCGGCCACGATGCTGCCGCCATGACGCAACAGGATCTCGCGCGCCAGGTACAGGCCCAGGCCGCTGCCGCTGCCACTGGGCCGCAGCCGGTGGAATGGCTCGAAGATCGACTGCCGTGCCTGTTCGGGCACGCCATCGCCTTCGTCGCTGACCGACAACAGACCGGTGGGCTGCAGTTCCACCATCACCGTTCCGCTGCCACCGCCATGCGCGATGGCATTCTGCAGCAGCCCGCTGATCACGCGGTGCAATGCGTCCGGATCGCCGCGCACCCACACCTCCGCATCCGGTGCATCCACCTCGAATGCGTAACCGGCGTCGATCAGCAGCGGCGCCACGTCGCCGGCCACCTCACGCGTGAGTGCGGCCAGGTCGACCCGCTGGTGCTGGCTGCGGTGATGGTCCAGCCGCTGCAGGTCAAGCAGCTGCTCGGCGATGTTGCTCAACCGGCCCAGGTCGCGCTGCAGGCGTGCGCGCACCTGCCCGGGTGGCAGGTCGGCAATGCGCGTTGCGAGGATCGCGATCGGCATGCGCAGCTCGTGCGCCGCGCCGACCAGGAAGCGGTCCTGCGCGTCGTAGCTTTCACCAATGCGGCGCACCGCGGCATTGAACGCGTCCACCAGCGGCACGATCTCGCGCGGCACCGCGTGCGTGTCGAGGCCACGCCCGCGTTCGGTGATCTGGATCGCCGCAGCCTGCGCAGCGACCCGGTTCACCCCGCGCAGCGAGCGGTGGATCGCCCACGGCGCCACTACCAGGGTAATCACGATCAGCGGCAGCGTGATCCAGCCACCGAGGTAGCCGATCACTACCAGCAACTGCCGCCAGAAGCCGCGCTGCGGCAGCCCGCCCACCATCACGTGCAGGCGCCCTTCTTCGTGGTCGGACACCCACACGCGCATTGCCAGCTCCAGCCCGCGGCTGCGGGTGCGCACGTCGGTGGGTTCCACATGCGCCAGCTGGTCGGCCAGTGGGCGATACACCGCCGGGACCGTGCCGTGTTCGAGGCGATGGCCCTGCTCGTCGGCGGCGGCAAACCAGAAGGTTGCCGGGCGGTCCGGCGCCGCCGCGTCCACTGCCGCCCAATCCACCTGCAGTCTACTGCCCTGCAGCCGGATCGCATCGGCCACCGCTTCGCTGGTCTTCCAGTCCACGTAGGCGGTGCTGCGGTCGCCATAGACCAGTGCAATGCCGGTCAGTGCGATCAGCACCATCGCCACCTGGATCAGGCAGATCTTCCACGCAAGGCTGAAAGACAGCGAGCCGGGTTTGAGGAACTTCATGCGGTTTCCTTCAGCAGGTAGCCGATGCCGCGCATCACATGGATCTCCACCTGCGCATCGGCATCGGCCAGCGCGCGGCGCAGCTTCGAGACGTGCGCGTCCAACGCGTTGGACTGGATGTCGTCGTCGAAGCCGTACACCGCTTCCTGCAGCGCCGCGCGCGCCACCGTGCGCCCCTGGCGAAGGGCCAGCGCTTCGAGCACCAGCAACTGCCTGCGCGGCAATGCCAGCAACGCACCGCCCACGCGCGCTTCGCGCGCCACGAAATCGAACTGCAACCGGCCCAGCGTGAGCATCGGCAGGGTGATCTGCGCTGGCCGCCGCGAGATCGCGCGGATCCGCGCCAGCAGCTCTTCCACTGCGAACGGCTTGGTCAGGTAATCGTCGGCGCCTACATCCAGACCGACCACGCGGTCGGCCACCGAATCGCGCGCGGTCAGCATGATCACCGGCAGGTTGGGCACGTGGCTGCGCGCCACCCGCACGAAATTGGCCCCGTCACCGTCGGGCAGCTGGCGGTCCAGCAGCAGCACCTGGTGCACCCCGGCCTTGAGCGCCTCGGACGCCTGCGCCATCGACACCACCAGGTCCACCACCATGCCGTGGCGGCCCAGGCTGGCCTGGATGGCACCGGCCAGTTCGGGGTCGTCTTCGAGCAACAGGATGCGCATGGGCGGTGCAGGCGGGGGCAGAGGCCGCCGATGGTACCGCGCCCGGCGGCGCAACGTTCCCACAATGTCCGGGGGACATCATGGCGGTTTGATCGTCGCCTAGGAGCGTTACCCATGCACAGCGGATCACGGAAGACAGCAGCGGCAGGCCTTGTCCTGGTCGGGTTGCTGGCCAGCGGCAGCGTACTCGCCCAGGCCGCTCCCGGGGCCAAGCCACGCAGCAGCGTGGGCCTTGCGGTGGTCGCGCAGAAGTCGCCCTACGCCGGCTACGACACCGACGTGCTGCCGGTGCCGGTGATCAACTGGGAAGGCGAGCGGTTCCACTTCCGTGGCGGCAGCTTGGGCTACAAACTGATCAGCACCGAACAGACCGAAGTCTCGCTGCTGGCCTCGCCCTACTTCATGCGCTTCAAGCGCAACGATACCAACGATCCGCAGATGCGCCAGCTCTCCAACCGAAGCATGTCGGCCATGGCCGGCGTCGCCGTGCGCCACACCGCACCGTGGGGCGTGCTGCAGGGCAATGTGCAGGCCGAGGTCAGCGGCCACGGCGGCGGATTTGCCGCCGACGCCAAGTACACCTACCCCATCCCCACCGGCCGCCTCGTGCTGGTGCCCGGCGTGGGCGCGCAGTACGCCAGCAGCGACCTCAATGACTACTACTTCGGCGTGAGCGCAGTGGAAGCACAGCGCAGTGGGCTGGCGGCCTACAGCGCCGGCAGCGGCGTTTCGCCGTACATGGACCTGAGCGCGGTAATGCCGCTGGGCCCGCATTGGACCGCAACGGCATCGCTGCGCCGCACCCTGCTGTCCGATGCGGTGAAGGACAGCCCGATGACCGTGGGCGACCACATGGACAGTGCGCTGCTGGCGCTGAGCTACGGGTTCTGAGCATGCGCACCGGCATCGTCCGTCGCGTCGCCACGCTCGCGCTGCAGATCGAACCCGACCGCAGCCGCGTGCTGCACTGGATCGTGCACACCCCGCTGGCAGCACTCGGCGGGCACACCACCTTCGAGCTCGCCTGCAATGGCCAGGGCGAGCGCGTGGTGGACCTGCTGCGCAGCCTGCTGGAACAGTCCGGGCCGCCGCCATCGCACCTTCCGCACGCAACGGTGGCGCGCTGATCGCCGCTAACCTGCCCCTCCCCCGGAGCCCGCATGAGCCGTCCCTTCCCCCTGATCAGCACCACCGAACCGGCCGATGTACCGGCGCTGGCCAGCTCACTGATCGAGTTCGACCGCGCGGTGCAGGCCCTGATTGCGCAGGATCCCGATGCCTACGGGCGTTTTTCCCGCGCGTACGTCACCGCGATGTTCCGCGCCTGCCTGTTGCCGCCGGACCCGGGCGCGGGCACGCCGCGCGGACGACCCGACCCTGAAGTGGCGCAGGCGCTGAAGCAATGGATCCACGCGCAGTTGCAGCTGCACCCGGGCGAAGGCGACGACCATCGCCTCACCGCTGCACGACGCGCAGCGCACGGGTTCTGGCTGCAGTCGATGGCATGTCCGATCGACGACGACGGGCAGCCGCGCGCGGCGCGCCTGCTGGAAGGCCTGCTGGCCCTGACCCGGCCGCTCTGACGCCTGCGATGCACCCTCACGGCGCGTTGCCACCGCATCGCTAGGCTGCTCCTGTTTCCTCAGCGTGGGTGTGGCAATGCGAGCATGGATGGGTCTGATGCTGGTGGCGTTTGCGGCGCCTGCATGGGCGCAGCAGGAAGACGACCAAACGCCGGCCTTCGACCGGCCGGGGCTGGGCTTTGCGGCGTCGGTGCTGCCCGCCGGTGGCGTCGCCCTTGAGCTGGGCCTGCCCGCTTACGAGCGCGACCGCGACGATGCCGGAACGCGCACCACGGAGTACGGCACTGATCTGCGGTTGCGCGTGGGATTGGGCGCGAACTTCGAACTGCAGGCCTTCGGCAGCCCCTGGAATCGCCTGCGCGAAGCGCCGCGCAACGCACCTTCGACCACCACGCGCGGCGCGGGCGACGCGGGCCTGGCGCTCAAGTTCGCCCTGCCGCTCGATTCCGAGCGCCATGCCGTCGCGCTGCTGGCCAGCAGCAGTTTCGATACTGGTTCGCGTGATTTCAGCGAAGGCGGCACCCAGTACCAGCTCGGCGCCAGCTACGAGTACACCTTCAACGACCGCTGGACCGGCGCGCTCTACGGCAACGCCACCCGTGGCGCCGGCGAAGACGCCTTCGAGTGGTCGCCCAGCCTCAGCCTGGCCGTAAGCGACAACGTCAGCGCCTACATCGAAGCCGGATTCACCCACACCGACGGCGAACCCTCCACCTCGGTGGCCGGCGCCGGCCTAACCTGGATGCCCGCCCGCCGCGTCCAGCTGGACGCCTCCTTCGACCTCGGCCTGGACCGCAACAGCGCGGATCTACAGGCCGGGCTGGGGGTGTCGTTCTATTTTGAGTGAGTGACGCGGCTCCCCCCATCCGCAGGGCCAAATACGACCCGATAGACAAAACTAATGGATTTGTCGAAATTGTTGTGTAAGATTGTGTAGACACATCGCCGTCCGCGTGCGTTCCTGTGCGGATGGACAGCAACGAACTCATGAAGCGATTGCGGGCGGATGGCTTCGAAGTCGTTTCGGTGCGCGGAAGCCACCACAAGCTGCGAAAGGGGGCGAGAACAGTGATTCTTCCGCATCCAAAGAAGGACCTGCCCCCAGGAACCGTCAACAGCATTCTGCGGCAAGCCGGATGGAGAACCTGATGCTTTACCCCGTCTATGTTCATCAGCAGGAGGACAGTGCCTACGGCGCAATTGTCCCGGACCTGCCCGGCGTCCACTCTGCTGCCGATGAGCTGGAGCAGCTGCCCCGCATGGTTCAAGAGGCGGTGGAACTGATGTACGACGGCGAGACGAAGGCGCCGCCGATGCCCTCGCCTCTCAGCGTTCATCTCAACCAACCGCAGTATCAGGATGGATTCTGGATGCTCGTCGATGTAGACCTGTCCAAGGTCAACACTCGGGCCGTACGCCTCAACATCAGCCTTCCTGAGTATCTGGTTGGAAAGATCGACCAGGCCGCAGCGGCGAGGCGCATGTCGCGCTCTGCCTTCCTTGCACTGGCCGCCGAACACGAATTGAGCCATTAGCGCGCAGGCGTCACCACAACAAAAAGCCTGCGCATCGCTGCGCAGGCTTTTGCGGTTCTACACGCTGCGACCTTGCGGTCAGGTCACCTTCTTGGCGACCGTCATGCCCAGCAGGAACAGCACGACGGCGATGATGATGCCTGCCCAGAACAGGAACTTGGCCACGCCGATGGCGGCGCCGCCGATGCCGGCAAAGCCGAGCGCGCCGGCAATGAGGCCGATGATGGCGAAGATGATGGCCCACTTGATCATGATGTTCCTTTGCCCGGAGTGCGGGATGACTGACAGGCCTCCACGCTATCGATCCGCCTGTGCCGCATGGGTGAATGAGACGCGGGCAGCGTGTGAAGGCCCTACCGAGTCTGAACGGCCCTCGCTACGTATTCAGGAGCGCTTGTAGGAATTTTCCGACGAACGGTATCAGCCGGCTCCACGACTTAACACGCAAGTGGTTGATTTAAAAGCTCGCTCACGCAACCTCTCATCACAGCACTGAATGTGTGATCGTTGCCTCAATTTCACCGCATGGTCACAATGATGACGTCCCACAACGGCCAACACCGTCATGCGCGCATTCGTCACCAAGCAGCACCCGGCATTGCTCAAGGTCTACTTCGCGGCCTGTTACGTCGTGCTGATTGAAGAAGTGATCCGCGCGGTCAGCTGATCGCGCAACCGCCGCTGCCTCAGCGCAGCGACGTACCGTCGGCGCCGGGCGCTGTCCCGCCGGGTGGATTTGTCACCCTCTCGATTTCCCTGCGCAGCTCGCGCATCTTGAACGGCTTCTGCAGGCCGTAGCGTCCTTTAAGGCGCTCCGGAAGACTGTCCGGCCCATAGCCGGTTAGGAACATGTAGGGAATGCCACGTGCTTCGAGCAGGTCGGCAACCGGGAATGACGGCGTACCTGCCAGGTTCACGTCCAGCAAGGCCACATCGAAGCTGCACTGCTCAGCCGCGCTCAACGCATCGTCCAGCGTGCCAGCCAAGGCCACCACCTCGTAGCCCTCGTCGACCAGATAGTCCTGGACCATCATCGCGACCATCGACTCGTCTTCGACCACCAGCACGCGCCCGTTCAAGGGTGTACCCGCATGTCGTCGTCCAACGGTGGGAACAGCACCCGGTAGCGCAGGCCATCCGGATCGAAGTCCAGTTCCACCTTGCCGCCCAGGTCGTGCTTGAGGCCCTGTTCAAGCAGCCGCGAACCGAAGCCCCGCTGGCTCGGCGATTGCACCGGCGGTCCTCCGCTCTCCTGCCAGACCAGCTCGATCATGTCGCGGCCGGCAACCTTGTGCTTGTCCCATTGCAGCGACACCCGTCCTTCCGCCCCGGACAGCGCTCCGTACTTCACCGCGTTGGTGCCAAGCTCATGCAGCGCCATCGCCAAAGCCAGCGCGCGACGCGGTTCCAGCCTGCAGGGTTCGCCCTTGATATCAAAGCGCTGGTCGCGGTCGTCGGCGTGCACCGTCGCGGTAGCCTGTATCAGCTCCACGATGTCGGCGCTGTGCCAGTTTTCGCGGGTCAGCACATCATGCGCCGCGGCCAGCGCCATCAGACGCTGCTCAACCTTCTCGCTGGCCTCGGCCACGTCCTGCGCGTTGCGGAAGGTCTGCCGTGCGATGGACTGCACCATCGCCAGCGAATTCTTTACCCGGTGATTGAGCTCGTTGATGAGCAGCTGCAGGTGCTGCTCGTGACGCTTGCGCTCGGTTACGTCACGGGTACTGCCTGCAATCGCCTCCACCTCCCCGTCCGGCCCGATCACCGGAGTGAAAATGTAGTCGTAGATCCGCACGCCCTCGGTAGCGTGCGGAAACGGCACATCACCGCGGATGGGCTGCTTCGTCGCGATCACCCGGTCGATTTCGGCATCATGCATGGCCGCATGCCAGGGCTCGTATCCGATCTCCAGGCAGGTCTTGCCCATCGCCTCATCCCAGGTCATGCCCCACATGCTGAGCAGCGCCTTGTTGGCGTAGATGAAGCGGTGATCCAGATCGAATACGTATGAAAGATCGGGCGTAGCCTGCAGCAGGGCCTCATAGATGCGCCACTTGGGGGTGTCTTCTTCCTGCTCCTGCAACACGGCTTGAACCCTGTGAATTTCGGCCGAGCATAGGGCCGCCGCCGTGAAGCCCGGATCACGCCCAGATAATGGTTTCTGCATGGGCTGGTAAACCAGACCGGCGTACTCGCCGACCGGTCCGGACACGACAAAACCGTAACGCTGATAGGCGGCCACGGCGGTCAGCGACGCCCGCACCGTAACCACTTCCGCCCGCGCGCAATCCAGCAGCGCGTCCATAAGCGCCCGGCCAATCCCCTGCCCCTGCCAGCCCGGGGCCACGAACAAGGTGGCCACGTGCTGTCCGCCCATCAGCTCGGCCACGCCGACCACTTGGCCGTCGGCCTCGTACACGAACATGTCGTTCTCATCGGACAGCCGCCCGGCAAACCCGTCGACCGAGACGATCCCGGCAAAGGTGGCGATACCCTCCGGGCCCAGCGACGGCGCAACTGCCTCCATGAAGGAGGCCATGCACACCGCACTGGCCTGCTCCAGATCGACAGCCCGCACTCTCCTTGTCGCCATCCGCCTGCGCCTGATCCTTGGGTTCCGGTCTGGAACCGACAGGGAAATGGTAACGGGGTGGCGGGCGGTAGGCGCCGGTTACCAGCGGTGCATGGCCTTCGGTACCTGAAACAGTGCCTTTCAAGACAGGCTTGATTGACAGCCAGTTAATCGGCGACCGGGATTGGCGTCCCGAATCAAAGGAGCAGCAGCGCCTATCCAAGTACATGGGGAGGCGCCCGAACTTACTTCTATTGAGGACGTCTTTCATGCACATCGATCCCTTCGCCGCGCCGTCGCGCGTCACCGTTGACCTCACCTACTACTTCAATGCCATTGCCGAGACCTTGGACTGGGGCAGCCCCGCCTGGGTCACGCTCGAGTCCAAGCTCCGAACCGATATCCGTACATCAGATCAGCTGACGATGGGCGAGATACTGAAGGCGATCTCATCGACGCGCTGCGATGCCACGGCGAAGCCGGGAACGCAGGTGCACCGCCTGATCGGTGCCAACGACCCTTCAAGGCACGAGGTGTTCCGCGCAATCCGCAAACTGCTGCGCATCTACGACCTGCGCATTGTCGAGCTGCTTGCACTCATCGATGTAATCGAGCGATGCCCTGGCAACGTCGAAGACATGAGCATCAAGAACCTGCTTGCGCTGATCTCGCTCGTGGATCTGGAAGAGGTGCCGATAGCACCGCTTGCACCGCCGCCGTCAGGATCGGGCGCACCCGCTCCCGCCCATTAGCAACTCCCCCGTGAGTACGCACCTATGAAGAAGGCCCCTAATGGGGCCTTCAGTCGATGACCGGGCCAACCTGCGTCAGCGCGGCCCCACGCGCCTCAGGCGGCCGGCCTCGTTGTTGATCTTGATAGCCGCATCAATGATCTTCCGGACACGATCGATCTGGTGCGAGACTTCCTGCAGTCCGACCTCGGCGCCCATGTTGTAGTCCGCGCGCACCCTATCGGTCCTGGCAGTAGCCAATGCGGTCAACATCTTCTTCTTCAACGGAACAAGAGCGCTTAGATCCACCCCATTGCTTTCGGTGCGCCACTCGCTCAGACGTTCGAAAAGTTCGGTGTGCGATACGTGCGTTACCCCGGCTGGGCATTTGCGTGACCTTGGAAGCTGGGCGGCGAATGAATGCAGGACATGAAATGCCGCATAGTACGACCGACTGGACGCTGCCCGGAGCGTGACCTCGTCGGAATGCTCGCTGGCATGCCTCTTCGCAAAATCACGAAGATGCTCAGGCGATATCGCCATTTCTCACCTCCGCCAGCGTCGGAACGAAGGCGACACTGACGGCCCAGGAGCTCGCAGCCGGGTAGTCGGCAGCTACCAGATCATCCAGAAAATCCCACTCCGCGGCGCTGCTGACACTGGGGGGAGCATGGATCAACACCTGGAAGTGCAGCGTAGCCGGACCGGACTCGTTGGGAACGAAGGAAGACTTTACTGCAATGACCTTCAGACGCCGCTGCCGCAGGTATCTGATCGCACACCCTATGGGCTCGGACCAGGCGTCGTCTGCCAACCCGTAAGCCGTCTGCAGCACCTTCGCGTCCTCCGCAGTAGCCGTGTAGGAACTGCAGGGCAACGGGTCATCCGCTCCATCGCCTTCAACGTTTGCCCCCGCCTGTCGCACTTCGACGGAGGCCATAGCAACGTCGGCTTCCGGAGCGTCGCTTCGGAGCAAACCACCGGAGGACGCCAACTTCTCACGAACCTGGTAGGCGTCGAGTAGAAGTCCGACGTAACCCAACAAACTTGCAGTTGCGCGCAGTGCAGAAGCGTGACCCTCCAGCTGGCCGCGAAGCGCCAGGAATGTCGCTTTCACCTTGGTTACCTGCCCTGTCACGCACAGCATCGCCAACCAGCGCACAACAAGGTTGGGGTTGTTTGGCGAAAGTCGAAGCGCTCGAGCAAAGTGCTCGTCTGCGGCGTCGAACGCATCGGTGACGGCACAGGCATAGGCACGCAGGTCCCATGCACTTGAGGCGTCGCCCGACGCAAGCTCGTCACTGCGCTTCTGCAGCCTGCGCACGGTAACGGAGTCGTTGGCGCCGGTCTTCAAAGCCTCGAACGCATCGCCCAAGGTCTCATTGAAGATCGTGTCGTAAGCGGCATTAATAGCCATGATCGTACGGCCAGTTAACGGGGGCGCCACCCTACTACTGCATGAAGGTCAAAACAGTGCGCATCGTTACAACTATGGATTGTGGCGTGCAGCCGACATTCGAACCGGAGGCTCTCGAATCAGTCCAAATACTTCAGGTGGATCAGCGGGTACGGCCTACCCTGCCCGTCTACTTCGGAGCGCCCGGTCCTCCGAAATCCCATCCGCTCGTAGAATCCCACTGCCTGTGCGTTCTGCTCGTTTACGTCAGTCGTCAGTGTCGGATGCAGCGCGATTGCATGGCGCACCAGCGCTGCTCCTACGCCGGTTCCGCGATGGGCTGGATCTACGAACAGCGCCTCCATGTGGCCTTCATCGAGCAGCATGAACGCTACTGGATAGTCGCTGTCATCCGCTGCGATCCACAGCGGTGCATTGGGCAGGAACCCACACACCATGGCGTCGATGGCCTGACGATCTTCGGGCGTCAGGAAGTCATGGGTCGCATCAACGGCGGCACGCCAGATCTCGATGACACGTGCGCCCTCGTCGGGTCGGGAAGGTCGAATGGTGGTCATGGTTGCCCTCTGCAGAATCTGGTCGTGCTGAAACAAAAAAGGGCCCGCACCGATGTGCGAACCCTTGATCGTGTCACCAACAATGGTCGGGACGGCCGGATTTGAACCGACGACCCTCTGCCCCCCAGGCAGATGCGCTACCAGGCTGCGCTACGCCCCGATGTTGCTGGTGTTGTTCCCGCCTTGCAGCGGGCCGACGAGTATAACCGGTTTGGCTTGAAAAAGGTTCAGCGGCGCAGCAGCTGAAGCACTTCTTCCAGTTCCATCCGCGTCTGTTTGATGATCTGGTTGCTCAGTGCCGATTCGTCGCGTGCGCCGGCACCTTCCAGGCGCAGGCGGGCACCGCCGATGGTGTAGCCCTGCTCGTAGAGCAGGCCGCGGATCTGGCGCACCATGAGCACGTCGTGGCGCTGGTAGTAGCGACGGTTGCCACGGCGCTTGGCCGGCTCCAGGCTGGGAAATTCGGTTTCCCAGTAGCGCAGCACGTGCGGCTTTACGTCGCACAGCTCGCTGACTTCACCAATGGTGAAGTAGCGCTTGGCCGGTATCGGCGGGAGTTCGCGGTTACTGCCCGGATCCAGCATATGCCTCTACCCTTTCCTTGAGCTTCTGGCCCGGACGGAAGGTGACCACCGTACGGGCGGAAATCGGAATCTCTTCACCGGTTTTCGGATTGCGGCCCGGGCGCTGGTTCTTGCGCCGCAGGTCGAAATTGCCGAAGCCGGAAAGCTTCACCTGCCGTCCCTGTTCCAATGCTTCACGCAGCACATCGAAGAACGCGTCGACAAATTCCTTGGCCTCGCGCTTGTTCAGACCGACTTCGTCGAACAGCTTTTCGGCCATCTCCGCCTTGGTCAATGCCATTGCCTGCTACCCCCCATGCTGCCCGCTCAACCGCGGATCCGGGCGTGGTGTTCACGCTCCATCGCGGCCACCGCCTCGGTGACCACCGCATCCACGTCGCGGTCCGTCAGAGTGCGCGACTTGTCCTGCAAAATCAAGCCCATAGCGAGACTCTTGAAGCCCGGCTCTACCCCCTGCCCGACGTAACGGTCGAACAGGGTCACCTGCTGCTGCAGCGGGCCGGCCGCCCGGCGCAGGGTGGCTTCCAGGTCGGCCCAGGCCGCAGCCTCCGGGACCAGGAAGGCCAGATCGCGGCGGACCGAGGGGAACCGGGACAGGTCGCTGGCGCGCGGCAGGGCGCGGGCGGCCAGGGCGGCCAGGTCCAGCTCGAAGCCGAACACGTCGGCGTCGATGTCCATGGCCTTGGCCAGGCGCGGGTGGATCTGGCCGATCCAGCCCAGGCTGACCCCGTCACGCAGCACCTCGGCCGAGCGGGCCGGGTGGCCGTACGGGCGGGTCGAGGGCACGAAGCTGAGCACGGCGCCGGAGGCGGCGGCCAGCGATTCCAGGTCGCCCTTGAGGTCATGGAAGTCGACCTTGCGGGTGGCCAGGCCCCACTGTTCCGGGGTGGCGTCGCCGCACACGGCCACGGCCACGCGCTGGGTTTCCAGCGGGGCGGCGCCCTGCCCGGCCTGCGGGTGGAACACGCGGCCCAGTTCGAACAGGCGCACGGTGGGCTGCTGGCGCGCAGCGTTGCGGCCCAGGGTGGCGACCAGGCCCGGCAGCAGCGCCGGGCGCATCACCGCCAGCTCGGCCGACAGCGGGTTGGCCAGGGCCACCACGTTGTCCTGCAGCTGCCAGCTGGCCAGCAGGCCGGCGTCGACGAAGGCGTAATTGATGGTTTCCTGCAGGTCGCGGGCGACCAGCTGGCGACGGGTGCTCAGATCGTCCAGCCGGGTTTCGCTGGGCATGGCGATGCGCGCCGCGCCACCTGGCAGGGTGGTCGGAATGCGCTCGTAGCCGTGGATGCGGGCCAGCTCTTCGATGAGGTCTTCTTCAATGGCGATGTCGAAGCGGCGGCTGGGCGCGGTGACCTGCCAGCCGTCGGCGGCGGCGGCCACGTCCATGCCCAGCGCGCGCAGGATGCGCTCCACGTCGGCGTCGGCGATCTGGATGCCCAGCACCCGGGCGATGCGCGCGCGGCGCAGGCCGATGGTCGCGGTGGCCGGCAGGTCGTCCTGGCGCACGGCCTCGGTGACCGGGGCCGGGGTGCCGCCGGCCAGGTCCAGGACCAGGCGGGTAGCGTATTCGATGGCGGTGCGCGGCAGCGCCGGGTCGACGCCACGCTCGAAGCGGTGGCCGGCGTCGGTGTGCAGGCCCAGCTTGCGGCCGCGGCCCATGATGGCAGCCGGGGCGAAGTGCGCGGCTTCCAGGAACACGGCGGTGGTGTCGTCGGTGACGCGGGTGTCGAAGCCGCCCATCAGGCCGGCCAGGCCGACCGGACGGTCGGCGTCGGTGACCACCAGGAAGCTGTCGTCCAGCGCGGCGTCGCGGCCGTCCAGCAGCTTCAGGGTTTCGCCGGCGCGCGAGCGGCGCACGCCGATGCTGCCCTGCAGGGTGCCCAGGTCATAGGCGTGCATCGGCTGGCCCAGTTCGAGCATCACGTACTGGGTGATGTCGACCAGCAGCGACACCGGGCGCACGCCGCTGCGGCGCAGGCGCTCGGCCATCCACAGCGGGGTGGCGGCGCGCGGGTTCACGCCCTCGATGACGCGGCCCAGGTAACGCGGCGCTTCGGCACCGGCGTTGAGCGCGATATCCAGTTCACGATTGCCGACGGCGGCCACCGGGGCGGCGTTGAACGGCACCACTTCGCTGGCGCACGCGGCGGCCACGTCGAAGGCGATGCCGCGCACGCTGAAGCAGTCGGCGCGGTTGGGGGTCAGCTTGATCTCGACGCTGGCGTCGGGCAGGCCGAGGTATTCGACCAGGGTCTGGCCAACCGGGGCGTCGTCAGGCAGTTCGAACAGGCCGGAAGCATCGCTGTCCAGGCCCAGTTCCTTGGCCGAGCACAGCATGCCGTTGGAATCCACGCCACGCAGCTTGGCGGCCTTGATGGTCATGTCACCAAACTTCGCACCGACCATCGCCAGTGGCGCAACCAGCCCGGCGCGCGCGTTGGGCGCGCCGCACACGATCTGCAGGTGCTCGCCCTGCCCGGCGTCGACCTGGCAGATCTGCAGGCGGTCGGCTTCGGGGTGGCGCTCGGCGGAGATGATGCGCGCGACCACCACGTGGTCGAGGTTCGCACCGAGGTCGGTGACCTCTTCCACTTCCAGCCCGATCGCGGTCAGCACCGCGCTCAGCTCGGCGCGCGAGGCGGTGGTGGGAACGTGGCTGCGCAGCCAGTTTTCAGAGAATTTCATGGTGTCACCCTGGTGGGCCGGCGCAAGCGCCAGGCCGTGATTACGCGAATTGCTTGAGGAACCGCACGTCGTTTTCGAAGAACGCGCGCAGGTCGTTCACGCCGTAACGCAGCATGGCGAAACGCTCCACGCCCAGGCCGAAGGCGAAGCCGGTGTAGCGTTCCGGATCGATGCCGACGTTGCGCAGCACGTTCGGGTGCACCATGCCGCAGCCAAGCACTTCCAGCCAGCGGGTGCTGCCGTCGGGCTGCTGCCAGGCGATGTCAACTTCCGCGCCGGGTTCCACGAACGGGAAGTAGCTGGGGCGGAAGCGCATTTCGAAGTCGCGCTCGAAGAACGCGCGCACGAACTCGGACAAGGTGCCCTTGAGGTCGGCGAAGGTCGAATGTTCGTCCACCAGCAGGCCTTCCACCTGGTGGAACATCGGCGAATGGGTCTGGTCGCTGTCGCTGCGATAGACCTTGCCGGCGGCGATCATGCGCAGCGGCGGCGCGTGGTCGCCCATGTAGCGCACCTGCACACCGGAGGTATGCGTGCGCAGCAGGCGGCCGTCGCCGAAATAGAAGGTGTCGTGCATCGCGCGCGCCGGGTGGTGCGGCGGGAAATTCAGCGCTTCGAAGTTGTGCCAGTCGTCTTCGATTTCCGGGCCCTCGGACAGCTCGTAGCCGAGGCGGCCGAAGATCTCGGTGATGCGTTCCAGGGTACGGGTCACCGGGTGCAGGCCACCGCGCTCGGCGGCACGGCCCGGCAGGGTGATGTCGATCGCTTCGGCGGCCAGGCGCGCGTCGAGCGCAGCGTCTTCCAGCACGGCCTTGCGCTCGCCCAACGCGGTGGTCAGCGCGTCGCGCGCCTGGTTGATGGCTTCGCCGGCGGCCTTGCGCGCGTCGGCAGGCAGCGCACCGAGCTGCTTGAGCTGGGCGGTGATGCTGCCGCTCTTGCCGAGCAGGGCCACGCGCAGCGCTTCAAGCGCATCGGGGCTCTGTGCGGCGGCCACGTCGGCCAGCGCCTGGGTGGTCAGGGATTGGATGTCACTCATGGATAGCCAGGACCTCGCGTCGGTCTGCCTTCGCGATGCGCGCCGGGCCGACTCCCGGCGGCACAAAAAAGAATGGGGAAGGACTTGCGCCCTTCCCCATGCATTGCCTTACCCGCAGCCGTTGCGTTTGCACGGCAACGGCGGGGAATGGACTTATGCCGCCAGCGCGCCCTTGGCCTTTTCGGCCAGTGCAGCAAAACCGGCTGCGTCGTGCACGGCGATATCGGCCAGGACCTTACGGTCCAGGGTGATACCTGCCTTCAGCAGGCCGTTCATGAAACGGCTGTAGCTCAGACCGTTGATGCGGGCAGCCGCGTTGATGCGGGTGATCCACAGCGAGCGGAAATTACGCTTCTTCTGCTTACGACCGATGTAGGCGTACTGCTGTGCCTTGATGACGGCCTGCTTGGCAACGCGGAAGACCTTGCGGCGTGCGTTGTAGTAACCCTTGGCAAGGGTCAGGATTTTCTTGTGGCGGCGACGCGCCTGTACACCACGCTTTACTCGAGCCATGGTTCAGTCCTCAGAGGTAGGGAAGCATACGAGTCAAACGGCCTGCGTCTTCTGCACGAACATGGTTCGTCTGACGCAGATTGCGCTTCCGCTTGGTCGACTTCTTGGTGAGGATGTGGCTGCGGTTGGCGTGGCCAGCCTTGAACTTGCCGGAGGCGGTCTTGCGGAAACGCTTGGCCGCCGCCCGGTTGGTCTTGATCTTGGGCATTGCAATGTCCTTGATGATGTTTTTTTTACTGACCAGGGCGGTGGCGATGCCACACTTTCCGTCCGTGCCCTTGCCTGCTTTTAAGCCCGGATTCCCCTCTGGGAACCGGGCGGGTCCTTCACCCCGCAATACGGGGCCGCCCATTATGCCAGCGACCGGAGCCGGTTGCAAATGGTTGATTGGGCGGGGGTAAATCGGTCGTTTTGCCTGAACGGCAGCCGGGCAGAGCCCGGCTCTACGTCCGCAGGTTATTTCTTTTTCGGCGCGATCATCATGACCATCTGCCGGCCTTCCAGGCGCGGACGGGACTCGATCACGATGTCCTCGCCCAGATCGGCTTCGATCCGGTTGGCCATTTCGCGACCCAGTTCCTGATGGCTCATTTCACGGCCACGGAAGCGGATGTTCACCTTGATCTTGTCACCGTCTTCCAGGAACCCGCGCATCTTGCGCAGCTTGATCTGGTAGTCGCCTTCGTCGGTGACCGGGCGGAACTTCACTTCCTTGATTTCGACCTGCTTGGTCTTCTTCTTGGCCTCATTGGCCTTTTTCTGCGCTTCGAACTTGAACTTGCCGAAGTCCATGATCTTGCAGACCGGCGGATCGGCCTGCGGCTGGATCTCGACCAGGTCCAGGCCTTCGTCTTCGGCCATCGACAGCGCTTCGTCGCGCGACAACACGCCAATCATTTCACCGTCGCTGCCGATCACGCGTACGCGCGGCACCCGGATTTCCTGATTCTTGCGGTTCTGTTTGTTGTCAGGGGTACTGATATTGCAATCTCCCAGAGGAATCAAACCGGCCCATGACGGATCATCCGCGGGGCCGGGACTGTCTTACACGTACTGTTCTGCCTGCAACCGCTCGATGAAGGCCTGGACGGACATGCTGCCCAGATCCTCGCCCGAGCGCGTACGCACGGCTACGGCGCCATTTTCCTTCTCACGGTCGCCCACCACCAGCAGATACGGGACCCGCTGCAGCGTATGCTCGCGAATCTTATAACCGATCTTCTCGTTGCGCAAATCGGCCGTTACCCGGAGGCCTTGATCTGCAAGGGTTTTCCTGACCCCTTCAACGTATTCAGCCTGGGCGTCGGTGATATTGGCCACCACCGCCTGGACCGGGGCCAGCCAGGCCGGGAAGTGGCCGGCATGGTGCTCGATCAGGATGCCCAGGAAGCGCTCCATGGAGCCCACGATGGCCCGGTGCAGCATGACCGGGTGCTTCTTCTGGCTGGCTTCGTCCACGTACTCGGCGCCGAGGCGGCCGGGCATCATGAAGTCGACCTGCATGGTGCCCAGCTGCCAGGTGCGGCCGATGGCGTCCTTCAGGTGGTACTCGATCTTCGGGCCGTAGAAGGCGCCCTCGCCCGGCAGCTCCTGCCACTCCACGCCGCAGCTGGACAGCGCCGAGCGCAGCGCGGTTTCGGCCTTGTCCCAGGTGGCGTCGTCGCCCAGGCGCGATTCGGGGCGCAGCGCGATCTTGATCTGGATTTCCTCGAAGCCGAAGTGCTGGTACACCGCCAGCGCCTGCTGGTGGAAGGCGGTCACTTCCGATTCGATCTGCGCCTCGGTGCAGAACACGTGGCCGTCGTCCTGGGTGAAGCCGCGCACGCGCAGGATGCCGTGCAGCGCGCCCGAGGGCTCGTTGCGGTGGCAGGAACCGAACTCACCGTAGCGGATCGGCAGGTCGCGGTAGCTGTGCAGGCCCTGGTTGAACACCTGCACGTGGCCCGGGCAGTTCATCGGCTTGACCGCGTAGGTGCGCTTCTCCGACTCGGTGAAGAACATGTTGTCCTGGTAGTTGTCCCAGTGGCCGGACTTCTTCCACAGGCTCACGTCCAGGATCTGCGGGCAGCGCACTTCGCCGTAGCCGCTCTTCTGGTAGACCTTGCGCATGTACTGCTCGACCACCTGCCACAGCGCCCAGCCCTTGGGGTGCCAGAACACCAGGCCGGGAGCCTCTTCCTGCAGGTGGAACAGGTCCTGCTGCTTGCCGATGCGGCGGTGGTCGCGCATTTCGGCTTCTTCGACGCGCTTGATATACGCCTCGAGCTGCTTCTTGTCGGCCCAGGCGGTGCCGTAGACGCGCTGCAGCTGCTCGTTCTGCGCGTCGCCGCGCCAGTAGGCGCCGGAGATGCGGGTCAGCTTGAAGGCCTTCAGGAAGCGCGTGTTGGGCACGTGCGGGCCGCGGCACATGTCCACGTATTCCTGGTGGTAGTACATGCCCATGGCCTGGATCTCAGGCGACATGTCTTCGATCAGGCGCAGTTTGTAGTCTTCGCCACGGCTCTTGAAGATCTCCACCACCTCGGCACGCGGGGTCAGCTTCTTGACCACGTCGTAGTCCTGCGCGATCAGCTCGGCCATGCGCTTTTCGATGGCGGCCATGTCGTCCGGGGTGAACGGGCGCTCGGAGAAGATGTCGTAGTAGAAGCCTTCGGCGATGACCGGGCCGATCACCATCTTCACGTCCGGGTACAGCTGCTTGACCGCATGGCCGAGCAGGTGGGCGCAGGAGTGGCGGATGATTTCCACGCCCTCCTCGTCCTTGGCGGTGATGATGCGCAGGCTGGCGTCGTGGTCGATCACGTCGCTGGCATCGACCAGGGTGCCGTCGACGGCACCGGCGATGGTGGCCTTGGCCAGGCCGGCGCCGATCGACTGGGCGACGTCCATGACACTGACAGGGTTTTCGAACTCACGGCGGCTGCCGTCGGGAAGCGTGATCGCGATCATGGCTGGGTTTCGTGCTTGATTCGGATAAAAGAAAAGCGCCACGAGGGCGCCTGGGCAAGGAGCCGTCGGGAGCGTCAGCAGTGGGCGGTGGTAGTGCTCATGTCGCACGCTGGGCCGGCGCTGGGCGCGGGTCACCTTGGTACCAGGAGAAATGGATGGGGTCGATCTTAAACCAAAGCAGGGTCCCCCGGTAGCGCCGGCCGTTGGCCGGCCCATGGAGTGTGTCCGGCGCTCATGCGGGCCAACGGCCGGCGCTACCGGGGAGGACGGGATTGCGGGGAGCCGGCCGGCGGCCGGCACTACCGGTTGCGAACGGCAATGATTACCATGCGCACTTTGCAGCGCAACGGATGCGCGCCCCTCGCACTCGGCTTCCGCATGCCCTTCACGCTTGCCACCCTTTATTGCCTCCTGGCCGGTACCGCCTCGGCGTTCTCTGCGCTGGCCTTCTACGCAGCCTCGCCACACTGCCGCTGGCCGCGCCTGCGTCGTGCCGCGCGACTGGGCCGCCAGCTCGGCCTGGTCGCGGCAGCCACCTCGCTGTGGCTCTGGATGGGCCAGCTCGGCCTGGCCACCGGCCTGTGCGTCACGCTGGGGATCTGGATGCTGACCGCGCTGGTGCTGCCCTACCTGGCGGCGTGGACGCGCCCCGACGCGGAGGCGCGACGCTGATGTGGGCTCGTGCGCTTGCCGGCCTGCTGGCCGGCTTCTTCGTGGCGGCCGCGGCTGCCGGGCTGATCACCTGGCTGCCGCCGGGTCCGTGGCAGTCGGTGATCGTGCCCAGCATGGTCGCCTTCATTCCGTTGTGGATGCTGGCCGCGCTGTGGGCATTCGCGTTCCGCACCGGGCTGCGCGCGTGGCTGTGGCTCGGTGCCAGCGCCGCGTTCGGCTTCGGCCTGCTGTGGCTGCTGCGCCACTTCGATTGGGTGCAGTGAGGTCTATTCGATGAAATTCAGTTCGCTCACCCTGCGCACCTTCACCACGCTGCACACCTGGGTCGGCCTGGTGGCCGGCTTTGCGCTGTTCGTGGCGTTCTATGCCGGTGCGATCACGGTGTTCCACCACGACCTGCCGCTATGGCAGTCGCCGCAGGGCATGGACCAGCCGGCGCAGACCCTGGACGACGCCCAGCGCCTGCTCGATGGTGTGCTGGCCAGGCATCCGGACGCGCGCAAGCACATCGGCATGACCTTCCCGGGCGCGGAGACGCCGCAGTCCATCGCGTACTGGCAGGACGCCAAGGGCACCTGGCTGTTCGCCTGGGCCGACCACGTGGACGGCAGCCCTACCCCGCCGCAGGCCGGGTTGGCCGAGCTGGTCAATGAACTCCACTACACGCTGGGCCTGCCGGTGGCGGGCATCTACCTGATGGGCGTGGTCAGCCTGCTGTACGGGCTGGCGCTGCTGTCCGGTCTGGTGATCCACCTGCCCAAGCTGGTCGGCGACCTGTTCGCGCTGCGGCCGGGCCGCAACCTGAAACAGATGTGGCAGGACGCGCACAACGTGATCGGCGTGCTGAGCCTGCCGTTCCACCTGCTGTTCGCGGTGACCGGTGCGCTGCTGTGCCTGATGTTCCTGCAGATGGCCGCGCTCAACCCGCTGATCTACGACGGCAAGCTGCTGGCGGCGATTCCCGGTGCGACCGATACCGCACCGATCCGCGCGCCGGCCAACGAGCCGGTGCGTGCCGGCAGCCTGGCGATGCTGCATGCGCGCTCGATCGCGGTGGCCAACGAGATGGGCCAGCAGCGCTTCGAGCCGGCCTACCTGAAACTGGCCAATGCCGGCGATGCCAACGCGGTGATCGAGATCACCGGCGACGGTGGCGTGTCGCTGGGCCCGCTGGGCGCGGTGGCGATGGACGCCAACACCGGCGAGGTGCTGCACACCCAGCTGCCGGGCCAGCGCGACGCCAACCATGCGACGCTGGCGGCAGCCTATGCGCTGCACTTCGGCGAGTTCGGCAACGGACTGGTGCCGTGGCTGTACTTCGTGCTCGGGCTGGGCGGTGCGTTCCTGTTCTATTCTGGCAACCTGCTGTGGATCGAGTCGCGCCGCAAGCGCCGCCAGGTCGAGCAGGGCCGCGCGCAGGTGAACATGGCGCGGGCTACGGTGGGGGTGTGCATCGGGCTGTGCGTGGCGGTGTCGGCCGCGTTCGTGAGCGTGCAGCTGCTGGAGCACCTGGCACCCGCGCATGCCGACGCTGGCATGCGCTGGACCTGTTTCCTGGTCTGGGGCGGTTGCGCCCTGTGGGCGGCGCTGCGTGCGCCGTCCAAGGCCGCTGTGGAGCTGCTGTGGGCGGCGGCGGTGGTCACCGCATTGATCCCGGTGGTGCACGGGGCAATGAGCGGGCTGTGGCTGTGGACCAGTGCCGCGCACGGCTATTGGCCGTTGTTCTGGGTGGATGGTGTGGCGCTGGCGATGGCGATTGGATTCGCCGCGATGGCACGCGCCTCGCAACGCCGTGCGATGCACGGCGACCCGAACAGCGTGTGGGCCCACGCGCGGTAGAGCCACGCCTTGCGTGGCTGAACCTCCCGCCGAAAAGCAGCCACGCAGGGCGTGGCTCTACCGGAAAGGAGCCACCATTGCGTTGAGCAGGCTGGCCTGGTCGTCGTCACCGGTCAGCTCCCAGGTCAACACACCGCGCAGCTTCTGCTCCTTGGCGAAATCGGCGCGGATGCCGATCGACTGCGGGTCTTCGTAACTGATGAACACCTTCTGCGCCGGGTTGTACAACCACGGGGTCTGCGCGACCGGGTGCCAGTGCCGCTGCCAGCCGGGCTTGCCGAGGAATTCGGCCTTGATGCGGCGCCAGTCGCCTGCGTCGAACGGTGCGCTATAGGGCTGGTACAAGCCGTCGGCGCTTTCGCCGGTCACGTTGAAACCACGCCCATAGAACGGCACGCCCAGCACCAGCTTGTCGGCCGGCACGCCGTGGTCGCGGTAGAACTGCACCGCGCCTTCCACGTTGTTCCAGCGGCGCTGTTCCTTCGCCAGCGGGTCCTGCGGCACTTCGCGCAGCGGCGCGTTGAAGGTGGAGACCTTCGAGAAGCCGGTACCCATGTCGTAGCTCATCAGGTTGATGAAATCGAGCTGCGCGCCCAGCGCCTTCAACTCATAGCTCAGCGCCGGGTCGTAGGGCCCGTCGGTCTGCACGCGGCCGGCCGGGAGTGCGGCGGTCAGCAGGCGGTGCGGGCCCTTGCCGCCGTCCAACGCGTCCAGCTGGCGGCGGAACTCCTGCACCAGCAGGGTCATGTTGTGGCGGTCTTCGGGACGGTCGGTGATTTCCAACGGGCCGCCGGAGACCGGGAACTCCCAGTCGATATCCACGCCGTCGAAACTGCCGCGATGCTGCTCGAAGAACATCGCCACGCACGAGCGCACGAAACGCTCGCGGCTTTCCGGGGTGAGCGCCGCATCGGAGAAACCGCCGGCGTTCCAGCCGCCGATGGAGATCATGCTGTGCAGCTGCGGGTGCGCGCGCTTGAGCTCGGCCAGCGCCTTGAAGTGTTCCGGTGCGGCGGCGTCCACCACGCACCGACCGTCTTCGATGCGGGCGAAGGCGTAGAACAGATGGGTGAGCGTATCGGCCGGGATGCTGGCCACCGGGTAACGTTCGGCCGAACCGCCCGGATAGTAGGCGCCGATCACGGCGTTCGATGCGGGCGCGGCGTGGCTCGAAAGCGGCAGTGCGGCGACGATGGCCGCGCCGAGCAGGGAGACGATGAAACGGGACATGGCAACTCCGTGGACCTGGATGAGGCCAACGGTAGCAAGCCGCGCGGGCGTGTGGCGGGATGTCCTGCGAATCTGTCCGACGGACACGCGTGGGTGCCCTACGGGGGTCCGCGCGGACAAAAAAAACGGGCCGAAGCCCGTTTTTTTCCGAACACGCGGCAGCCGATTATTCGGCCGAAGCGCCTTCGCCTTCTTCGACGGCCTTCATCGACAGGCGGATACGGCCCTGCTTGTCGACTTCCAGCACCTTGACCTTGACCACGTCGCCTTCCTTCAGCTTGTCGCCGACCTTCTCGACGCGCTCGCTGGAGATCTGCGAGACGTGCACCAGGCCGTCCTTGCCCGGCAGGATGGTCACGAACGCACCGAAGTCCATGATCTTGGCGACCTTGCCTTCGTAGATGCGACCCGGCTCGACGTCCGAGGTGATCTGCTCGATGCGGGCCTTGGCAGCCTGCGCGGCAATGGCGTTGACCGAAGCGATGACGATGGTGCCGTCGTCCTGGATGTCGATCTGGGTGCCGGTTTCCTTGGTGATGGCCTGGATGGTGGAACCACCCTTGCCGATCACTTCGCGGATCTTGTCCGGGTGGATCTTGATGGTCAGCAGGCGCGGCGCGTAGTCCGACAGCTCTTCGCGCGGGGCGGTCAGGCCGTGGGCCATTTCACCCAGGATGTGCAGACGGCCAGCCTTGGCCTGCTGCAGTGCCTGCTTCATGATCTCTTCGGTGATGCCTTCGATCTTGATGTCCATCTGCAGGGCGGAGATGCCCTCAGCGGTACCGGCCACCTTGAAGTCCATGTCGCCCAGGTGGTCTTCGTCACCCAGGATGTCGGACAGGACGACGAAGCGATCGCCTTCCTTGACCAGGCCCATGGCGATACCGGCGACCGGCGACTTGACCGGCACGCCGGCGTCCATCAGGGCCAGCGAGGAACCGCAGACCGAGGCCATCGACGAGGAACCGTTCGACTCGGTGATTTCCGAGACCACGCGGATGGTGTACGGGAAGGCTTCCAGCGACGGCATCACTGCCAGCACGCCGCGCTTGGCGAGGCGGCCGTGGCCGATTTCGCGACGCTTCGGGCCCATCATGCGGCCGGTCTCACCGACCGAGTACGGCGGGAAGTTGTAATGGAACAGGAAGTTGTCCTTGTACTCGCCCGAGACGGCGTCGATCACCTGGCCGTCGCGTGCGGTGCCCAGGGTGATGGTGACGATGGCCTGGGTTTCACCGCGGGTGAACAGCGAGGAACCGTGGACGCGCGGCAGGATGCCGGTCTTCACGGCGATCGGGCGGACGGTGTCCAGCGCACGGCCGTCGATGCGGACCTTGGTGTCCAGCACCGAGTTACGCATGGTGCTGTATTCCAGCTCGCCGAATTCCTTCGACAGTTCGGCCGGGTTCCAGCCGTCGGCGGCAACGCGGCCGGCCAGCGACTCGGTCACGTCCTTCTTGATCGCCGAGATGGCGTCACGGCGCTGCAGCTTGTCGCGCACCTGGAAGGCTTCGCCCAGGCGCGGGCCGATGGCTTCCTGCAGGGCGCTGATCAGGGCGTCGTTCTTGGCCGGGGCAACCCAGGTCGACGGCTTGGTGCCGGCTTCCACGGTCAGCTCGTTGATGGCGTTGATGACCTTCTGCATTTCGCGGTGACCGAAGGTCACGGCGCCCAGCATCACGTCTTCGGACAGCAGCGCGGCTTCGGATTCGACCATCAGCACGGCGTTGGCGGTACCGGCCACGACCAGTTCCAGCTCCGAATCCTTCAGTTCGGTCACGGTCGGGTTGAGGATGTACTCACCGTTCTTGTAACCGACCTTGGCGGCGGCGATCGGGCCCTTGAACGGGGTGCCGGCCAGCGACAGGGCGGCCGAAGCACCGATCAGCGCCGGGATGTCGCCGTCGATGTCCGGGTTCAGCGACATCACCGTGGCGATGATCTGAACTTCGTTCTTGTAGTCTTCCGGGAACAGCGGACGGATCGGGCGATCGATCAGGCGCGAAATCAGCGTCTCTTTTTCGGTCGCGCGGCCTTCGCGCTTGAAGAAGCCACCCGGGATGCGGCCACCGGCGTAGAACTTCTCCTGATAGTCACAGGTCAGCGGGAAGAAGTCCTGGCCCTCACGCGCGCTCTTGGCAGCCACGGCGGAGACCAGCAGCACGGTGTCGTCGAACTTGACGATGACGGCGCCACCGGCCTGACGGGCGATTTCGCCGGTTTCAAGCGTGACGGTGTGCTTGCCGTACTGGAAGGTTTTGGTGATTTTTGCCACGGGGGATGTCCTTGGGATGATGCTGTCTTCGAATGGACCGCAGGCGACCCTTGCCGCCGACGGGTGACCGGTAGTCCGGTCCAAGCGATGTATTCGGTACTGCCAAAACAAAACCGCGGCGCATTCCTGCGCCGCGGTCGGGATTCTTGCTTAGCGACGCAGGCCGAGCTTTTCGATCAGGGCCTTGTAACGCGCGCCGTCCTTCTTCTTCAGGTAGTCCAGCAGGCTGCGGCGGCGGTTGACCATCTGCAGCAGGCCACGACGGCTGTGGTGGTCCTTCTTGTGGGCCTTGAAGTGGCCGGTCAGCAGCTCGATGCGGGCGGTCAGCAGGGCGACCTGCACTTCCGGGGAGCCGGTGTCGGCGGCGCTGCGCTTGTTGTCTTCAATGACCTTCTGGGTGTCGATCGACATTGCTTTCTTCTCTTTTAGATGCGTGGCCCGCAGAAACGTCCCATTGACGTACCGCGCGACTCGCCGTTAACGAAATGATGAACCCGCAGATGCGGGCAAGCCTGAAAAGGCCGCGAAATTGTAACGGTCGCGGCCTCCCGGGACAAGCGCCGGGCCGGTCCGGGTCAGAGGTTGAAGCAGCGCTGCGGGGACAGCCGGCCGGTCTCGTCGACCTCGCCAAGCCCCAGGATCGGGCCGTTTGGGCCGTATACGGCGACCGTTCCCGCGCCCCAGGCCGGGTTGCGCAGGCGCTGGCCCACCGAGAACCGGGGCGCCTGTTCAGCATCCAGGTCGACTCGCGGATAGTCCGCCAGGCCGGCCGCCAGCGGCAGCAGCAGGGCTTCCAGGGCGGTTTCGTCGCCCTGCCCGGCCAGCTCGCGCAGCGTGTCCAGGGTCACCATGGGCGCCTCGCGGAACGGGTCCACCCACAGGCGGCGCAGGCCGGCGATGTGGGCGCCGCAGCCCAGGGTTTCGCCCAGGTCGCGGGCCAGGCTGCGGATGTAGGTGCCTGAACCGCAGGTCACCCGCAGCGACAAGCGGGTCGGCTGCTGGTCCAGCACCTCGATGGCGTGGACCTCCACGTCGCGCTCCGGCGCTTCGATGGTCTCGCCCCGGCGCGCCTTCATGTACAGCGGTTCGCCACCTTGCTTGAGGGCGGAATAGATCGGTGCGCGCTGTCGTATCCGGCCCTTCAGGGGCGCCAGTGCGGCCTCGAGCTGCTCACGGCTGATGGCAGGCACGGGGCGTTCCAGCAGCACGCTGCCGTCGGAATCGTCGGTATCGGTGGTCTGGCCCAGCACCACTTCGGCGTCGTAGGCCTTGGCCGAGCCCAGCAGCAGGCCGGCAATCTTGGTGGCCTCGCCGAAGCACAGCGGCAGCAGGCCGGTGGCGAGCGGGTCGAGGCTGCCGGTGTGGCCGCCCTTGTCGGCACGGAACAGGCGGCGTGCCACCTGCAGCGCGGCGTTGGAACTCATGCCGGCGGGCTTGTCGAGCAGCAGGATGCCGTCGAGGCGACGGAAGGTGATTCGGGTCATGGTGGTTCGAATGTGACAACAGCCCTTTCGGGCTGTCGTGGTTGGATCACTTGGCTTCGGTGTCGTTGTCGTCGTCGCCGTCTTCGGCTTCGCGGCTCTTTTCCGCCGCCAACGTATCGGGCAGGTCACGCAGCAGGTTGTCGATGCGCTCGCCACGGTCGACCGAGTCGTCGTAGTGGAAGTGCAGCTCCGGCACGTGGCGCAGTTTCATGGCCTTGGCCAGTTCCATGCGCAGCCCCCAGGCGATTTCCTTCAGCCCCTTCATCGCCTCTTCCGAACGTTCCGGCATGAGGGCGGTGACGAAGATCTTGGCGTGCGCCATGTCGCGCGTGATTTCCACGTCGGACACACTCACCGAAGGCAGGCCGTGTTCACGCACCGCGTTGTGCACGAGCGTACCCAGCTCACGGCGGATCTGGGCGGAAACACGGTCGGTTCGATGGAAGGTTTTGGGCACAGGTTGTCTCTTGGTTCGTGGAGCGCCCGGCCAGCGGCCGGACCTACGGTATCTGTTCGCGGCCCGACCGGGGTCGGGCCGCGCGGGTATTACAGGGTACGCGGCACTTCGATACGCTCGAAGCATTCGATCTGGTCGCCGGCCTTCACGTCGTTGTAAGCCTTCACGCCGATACCGCATTCGGTACCGTTGCGGACTTCTTCCACGTTCTCCTTGAAGCGACGCAGCGATTCCAGCTCGCCTTCGAACACCACCACGCTGTCGCGCAGGACGCGGATCGGCTTGCTGCGCTTGACCGTGCCTTCGATGACCATACAACCGGCCACCGCACCGAACTTGGAGCTGCGGAACACGTCGCGGACCTGGGCGATACCGATGATCTCTTCGCGGATTTCCACGCCGAGCAGACCGGAAGCCACCTGCTTCACCTGGTCGATCACGTCATAGATGATCGAGAAGTAACGCAGGTCCACGCCATTGGATTCGATGATGCGACGCGCCGAAGCGTCCGCACGTACGTTGAAGCCGATGACGGTGGCCTTGGAGGCGACGGCCGAGTTGGCATCCGACTCGGTGATGCCGCCCACGCCGGAGTGGATCACGTTGATGCGGATGTCGTCGTTGGACAGGCCCACCAGGGCCTGGCTCAGCGCCTGCACCGAACCCTGCACGTCGGCCTTGATCACCAGGTTCAGCACCTGCTGGCCATTGCCCTTGCCCAGGGTCGCCATGATGTCTTCCATGCGGCTGCCGGCGGACTGCACCATGCGCGATTCACGGCGCTTGGTTTCGCGCTGCTGCGCGACGTCCTTGGCCAGGCGCTCGTCCTCGACCACGACGAAGTCGTCGCCTGCGTCCGGCACGCCGGACAGGCCCAGCACCTGCACCGGAATCGACGGACCGGCGTGGTCCGGCTGCTTGCCGGTTTCGTCGAACAGCGCGCGCACGCGGCCGTACTGGATGCCGCACACCAGGTAGTCGCCCTTCTTCAGCGAACCCTGCTGCACCAGCACGGTGGCGATCGGGCCACGGCCCTTGTCCAGCGAGGACTCGATGACCACGCCGCTGGCGCGGCCTTCGGCCACGGCCTTCAGTTCCAGCAGTTCGGCCTGGATCGAGATGGCGTCCAGCAGGTTGTCGACGCCCGTGCCCGCCTTGGCCGAGATCTCCACCATCTGGATGTCGCCACCGAAGTCTTCGGCCACGACCTGCTCGGTGAGCAGCTCGTTCTTGACCCGCATCGGGTCGGCGCCGGACTTGTCCATCTTGTTGATCGCCACGATCAGCGGCACACCGGCAGAACGGGCGTGCTGGATCGCTTCCTTGGTCTGCGGCATGACGCCGTCGTCGGCAGCCACCACCAGCACCACGATGTCGGTCAGCTTGGCACCGCGGGCACGCATCGAGGTGAACGCGGCGTGGCCCGGGGTATCCAGGAAGCTGATCACGCCCTTCGGCGTTTCAACGTGGTACGCACCGATGTGCTGGGTGATGCCGCCGGCTTCGCCGGTGGCGACCTTGGTGCGGCGGATGTAGTCCAGCAGCGAGGTCTTGCCGTGGTCGACGTGGCCCATGATGGTGACCACCGGCGGACGTGCAACGGCTACGCCCTGCTCGCCTTCGTTCAACGCCAGCAGCGCGTCTTCGGCGTCGTTGGTGTTGGCACGGGTCACGTTGTGGCCGAGTTCTTCGGTCACCAGCGCCGCGGTGTCATGGTCGATGGTCTGGGTGATGGTGGCCATCACGCCCATCTTGAACAGCGCCTTGACCACGTCGCCGCCCTTCAGGGCCAGCTTCTGGGCCAGGTCGGCCACGGTGATGGTGTCGCCGATGGTGACATCACGCACGATCGGAGCGACCGGACGTTCGAAACCATGGGCACCGCCGCCGCTGCGCGACTGGTTGCTGTCGCGACGACCCGGCTGCGCGCGCCCACCCGGACGACCACGCGTGTTGCTGTTGTTGCCACGGCGCGCACGGTCGGCGGCCGACAGGTGCATCTGGCCGGCGAAGCGGTTGCCACCGTCTTCGTCGCGCTTGGCGCCGGGGCGGTTGTTGTTCGAATTGCGGTCATCGGCACGGCCGGCCGTACGGGCCGGAGCCGGTGCCGACGGACGCGCGGCAGCACGTGCCGGCGCTTCGCTGACGGCCGGGCGCGGTGCAGCCACCGGTGCCGGCGGTGCGTTCTTCGCAGCTTCCGCAGCGGCTTCGGCAGCCTTGCGCTCGGCTTCGGCGCGGTCCTTGGCGTCCTGCTCTTCCTGGCGCTTGCGTGCGATCTCTTCGTCGCGCACGCGGTCCTTTTCGGCCAGCGAGCGCTGCTCGTCCAGATTGCGCTGGCGGGATTCCTCCAGCTTGCGCAGGATGTCGGCGCGCTCCTCATCCGGCGTCATCGCCTTGCCACTGGCGTCCTTGGTGTAGGTGCGCTTCTGGCGCACTTCCACGTTGACGGTGGCCTTGCTGCGGCCGGCGCTGACGGTCACTTCCTGCAACTTGCGACGGTTCAGGGTGATCTTCTTTGCAGCGTCGTCTGCGCTTTCGACGGGCTGCTCGGCCTTGCCATGCGAACGACGAAGGAAGCCCAGGAGCTTCACCTTCTCGGTGCTGGTCACGACCTGGTCGGGACCGCTGAACTTCATGCCGGCTTCGGCAAGCTGTACAAGCAGTTTTTCGACCGGCGTGTTGACCAGTTCGGCAAGCTTGCGGATGGTGGTTTGCTGCGACATTCGGATCCTATGATCTGGTTGGCGCTCCTTCGAAACGGGCGAAGGCAGCGCGGAGTCTAAGCCCTGATCGGGTCAGGGCACTGTTCATCGCTGGCTCATTCGCCGCGCTCCAGGCGGGCGATCTCCTCGGCTCGGGCGGCAAGGATCAGGGCGGCGGCGCGCTCCTGGTCCATGTCTTCGATGCCGAACTCGAGGATCTCGTCGGCGGCCAGGTCCGACAGGTCCTCACTCGTACGCACGCCATGGCCGGCCAGGGCGTAGGCGGTTGCCTCGTCCATGCCTTCCAGGGCGAGCAGGTCTTCAGACGGCGAACCTTCATCCAGACCTTCTTCCACCGCGAGCGCTTCGTTGAGCAGCGCGTCGCGGGCACGGGCACGCAGTTCCTCGACGATGTCTTCGTCGAAGCCTTCCACGGCCAGCAGTTCGCCAACCGGGACGTAGGCGATTTCTTCCACGGTGTTGAAGCCTTCGGTCACCAGGATGGCGGCGATTTCTTCATCCACTTCCAGCTTGTCCATGAACAGCTGGCGGGCAACGCCCTGCTCTGCCTCGGACTTGGCGGTCACCTGGTCCTGGGTCATCACATTCAGCTGCCAACCGGTCAGGCGGCTGGCCAGGCGCACGTTCTGGCCGCCCTTGCCGATCGCCTGGGCCAGGCGTTCTTCCGCCACGGCCAGGTCCATCGAGTGCTTGTCTTCATCGACGATGATCGACTGCACTTCCGCCGGCGCCATCGCATTGATGACGAAGTTGGCGGGGTTGTCGTTCCACAGCACGATGTCCACGCGCTCGCCATTGAGCTCGTTGGACACGGCCTGCACGCGCGAACCGCGCATGCCGATGCAGGCGCCGATCGGATCGGTGCGCGCGTCGTGGGCGAGCACGGCGATCTTGGCGCGGTCGCCCGGGTCGCGTGCACAGGCCTTGATCACGACCAGGCCCTGGCCCACTTCCGGCACTTCCAGCTTGAACAGCTCGATCATGAATTCCGGGGCGGCGCGGCTGATGAACAGCTGCGGACCACGCGGTTCCGAGCGCACTTCGGCCAGGTAACCGCGCACGCGGTCGCCGGCGCGCAGCACGTCGCGCGGAATGCCCTTGTCCTTCGGGATGAAGGCCTCGGCGTTGCCGCCCAGGTCCACATAGATGTTGCCGCGCTCGGCGCGCTTGACCACGCCGGTGACCAGTTCGCCCACGCGGTCCTTCCACGCATCGACCACCTGCTGGCGCTCGGCTTCGCGCACGCGCTGGACGATCACCTGCTTGGCGGCCTGCGCCGCGATGCGGCCGAAGTCCGGGTTTTCGATCTGCTCTTCGATGAAGTCGCCCACTTCCACGCCGTCGGCTTCGTCGATGGCGTCCATCAGGCGCACCTGGCGGTCCGGCGATTCCATGACCACGTCGTCGGCCACCACTTCCCAGCGGCGGAAGGTTTCGTAGGTGCCGTCCTTGTGGTCGATCGACACACGGGCCAGCACTTCCTCATCGGGGTAGCGCTTCTTGGCGGCCGAAGCCAGCGCGGCCTCGATCGCCTCGAAGATCACTTCACGCGGAACGCCCTTTTCATTGGCGACCGCATCCACTACCAGCAGAAGTTCCTTGCTCATTGGCTCACTCCGCGCGCGGCTTCTTGGCCGCGGGCTCGTTGGATGGTTTCTTGTTCGCCTTGCCACCCTGCTTGGGCGCCGGGCCAGTCGGTTTGGTCGGAGCCAGGCCGAGGGCGGCCCAGTCCGGCATGATGCGTGCCTTGTCGATATTCTCGACATCGGCGGTAAACGGGGAATTGTCGACCTTGAAGGTGACCGTATTCTGTTCGGCGTCCACGCCCAGGATTTCGCCCTGCAGGCGACGGCGGCCGTCCTGCGGCAGCTTCAG
Source organism: Stenotrophomonas aracearum (assembly GCF_031834615.1). Taxonomy (NCBI): domain Bacteria; kingdom Pseudomonadati; phylum Pseudomonadota; class Gammaproteobacteria; order Lysobacterales; family Lysobacteraceae; genus Stenotrophomonas; species Stenotrophomonas aracearum. Next base: position 2,866,895 of record NZ_CP115543.1, read on the forward strand.
CACGACCTTGGCCGATTCGCCGATGGCTCGCTCGAACTGCTCGCGGGTGAACAGCGGGCGGTCGACGCCCGGCGAGGAGACTTCCAGCGTGTAATTGGCGCTGATCGGGTCTTCCACGTCCAGCTGGGCCGACACTTCGCGGCTGACCCGCTCGCAGTCGTCGATATTGACCATGCGCTCGGGCTGTTCGGCCAGCGGCACGTCGATATACAGGCGCAGCGTGGCGCCACCCGGGGCGGTCAGGTATTCCACACCCAGCAGCTCGAGACCCAGCGACTGAACGGTGGGGCCGAGCAGATTCGCGATTTCAGTTGCCTTGTCGCTCACAGTCTGCCTTGATTCGTTGAAAGAGGTGCTGCCCCGGCTTGCGCCCTGGGGCCCGGAAACAACAAAGGGCCCGCTGGGCCCCTTGTCCGGAACGACTCCGGTCATGCTGGATGGCCAGCCTTCCGGGGGGTCACGACTACCTGGTGGGAAGTCGCACGGCCCGGAAGCCGGTCGCGGGACGGTCCGCATTCCGGGGAATGGGTCCTGTCAGGTAGTCCGCTAAGCCGTGGATGATAGCGGCTGAACGACCATTTCGCAATGGCCAGGACAGTATCCAGCGCCGTATCTGAACAATCCAATCAGTTCGCGATCGGTAATGCGCAACCAGATTCCACAACGAAAAAAGCGACCTCGTTGCGGAGATCGCTTTTTCGTCTACTGCATCTGCACTGCAGATTTTCTGTGGTAGCGGGGGCAGGATTTGAACCTGCGACCTTCGGGTTATGAGCCCGACGAGCTGCCAGACTGCTCCACCCCGCAGCAGAAGCGGAATTGTAGGGGAGTTTGCCCATGCGTGCAACCCCACGTTGGCGGCGATCGGCTTGGCTGGGGTTGCCACGCAGGGCGTGGCACTACCGGGGGGCTTGCACAGCATGTCCCGGAACGAGAAAGGCGACCCCGTTGCCGGCGTCGCCTTTCTCGTTCCTGCCATCGGCTTGCACCGATGGCTATTTGGTAGCGGGGGCAGGATTTGAACCTGCGACCTTCGGGTTATGAGCCCGACGAGCTGCCAGACTGCTCCACCCCGCAGCAGAAGTGGTTGAGTTGATCTGTTACCGCAACGATGTTCTGGCGAAACCGCTGCATCAACAACTCAGGAAACGAATATTACACCATTCACGCAGTTTTGTATCGCTTTTTATGCGAGATGTGCAAAAGCCTGCTGGCACCAGACCATGATCGGGTTCCACGCGATGCCCAGGGCCAGCAGCGCCAGCGCGTTCACGCCCAGCACCACGCCCAGCACGCGGTCATTGTTGGCCGGCAGCGGCTCGCCCACCGGCTCGTCGAAGTACATGACCTTGATCACGCGCAGGTAGTAGAAGCAGCCGATCACTGCGCAGATCACGCCGAGGATGGCCAGCCACAGCATGCCGCCGTTGATCGCCGCGCTCAGCACCGCCAGCTTGGTCCAGAAGCCCAGGAACGGCGGAATGCCGGCCATCGAGGCCATGATGCACAGGACCAGGCCGGCCATCCACGGGTTGCGGGCGTTCAGGCCCTTCAGGTCGTCGATCTTCTCGGCCTCGAAGCCGTTGCGCGACAGCGCGATGATCGCGCCGAAACCGGCGGTGGACATGATCGCGTAGCTCAGCGCATAGAACAGCGCGGCGGCGTAACCGCGCTCGCCGCCACCGGCAATGCCGAGCAGCAGGAAGCCGATGTGCGAGACGGTCGAATAGGCCAGCATGCGCTTGAGGTTGCTCTGCGCGATCGCCATCAGGTTGCCGACCACCAGCGACAGCGCGGCCAGCCCACCGATCAGGTACTTCCACTCGTCCGACAGCGGGCCGATGCCCATTTCCAGCAGGCGATAGGCCATGCCGAACGCGGCCAGCTTCGGGGCCGAGCTGATGAACAGCGCGATCGGCGCCGGGGCGCCCTGGTACACGTCGGGCAGCCACATGTGGAACGGGGCCGCGCCGAGCTTGAAGGCGACGCCGGCGATCATGAACACCGCGCCGGTCAGCAGCAGCATCTTCTCGTCCGACTGCGGAATGGCCGCGTTGATCGCGTCCAGGTGCAGGGAGCCGGTGGCGCCGTAGATCAGCGACATGCCGTACAGCAGCAGGCCCGAGGCCAGCGAACCCAGCACGATGTACTTCATCGCCGCTTCGGTCGCCAGGCCGTTGTCTCGGTTGCTGGCCACCAGTGCGTAGGAGCACAGCGCCAGCAGTTCCAGGCCCAGGTACACCATCAGCAGGCTGCCGGCCGAAACCAGGATCATCATGCCGGCGGTGGCGAACATCACCAGCACCGGGATTTCGCCCTGGAACAGGTCGCGCTCGCGCAGGTAGCTCCAGCCGTAGATCAGGGTCAGGCCGCTGCACAGCACGACCACGACCTTCATCACATCGGCCGCGGTGTCGCGGACGAACATGCCGTGGAAGACCTCGCCCTGCCCGCCCACGCCCGTGGCGAGCATGAACAGCACGACTGCCAGCGCGGCAACCGAGAACAGGTGGGTCCAGATCTTGTTCTGCTTGCTGATGAACAGGTCGAGGATCATCAGGGCGAACGCACTGCCGATCAGCACCAGCTCCGGAGCGAGCGGCGGCAGGTCAGCGGCGGTCAATGGCAACAGCGGCGAGGTGGTCATCATCAAATCCTGGAATTACAGCAGCTTGCTGGATGCGATCTGCATCGCCAGCTTTGCGATCGAGGGCTCCATCAGGTCGGTCAGCGGCTTGGGGTACAGACCCAGCGCCAGCGTACCGACGGCGAACACGCCCAGCACCAGCCACTCACGGCCGTTGATGTCCTTCAGTTCGGCCACGTGCTTGTTGGCCACTTCACCGAAGAACACGCGCTTGTACAGCCACAGCGTGTAGGCGGCGGTGATCACCAGGGTGGTCGCGGCGCCCAGCGCCAGCCACGGGTTCCGCTGGAAGCTGGCCATGATGATCATGAACTCGCCGACGAAACCGCTGGTGCCCGGCAGGCCTGCATTGGCCATGAAGAACAGCATGGCGAAGGTGGCGAACCACGGCATCACGTTGACCACGCCGCCGTAATCGGCGATGCGGCGGCTGTGCATGCGGTCGTACAGCACGCCCACGCAGGAGAACATCGCGCCGGACACGAAGCCGTGCGAGACCATCTGCACCATGGCGCCCTGCAGGCCCAGGCGGGCCGCGTCGGCATTGCCGGCGTCACGCACCAGCCACAGGGCGATGAAGGTACCCAGGGTGACGAAGCCCATGTGCGCGATCGACGAATAGGCGATCAGCTTCTTCATGTCGTCCTGGACCAGCGCGACCAGGCCGACGTAGATCACCGCGATCAACGACAGCGCGATGACCAGCCAGGCCCAGTCGTGCGAGGCGTCCGGCACGATCGGCAGGTTGAAGCGCAGGAAGCCGTAACCGCCGATCTTCAGCGCGATCGCGGCCAGGATCACCGAACCGGCGGTCGGCGCTTCCACGTGCGCGTCCGGCAGCCAGGTGTGGACCGGGAACATCGGCACCTTGACCGCGAAGGCGATCAGGAAGGCGAAGAAGATCCAGGTCTGCTCCTGGCTGGACAACTGCAGCTGGTACAGGTCGGCGAGCTGGAAGCTGCCGCCCTTCAGGTACAGGTAGATCAGCGCCACCAGCATCAGCACCGAGCCTAGGAAGGTGTACAGGAAGAACTTCAGCGCGGCGTAGATGCGGCGCGGGCCGCCCCAGACACCGATGATCAGGAACATCGGGATCAGCATCGCTTCGAAGAACACGTAGAACAGCATCGCGTCCGTCGCGGCGAAGATGCCCACCGTGACGCCTTCCAGGATCAGGAAGGCCGCCACGTACTGGTTGACCCGCTTGTCGATGGCGCTCCAGGCGCCGATCAGCGCCAGCACCGAGACCAGCGTGGTCAGCAGGATCAGCGCGATGGCAATGCCGTCCACGCCCAGGTTGTAGCCGATGTCGTAGGCCGGGATCCAGGCGCGGGTCTCGACGAACTGCAACGCGTCGTTGGACACGTCGTAGCCGCTGAGCAGCGACAGGCTGATCACGAAGGTCAGCACCGCCACGCCCAGCGACGCCCAACGGGCGGTCTGCGCATCACGGATGGCAAGGATCAGGGCACCGCCGAGGATCGGCAGCCAGATGAGAACACTGAGTAGAGGCCAGTTCGACACGTCTTCTTATTCCGTACAGGTCATCAACGCAGGTAATGCATCAGGACGCCCAGAAGGGCAATCAGGCCGATGATCATCGCGAAGGCGTAGTGATAGAGGAAACCGGATTGGGTGCGACGCAGCAGGTTGGCGGCCAGGTCGATCAGGCGCGCCGAACCATTGACCACCACGCCATCGACGATGTTCGTGTCGATCGCGCGCGAAACCTTGCCCAGCTTGACGCCGCCACCGGCGAAACCGCCGATCCACAGCTTGTCGAACCCGTACTTGTTCTCCAGCACCGAGACCACCGGCGCAAAGGTCCTGCGCGCACGGGTCGCCAGTTCCGGCTTCCACAGGTAGAACAGCACCGCCAGCAGGAAACCGGCCACGGTCAGGAAGAACGCCGGCGCCATCATGCCGTGCAGGGCGAACGCGACCGGACCGTGGAACTCTTCGGCCAGGGCGCCAATGGTGTTGCGCGCCGGGTCGTAGAAGTCGACCACGCCGGTGAAGAACGAATGCACCTGGCCCGGAATGGCGTGCTCGGCGTGGTGGCCGGCCCAGTCGGTGCCGTACAGCATCGGACCGATGCTGAAGAAGCCCACGAGGATCGACGGGATCGCCAGCAGGATCAGCGGCAGGGTCACCACCCACGGGGTTTCGTGCGGCTCATGCGGACCGTGGCCATGGCCGTGGTCGTCATGGTGCGCGTCGCCGTGGTGGGCGTCTGCATGGTGTGCATCGGCAGCATGGTGATCGTCATGGCCGTGGCCATGGTCATCATGCGCATCACGGAAGCGCTCCTTGCCGTGGAAGGTCAGGAACAGCAGGCGGAAGCTGTAGAAGCTGGTGACGATCACGCCGCCCAGCACCGCCCAGTACCCGTAGGTCGCCACCCAGCTCGAAGAAACGTGCGCGTGGTGCTGCGCCGCTTCGATGATGGTGTCCTTGGAGTAGAAGCCGGAGAAGAACGGGGTACCGACCAGGGCCAACGTACCGATCCACATGGTGATGAAGGTGATCGGCATGTACTTGCGCAGGCCGCCCATCTTGCGCATGTCCTGCTCGTGGTGCATGGCGATGATCACCGAGCCCGCGCCGAGGAACAGCAGCGCCTTGAAGAAGGCGTGGGTCATCAGGTGGAACACGGCCGCCGAGTAGGCCGACACGCCCAGCGCCACGGTCATGTAGCCCAGCTGCGACAGCGTGGAGTACGCGACGACCCGCTTGATGTCGTTCTGCACGATGCCGATCAGGCCGGTGAAGAACGCGGTGGTGGCACCGATGAACAGCACGAAGTTCAGCGCGGTCTGCGACAGCTCGAACAGCGGCGACATGCGGGTGACCATGAAGATGCCCGCGGTGACCATGGTCGCGGCATGGATCAGTGCCGAGATCGGGGTCGGGCCTTCCATCGAGTCCGGCAGCCAGACGTGCAGCGGCACCTGGGCCGACTTGCCCATCGCGCCGATGAACAGGCAGATGCAGATGATGGTGGCGATCGACCAGATCACCGGCTCGCTCATCAGCTGGACGTTCTGGCCGAACAGGGTCAGCGAACCCGACCAGACCTGCAGCTGCGCTTCCGGGTGGGCCAGGATCGAAGCATTGGCGAACACGGTGGCGTAGTCCAGGGTGCCGAACACCCACAGCACGCCGGCGATGCCGAGGATGAAGCCGAAGTCGCCGACGCGGTTGACCAGGAACGCCTTCATGTTGGCGAAGATCGCGGTCGGACGCTTGAACCAGAAACCGATCAGCAGGTACGACACGAGGCCCACCGCTTCCCAGCCGAAGAACAGCTGCAGGAAGTTGTTGCTCATCACCAGGGTGAGCATCGAGAAGGTGAACAGCGAGATGTAGCTGAAGAAGCGCTGGTAGCCCGGGTCATCCTGCATGTACCCGATGGTGTACACGTGGACCAGGAACGACACGAAGGTCACCACCACCATCATCATGGCGGTGAGCTTGTCGATCATGAAACCGACATGCGCCGAGTAACGGCCGACCTCAAAGAAGGTGTAGACGTTTTCGTTGAACGGCTGCGCGCCGCCCCACAGCAGCTGGTAGAACACATAGCTGGACAGCACGCAGCTGACCGCGACACCGAGGATGGTGACGGTCTGGGCGCCAAGGCGACCCACCTGGCGACCGAACAGGCCGGCGATGATGCTGCCGAGCAGTGGTGCAAGCACCACGGCGATCAACAGACTCTTGGAGAGAGTAATTTCCATCTACGGATCAGCCCTTCAGCGAATCGACTTCGCCGACATTGATGGTGCGGCGGGTACGGAACAGGGTTACCAGGATCGCGAGGCCGATCGCGGCCTCGGCCGCGGCCACGGTCAGGATGAAGAACACGAACAGCTGGCCGGCCGTGTCGCCCATCTCACGCGAGAACCCGACGAAGTTGATGTTCACCGAGAGCAGCATCAGTTCGATGGACATCAACAGCACGATGATGTTCTTGCGGTTGAGGAAGATGCCGGCAAGGCTGATGCAGAACAGCAGCGCGCCAAGGGCCAGGATATGACCAAGGGTGATCACGGGGCGGCCTCCTCGTTGCTGGACGGCTTGGTAAGGGTGTGGACCACCGGCTTTTCGGCATCCATCTTGACCACGCGCAGGCGGTCATGGCCCTTGACCATGGTCTGCTCGGACGGGTTCTGGGTCTTCAGGCCGGTACGGCGACGCAGGGTCAGCATGACGGCGGCAACCACGGCCACGGTCAGGATGACGGCGGCGAACTCGAACGGCAGCAGGTATTCGGTGAACAGGCTGCGCGCCAGCCAGGTGATGTTGGAGCTGTCGGCGGCGAGCGCGGCGGCGTTGTCGGCCGGCAGCGGGTTGACCGCCCTGCCCTTCACGCCGATCAGGATCAGCATCTGCACCAGCATGGTGACCGCGACCACCAGGCCGAGCGGCAGGTAACGCACCCAGCCTTCGCGCAGGTTGGAGGCGTCGATGTCCAGCATCATCACCACGAACAGGAACAGCACCATCACCGCGCCGACGTAGACCAGCACCAGCGCCACGCCGAGGAACTCAGCCCCGACCAGGATCCAGATGCAGGCCACGGAGAAGAAGGTCAGGATCAGGCACAGCACGGCATACACCGGATTGCGCACGCTGATCACCGCCGCGGCGGAAATGCCCGCCACGATGGAGAAGACCCAGAAGAAGATATTTACCCAATCCATCATGGACCTCAGCGGAAAGCGGCGTCGGCGGCGCGACGCTCGGCGATTTCGGCTTCAAGCCGATCACCGAGGGCCAGCAGCTGCGGCTTGGTAACGATGTTTTCGCCACGCTTCTCGAAGTGGTACTCGAGGATGTGCGTCTCGACGATCGAGTCCACCGGGCAGCTTTCTTCGCAGAAGCCGCAGAAGATGCACTTGAACAGGTCGATGTCGTAGCGGGTGGTACGGCGGGTGCCGTCTTCGCGCTTGGCCGAGTCGATGGTGATCGCCAGCGCCGGGCACACCGCTTCGCACAGCTTGCAGGCGATGCAACGCTCTTCGCCGTTGGGATACCGGCGCAGCGCGTGCAGGCCACGGAAGCGCGGCGACTGCGGGAACTTCTCCATCGGGTACATCAGCGTGTACTTCGGCTTGAAGGTGTACTTGAGGGTCAGCCACAGGCCCCCGAGCAGCTCGAGCAGCAGCAGGCTTTTGAAGTAATGGGTAATTCGATTCATCACTTAGACGCCCTTCTGGATCACGCCGTAGAACACCATCAACGCCGTCACAGCAATCCACGCGATGGTGAGCGGGATGAAGACCTTCCAGCCCAGACGCATGATCTGGTCATAACGGAAGCGCGGGAAGCTGGCACGGAACCAGATGTAGGCGCTGGCGAAGAAGAACACCTTCAGCAGCAGCCACGGTGCACCGCCCTTCCAGATCCAGTCGATCCACGGCGAGATGTCCGCCGTGATCCAGCCTTGGAACGGGCTCAGCCAGCCGCCGAGGAAGAAGATCGAGATCAGGAAGCTGATCAGGATCATGTTGGCGTATTCGGCCAGGAAGAACAGCGCGAACGCACCACCGGAGTATTCGACCATGTGGCCGGCGACGATTTCCGATTCGCCTTCCACCACGTCGAACGGCGCGCGGTTGGTTTCGGCCACGCCGGACACCCAGTACACGACGAACAGCGGGAACAGCGGGATCAGGAACCAGTCGAAGAAGCCGGAGTTGCCGGCCTGCGCCATCACGATGCTGCTCAGGTTCAGGCTGCCCGCCGCGATCATCACGCCGACCAGGGCAAAGCCCATGGCGATTTCGTAGCTGATCATCTGCGCCGAGGCGCGCATCGCACCCAGGAACGCATACTTGGAGTTGGATGCCCAACCGGCCAGGATGATGCCGTACACGCCCAGCGAGGTCATCGCCAGCAGGTACAGCAGGCCGGCGTTGGCATTGGACAGCACCACCTGCGCGTCGAACGGCACCACCGACCAGGCCGCGAACGCCGGTGCCAGGGTGATCAGCGGCGCCAGCACGAACATCGCCTTGTGCGAGCTCGCCGGCTGGATGATCTCCTTGAACAGCAGCTTGAAGACGTCGGCGAAGGCCTGGAAGATCCCCATGCCCACGTACATCGGACCGTGGCGGACGTGCATCCAGCCGATCAGCTTGCGTTCCCAGACCACGAAGAAGGCCACCGCGATGATCACCGGCATGGCGATCACCAGGATCTTCAGCACGATCCACAGCAGCGCGCCGATTTCACCCAGGCCCAGCAGCCACTGGTGAAGCGGGTCGACCGCGTTAATCAGCAACTCGTTCATGCAGCCACCACCGTTACGCGTGCGGCGCCCAGCGGTGCGGTTGCACCGTGGCCCGATTCAATCCAGACCGAACCCGCGGCGACGCGGGCGTCGACCACCACCGGCAGGGTGGCCTTGCCGGCATCGGTGCCGACCTTGGCCATCTGCCCTTCGACCAGCTGCAGGCGGGCGGCGTCATCGCTGTTGAGCACGATGCGCGGCGCGGCGTTGAGCGGGTGCGACTGCAGCGCCAGGGCGCGACGGACCACCGCGTCGGTGCGGTAGATCGCAGCGGTGGACGCCACTTCCAGGCCTTCGCCGGCCACCGGCGTTGCCGCCGAGGTGGAGACGTTGACGGTCACCGGGGCTAGGCTTGCACGCAGGCCGGCCAGGTCGGTGAATTCGAAACCGGACAGGGCCAGCTCGCCGCCGAGCGCACGCAGCACGCGCCAGCCTTCACGGGCTTCGCCCGGCAGCTTGCCGCCGGCACGCGCCGACTGCTCGCGACCGTCGAGGTTGGTCAGGGTGGCGTCGATTTCCGGCAGCGCACCGATCGGCAGGATCACGTCGGCCACGTCGCGGGTCGAGGCGCAGGCGAACTGGCTGAAGGCCACCACCTGCGCGCCGGCCAGCGCCTTGCGGGCGGCGGCGGTGTCGGCGAAGTCCAGGCCCGGCTCGATGCCGTACAGGGCATAGGCCTTGCGCGGCTGGGCCAGCATGGCGTTGACGTCCTTGCCGGCCGGCAGCACGCCGGCGCGGGACAGGCCCACGGCATTGGCGCCCTGCGGGATGCGGCACAGCTTGGCACCGGTTGCAGCGGCGAAATCACGCGCGGCGGCGCGGATCGCGGCGGCCTGCGGGTGGTTTTCGGCGATGCCACCGACGATCAGCACGGCGTTGCCGGTGACCGCCTGGCGCAGATCGGCGTTGCCGAGTGCGTCGACGAACTTCGACGGTGCCACGATCTGCTTGCCGGCCAGCTTGAACGCGAAGTCGAAGTCGACCGGGTTGATCGCGTGGATCTTCGCGTTGCGGGTGGTCTGCGCCTTGCGCAGGCGGGCGTGCAGCAGCGGCAGTTCGTGCCGGATGTTGCTGCCCAGCACCACGATGGTGTCGGCGGCTTCGATTTCGGCCAGCGACAGGCCGAACACTTCGGCCGTAGCGGCGTCGGAGAAATCGCGGTTCTGGATGCGATGGTCGATGTTGCCGGTGCCCAGGCCGGACGCGAGACGGGCCAGCAGTGCGCCCTCCTCGTTCGAGGCCGACGGGTGCACCAGCACGCCGAGATCATCACCATTGTTGGCAGCCAGGATGTCCTTGGCCGCGGCCAGTCCTTCGGCCCAGCTCACTTCCTGCCATTCGCCATTGACCTTGCGCAGCGGCTTGACCGCGCGGTCGGCGCTGTACAGGCCCTGGTGCGAATAACGGTCGCGGTCGGACAGCCAGCATTCGTTGACCAGCTCGTTGTCGCGCGGCACCGAGCGCAGCACTTCGCCGCGACGCACGTGCAGGAACAGGTTCGAGCCCATCGCGTCGTGGTAACCCAGCGACTCGCGTGCGGTCAGTTCCCACGGGCGGGCGCGGAACTGGAACACCTTGTTGGTCAGCGCGCCGACCGGGCACACGTCAACCACGTTGCCCGAGAGCTCGGTGGTCAGCGGCTTGCCGTCGTAGGTGCCGATCTGCAGGTTCTCACCGCGGTACATGCCACCCAGTTCATAGGTACCGGCGACGTCGGCGGTGAAGCGGACGCAGCGGGTGCACTGGATGCAGCGGGTCATTTCGGTGGCCACCAGCGGACCGATGTCCTCGTCGGGCACCACGCGCTTGCGCTCGTTGAAGCGGCTCACCGAACGGCCGTAGCCGAGCGAGACGTCCTGCAGTTCGCATTCGCCGCCCTGGTCGCAGACCGGGCAGTCCAGCGGGTGGTTGATGAGCAGGAACTCCATCACCGAACGCTGGAACTTGAGTGCCTTCTCGCTGCGGGTGGCGACCTTCATGCCGTCCATCACCGGGGTGGCGCAGGCTGGCGCCGGCTTGGGCGACTTTTCAACGTCGACCAGGCACATGCGGCAGTTGGCGGCGATCGGCAGCTTCTCGTGGTAGCAGAAGCGCGGGATCGGAATGCCGGCCTTGTCGGCGGCCTGGATGATCATCGAGCCCTTGGGCACGACCAGGGACTGGCCGTCGATCTCGACGGTCACATGCCCTTCCGGCACGATCGCCGGGGTGCCACCAGGGTTGTTGGGTTGCGCGCTCATGCGGCGGCTGCCTCCACCTTCGTGCCGTCGACCATCGAATGACCGTTGACGATGTAGTACTCGAATTCGTCCCAGAACTGGCGCAGGAAGCCCTGGATGGGCCATGCCGCCGCTTCACCGAACGCACAGATGGTGTGGCCTTCGATCTGGCCGGCCACCGCCTTCAACTGGTGCAGGTCTTCCATGGTCGCCTTGCCGGCGACGATGCGCTCGAGCACGCGGTGCATCCAGCCGGTGCCTTCACGGCACGGGGTGCACTGGCCACAGGATTCCTTGTGGAAGAACTGAGAGATGCGGCAGGCGAACTTGACGCAGCAGACGCTGTCGTCCAGCACCACGATGGCACCCGAGCCCAGGCCGGTGCCCAGGGCACGCAGGGTGTCGTAGTCCATCTGCAGGCCCTTGAGTTCCTCGGCCTTCAGCACCGGCATCGACACGCCGCCCGGCACCGCGCCCTTCAGGGTGCGACCCGGCTTCAGGCCGCCGGCCATTTCCAGCAGCTCGTCGAAGGTGGTGCCCAGCGGCACTTCGAAGTTGCCGCCCTGCTGCACGCAGCCGGAGACCGAGAAGATCTTCGGACCGCCGTTCTTGGTCAGGCTCAGGCCCTGGAACCATTCCGGGCCGTTGCGGATGATCGCCGGCACCGAGGCATAGGTCTCGGTGTTGTTGATCGTCGACGGCTTGCCGTACAGGCCGAAGTTGGCCGGGAATGGCGGCTTGTAGCGCGGCTGGCCCTTCTTGCCTTCCAGCGATTCCATCAGCGCGGTTTCTTCGCCGCAGATGTAAGCGCCGGCGCCGAGCGCACCGTAGATGTCGATGTCCACGCCGCTGCCAAGGATGTCCTTGCCCAGCCAGCCGTTCGCGTACGCGTCGGCCAGGGCCTGTTCGAAGTTCTCGAACGGCTCGTGGTGGAACTCACCGCGCAGGTAGTTGTAGCCCACGGTGCTGCCGGTGGCGTAGCAGGCGATCGCCATGCCTTCCACCACCGAATGCGGGTTGTAACGCAGGATGTCGCGGTCCTTGCAGGTCCCCGGCTCGGACTCGTCCGAGTTGCACAGGATGTACTTCTGCATGGTGCCCTTGGGCATGAAGGACCACTTCAGGCCGGTCGGGAAGCCCGCGCCACCGCGGCCGCGCAGGTTCGACTGCTTGACCATCTCGATGACCTGCTCCGGCGAGATCTTCTCTTCGAGGATCTTGCGCAGGGCGGCGTAGCCACCGGTCTTGAGGTAGTTTTCGTACGACCACGGGGTGTCGTAATGCAGGGTGGTGTAGACCACCTGGTGCGGCAGCGGTGCGGGACCGACGGGACCGGACGGTGCGTGATGATGTGCCATGTCTTACTCCAACCCGTCCAGCAGCTCGTCGACCTTCTCGACGGTCAGGCGCTCGTGGTAATGGCCATTGATGACCATCATCGGCGCACCGGCGCAACCGGCCAGGCATTCTTCTTCACGCTTGAGGTAGATGCGGCCGTCGGCGGTGGACTGGCCGGTCTTGCAGCCGAGCTTCTTCTCGGCATGCGCGACCAGGTCCTCGGCGCCGTTCAACCAGCAGCTGATGTTGGTGCAGAAGGCAACGTTGTGGCGGCCGACCTTCTCCAGCTCGAACATCGAGTAGAAGCTGGCAACCTCGTAGGCCCACACCGGCGGCAGGTCCAGGTACTTGGCGACGCCGGCGATCAGCTCGTCGGTCAGCCAGCCGGCATTCTGCTCCTGGGCAGCGTGCAGGCCCTGCAGCACCGCCGAACGCTTGCGGTCCGGCGGAAACTTGGACAGCCAGTGATCGATGTGCGCGCGCGTCTTGTCGCTCAACACCACCATCGGGTCGACGTCACGCGCCGCCTCGAAATTACCCGTCGCCTTCATCGGCCGACCCCTGCAAATACCAGAATAGTGGGAACCAGAACCTGCAGCGCCGGCATCGGCCGGCGGGTGTCAGGCATCGTGCATGCGCGTGCCATTACCGGTCCACCTCACCGAACACCAGGTCGTAGGTGCCGATCATGGCCACCACGTCGGCGAGCATGTGCCCGCGCACGACCGAGTCGATCGAGGACAGATGGGCAAAGCCCGGCGCGCGCAGGTGCACGCGGAACGGCTTGTTGGCGCCATCGGACATCAGGTAGCAGCCGAACTCGCCCTTGGGCGCTTCGACCGCGGCGTAGGTTTCGCCGGCCGGGACGCAGTAGCCTTCACTGAACAGCTTGAAGTGATGGATCAGCGCTTCCATGTCGTCCTTCATGTCCTCGCGGCTGGGCGGCGCGACCTTGAAGTTCTTGACCATGACCGGACCCGGATTGGCACGCAGCCAGTCCACGCATTGCTTGATGATGCGGTTGGATTCGCGCATCTCGGCCACGCGGACCAGGTAACGGTCGTAGCAGTCGCCTTCCTTGCCGAGCGGGATGTCGAAGTCGACCGCATCGTACTTGGCGTACGGCTGCTTCTTGCGCAGGTCCCAGGCAATGCCCGAGCCGCGCAGCATCACGCCGGTCATGCCCCAGGCATGCGCCAGTTCCGGGCTGACCACGCCGATGCCGACCGTACGCTGCTTCCAGATACGGTTGTCGGTGAGCAGGGTTTCGTATTCGTCGACGCGCGACGGGAACTCCTTGGTGAAGTTCTCCAGGAAGTCGAGCAGCGAACCTTCGCGCGAGGCGTTGAGGTTCTTCAGGGCCTTGCCCTTGTGCCAGCGCGATTCCTTGTACTTCGGCATCTGGTCCGGCAGGTCGCGGTACACGCCGCCCGGACGGTAGTACGCCGCATGCATGCGCGCGCCGCTGACCGCTTCGTAGCAGTCCATCAGCTCTTCGCGCTCGCGGAAGGCGTACAGCATCACCGCCATCGCGCCCAGGTCGAGCGCGTTGGAGCCCAGCCACATCAGGTGGTTCAGGATGCGGGTGATTTCGTCGAACATGGTGCGGATGTACTGGGCACGCTCGGGCGCTTCGATCCCCATCAGGGTTTCGATGGCGCGCACGTAGGCGTGCTCGTTGCACATCATGGACACGTAATCCAGGCGATCCATGTACCCGATGGACTGGTTGAACGGCTTGGATTCGGCCAGCTTTTCGGTGCCACGGTGCAGCAACCCGACGTGCGGGTCGGCACGCATGATGGTTTCGCCGTCCATTTCCAGGATCAGGCGCAGCACACCGTGCGCGGCCGGATGCTGGGGACCGAAGTTCATCGTGTAGTTGCGGATTTCCTGGCGCAGTTCGGCCGGGTTGCTCGCAAAGGCCTGGTGGGCTTGCTTGAACTCACTCACTTGCTTGCCTCCGACTGCGCGGTTTCGCCGGCAGCGGTCTGGAAACGGGCGTCGTCACGGATCACGCGCGGCACGCCGACACGCGGCTCCACCGAGGTGACCGGTTCGTACACGACGCGCTTCTTTTCTTCGTCGTAGCGGACTTCGACATTGCCGATCAGCGGGAAGTCCTTGCGGAACGGATGCCCCACGAAGCCGTAGTCGGTCAGGATGCGGCGCAGGTCCGGGTGGCCTTCGAAGATCACGCCGAACAGGTCGAACGCTTCGCGCTCGAACCAGTTCAGGCCCGGCCACACGCTGGTCAGCGAGGCGACCACCGGCAGTTCCTCGTTCGGCGCGAAGCAGCGGATGCGCATGGTGAGGTTGTGCTGGTAGGACCGCAGCTGCGCGACCACGGCATAACGCTGCAGCGGCACCGGCTGCGGCTGGGCGCCTTCCGGGGTTTCGCGGGTGGGGAACTCGCCCCACGCGAAACGGCCGGCGCCCTTGCCTTCCACGCCACGGCTGAAGCCGTGCGAAGAGACGTCGGCGGTGTCCCACTCGTCGCTGCCATAGCCGAGGTAGTCAACGCCGCACAGGTCGACGGACTGCTCGAAACCGAATTCGTCGCGCAGCGCCAGAGCAGTGGCATGCCAGTCGGCAGCGGGCACTTCCAGCGTCACTTCGCCGCGGGGTTCGACCACGAAGACCTGCGCACCTGCGAAACGTGCGGAGAGTCGGTCGATGAAGGATGCTTGCTCTGCCATGGGGGCTTGGCGCGCTCTTGTCAGGAGGAATGTCAGCGGGCGATGGTCTGCGTACGCCAGATCTTCTTCTGCAGCTGCAGGATCCCGTACACCAACGCTTCGGCGGTAGGCGGACAACCGGGGACGTACACGTCCACCGGCACCACGCGGTCGCAACCACGCACCACTGCATAGGAGTAGTGGTAGTAGCCGCCACCGTTGGCGCAGCTGCCCATGGAGATGACCCACTTCGGGTCCGGCATCTGGTCGTAGACCTTGCGCAGCGCCGGGGCCATCTTGTTGACCAGGGTGCCGGCCACGATCATCACGTCGGACTGGCGCGGCGACGGGCGGAACACCACGCCGTAGCGGTCAAGGTCCAGGCGCGCGGCACCGGCATGCATCATTTCAACCGCGCAGCAGGCCAGACCGAAGGTCATGGGCCACATCGAGCCGGTACGTGCCCAGTTCAACAGCGCGTCGACGCTGGTGGTCACATAGCCCTTTTCGAGCAGCGGGTTGTCGCCTTCGGGGCGCAGGATGTCGTCGACCCGCCCTTCCGGGACCGGGTTGTTCATCAGGCCATCGAGAGTCTGAATTACTCCCATTCCAGCGCTCCCTTCTTCCAGACGTAAATGAAACCGAGGAAAAGCATGCCCACGAACAGGCCCATCGTGACCAGCGAACGTGCGCCCAGCTCCATGAAGACCTGGGTCCACGGCACGATGAAGATGATTTCCAAGTCAAATACGATGAACTGGATGGCGATCAGGTAGTAGCGCACATCGAACTTCATGCGCGCGTCCTCGAAAGCCTCGAAGCCGCATTCGTACGGCGAGAGCTTTTTCAGATCTGGACGCCGGGGACCGAGGAACCGACCGACCAGCATCAGCGCAACGCCGATACCGGTGGCAACAATCAGAAACAGCAGAGACGGCAAATATTCGGCCAGCACAGCGATTCTCTCTTGCCTCTGCCGCCACGCCTGCAGGCGTCTTGGCATGGGGGAGTGGACGGAAAACGTTGCTGGCGCTTTGCGCGCCAGACGAACCCGCTTACAAACAAAATGGTGCCCAAGAGGGGACTCGAACCCCTACGACCTAAGTCGCTACCACCTCAAGGTAGTGCGTCTACCAATTCCGCCACCTGGGCATTGCATTACGTATCGCGCTGGGCGTGATTCCTGGTGGACTCCCCCAACGCGCCGCATATTGTAACCGTCTTCAGGGAGTCTGGGAGCCTTCCGAAGGCTTTTCTTCACCCGATTTCGGCGTTTCGGCCTGAGCCGGCACAGTCGCCTGCGGAACCGGCTGCGGCGCAGCGGCTTCCGGGGCCTTCGGCACGGCCGGCAGCTCACCGGCGGGGACCGCCGGCGCGGCAGGCGCGACCGGGGCAGACATCACGCCGAGGTCCTGCTGGACCGCCGGTCGCGCACCATGGCTGGCGTACCAGGCCATGAAGAGGCTGATGCCGAAGAACACCACGGCCAGCCACTTGGTCGACTTGGACAGGAAGTTGGACGCGCCGCGCGCGCCGAACACCGTGCCCGAGGCACCGGCGCCGAACCCCGACCCTGCGGCCGCACCGGAACCACGCTGCATCAGGATGAGCGCGATCATGGCCACTGCCACCAGCACGTAGACCACATTGAGGATCAACATCAGCATTTCGAATCCGTCCTCGGACAATTCTTGTTAGTGCCCGGCCGCCGCATGGGCGATGGCCAGGAAATCCGCGGCCACCAACGAGGCGCCGCCTACCAGCCCACCATCGACATCGGGCTGTGCGAACAGCTCTGCGGCGTTGTCGGGCTTCACGCTGCCGCCGTACAGGATTGGCAACGAATCGGCGATTCTAGCATCCCGCTTGGCCACTTCGCCACGGATGAACGCATGGACCTGCTGGGCCTGCTCTTTGGTGGCGGTGCGGCCGGTCCCGATCGCCCAGACCGGCTCATAGGCGACCACGGCGTGCTGGAAGCCCTCCGGCCCGACCTGGTCGAGCACCGGGGTCAGCTGGCTGGCGATGACCTGCTCGGTCTGGCCGCCTTCACGCTGCTCCAGGGTTTCGCCCACGCACAGCACCGGGACCAGCCCGGCATGCAGGGCGGCGGCGAACTTGCGCGCGACCAGCTCGCTGGTCTCGTTGTGGTACTGGCGGCGCTCGGAATGGCCGACCAGGCCGTAGCGGGCGCCGACGTCGGCCAGCATGGCCGCGCAGACCTCGCCGGTGTAGGCGCCCTTTTCATTGGAGCTGACGTCCTGCGAGCCGAAAGCGACAGCACGACCCTCGAAGGCCTCCACCAGCTCGCCCAGGTACGGCAGCGGCGGCAGGATCACCACGTCCACGCCCTCCTTGGGCAGGTCGGCGACGATGTCGCTGACCAGGTCGGTGGCGAAGTGGCGGCTGCCGTGCAGCTTCCAGTTACCGGCGACGATCTTGCGGCGCATGGGCGGGCTCCATTTGGGTATCAGCCGGTGATGATACCGGATGTAACGAATCCGCGTTTCAGGAAAACGCTTACATTTCAAATGGATAATGAAAAAGGCCGCCCGGAGGCGGCCTTTGAGGCGTACCGACTGACAGTCGGTACCCACGTCATTTGAGTTTGATCTCGCGCAGGCGCTCTTCGAGGAAGCCGTGGGCGGTGATCGGCTCCGGGTAGCGGCTGGGATTGTCCGCGCTGATGCAGGTCGGCAGCACGTCGATCAGGAAGTCCGGGTTCGGGTGCAGGAAGAACGGCACCGAGTAACGCGGCTGGCGGGCCTGCTCGCCCGGGGGGTTGACCACGCGGTGGATGGTGGACGGGTACACGTGGTTGGTCAGGCGCTGCAGCATGTCGCCGATGTTGACCACGATGGTGTCCGCGTCGGAGGTGAACGGCACCCACTTGCCTTCGTGCGACTGCACTTCCAGGCCGGCGGCGCTGGCACCGACCAGCAGCGTGATGAAGTTGATGTCGCCGTGCGCGCCGGCGCGGACGTTGGGGATGTCGTCGGCGGTGATCGGCGGGTAGTGGATCGGGCGCAGGATTGAGTTGCCGTTGTTGGTCTTGTCGGCGAAGAAGTCGATCGGCAGGCCGATGTGCAGCGCCAGCGCCGACAGCACGCGCGACCCCAGCTGGTCCAGCGCCTGGAACAGGCCGTAGCCCTTCTCGCGGAAGCCCGGTACTTCGGTCGGCCACAGGTTCGGCGCCATCACGTCACGGTACTTGGAGTCATCCGGGATCTCGCGGCCGATGTGCCAGAACTCCTTCAGGTCGAAGTGCTTGGAGCCCTTCGCGGTTTCCACGCCGAACGGGGTGTAGCCGCGCGCGCCGCCGGTGCCCGGCAGGTGGTACTGCAGCTTGGTCGCTTCGGGCAGCGCGAAGAACGCCTTGAAGACCTCGTACGCACCGTCGATGTCCGCCTGCGGGATGCCGTGGTTGCGGATGCCCGCAAAACCCCATTCACGGTAGGCCGCCCCCAGCTCGGCGACGAACGCGTCGCGGTCACTGTCGAAACGGGTGATGTCGAGGGTGGGGATCTGGCTCACTGCGGTTCCTGGCTGGTTCGGGGGTGGAGATGGGCCACGGCTGTGGCCCGGCTGAACATTGTGCCAGATCGGAGGATCTGCACTGACGATACATTGATACAAACCGATACAATGCGCGCGACATCGCCGCCGCCACGTCAATCGCCCCTCCCTGTCTGCCCTGACACCGCAAGGACGCCCGCGCGTCCCCTGCCCCCTTGGCCGTGCGCGCGCACCGGGGCAGTGACCCTCCCGCGCCCGCAATGACGTTGAATGACTGGACACCTGGAACGTTCACGATGGACAAGCCACTGAAGATCCTGCACACGGAAGCCGCCAAGGGATTCGGCGGGCAGGAGATCTACATCTATCGCCACATGCTGGCCATGCGCGAGCGCGGCCACGACGTGTCGCTGCTGTGCCAGCCGGGCGCCCGCCTGGGTGAAATGGCCCGCGAGGCCGGCTTCACCGTGCATGCATTGAAGATGGGCGGCCTGCTGCGGATGCTGCGCGGCATCTGGTCGGTATCCCGCCTGGTGCGGCGGCACACCTATGACGTGGTCAATACCACCAGCCGCCGCGATGCCCTGATCGCCGCCGCCGGCGCCCGCCTGGGCGGTGCACCGCTGGTGGTCCGATCGCGCCACCTGATGAGCCCGGTCAATTCGCTGCTCACCTACACCGGGCTGCCGCACCGGGTGCTGACCGTCAGCAGCTTCGTCAAGCAGCTGCTGGTCCATCGCGGCATCGCCGACGACCGGATCGGCATCGTGCCGCCGATCGCGGTTCCGCCGCAGTGGTCGCAGGCCACCAGCGACGACGCCTGGCAGTGCCTGCAGGACACCCGCGCCGAGGTCCGCCGCGAACTGGGCTTCAGCGACGATCAGGTCGTGGTCGGTTGCGTGGCCGTACTGCGCGAGGCCAAGGGCCATGCCGACCTGCTGCGCGCGATCGCGCCGCTCTGCCGCCAGCACCCGAACCTGCAGCTGGTGATCGTGGGCG
Organism: Stenotrophomonas aracearum; assembly: GCF_031834615.1. NCBI lineage: Bacteria > Pseudomonadati > Pseudomonadota > Gammaproteobacteria > Lysobacterales > Lysobacteraceae > Stenotrophomonas > Stenotrophomonas aracearum. The sequence goes on from NZ_CP115543.1 coordinate 2,886,590, forward strand.
ACGGCGCGCCGGTGATGGAACGCCTGACCGCGCTGCGCGCCGAGCTGGGCATTGCCGGCCAGGTGCACCTGCTGGGCTACCGGCTGGGGGCCTGCCGGCTGATGACCGCGTTCGACATCTTCGCGCTGGCCAGCCACAAGGAAGCGGCCGGCACGGTGTTCCTGGAGGCGGCCTACGTGGGCGTGCCGATCGTCGCCACCCGCGTGGGCGGCGTGCCGGAAATGCTGGTGGAAGGCAGCAACGCCCTGCTCGCCCCGCTCGGCGACCAGGCCGCGCTGACCGCGGCATTGCAGACCCTGGTGGAGCAGCCCGAACGCCGCCGGCAGATGGGCCAGGCCGGCTGGGACTGGATGCGCAGCGCGCACCGTTTCACCCCGACCGGGCACACCGAGGCCACCGAGTACTATTACCACCAGTGGTTGAAGGAACTGGGCCATGGCAAACGCTAGAACCGTACCGGTGCTGATGCACCACCATGTTTCGCCCTCGCCGGGCATGATCACGGTGTCGCCGGAAAATTTCGAGAGCCAGATCGCGTGGCTGGCCGCCAACGGCTGGACCTCGCTGACCCTGGCCCAGTACGCCGACTTCCTGGCCGGTAGGCCGGTACCGCGCAAATCCATCGTCATCACCTTCGACGACGGCTACCTGGACAACTGGGTGTATGCGCACCCGATCCTGCAGAAGTACGGCATGCATGCGGTGGTGTTCGTGGTCACCGGCTGGATGGGCCAAGGCCCGGTGCGCCCGCACGCTGGCCAGCCCGGTGCGACGCTGCCGGCGACCCCGGACCACCGTGGCTGCGAAGACGCGATCCTGCGCGAGAACCGCCACGACGACGTGATGATGCGCTGGAGCGAAGCGCGCGCGATGATCGAGGCCGGTACGTTCGAGGTGCATTGCCATACCCATACCCACACGCGCTGGATGAAGCAGGACATCAGCCGTACGCAGAAGCGCGACGGCATCACCCGCGACCTGGAAATGGCACGCGCGGTGCTGCAGGAACAGCTGGGCGAGGTGTCAGACACGCTGTGCTGGCCGTACGGCGATTTCGACGAGGATTACCTGCCGATCGCGCGTGCGCAGGGCTTCCGTTACCTGCACACCACGCACCCGTTCGGGCGCAACGTGGTAGGTGGCGATCCGGAACACATCTATCGGTTTGCCATCCGCAACCGACCCGCCAGCTGGCTGCGCAAGCGCATCGCGTGGAGTTACCACCCGTTGATCGCACCGGTGTTCAACCGGTTCAAGGCGAAGCAGAAGAAGATGGCACCGGGGCCGTAACGCACATGAAAAACCCGGCCTTGGCCGGGTTTTTCATGTCAGCGTCGGCTACGCATCATGCCGCAGCCGCTGCCTTCACTGCAGCGGACAGACTGTCCAGCGTGCCCTGCATCAACTCGGCCGTATCGGCCTCCACCGTGACCCGCACTACCGGCTCGGTGCCGGAGGGACGCAGGAATGCGCGGCCGCGGCCCTTGACCGCTTGCTGCGCATGGACCAGCGCCGACTGCACGCCTTCGGACTGCACGATGACCTTGGCCGAGACACCGGCCAGGCGCACGTTGACGGTCTTCTGCGGCACCTTGGTCACGTCGCTCAATGCAGCACGCAGCGAGATACCGCCACGACGCAGCACTTCCAACACCTGCAGCGCACTGACGATGGCATCGCCGGTGGTCGCACGGTCCAGGCACAGCAGGTGGCCCGAAGCCTCGCCACCGAGCACGCCGCCGCCTTCCACCAGCGCCTGGTGCACGTAGCGGTCGCCCACGTTGCTGCGCACGAACGGCAGGCCGAGGCGTTCCAGCGCCTGCTCCAGCCCGAAGTTGGTCATCAGCGTGCCCACCACCGGTCCGCGCAGGCGGCCCGACGTCTGCCACGCCGCCGCCAGTACATACAGCAGGTCATCGCCGTCGACCGGGTTGCCCTGGTCGTCGGCCATCAGCACGCGGTCGCCGTCGCCGTCGAAGGCGATGCCCAGGTCCGCACCGACCTCGCGCACCTTGGCGGCGAGGTTGTCGATGTGCATCGACCCGACGCCATCATTGATGTTCACGCCATTGGGCTCGGCGCCGATGGCCACGACCTCCGCACCCAGCTCGCGGAACAGCAGCGGCGCGATGTGATACGTGGCGCCATGCGCGCAGTCCAGCACGATCTTCAGGCCGCGCAGGTCGAACCCACGCGGCACGCTGGCCTTGCAGAACTCGATGTAACGGCCGACCGCGTCGCGCGCACGCGCCGCCTTGCCGAGCCGGTCCGAATCGACCGTGGTGAACTCGGTGTCCAGCGCCGCTTCCAGCGCCAGCTCGGTATCGTCGTCGAGCTTCTCGCCGTCGGCCGAGAAGAACTTGATGCCGTTGTCGTAATGCGGGTTATGCGAGGCGCTGATCACGATGCCGGCGTCCGCACCCAGGGTGCGGGTCAGGAATGCGACCGCCGGGGTCGGCATCGGGCCCAGCAGCTGCACATCCGCACCGGCGGCAACCAGGCCGGCTTCCAGCGCAGCTTCGAACATGTAACCCGAGATCCGGGTGTCCTTGCCGATCACGACCACCGGGCGCACGCCGGGGGCATGCTTGCTGCGCTCGATCAGTACCCGGCCCAGCGCATTGCCCAGGCGCAGCACGAAATCGGCGGAGATCACGCCCTGCCCGACCCGACCGCGGATGCCGTCGGTCCCGAAGTATTTACGCGCGGCCATCAGGCGGCAGCGTCCGGCGCGGACTGGCGGCCCAGCATGGCGAGCAGTTCGGCCAGGCGGTCGCGCATTTCACGACGGTCGCAGATCTGGTCGATGGCACCGTGCTCGAGCAGGAACTCGGAGCGCTGGAAGCCTTCCGGCAGCTTTTCGCGCACGGTCTGCTCGATCACGCGCGGGCCGGCGAAGCCGATCAACGCCTGCGGTTCGGCGATGTTGATGTCGCCCAGCATCGCGAAGGATGCCGACACGCCACCGGTAGTCGGATGGGTCAGCACCGAGATGTACGGCAGGCCGGCGTCGCGCAGGCGACCCAGCGCGGCCGAGGTCTTGGCCATCTGCATCAGCGAGAACAGGCCTTCCTGCATGCGCGCGCCGCCGCTCGCGGAGAAGCACACGTACGGCGCACCGATTTCCAGCGCCTTTTCGGCCGCCAGCGAGAAGCGCTCACCGACCACAGAGCCCATCGAACCGCCCATGAAGGCGAAGTCGAAGGCCGAGGCCACCAGCGGCCGGCCCTTGAGCAGGCCCTGCATGGCGATCAGCGCGTCGTACTCGCCGGTGTTCTTCTGCGAGGCCTTGATGCGCTCGCTGTACTTCTTCTGGTCCTTGAACTTGAGCAGGTCGGTCGGTCCCAGGCGCGCGGCGATTTCGGTGGTGCTGTCGGCGTCGAACAGCGAGGCCAGGCGTGCGCGTGCGCGGATCGCCATGTGGTGGCCGCACTTTGGGCAGACTTCCAGGTTTTCTTCCAGCTCAGGACCGTAAAGCGCGCTGCCGCAGCTGCTGCACTTTTCCCACAGGCCCTCGGGGACGCTGCGCTTCTTGCTGGGGACGTTGTCGGTGCGGATGCCCGACGGCATCAACTTGCTGAGCCAACTCATGCGGGATGACACTTCCGTTCAGGGCGGCCCGAAAGCCGCAAAGGCGGACAGTCTAGCTCACCGGCTGTGGAGCCGGGATCCCTACGGGGGCGTGTGGATGCGGCGTGAATGGTGCCACGTGAAAACGGGATGCCGTTCGAATCCCGGTAGCGCCGGCCGTTGGCCGGCCCTCATGGCGCCGGATGGACCCCTTGGGTCGGCCAACGGCCGACGCTACCGATCAATGGCTATCCAGAGCGTCGCGCAGAGGCCGTAGGAACGCCTTGGCGGTGCGCGCCGCAGCCTCGGCGCCGTCCGCCTCGGCCAACGCCGCCACCAGTGCGCTGCCCACCACCACGCCGTCCGCCTCGGCGGCCATCGCCGCCGCGCTGGCGGCGTCCTTGATCCCGAAACCGGCCACTACCGGTGCGGTGGAACGGCTGCGCAGGTCGCGCAGGCGGGCGCCGGCGGCGCTGCTGTCGAGGCGCTCGGAGGCGCCGGTGACGCCGGCGAAACTCACGTAGTACAGGTAGCCCCGGGCCATGCCCGCGAGCAGGTCCAGGCGGCTGTCGGCGGTGGTCGGCGAGGCCAGCAGGATCAGCGCCAGCCCGGCCGCGTTGAAGATCGCCAGGGTCTCCTCGGCCTCTTCCGGCGGCAGGTCGACCAGCAGCACCCCGTCCACGCCCGCGGCAATGGCCGCCTCGGCGAACTTCGCGGTGCCGTGGATCTCCACCGGGTTCAGGTAGCCCATCAGCACCACTGGGGTGGTGCTGTCGTCGCGGCGGAACGCGGTGACGGTTTCCAGTACGTAGCGCAGGCCCGCACCTCGGGCCAGCGCGCGCTCGGAACTGCGCTGGATGGTCGGGCCGTCGGCCATCGGGTCGGAGAACGGCACGCCGAGTTCGATCACGTCGGCGCCTGCGGCGGCCAGGGCGTGCATGACCGGAACGGTCGCTTCCAGGCCGGGGTCGCCGGCGGTAATGAATGGAATCAGCGCCTTGCGGCGGCTGGCGCGCAGGCGCGCGAAACAGGCATCGATACGGTCGACAGGCATTTCAGGCACATCCTTCTTTCAGTTCAACGGCGCCACTGGCGCCCCAATACATCGTAGAAATCATCCCTTCGAAGATCTCCAGGCGGATTGCCAGATCCGACCCCGGGTCCTGCCAGGTAAGGTAGTGACCCGTTTCCGGGTCGTAGGCATGCGGCGCGCGGGTGCTGCCCGGCGGCAGGCGCTTGAGCGCCTCCGCTTCGGACATGCCCAGGCGCAGCCCGAACGGACCGGGCTGTGCAATCGCCTCGGTCGAGCCGTCGATGCTGGCCAGGTCGAAACGCTGCACGTGGTCGTCCTCGACCATCATTGCCACGCCTTCGGGCAGGCTGCCGCGTTCGTAGTACTCGCACGCACCAGCGGCCTCGCCGTCGCTCAGCCCTGCCGAGTGCCATTCGCCCTCGGCCTCGACTTCGCTGAAGCGCTGGCCTATCAGCACATCGCCGGCATGGTCGAGTGCAACCGAGACCACCGACGGCGCCGCAGCATCGTCGTCGCTGTCGGAGGCAACGTCGGACGCACTGTCAGACGGTCGCTTGGCTACCTCAGCATTTCCCGGTGGCGCCGGGGCGGTTACCTTCGGCGACGGCGTCGCCAGCACCGGCGGCTCCGGCGCGGTGCAGCCGGCCAGGCCGGCCGCGATCAGCAGCGCACTTCCCTGGCGCAGCATCGGATTCACAGGATCAGACCCTCGCGCGCGGCGATGGTGTGCACGTCCTTGTCGCCACGCCCGGACAGGTTGCACAGCACCAGCTTGTCCTTCGGGAGGTCGCGCGCCAGCTTGATCGCCTGGGCCACCGCATGGCTGGACTCCAGCGCCGCCAGGATGCCTTCGCTGTGCGCCAGCTGGTGGAACGCGGCCAGCGCTTCGTCGTCGGTGATGCCCAGGTATTCGGCACGGCCGCTGTCGGCCAGGAACGCATGTTCGGGGCCCACGCCGGGGTAGTCCAGGCCGGCCGACACCGAATGGGTTTCGATGATCTGGCCGTCGTCGTCGCAGATCACATAGGTCCGGTTGCCGTGCAGCACGCCGGGGCGGCCAGCGGCGATGGAGGCGGCGTGGCGGCCGGTTTCAATGCCGTCACCGGCGGCTTCGGCACCGACGATGCGGACCGCGCGATCGTTGAGGAAGGCATGGAACAGGCCGATGGCATTGCTGCCGCCGCCGACGCAGGCGGTGATCGCATCGGGCAGGCGGCCGTAGTCGGTGAGCATCTGCGCGCGCGCTTCGCGGCCGACGATGGCATTGAAGTCACGCACCATGCGCGGGTACGGATCAGGGCCGGCCACGGTGCCGATGATGTAGAAGGTGTCGCGCACGTTGGTGACCCAGTCGCGCATCGCTTCGTTCAGCGCGTCCTTCAGGGTGGCCGAGCCGGAGGTCACCGGCACCACCGTCGCGCCCAGCAGCTTCATGCGGTAGACGTTGATCTTCTGCCGCTCGATGTCGGTGGCACCCATGTACACCACGCACTCCAGGCCCAGCCGTGCGGCCACCGTGGCACTGGCCACGCCGTGCTGGCCGGCGCCGGTCTCGGCGATGATGCGCTTCTTGCCCATCCGCGCGGCCAGCAGCGCCTGGCCGATTGTGTTGTTGATCTTGTGCGCGCCGGTGTGGTTCAGGTCTTCGCGCTTGAGCAGGATCTGCGCGCCGCCGACCTGCTGGCTGAGCCGCTCGGCGTGGTAGATCGGGCTGGGCCGGCCCACGTAATGGGTGAGGTCCTTGTCGTAGGCGGCAATGAAGGCCGGATCGCGGCGCGCTTCATCGTAGGCCGCGGCCAGTTCCTGCAGCGGGCCGATCAGGGTTTCGGCGACAAAACTTCCGCCGTAGCGGCCGAAGTGGCCCTGGGCGTCGGGATAGGCGTGGAAATCTGCGATGGGGGATGCGGGGGATGCGGACATGACGCGACAGCCGATGGAGACAGGCTGACAATCTAACGCACCTGTCCCGACCGGAATATCGATATTATCTGCATCGACCCGTCAGGAAAACTCACATGAGCCAGACGCCCCTGCCCCCGCTCAATGCCCTGCGCAGCTTCGAGGCTACCGCCCGGCTGGGCGGCGTGGGTCGGGCCGCCGAAGCCCTGCATGTCACCCACGGGGCGATCAGCCGCCAGTTGCGGCTGCTTGAGGAGCATCTGGGCGTGACGCTGTTCGAGCGTGAGGGACGCGGCGTGCGGCTGACCGCCGCCGGTACCGCGCTGCAGGCCGCGTGCGACGGCGCCTTCACCCAGATTCGCGATGCGGTAGACCGCCTGCAGCGCCGGCAGCGCCCCGACGCGCTCGTGCTGGGCTGCAGTGGCAGCATCCTGGCGCGCTGGATGATTCCGCGCCTGCCAACCCTGCAGGCCGAGCTGCCGCAACTGGCGCTGCACTGGTCGGCGCAGGACGGCAGCTTCACCGAGCAGCAGCAGGCGCTGGACGCGGTACTGCTGCTGGCGCAGCCGCCGTGGCCGCGTGGCTGGCAGGTTCGCGAACTGGCCCCGGAACGGGTGGGCGTGGTGGTCAGCCCGCAGCATACGGCGGCCGCACGGCTACGCCATCAGCCGCCGCATGCCCTGCTGGGCGAACCGCTTCTGCACACCACCTCGCGTCCGCAGGCCTGGCCGGAGTGGGCGCTGTCGCATGGCCTGGACCCGGCGCAGCTGCAGCTGGGCACCGGGTTCGAGCACCTGTACTTCCTGCTGGAAGCGGCGGTGGCCGGGCTGGGCGTTGCGATCGCGCCGGAACCGCTGGTGGCCGATGAGCTGGCGGCCGGGCGGCTGTTGGCGCCATGGGGGTTCGGCGCGACCGGCGGATTCTGGGTGCTGGCAACACGGGCGGGCGCGCAGGATGCGCGGGTCGAGGCGCTCAGCGATTGGCTGGCAGAACAGCTTCGGTAGGGTCGCACCCCAGTCGACCGCCGGTAACGGTGATCGGTGCATTGGGGCATGGACCCTGCCGGGGAACGCGCCTCGCTCCACGGTCATGCCTCCCCGGGTGTTGAACGGTTCATGGCGGTCGATTGGGATGCGACCCTACCGGGATCACCCCGTCGAGTCGGTGGATCAGCGATCGGAGCTCAATCCGCCTCGTGGCAATCCGCGCGGCGGACTTCTTCCACGAACTTGCGCATCTTGTAGCCGTCCTTGATTCCCGGCTCGGATTCGATGCCGCTGGAGACATCCACGCCCCACGGCAGGGTGGCGACGATGGCGTCGAAGACGTTGTCCGGGGTGATTCCGCCGGCCAGCAGGAACGGACGGTGCAGGCCGGTCGGCAGGCGGGTCCAGTCGAAGGCCACGCCGGTGCCGCCGCCGCCGCCTGGGGCGTGGCTGTCGAACAGGAAGCCTGCCGCACTGGGGTAACGCAGCTGCAGCTGGCGCGCGTTGACCTCTTCACGGCCGCCCATGGCCACCGCCTTCAGGTACGGCATGTTGAAGCTGCGGCAGAACGATTCGTCCTCGTCGCCATGGAACTGCAGCAGGGTCGGGCGCACCGTGCGCAGTACCTCGCGCACCTCTTCCTTGCTGTTGTCGCGGAACAGCGCGACCACGTCGACCATCGGCGCGATCGCCTGGCGCATCGCGCGCGCCTCGGCCGGGGCGACCCGGCGCCGACTTTCGCGGGCGAAGATGAAGCCCACCGCGTCCACGCCCAGTTCGCCGGCCAGGCGCACGTCGCCGGCGCGGGTCATGCCGCAGAACTTGATGCGGGTGCGGTAGAAGGAGCGGCTCATAGGGTGACCTCGGCAGGAAGGTGCCAGTTGTCGGGATACAACGGGCCAACGAATACCAATCCCTGCGGCGGTGCGGTGGGCCCTGCCACGGTGCGGTCCTGGCCAGCCAGCAGTTCGGCCATCCACGACACCGGCTTTTCCCCACTGCCGATCAGGATCAATGAACCGACGATATTGCGCACCATGTGATGAAGGAATGCATTGGCCTGAACGCAGACCTCGATGATCTCGCCCTGGCGGGTCACGCTGATCGCCTGCAGCTCGCGGCGGGCATGCAGGGCCTCGCACTGGACGCTGCGGAATGCGCTGAAGTCGTTTTCGCCCAGCAGGGCCTGCCCGGCGGCGTGCATCAACGCCGCGTCCAGCGGGCGGCGCTCCCAGCTCAGGCTCTGCCGGTACAGCGCCGGGCGGATCGCCCGGTTGAGCAGGCGGTAGCGGTAACGCCGTGCACGCGCGGAAAACCGCGCATGGAAATCGTCGGCCACCGGCACGCACCAGCGCACGGCGATCGAGCGTGGCGCCCGGGTGGTGGTACCCAGGGTCCAGCTGCGCGGGTCGCGGACCACGTCGGTGTCGAAGTGGACCACCTGGCATTCGCCGTGCACGCCGGCGTCGGTGCGGCCGGCGCAGACCACCTGGATCGGCGCATTGGCAATCGACGACAGCGCGTCCTGCAGGCTGGCCTGCACGCTGGGACAGCCGCTTTCACCCAGCTGCTGCCAGCCCTTGTACTCGCTGCCGTCGTATTCAACCCCTAGTGCGTAACGCATGCTCAGCCGAGCCGGGCCAGCAGTTCACGGGCCTGTTGCTGGCTGTGGAAGTCGCCTGCCTGGGCGACTTCCAGCAGCAGGGTGCGCGCGGTGTCGGCATCGCCCAGGTCGAGGTAGGCGATGGCCAGTTCGAGGCGGTCGTGGCCCGGGGCGCCCAGCGGTGCGACCATCGGCTCCGCGGCGGGCGGCAGCGCATCGGCCTCGGCCTCGGCAGCCTGCGGGGGATTCCATTCCGGAATCTCGAACACGCCACGGAAGGACGGCTTCGCTGCCGCTTCGCGCGCGTAGGCCGGCACCCAATCGTCGGCCGGTGACATCTCGCCAGGCGATGCGGGTGCTTCCACTGTTTCCTGCGCCAACTGGACCGGTTCCGGCTGCGGCTCAAGAACGAATGCCGGTTCACGACGCCCGTAATCCTGGTCACGGCTGTCCTCGGCGGCCAGCACATAATCCGGCGCATCGCGCAGGTCGGGTTCGTCGGCCTCGACCTCGCGCTGCGCGGCCAGTTCGTCCACGTAGTCGGCTGCCGGGACCGCAGCCGCCAGGCTGGCGGCATCCAGGCCGTCGCGGCGCAGCGGCGGAAGCGGCGAGGGCTTGCGGCGGCGCGAGAGTGCCCAGCCGGCCACCGCCAGGAGCAGCACCGGCAGGCCGAGCCAGGCCCAGCCGCCACTACCGCCTTCGCGCGCGGCCGGGGTTTCGGCCAGGCGCTGCTGCGCGGCGGCCAGGTCGGTGTCCTTCATCGCGATCAGCGAGGCCTGCTGCTGTTTGAGCTTTTCCAGTTCGGCCACGCGGTTGCGCAGCTCCTGGATCTCGGCATCGCGGGTGGCCACGTCTTCCTTGGCCTGGCGCAGTTGTTCGTTGCCCAGCATGTCACCCTCACTGCCGGCGGCGGTGCCGGTGGTTGTACCTGCGTTGTTGTCGGTGGCGGCGACCGCCGGGGCGATCTCCAGGCGTCCGCCTGCGGCCGGAGCGCCGGTACCCGAGGCCGGGGCGGCCGTGGCCGGCGGTGCAGCGGCCACACCGCTGCTGGCCGGTTGCGGAATGGACGAGCGCGCCTGGCGCCACTGCGCGGCGTGCTCGCGCACCATCGCCGCGGCCTGGGCGGCATCGATCTGGGCGTCGGCGCCCGGGTTGCGCAGCACCGCCCCCTGCTTGAGCAGGTTGAGGTTGCCGCGGATGAAGGCTTCGGGATTGGCGCGCAGCAGCGCGATCATCGCCTGGTCGCGGCTGATGCCCTGCTCGCGGGCGACGCTGCCGGCAATCTGCGACAGGGTCTGGCCGCGCTGCACGGTGATGCTGCCGTCGGCGGATACGGTGGCGGCCGCCGATGCGGCGGCCTGGCGCGGCGGTGCAGCCGGGCGTGCGGGTGCGGGGGCAGCACGCGGCGCCGGGGCTTCGGCGGCGACCGCCGGGACCGGCGCCTGCATGGCCTCGGCTTCACGGGCGATGGCATTGGACATGGCACCGGCCGGCGCCACGATCTCCGGTTCGGCCACGGCCAGCGCGCTGTCGGGTGCATCGACCAGCGCCGAATACTCGCGGACCAGGCGGCCCTGGCCCCAATCGGCTTCGATCAGGAAGTTCAGCGACGGCGTGGTCACCGGCGCCTGCGAGCTGACCCGCACCACGGCGCGACCGTTGGCATCGCGGGAGAGTTCGAACTGCAGTTCGCTGACCAGTCCGGTCGGACGGTCCAGCCCGACCCGGGCGAAGGTCACCGGCGAAGCCAGCGCCACGCGCAGGTTTTCCAGTTCGGAGGGGTCGGCGGAAATGACCGGGATTTCAGCCAGCAGCGGCTGGCCAGGCTTGGACAGGACCCGGATGTCGCCCAGCCCGAGGGCCATGGCCGAGCTGCTGGCCAGGGCCAGCAGCAGGGTCGATACCACCTTGAGCGGGCGCGTTGCGCCCGAAGCTCGTTTCTTCATGGCGGCAATATAGCGATTCCCGGCGATTCCAGCCACGCGGGAATGCGCGTGGATCACCCTTCGGCAGCCACCAGCTCCGCCAGCTGTACCGCGTTCAACGCTGCACCCTTGCGGATGTTGTCCGACACGATCCACAGGTTCAGGCCACGCGGGTGCGACAGATCCTCACGGATGCGGCCGACATACACCGCGTCGGTGCCCGAGGCATGCGTCACCGGGGTCGGGTAACCGCCGGCTTCATGCTTGTCCACCACTTCCACGCCGGGCGAACGCGACAGCAGTTCACGCGCCGCGTCCGGGGTCACCTTGTCGCGGGTTTCGATGCTGACCGCTTCGGAGTGGCCATAGAACACCGGCACGCGCACCGCAGTGGGGTTCACCAGGATGCTGTCGTCGCCGAGGATCTTGCGGGTCTCCCAGACCAGCTTCATTTCTTCCTTGGTGAAGCCGTTGTCCTGGAAGTCGTCGATGTGCGGGATCAGGTTGAAGGCGATCTGCACCGGGAAGCGCTGCGGGTCGATGTCCTGGAAGCTGAGCAGCTGGCCGGTCTGCTTGCCCAGTTCCTCCAGCGCCGAACGACCGCCGCCGGAGACCGACTGGTAGGTGGCCACGTTGATGCGCTGGATGCCGTACTGGCGGTGCAGCGGTGCCAGCGCGACCAGCATCTGCATGGTCGAGCAGTTCGGGTTGGCAACGATCCCGCGCGGACGGTTCTTCAGCGCCTCGGGGTTCACTTCGGACACCACCAGCGGCACGTCTTCGTCGTAGCGGAACGCCGAGGAGTTGTCGATCACCACCGCGCCAGCGGCGGCGAACTTCGGGCCGAATTCCTTGGACACACTCCCGCCGGCGGAGAACAGCGCGATGTCCACGCCGCTCGGATCGAACGTGGCCAGGTCCTGGACCTTGATCTTCTGGCCTTCGAATTCGATTTCGCCACCGGCCGAACGCGACGAGGCGAGCAGGCTCAGGGTGGCGATCGGGAAGTTGCGCTCGGCCAGGATGGACAGCATGGTTTCGCCAACGGCGCCGGTGGCACCGACGACAGCGACGTGGAAGCGACGATCAGGGTTGTTCATGGGGTTTCGCTCGGTGATCGAATCAAGTATCAGGCAGGGCTGCAATGCGTCATGGTTGCCGCACTGCAATGTCGCGTGGGGACGCGTTCTTCAGAAGGGTGACGTCAGGGAACCGGGGCGCGGTTCCCTATCGTTTTGCGTCGATTTTTTTGCCGCCCACGGTGGCACCGCCGGCTTTCACGGCAGCGACGGCGTCGGCGTTGAGCGCGCTCGGCGGGCGGCCGGCATGCGGCCCCTGGCCCAGCGCGGCGGTCAGGTTGTCCACTGCCAGCTGCACCATCGCCCGGCGCGTGGCCTGGCTGGCACTGCCGATATGCGGGGTCAGCACGATGTTGCGCAGCGCCAGCAGTTCCGGGCGCACGGTGGGTTCGCCTTCGAACACGTCCAGCCCCGCCGCAGCCAGGCGGCCGTGCGCCAGCGCGTCGGCCAGGGCCAGTTCGTCGACGATGCCGCCACGGGCGATGTTCACCAGGGTGGCGGTGGGCTTCATCTTCGCCAGCGCGGCCGCGTCGATGATGTGGTGCGAAGACGCGCTGTACGGCAGCACGAGCACGAGGTGGTCGGCCTGCGCGAGCAGCGTGTCCAGGTCCACGTACTGCGCGCCCACCTCCGCTTCGGTGGCCTCGGGCAGGCGCGAACGGTTGTGGTACAGCACGCGCATGCCGAAGCCCAGCGCGCCGCGGCGGGCAATGCCCTGCCCGATCCGGCCCATGCCGAGGATGCCCAGCGTGCTGCCGTGGATGTCCGCGCCGAGCATGGTCTGGAACGACCATTGCCCCCACTGGCCCTCGCGCAGCCAGCGCTCGGATTCGGTGATGCGACGCGCGGTCGCCATCAGCAGCGCGAAGCCGAGGTCGGCGGTGGTTTCGGTGAGGACGTCGGGCGTGTTGCTGGCCAGGATGCCGGCCGCGCTGAGCGCGTCCAGGTCCAGGTTGTTGTAGCCCACCCCCACGTTCGCGATGGCGCGCAGCTGCGGCGCCTGCGCCACTTCCGCCGCACCCACGCGCTCATTGAGGGTGATCAGTGCGCCGTCGACCCCGGCCAGCTGCGCGGCCAGGGATTCCGGGGTGTAGCGGGTCACGGCGTCGGTCGTGGTGAGATCGAAATGCTGCCCGAGCTGTTCGATGACGTCATCGAACAGCGGCTGGCTCACCCAGACCTTCGGCCGCGTTTCAGCCATCGATGGACCCCGGAATGCGCGGGGTGATTTCGCCCACGTCGCCGCACTGGGCGCGGTGGCGCAGCGCCTGGTCCATCAGCACCAGCGCCATCATCGCCTCGGCAATGGGGGTGGCACGGATGCCCACGCAGGGATCGTGGCGACCGGTGGTGATGACCTCCACGGCCGCGCCGCTGGCGTCCACCGTCGCGCCGGGCAGGCGCAGGCTGGAGGTCGGCTTGAGCACGATCGAGGCGGTGACCTGCTGGCCGGTGGAAATGCCGCCGAGGATGCCGCCGGCATGGTTGCTGGCGAAGCCTTCCGGCGTGATCAGGTCGCGGTGTTCGGTGCCCTTCTGCGCGGCGCTGGCGAAGCCGTCGCCGATCTCCACGCCCTTGACCGCATTGATGCTCATCAACGCCGCGGCCAGTTCGCCGTCGAGCTTGCCGTAGATCGGCTCGCCCCACCCCGGCGGCACGCCGTCGGCGACCACGTTGACCCGCGCGCCGACCGAGTCGCCGGACTTGCGCAGCGCGTCCATGTAGGTTTCCAGCGCAGGCACCTGCTCGGCCACCGGCCAGAAGAACGGGTTGTCTTCCACCGCCGACCAGTCGTGCCCGGTCGGGGTGATCTCGCCCAGCTGCGAGAGGTAGCCGCGCACGGTCACCCCGTAGCGCTGCAGCAGCCACTTCTTGGCGATCACGCCGGCGGCCACGCGCATGGTCGTTTCACGCGCGGACGAGCGGCCGCCACCGCGCGGGTCGCGGATGCCGTACTTCTGCCAGTAGCTGTAGTCGGCATGGCCCGGGCGGAACTGCTGGGCGATGTTGCTGTAGTCCTTGCTGCGCTGGTCGGTGTTGCGGATCAGCAGCGCGATGGGGGTACCGGTGGTGCGGCCTTCGTACACTCCCGAGAGGATCTCGACCTCGTCGGCCTCGCGGCGCGCCGAGGTGTGCCGGCTCTTGCCGGTGGCGCGACGCTGCAGGTCGTGGGCGAACTCGTCGGCACCGATCTCCAGCCCCGGCGGGCAGCCGTCGATCACGCAGCCGATCGCCGGACCGTGCGATTCGCCGAAGGTGGTGACCGAAAGCAGCTTGCCGAAGGTGTTGGAACTCACGGCCGTTGTGCCGCCAGTTCGGTGATGCGGGCACTGTGCGCGATCAGCTCGCGGCATTCGACCGCGAAGATGCCCATCTGGCCGACCTTGAACTCGACCCAGGCGAAATCCACCTCCGGCAGCAGCTTGATCAGGTGCTGTTCGGACTCGCCTACTTCGCAGATCAGCAGGCCGTCTTCGCTCAGGTGCAGCGGGGCGTCGCGCAGGATCTTCAGGACCAGGTCCAGGCCGTCGTCGCCGGCACGCAGGCCCATTTCGGGCTCATACGAGTACTCCTGCGGCAGCGCGTCGGTTTCGTCGTTGGTGACGTACGGCGGGTTGGTCACGATCAGGTCGTAGTGACGACCGGTCAGGCCGTTGAACAGGTCGGACTTGAGCAGGGTCACGTTGTGCGCCTGCAGGCGTTCCTTGTTCTCTTCGGCCAGGCTCAGCGCCTCGTCGCTCAGGTCCACGCCGTCCACTTCCCAGTTCGGGTAGTAGTGGCCCATGGCGATGGCGATGCAGCCCGAGCCGGTGCACAGGTCCAGCGCGCGGGTGACGTCACGGCCAGCCAGCCACGGTTCGAAGCCGGATTCGATCAACTCGGCAATCGGCGAACGCGGCACCAGGGCGCGCGTGTCGCTCTTGAAGCTCAGGCCGGCGAACCACGCCTCACCGGTCAGGTAGGCGGCCGGAATGCGCTCGTCGATGCGGCGCTGGAACAGGTCCAGCACCTGCAGCTTCTCTTCACGCAGCACGCGGGCCTGGCCATAGGCCGGGCCGAGGTCGTGCGGCAGGTGCAGGGCGTGCAGGACCAGCTGGGTGGCTTCGTCCAGGGCGTTGTCATAGCTGTGCCCGAAGGTCAGCCCGGCGGCGTTGAAACGGCTGGTGCCGTAGCGGATCAGGTCGATGATCGTATGGAGTTCGGCGGCCGTTTCGGCGGTCATGGCAGGGCAACAGACAAAGTGGCCCCAGATTATAGGCGCTGCGGCGCAGCACGGCATCCGTTGCAGTCGAAACGGTGCGGCCGCCGCCCCATCCCCTATCATGGTGGCCCCCTTCGGGAACGGGCTTACATGTTCAATCGCAATGTCGGCATCATCCTGCTCATCGCGCTGGCCGCCGGTCTGGGCCTGGTCGTGGCCCAGAAAGTGTTCGGGCCCGCGCCGACCGGCAACCGCCCGGCCACCGAGTCGATCACCTTCTATCCGCAGCCGCGCCCGCTGCCGGACTTCAACCTGGGCCAGTCCGACGGCACCCGGCTGATCCCCGGCGAGCTCAAGGGCCACTGGACCCTGGTGTTCCTGGGCTTCCTGGCCTGCCCCGACATCTGCCCGACCACCCTGGCCGACCTGGCCCAGGCCCAGAAGCAGTGGGAAACCCTGCCGGACACCCTGCGCCCGCGGCTGGTGTTCGTCTCGGTCGACCCCGAGCGCGACACCCCGGCCCGGCTGGGCGAGTACGTGCACGCCTTCCACAAGGGCACCCTGGCCGCCACCGCCGACGTGCCTTCGCTGGAGCGGTTCGCCACCTCGCTGGGCTTCGTGTTCCAGAAGGTGCCGGGCAAGGACTTCGAAACCAACCCCCAGGACTACACCCTGGAACATTCGGCCAGCCTGGCCGTGCTGGACCCGGACGGCAACCTGGCCGGCCTGATCCGCCCTCCTTTCAATGCGCAGGCGATTGCCCGCGACCTGAACCTGTTGACCGAGAAATCCGCCCCATGAGCCTGACCACCACGCTGAGCTACGTCCTGCCCCACCGCCTGCTGTCGTCGATGGCGCGGCGCCTGGCGTATTCCAGCAACCCGCGGATCTCGCGCTGGCTGATCGACACGGTGACCGAAAAGTTCGGGGTGAACCTGGCCGAGGCGGCCAACCCGGACCCGCGCAGCTACCCCACCTTCAACCAGTTCTTCACCCGCGCCCTGAAGCCGGGCGCGCGCGTCCCCGACGCCGATGCCCGCACCCTGGTAATGCCGGCCGACGGCCGGATCAGCCAGCTGGGCGCGATCGAAGACGGCAACATCTTCCAGGCCAAGGGCCAGTCGTTCACTGCGGCAGAGCTGCTGGGCGATGCGGGCGATGCCGAGGTGTTCCGCCACGGGCTGTTCGCCACCGTGTACCTCTCGCCGAAGGACTACCACCGCGTGCACATGCCGTGGACCGGCACCCTGCGCGAAACCGTGCATGTACCGGGCCGCTTGTTCAGCGTGGGCCCGGCAGCGGTGAACAACGTGCCGGGACTGTTCGCCCGCAACGAGCGGCTGGTGTGCCACTTCGACACCGACTTCGGCCCGATGGTGCAGGTGATGGTGGGCGCGCTGCTGGTGTCGGGCGTGGAAACGGTGTGGGGCGGAGAAGAGATTCCGGCCTATGGGGACCGGATTACCCGCAAGGATTACCGCGGGAAGGGCATTACCCTGGAGCGGTTCGCCGAGATGGCGCGGTTCAACTACGGGTCCACGGTGATCGTGTTGTTGCCGCCGGGCGTGGCGGAGTTCGCGCCGCACCTGGATGCGGAGCATGCTGTCAAACTCGGACAAGCACTTGCTACGTTGCGGTGACGTGCTGACACGCGTGGCGTGCCACTACGCACCATGAAAAACGCCCCGCTTTCGCGGGGCGTCTTGTTTCAGCGGTTGTCCGGGTCGTGCGCGAACTCGACGGGCCCTACGTCCATGCCGTCGTAATCTTCTACGCCGTTGGCTTCGGCCACTGCCTGCAGCTCGTGGTTGCGCTGGTCCAGCGAAGCTTCGCTGTGCACTTCGATCCGCTCCACGTGCAGCACGTGGTACGGCGCCTCGTCGGCTTCCAGCTCCGGCTCGAACACTTCCACCACGGTGTAGCCCTGCCCTTCCAGCACCTTGGCCAGGCCGTGCAGCGGCTCGGGCGTCGTGTTGACGAAGAAGTAGCCCCACACCAGGTCACCGTTGAGATCCCAGTCGGTGTTCTCGCGGATGTTGGCGAACATGTCGTTGATTGCGGTGATGTCCATCTGTAGTCCCTCGGGGGTTATTTGCCGCAGCCCTGCAGCTTGATCGACTGGCCCTGGCGCAGCGCGTACGCCGGCGCCTTCAGCCCGTTGGCCCTGGCCAGCTCGCGCACGTCGCAGTCGAACTTGTCGGCAATCCGGCCCAGGGTCTCGCCCTTGCCGACCTTGTGGCTCTTCACCGCCTTGGGCTTGGCCTTGGCGGCCGGCACGGCCACCGGCGCGGCCGGTGCGGTCGGTACCGGGGTGCTGGACTGCACGCCGGCCATCGGCACCACGCTGCCCACCGCGACGTTGCCGGTGTAGCTGGCGGCCGTCGGGCGGACGATGGCGGCGTTGAGGTCGGCGGTGATCAACGTGCGTGCCAGGTCGGCGCGCGGGCCGCTCACGCAGTAGCGGTTGTACAGGCCGGCGATGCGGGTGGTGGCGTTGATGATCGTGCCGGCCGGGATCCAGCCATCGGCCTCGTAGCGCGGGTTGAGGTTGCGCAGCGCGCGCATGTAGCCGTCGCGGGTGCCGGTGCTGCCCAGGCAGATGGTCAGCTCATAGATGGTGGTGGACTTGGCCAGGCGGATCGTGGCCGGCTGCGCGCTGACCTTGGGGAAGTCGACGCCGTACTGCTGCGGGTGCAGGTAGATCCAGGCCGCGGCGATCACCATCGGCACGTAGTCCTTGGTTTCGGCCGGGAACTGGTTGTACACGTTGTCCACCCAGAAGCTCTGGCCGACATTCTGGCGGTACACGCGCCCCGCACGGCCTTCGCCGCCGTTGTAGCCGGCCAGCGACAGTTCCACATTGTTGTTGAGCTCGCGCATGCGCTCGTTGAGGTAGCTGGCGCTGGCCTCAGCGGCGCTGCGCGCGTCGAAGCGGGTGTCGAAGCCGGTGCCATCCGGGCCCAGCCCGAAGCGGCGGCCGGTGGCCGGCATGAACTGCATCAGGCCGGCGGCGCCGGCGCGCGAGGACGCGTGCACGCGCCCGTTGGATTCCTTGGCCATGATCCCGAACAGCAGCGCCTCGGGCAGGCCGCGCTTCTCCCACTCCGGCCACATCACTGCGCGCAGGGTCTGGTAGTTCTCATAGGTGTTCATCAACGCCGGGCGCATGTCGGTCAGCCAGCGGCGGATGCCGGCCTGCACCGCCGGGTTGTACTCGACCATGTTGTCGAAGGCGTGGCGCTTGTCGTTGAGCAGCGCGGCCGCGCGTGCGGCTTCGGGCACGTCTGCAGCCAGCGGACCGACGTGGTCCGGGTCGGCTTCGAGCAGGCCGCCATCGTTGGCGATCACGTCGCTGTCGTCGCTGTCGCGGGTGTCGGCGTTGTTCTTGAGCAGCCGCTTGTAGGTCACCAGCAGGTTGCTGACCTGGCAGCCCTTCTGGGCCACGCAGTCGCTGATCACGTCTTCCATGTCCTCCAGCGCGGCGTCGCCTTCGTTCTTGCCCTTGGGGTCGGCATTGGTGACCAGCACGAGTGCGTCGGCGTAGCGCTTCTCGGCGGCGGTCATGCGCTGCTGCAGCACCTCGATCTTCGCCTTGTCGCGGGCGGAGACCCGCTGGGCATGGGCCTCGGGCGCGAAGGAGATCAGGGACGCGAGCGCCAACAACGGCCAACCACGGGCAAGCAGGACAGGAACGGGCATTTTTGGCACTGTGGGCGAAAGACAGGGCAGAGTAGCCGTGCCGCTTGTACCGGGGCAACCCGGTCAGCCCGCCTGCACCCGCTCGGGTTTAGAATCCTCCCCATTCACACAGGCCGTCCACTCAGGGAGTTGACCATGGATCCGATCCTGCTCGGCAAAGGCATCACCGACGACATCCCCGTGACCCTGCTGCCGAAGCTGGGCAACCGGCATGGCCTGGTGGCCGGTGCCACCGGTACCGGCAAGACGGTCACCCTGATGACCCTGGCCGAAGGATTCTCGCGGATCGGCGTGCCGGTGTTCCTGGCTGATGTGAAGGGCGACGTCTCCGGCCTGGCGGTGCCCGGCACGGGGACCGAGGCGCTGCTGCAGCGTGCGCAGGAGATCGGCGTGGCCGACTACGCGCCGGCCGGCAGCCCGACCCTCTTCTGGGACCTGTACGGCAAGCTCGGCCACCCGGTACGCACCACCGTCAGCGAAATGGGCCCGACCCTGCTGGCGCGCATCCTGGAGCTCAACGACACCCAGGCCGGGGTCCTGGACATCGTGTTCAAACTGGCCGACGACCGTGGCCTGCTGCTGCTCGACCTGGACGACCTGCGCGCCCTGCTCGGCCTGGTCGCCGACGAGCGCAAGGACATCTCCACCGAGTACGGGCTGGTGAGCGCGCAGACCGTGGCGGCGATCCAGCGTGCGCTGCTGCGCCTGGCGCAGGATGGCGGCGAGGCGTTCTTCGGCGAGCCGGCGCTGGAACTGGCCGACCTGATGCGGGTCAACCATGACGGTCGCGGCGTGATCGGAATCCTGGCCGCCGATCAGCTGGTGCTGAAGCCGCGCCTGTATTCGACCTTCCTGCTGTGGCTGCTCTCGGAGCTGTTCGAGACGCTGCCGGAAGTGGGCGATCTGGAGAAGCCCAAGCTGGTCTTCATCTTCGACGAAGCGCACCTGCTGTTCGACGACGCCCCGGCCGCGCTGGTGCAGCGGATCGAGCAGGTGGTGCGACTGATCCGCTCCAAGGGCGTGGGCGTGTACTTCTGCTCGCAGTTCCCCGATGACGTACCGGCCAATATCCTGGGCCAGCTCGGCAACCGCGTGCAGCATGCGCTGCGTGCGTTTACCCCGCGCGACCAGAAGGCAGTGAAGATCGCTGCGGAAACCTTCGTACCGAACCCCAAGCTCGACGTGGTGGCGGCGCTGTCGCAGCTGGGCACCGGTGAGGCGCTGGTATCCACCCTGCAGGACAAGGGCATTCCCTCGCCGGTGCAGCAGACCCGGATCGCGCCGCCGCGCTGCCGCATGGGCGCCATTACCGACGCCGAACGTGCCCAGGTGCGTGCCGGCAGCCCGGTCGGTACCCGCTACGACACCGCAGTGAACCGCGAATCGGCCGCCGAGCTGCTGGCCCAGCGCGCGGCCAAGGCGGTGGAACAGGCCGATGCACCGAAGGCACGCACGCGGCAGCAGGACGAGGAACAGGAAGGTGGCTTCGGGCAGTCGATCAAGGATGCGATCTTCGGCACCAAGCGGCGCCAGGGCATGATCGAGACGATGGCCAAGCAGACCACCCGGACGGTGGGCACCAAGCTGGGCAACCAGATCGTGCGCGGGATCCTGGGCGGCATCTTCGGCGGCAAGCGCTGATGTCGCGTTGGCGTCCGCCGGCGGAAAAAAGTACGGCGCTGATCACCGCGCAGGGGCACCAGCGCCTGAAGGCCGAGCTGGACGAGCTGTGGCGGGTGCGGCGGCCGGAGGTAGTGAAAGCGCTGGCCGCTGCGGCGGCTGAGGGTGATCGCTCGGAAAATGCCGAGTACACCTACCGCAAGAAGCAGCTGGGCGAGATCGACCGTCGCGTGCGTTACCTGACCAAGCGGCTGGAATCGCTGCGCGTGGTCGACACCGTGCCGACCGATCCGCAGGCGGTGTTCTTCGGTGCATGGGTGGAGCTGGAGAACGTGGACAGCGGCGATGTGAGCCGTTACCGGATCGTAGGACCGGATGAAACCGATGCCGGCGCCGGGTGGATCAGCATCGATTCGCCGCTGGCGCGCGCGTTGTTGAAGAAGCGCGTGGACGATGAGTTCGAGGTGGAGCTGCCGAGCGGGCGGACCGGGTTTGCGGTGGTGGCGGTGGATTACCGCGCAGATTGAATCGACGGGTACTTCCTGCCGTCCCGCAACGGCCGGAAATAGTCGATCTGCGCGAAGAACGCCGCATCCTGGCGGGCATGCCAGCCCGGGATGCCCATCAACGGCAACGGCCGCAGCTCCAGCGGATCGTTGAGCAGGTCGCCCCTCTCGATGGCCTCGGCCACCTGCTGCACCGCCTGCCCGTCATCGTTGCCCTGCACCACCACGCACTTGCCGACCAGCAAACGGCCGGGTAGCAGTGCCTGTTCCATCAGTGCGTGGCCGATGACACCCGACACCGCCATTCGGCCGTCCTGCCATGCAGCGGCACCCTCCACGAACAACGCCTGCCAATCATGCCGATCCCAGGCATGCAGCATCGCCGGCCCCTCCACCCGCACGATCACGCCGGTTTCGTCGAACTGGGTCAGCGCCGCCTGCGCGCGGTCGCGCACGTTCGGCCCATTGGCCTGGATACGCTCGCACTGCCGCGCATTGAGCGCCTGTTTGATTGCCGGGTAGCGCGCCCAGACCAGCGCGTTGAACAGGTCGTGCCAGTTCTCGGCACGCGTAGCAATACGCCCCAGTGCGATGCGCTGTTCGTAGTGCTGGCCGTCGGCCAGCAGGCTCTCGTCCTGCGCCACCAGCCGCTTGCCTGCCAGCGCAAGGCGCTCATCAAGCGCCAACACGGTCGGCCACGCATCGGCAACCAACAGATCGTGGTACTCCGCCATGCCGGCGAACAGCGCATGCGTGAAGCACCCGCGATCAACTTCATCGCGCGCGGGTGCAACAAAACGTCGCCGCGCCGCAGCCACTTTTTCAGGCTCGGCGCCGGCTCCGGCCGCCGCAGGGGCGGCCGCGTCGATCACAACACCTTGAGGTCGAGCTGACGGCCCACGGCGTTCGCCTCGATCAGCGCATCGCCGTAAAGGTCGTGGTCGTCGCTCTCGGTGATCTCCACATTCACGAACTGGCCCACTCGCAGCTTCGCCTCGTCGGCGTTCTGGATGTGCACCAGGCCGTCGATCTCCGGCGCATCGGCCTTGGAGCGGGCCACGGCGATGCCGTCTTCAATCGCATCGACCAGGCACTGCTGCACCGTGCCGATCTTCGCCTCCAGTCGCGCGGCGGAAATCTCCGCCTGGCGGGCCATGAAGCGCGCCAGGCGCTCCTGCTTCACTTCTTCCGGCACCGCGCCGGGCAGGTCGTTGGCGGTGGCACCCGTCACCGGCGAGTAGGCGAAGGCACCCACGCGGTCCAGCTGCGCCTCGTCCAGGAACGACAGCAGCTCTTCGAACTCGGCCTCGGTTTCGCCGGGGAAGCCAACGATGAAGGTCGAGCGCACGGTGATGTCCGGGCACAGCTGGCGCCAGCGCTGCACGCGCTCGAGGGTCTTGTCGACCGCGCCCGGGCGCTTCATCAGCTTCAGGATGCGCGGGGTGGCGTGCTGGAACGGAATGTCCAGGTAGGGCAGGATCCGGTTCTCGGCCATCAGCGGCACCACGTCGTCCACGTGCGGATACGGGTACACGTAGTGCATGCGGGTCCAGGCATCCAGTTCGGACAGCCCTTCGCACAGCGACTTCATGCGGGTCTGGTAGGCCTTGTCGCGCCACATGCGCTCGGCGTACTTCACGTCCACGCCATAGGCCGAGGTGTCCTGCGAGACCACCAGCAGCTCCTTGACCCCGCCGCGCACCAGCCGCTCGGCTTCGCGCAGCACCTCGTCCACCGGGCGCGAGACCAGCTTGCCGCGCATCGAGGGAATGATGCAGAAGCTGCAATGGTGGTTGCAGCCTTCGGAAATCTTCAGATAGGCATAGTGACGCGGGGTCAGCTTGATGCCGTAGTCCGGAACCAGGTCCACGAACGGGTCGTGCTTGGGCGGCAGCGCGGCATGCACCGCCTCCATCACGCTGGTGTAGTCCTGCGGGCCGGACACCGCCAGCACGTCTGGATAGGCCTTGCGGATCTCTTCCGGGCGCTTGCCCAGGCAGCCGGTGACGATCACCTTGCCGTTGGCGTTCATCGCCTCGCCGATCGCGTCCAGCGACTCGGTCACCGCCGAATCGATGAAGCCACAGGTGTTGACCACCACCACGTCGGCCGAATCGTAGGAGGGAACGATGTCGTAACCCTCGGCCCGCAGCTGGGTGAGGATGCGCTCGGAATCGACAAGGGCCTTCGGGCAGCCAAGGCTGACGAAGCCGACTTTGGGGTTCAGCTGGGACATGGATCGCGGGACTCTGGGGGCCTGGGCCCATGCCGGAATGGCGTGGGGACCTGGGGCCGGAAACGGCGGCAAGTATACCGGCGTTGGGGCCTCGGCCCTGAATGCATCGACTGTCCGGGCAAGGCCAACCGCCAAGGCGTGCATGGCCGCGACGCCCCGCTAACCCGGCCGGGCCCGATAATGAACGCCTGAACCAATCGGAGTCCGGCAATGGGTGAGTGGATTACGTTCGATACGCATCATGGCCCGGTCCGGGCCTGGCAGGCCCTGCCGGAAGGCAAGCCGCGCGGGGGCTTGGTGGTCATCCAGGAGATCTTCGGCGCCAACGCACATATCCGCGAGGTGGCAGAGGGCTTCGCCGCCGAAGGTTATGCGGTGCTGGCGCCTTCGTTCTTCGACCTGCTGGACGGCACCGGGGCCGATCCCGACGCCCTGCCCTACGACCCGGACGGGGTGAAGCAGGGCCTGGCGCATGTCACCGCGCTGGGCATGGAAAAGGCGCTGGAGGTGGTCCGCGCGGCCGCTTCGCGGCTGACCCCGTCCGGCAAGGTCGGCACGGTGGGCTACTGCTGGGGCGGCAGCGTTGCCTTGCTCGCGGCCCTGCGCCTGGGCCTGCCCTCGGTCAGCTACTACGGCGCGCGCAACACCCAGTTCCTGGATGAGCCGGCCAAGGCCCCGGTCATGTTCCACTTCGGCGCCCAGGACAAGAGCATTCCGCCCGAAGCCGTCCAGGCCCACCGCGAAAAGCTGCCGCAGATGGCCACCTTCGTCTACCCGGCCGACCACGCCTTCAATCGCAGCGTCGGACACGCGTATGATCCAGACAGCGCCGCCCTGGCGCTGCAACGCACCCTGGACTTCTTTTCGGAGCATCTTGGATGAGCGATTTTGAACTGGATTCACGCCTGGCCGCCAACAGCGTACTGGTGGACGAAGGCCCGCTGTCGCAAGTGCGGTTGATGAACGACGAACGTTTCCCCTGGCTGGTGCTGGTGCCGCGCGTGACCGGCATCACCGAATGGATGGAGCTGAGCGGCGACCAGCAGGACAAACTGCGCATTGAACTGTCCCGCGCCAGCCGGGCCCTCAAGGGCACCGACGGGGTCGAGAAGATCAACATCGCCACGCTCGGCAACATCGTGCCGCAGCTGCATTTCCATGTGGTCGGTCGGCATAACGGCGATCCGCTGTGGCCGGGCCCGGTGTGGGGCAACGGCCAGCCGCGCAAGTTCGACGACGCGGTGCTCAAAGAGCATGTCGCGATGTGGAAGGAACGGCTAGGATATTCGCCCCAGCCCTAAGCGGACCCTGCCCCTGATGCGCTCCAACCTCGTCGCTGCCATCGTCCTGATCCTCGTCGGCCTGTTCCTGCTGGCCAGCAACCTGGGCTGGACCAACATGAACCTCGGTCGCCTGATCCTTACCTGGTGGCCGGTGATCCTGGTGGCGGTGGGGATCGGGCTGTTGTTCGGTCGCGGGAAATAACGCGTTCGGCGGACACAAAAAAGCGCGGAGCGATCCGCGCTTTTTTTGTTTGCGTCAGCCGGGCAGAGCCCGGCGCTACATCAGGTGCGCGGCAGGGTCACGCCGGTCTGGCCCTGGTACTTGCCACCGCGGTCCTTGTACGAGGTCTCGCAGACGTCGTCGCTGTCGGCCTGGAAGAACAACATCTGCGCCACGCCTTCGTTGGCGTAGATGCGCGCCGGCAGCGGCGTGGTGTTGCTGAATTCCAGGGTGACGTGGCCTTCCCACTCCGGCTCCAGCGGGGTCACGTTGACGATGATCCCGCAGCGCGCGTAGGTGCTCTTGCCCAGGCACACCACCAGGGTGTCGCGCGGAATGCGGAAATACTCCACGGTGCGCGCCAGCGCAAAGCTGTTCGGCGGAATGATGCATTCGTCGCCGACGATGTCCACGAAGCTGCCCGGGTCGAAATGCTTGGGGTCGACGATCGTGGAGTTGATGTTGGTGAACACCTTGAACTCGCGCGAGCAGCGCACGTCGTAGCCGTAGCTCGAAGTGCCGTAGCTGACGATGCGCTGGCCGTTGGCCTGCTTGACCTGGCCCGCTTCGAACGGCTCGATCATGCCGTGCTGTTCGGACATGCGGCGGATCCAGCGGTCACTCTTGATGCTCATGGGGGTCCTGGGTGTGGGGCGCGGTGGGCACTGATTCTAAACAGCTCAGAGCAGCGAGGACAGGATCGGGATGCTGGCGCGCGGGCGCTTGGCCACCTCTTCCACCAGCCGCTGCGCGGCACGCAGGTAGGCCTGCGCGGCCGGGGAGTCCGGCGCGGCGGCGGTGATCGGGGTGCCGACATCGCCCTGTTCGCGGATGCCGATGTCCAGCGGCAGCGAGCCCAGCAGCGGCACGCCGTACTGCGCCGCCATGCGCTCGCCACCGCCGTCGCCGAACAGGTGCTCGACCTGGCCGCAGTTGCTGCAGGTGTGCACGGCCATGTTCTCGACGATGCCCAGCACCGGCACTTCCACCTTTTCGAACATCTTCAGCGCCTTTTTCGCATCCAGCGTGGCGATGTCCTGCGGGGTGGTGACGATCACCGCGCCGGCCAGCGGAATCTTCTGGGTCAGGGTCAGCTGGATGTCGCCGGTGCCTGGCGGCAGGTCGATCAGGAGGTAGTCCAGGTCGTCCCACAGGGTGTCGTTGAAGAACTGGGTCATGGCCGAGGTCGCCATGGGGCCGCGCCAGATCATCGGTGTCTCGTCCTCGATCAGGTAGCCGATCGACATGGTCTCCACCCCGAACGCACGCAGCGGCTCGATCGACTTGTTGTCCGGGCTTTCCGGACGGCCGCTCAGGCCCAGCATCATCGGCACGCTGGGGCCGTAGATGTCCGCGTCCAGCAGGCCGACCCGGGCCCCGAGCTTTGCCAGCGCCACCGCCAGGTTCACCGCCGTGGTGGACTTGCCCACCCCGCCCTTGCCCGACCCGACCGCGATCACGTTGCGGACGCGCGGATGAAGGGACAGCCCCTTCTGCACCTGGCTGGCATGGGGACGTCGAGACGGGCTGGCACTCACTGCGGGCACTCCGGAAAAGCATTGCGGGAAGCTGCCCATGATAGAGCAGCCGACCGACGGGCGCGGGGGACTGTCCTGCGTTGTCCGAGGCCTGTCCTGTAGCGCCCCGACCGGTCATCACGCAGACATCTACGGATTCGGATGGCGCATCCGGCCAAAAACTAAACCGTGCATACGTCACAGTATTGAAAAATTGGTTTCAGGCAAAACCAATAGAAGGTCCTTCATAAACAGGTAGTTGCATTGCAAATGAGAATGAAATCTTTCATTTGCCTATCCTGTCTTTATGACTTCCTGATGAATAGTTGACAGGCCGCGTTAAGGGTGTGTTAACTTCAAGTCATCAGCACGTGAAGCTGATATTCAGGGGCAAGACACCCATCGCAGATCGCCCGCCACCTCGGCGCCGCAGGTCGCAGTCACCGGGGTTTTGACGACACATCCGTTCCAAGGGGATCCACAGATGATGAATCGCAAGTCGCTCAGCCGTAACCCGCTGAGCTTCGCACTGGCCAGCGTGCTGGTGCTGGGAGCGTCCGCTTCCGCTTATGCGCAGGACAGCGCCAGCTCGACCCAGACCGCTGAAGAAGCGGCCAAGGCCAAGGCCACCAATCTGGAAGCCGTGACCGTTACCGGTTCGCGCATCAGCCGTGACGTGTTCAACTCGGTCTCGCCGGTCCAGGTCATCACCCGCGAAGAAACCACCCTGGCCGGCTTCCAGTCGACCGCCGGCGTGCTGCAGAGCACCGCCGTCACCGCCGGTGCCGCGCAGATCAACAACGCGTACGGCGGCTACGTCACCAACGGCGGCCCGGGCGCCAACACCGTGGGCCTGCGTGGCCTGGGTCCGACCCGCACCCTGATCCTGATGAACGGCCGCCGCATCGCACCGGCCGGCTCGCGCGGTTCGGTCGGCGCCACCGACCTGAACGTGCTGCCCGACGCCATCGTCGACCGCGTGGAAGTGCTGAAGGACGGCGCCTCGTCGATCTACGGCTCCGACGCGGTTGCCGGCGTCATCAACATCATCACCAAGAGCAAGATCGACGGCGTCACCTTCGAAGCGCGCCAGACCGCCACCGACGGTGGTGGCGGTGAAGAGCGCCGCTACGCGATCGTGGCCGGCAAGACCGGTTCCTCGGGCCACATCTCCGGCTCGTACGAGTACTACAACCGCGACGCGCTGACCCTCAACGACCGCGAATGGACCCGCTGCAACACGGACTACCGTCGCCTGCCCACCGGCGGCGGCTGGGGTGGTGCCGACACCATCGACCCGCTGACCGGCCAGCCGAAGTGCTACCCGATCACCGGCACCGGCTCCAACGGCGTCACCATCAACACCATCGGTACCCAGAACCTGACCGGCGTTGCCGCCGCAGGCGCGCGTGGCACCACCTTCAACCGCTGGCGCCCGAACTCGGCGGTCAGCACCGGCCTGGTCGGTTTTGAAGGCGTGGGCGGTGGCCAGACCACCAACAGCAACATCCGCGACACCTTCGACCCGCGCACCCTGAACCGTTCGCTGATCTCCGGTGCCGAAACCCACACCGCCTACCTGCAGGGCGGTTACGACCTGGGCTTCATGGGCGACGCCGAGTTCTACGGCGAACTGCTCGGCAGCCGCCGTGAGTCCGAACAGACCGGTTACCGCCAGCTGTCGCTGGACTACCTGCGCGGCAGCCCGCTGATCCCGGCCAACCTGGCTTCGTCGAACTTCGGCGGCGGCGTGGGCGTGCGCGCCTTCATCGGCTTCGGCAACGACAAGAGCTCGCAGAAGGTCGACTTCTTCAAGGGCACCGCGGGCGTGCGTGGCCACGTCAGCGACACCTGGGACTACGACTTCTACCTGAGCCATGCGCGCTCGGACGCCGACTACACCATGCAGTCGTTCCTGACCGACCGCCTGAACCAGAGCCTGCGCGTGGTCTCCAACGGCGCCGGTGGCTTCAGCTGCGTGGACCCGTCCAATGGCTGCGTTGCCGCACCGCGCCTGACCAGCGCCGTGATCGGCGGCGAGCTGCCGCGCGACTGGGTGAACTACGTGTTCCGCCCGGTCACCGGCAACACCCTGTACACCGAAACCACTGCCAACATCTCCTTCAGCGGCCCGCTGTTCTCGCTGCCGCACGGTGATGTCCAGGCCGCCATCGGTGCCGAGTACCGCCGCGCCAAGATCGACGACACCCCGTCGATCGATTCGATCAACAACAACCTGTACAACCTGACCTCGTCCACCCCGACCCGCGGCAAGGACGCGGTGAAGGAAGTGTTCGGCGAGTTGGAAGTGCCGGTGCTGTCGGGCGTGACCGGTGCCGAGGAGCTGACCTTCAACGCCTCCGCGCGTTGGACCGACTACGACTCCTACGGTTCGGACCAGACCTACAAGATCGGCGGCCTGTGGACCCCGGTCAGCTGGGTGTCGTTCCGTGCGTCCTACGGCACCTCGTACCGCGCTCCGGCGCTGTTCGAACAGTTCCTGGGCGCCACCAGCGGCTTCCTGAGCAACCAGGTCGACCCCTGCAACACCTGGGGCAACGACCCGGGCACCCCGCTGGCGCGCAACTGCGCCTCGGAAGGCCTGGCACCTGACTTCCAGGCCACCCAGTCGGTCGCGGTCATCCAGGCCGGCGGCGCCGAAAGCGGCCTGAAGGCGGAAACCTCGAAGAACTTCACCGGTGGCATCGTGCTGCAGCCGGAGACCCCGGCCTCGTGGGGCGACTTCTCGCTGGCCGTGGACTACTTCGACATCAAGGTCGAGAACGGCGTCTCGCG
Source organism: Stenotrophomonas aracearum (assembly GCF_031834615.1). NCBI lineage: Bacteria > Pseudomonadati > Pseudomonadota > Gammaproteobacteria > Lysobacterales > Lysobacteraceae > Stenotrophomonas > Stenotrophomonas aracearum. The sequence continues at coordinate 2,915,764 of NZ_CP115543.1, forward strand.
CGCCGGTGGCGCCAACATCCTGGACCTGTGCTACAACAGCCCGGACTTCCGCGATGGTGGTGGCTTCTGCCGCCTGGTGGACGCGCGCAACCCGGTCAACAACGCGCTGACCGTGCATGACAGCTACGTCAACCTGGCCAACGACAACGTGCGCGGCCTGGACTACACCCTGCGCTACACCCGCGACATCGGTCCGGGCGCCCTGCGTGCCACCGCACAGCTCACCCGCTTCCTCGAACAGTCCAACAAGCTGTTCCAGGACGATCCGCTGATCGACTACAACGGCATGCTCAACACCCCGGACATGACCGGCACGCTGGACGTGGTCTACAGCTGGGACAAGTGGCGCGTCCGCTACGGCCTGGAGTGGATCAACGCGATGCAGAGCTACGACTACTACGAACTGGACCCGGCAACCTCGGTCTACAAGTTCGACGTGGCCAGCTACTTCCTGCACTCGCTGTCGGCCGAGTACAAGGCCGACACCTGGTCGGTGATCGCTGGCGTGCGCAACCTGCGTAACGAAGAGCCGCCGGTGATCTCGTCGGGTGCGTACAACCGGGTCGGCAACGCCCCGCTGTACAGCGGCTATGACTACGTCGGCCGTACCTACTTCGTGAACATCAGCAAGAGCTTCTGATAGCAGTACAGGACCGCCGCCCGGCTTCGGGCGGCGGTTTTTTTTTGCCTACCGAATGTTCCAGGAAGGAGTAGTTGATGCGTTTGAAATCCTTGGGCCTCGCCGCACTGGCGATCGCACTGGCGTCCCCGCTGCCCGCGCTGGCCAGGCCGACCGTGCCGACCATCGAACAGATGGCCGCATTCCCCGACGTCTCCAGCCTGTCCCTGTCGCCCGACGGCAAGCAGATCGCCGGCCTGCAGGCACGTGGCGAAGACCGCGTGATCCTGGTCTGGAAGACCGATGCGCTGGACGCGGCGCCGACCGTGATCGGGGCCGGCCGCATGAAATTCCAGGGCGTCAGCTTCATCAAGAACGGCCTGCTCGCGGTGACCCTGTGGCAGCCGTTCGACCTGCGCACCGACCGCCTCAACAAGACCTTCATCAGCAAGTTCTTCATCACCGACACCGAAGGCAAGCAGTGGAAGGAGCCGATCAGCCCGCCGCGCGCCACCAGCCGCAATGAAGAGCTCGAGCAGGCGCTGTCCAATTCCAGCGTGCTCGACACTCTGCCCAACGACCCGGACAACATCCTGGTGATCAACGGCTCGGGCAGCAACTCCGGCGACGTGTACAAGGTCAACCTGCGCACCTTCAGCGCGCAGCGCATCCAGAAGACCGAAGAGCGCGTGGCCGGCTACGTCACCGACCTCAACAGCGAACTGCGCGCGCGCCTGCGCCAGGACCTGGACGGCACTGGCGCCTACATCGCCACCGAGTTCCGCAACCCGGCGACCAATGCCTGGGAAGAGCACTTCCGCTCGTACGTGAAGGACCGCGACATCACCCAGGTGGTCGGCTTCGCCGAAGACCCGAACATTGCCTTCATCCAGAGCAACGTCGGTCGCGACAAGACCGTCATCTACGAATACGACATCAGCGCGCGCAGGCAGAAGGAAGTGCTGTTCGAGCACAAGTTCTTCAACGCCGGCAGCGTGGTACTGAACCGCTACAAGGGCGTGGACGGGGTCCCGTTTGGCGCGCTGCTCGGCGTCGGCTACAGCGGCCCGCGCCAGAATGAGATCCAGTGGACCGACCCGACCTTCAAGGCGCTTGAACAGGGCCTGCGCCAGGCCCTGCAGATCACCTCCAGCGAGGTGACGTTGATCGACCCGGCCACGGGTCAACAGGCCACCACCGCGCTGGACACCGGCAAGGCGATCCGCCTGCTGGATTACAGTGCCAACCTGAAGACCTTCCTGGTGTCGGTGTCCGGCCCGGCCGATCCGCCGGCCTATTACCTGTTCAACAACGGCCAGCTCACCCTGTTGGCCCGCACCTACCCGAAGCTCGATCCCGCCGCACTGGGCAGCACCCGCCTGGTCTATTACAAGGCGCGCGACGGGCTGGACATCCCTGCGTTCCTGACCACCCCGAACACCGAGCTGTGCGGTGCCGGCCCGTGGAAGGCGGTGGTGCATCCACATGGCGGCCCGTGGGCCCGCGACGGCATGGACTTCGACGGTTCGATGTGGGTGCCCCTGATGGCCTCGCGCTGCATGGCGGTACTGCGCCCGCAGTTCCGTGGCTCGGCCGACTGGAGCCGCAAGCTGTGGATGGCCGGCGACGCCGAGTGGGGCCAGAAGATGCAGGACGACAAGGACGATGGTGCCCAGTGGATGATCGACCAGAAGATCGCCCAGCCCGGCCACATCGCCATGTTCGGCTTCTCCTACGGCGGCTACTCGGCGTTCGCTGCGTCGGTGCGTCCCAATGGCCTGTACAAGTGCGCCATTGCCGGCGCCGGCGTGTCGGACATCAAGAAGATCTGGTCGCGGTTCTACACCAACCCGTTCTTCCGCCAGGCCCAGGCCAAGACCGTGGCCGGCCTGAACCCGCTGGACAAGGCCGGCGAGATCAAGATCCCGCTGATGGTTTACCACGGCGACCGCGACCGCACCGTGCCGATTGAACAGTCCGAATGGTTCGTGGCCAAGGCAAAAAACTCCGGCCAGCCGGTGGAGTACCACGCCATCGAGGACTACGCGCACGGCCCGGCCTGGACCCGCGCGATCATGGGCGACCAGCTCAAGCTGATCGACGACTACCTCGGCAAGGGCTGCGGCGGCGGCGGTCTGTAAACCTTGGCGCGGGGACGCGCCATGCGTGTCCTCGCAGACCCAACATCGGCCACCTTCGGGTGGCCGATGTCATTTCAGCCCGAGAGAATCACCTTCGCCGCATTGTGCCCGGGCGCCCCTGTCACCCCACCACCGGGATGCGTGCCTGCCCCGCACAGATACAACCCCGGCAGCGCCCCGCGATAATCCGCCTGCCCCAGCATCGGCCGCGCACTGAACAGCTGGTTGAGGCTCAGCGCACCGTGGAAGATATCGCCGCCGATCAGCCCGAACGTGCGCTCCAGATCCAGCGGGCTCAACACCTGCCGCCCGAGCACCAGATCCGCAAACCCCGGCGCGTGCCGGTCCACGGTGGCGATCATCAGATCCGCCACCTCATGGCGATGGTCATCCCAGCTGCGCCCACCCGGCAGCACCGGTGCCACGTGCTGGCAGAACAGACTGGCCACATGCTGTCCGGGGGGCGCCAGCGAGTCGTCCAGGGTGCTGGGAATCAGCAGCTCCACGATCGGTTCGCGCGACCAGCCGAACTGTCTGGCATCGGTGTAGGCGCGCTCCATGTACGCCAGGTTCGGCGCAATGATGATGCCGGCGGTGAGGTGGTCCCCTGCCCCCGGCAATACGCTGAATGACGGCAGCGCGGACAGCGCCACGTTCATGCGGAAGGTGCCCGATGCGCACCGCCAGTTGGCCATGCGTTCGCGCGTGGCGATCGGCACCTGCTCCGGCGCAAGCAGCTGCTCGTACAGCAGCTTGGGATTGACGTTGGCCACCACGGCACGCGCGTGGATGCGTTCGCCGTGCAGCGTTTCCACCCCGACCGCGCGGCCGTGTTCGACCAGCACCCGCGCCACCCCGCAGTCGGTACGAATCTCCGCACCGGCGGCGATGGCAGCGCGCGCCATCGCCTGCGTGATCGCGCCCATGCCACCCATCGCGTGGCCCCAGGCCCCCTTGACGCCGTTGCTCTCGCCAAACGCGTGGTGCAGTACTACATAAGCGGTACCCGGCGCCTCCGGGCTGGCGTAGTTGCCGACGATTCCGTCGAACCCAAACAGCGCCTTGACCGGCTCGCTGTCGAACCAGCGGTCAAGGTACTCGGCAGCGGAAATGGTGAACAGGTCCAGCAACTCCTGACGCAGTGCCGGCGGCAACCCGTGCAGTCGCCGTCCGAGCTGACCGGCCTGCCACAGTGCTGGCAGCTGGGTCAGCCAATGGCCGTCACCCACGTTCGGCGGCGCCTGCAGGGCCAGGTCGCGCAGCACGTCGGCAAAAGCTTCCAGGCGACGCTCGAACGCGGGCAGGCGCTCGGCGTCGCGCGCGGAGAAACGCGCGACCTCGGACTGGGTCAGCCCGGCACCGGCCAGCAGGTAGTCGCCCTGCAGCGGCAGGAAGTTGTTGATCCGGCGGGGAACCACGCGCAGGCCATGCTCGGCCAGCGCCAGCTCCTGGATGATGCGCGGCTGCAGCAGCGACACCGTATAGGACGCGACCGAATTGCGGAAACCGGGATGGAACTCCTCGGTGACCGCCGCGCCCCCGACCACCCCGCGCCGCTCCAGCACCAGCACGCGGCGCCCGGCCCGGGCCAGGTAGGCCGCGCAGACCAGGCCGTTGTGCCCGCCGCCAATGATGACCGCATCCCACCCACGCGCGTTGGAAGTGCCCATGGACGGTTGTATACACCGGCGCGCGGCCGCTTGTCCTGCGGTGGCAGTCGTGTGAAGACCTGTCACGGGGTGGCGGCTTGTGTTCGGCCATGACCTTCGACACCCTTGCAGGCCGGTCCAGCGGCGTATCGTCTGGCCCACGGCCCCGGGTGGGGCCACCCTGAAAGATTCTTCGGCCCGGAGGCCAACACGTGATCTCTCGCACTCCCAAAATGATTCTGCTGACCCTGGCCGTTTCGGCCGCGCTGGTCGGCTGCGGCAAGAACGAAGCACCGGCTACGGACAGCGCGGCCTCCACCGCCACCCCGACCGCCGCTGCCCCGGCCGCCACCGAGTTCAAGCTCGACGAAAGCAAGCTGCCGGCCTACAACGCCTTCCACCCGTCCGACCTGGACAAGAGCCTGGACGCCTGCACCGCGTTCGGCGACTACGTGAACAGCAAGTGGCTGGCCGCCAATGAAATCCCGGGCGACCGCACCAGCTGGGGCGCCTTCACCATCCTGGACGAGCGCTCGGTCGCCGTGCAGCACCAGCTGGCCGAACAGGTCGCGGCGGTGAAGAACCCGACCGGCATCGAAAAGATCGTCGGCGACTTCTGGGCCACCGGCATGGACGAAGCCAAGATCAACGCGCAGGGCATCGAGCCGATCAAGGCCGACCTGGCCGCCATCGACGCGCTGCAGGACAAGGACGCCATCGCCAACTACCTGCGCACCAGCGCGGCCAAGGGCGAGAACGTGCTGTTCGGCTTCGGACCGGAAGCGGACTTCAAGAACTCCTCGCAGAACATCGCCTATGCCAGCCAGGGCGGCCTGGGCCTGCCGGACACCACCTACTACACCGACGCCAAGAACGCCGACAAGCTGAAGGCTTACCAGGCGCACGTGGCCAAGGTGCTGGAACTTTCCGGCGCGACCGCTGAAGATGCCGCCAAGCAGGCTGCGGACGTGGTGAAGTTCGAAACCCGCCTGGCCAAGGCGTCCAAGTCCAGCGAGCAGCTCTCGCGCGACGTGTCGCTGTACTACAACCCGGTCAGCGTTGCCGACGCGGACAAGCTCACCCCGAACTTCAGCTGGACCGAGTTCTTCAAGGCACAGGGCATTGCCGCGCCGGAGAAGTTCTCGCTGGCCATTCCAAGCTTCCACCAGGAAGTGAGCAAGGCGCTGGGCGACACCGACCCGTCGGTGTGGCGTTCCTACCTGCGCTTCCGCACCATCGACGGCGCCTCGCCGTACCTGTCCGACGCCTTCGCCGACCAGAACTTCCAGTTCTACGGCAAGACCCTCAACGGCCAGAAGGAAATGAAGCCGCGTTGGAAGCGCGTGCTGGGCACCATCGAAAACGATGCCGGCGAAGCGTTCGGCCAGCTGTACGTCAAGGTCGCCTTCTCGCCCGAATCCAAGGCCAAGATGGAAGAGCTGGTCAAGAACCTGGCCGCCTCCCTCAAGGAGCGCATCCAGGGGCTGACCTGGATGAGCGACGAAACCAAGGCCAAGGCCATCGCCAAGTGGGAAACCTTCACCCCGAAGATCGGCTACCCGGACAAGTGGCGCGACTGGAGCGGGCTGACCACCGGCCGTGACAGCTACTTCGGCAACGTGCGCGCGGCCAACGAGTTCAACTACAAGTTCGCCCTGTCCAAGATCGGCAAGCCGGTCGACAAGACCGAGTGGGGCATGACCCCGCAGACGGTCAACGCGTACTACAACCCGCTGCAGAACGAGATCGTGTTCCCGGCCGCCATCCTGCAGCCGCCGTTCTTCGACCCGAAGGCCGACGACGCGCTGAACTACGGCGGCATCGGTGCGGTGATCGGCCACGAAATGACCCACGGTTACGACGACCAGGGCAGCCGCTTCGGGCCGACCGGCAACTTCGAGAACTGGTGGAGCGAGGCTGACACCAAGAACTTCAGCGGCCTGACCGGCAAGCTGGTCAACCAGTTCGACGGGTACAAGGTGGGCGACACGGCGGTGAACGGCAAGCTGACCCTGGGCGAGAACATCGCCGACCTGGGTGGCCTGGCGACCGCGTACGACGCCCTGCAGAAGGCCAGTGCCGGCAAGGATGACCCGATGGTGGACGGCCTCAGCCGCGACCAGCGCTTCTTCTTCAACTGGGCCACCGTGTGGCGCACCAAGTACACCCCGGAAAACGCAGCGGTCCGCCTGAAGACCGATCCGCACGCCCCGGCCGCGTTCCGTGCCATGGGCGCGCCGTCGAACCTGCCGACCTTCGCGAAGGCGTTCGAGTGCAAGCCGGGTTCGCCGATGGTCCGCGCCGGCGACAAGCAGGTCGTGATCTGGTAATCCATCACGTCCCTGCGTGATGCGTGAATGCGCACGAAGGCCCGGGCACTGCCCGGGCCTTTGTGTTTGCATGCGGCGTTTTCATTGGGTCTTGCTATAGTGCGCCGGTCTTCAATCCTTCCGGATTTGCTTCGCATGCCCAACCTTCGTCCGCTTGCCATCGCCCTGGGTCTGGGCCTGGCCACCCTGGTCGTCACCGACGCCTCCGCCGCCCCGAAAAAGAAGGCTGCCAGCCGCGCACCTGCCGTTGCCGCGCAGTGCAGCGACTTTCATGACGTCACCAATGCCGGGTGGTTGAAGGCCAACCCGGTGCCGCAGACCGGCGCCACCACCGCGCTGGGCCAACTGGCCGAACGTACCCGCGTGCAGCAGCGCGAACTGCTGGATGGCGCGATGAAGGCGCCGCAGGGCAACGTGCAGAAACTGCTGGGCGACTTCTGGGCCAGTGGCCTGGACGAAGCCGCGGTGGAGGCCGATGGCTCGCAGCCGATCGCCCCGCTGCTGACCCGCATCAACGCGATCAAGAAAGCCAAGGACGTACCGGCCTCGATCGCCGCGCTGCACCAGGTCGGCATCCCGGTGGCGTTCAACTTCGCCCCGGACATCGACCTGAAGGCGCTGGACCGCCACATCGGCTACTTCATGCAGGGCGGCATGGGCCTGCCCGACCCGGCCTTCTACACGCGTACCGACGCCGACACCGTGGCCCTGATGGCCCGTTACCGCGCCTACGTCAAGCAGATCCTGGCGCTGACCGGCACCAAGGCCGCCGACCTCGACGCCGAGTCGCAGGCGGTGATCGCGCTGGAAACCGAGCTTGCGCGCAACGCGCAGTCTCTGGCCGGCATCAACAACCCGTTCAACAACTACGCGCCGATCTCCACCAAGGAGCTCAACAGCCGCTACCGCAACCTGCAGCTGGACGCCTTCCTGAAGGCGCAGGGCGTCAACGACGACCTGGTCTCGCTGTCCGACCCGGCGCTGTTCAAGGCGCTCGACGGCATGGTCACCCGGATCAAGCCCGAGCAGTGGAAGGCCTACCTGCGCTGGCGCGTGGGCGACGCGATGGCGCCGTACCTGTCCAAGGCCTACCGCGATGCCGAATTCGAATTCCGCGGCCGCGTGATCCGTGGCGAGACCATCGCCCCGGCACGCTGGGAGCAGGTGCTCGACGCCATCAACGTGGCCGCCGGCCCGATGGTCGGCCGCGAATACGCCGCGCGCCATCTGTCGGCTGAAGATCGCCGCCAGGCGGCAGTGATCGCCGACAAGATCCGCGAGACCCAGATCGAAGCGGTCAAGGCCAACAGCTGGCTGAGCGCGGAAGCCAAGACCGAAGCGCAGGCCAAGCTGGCCGCGATGAAGATCGAGATCGGTACCCCGCTGCGCGACCTGGACTACAGCGTGCAGCCGATGGGCCGTGGCAGCTTCGGCAGCAACATGCTGATCGCCTCGACCTGGCGCCACCGCGAAGAAATGAAGCGGATCGGCAAGGGCAACGCCGACCGTCGCTGGGACGTGCTGCCGCAGCAGCCGGCACTGGCCTATGACATCGCGCAGAACCGCCTGATCGTCACCGCCGCCGCACTGCAGGGTCCGATCTTCAACGCCCGGTCCGACACCGCCGACAAGTACGGCAGCTACGGCGCGCTGGTCGCGCATGAGCTGACCCGTGCGATCGACGCCAAGGGCTCGCTGGTGGATGCCAAGGGCGAGCTGCGCAGCTGGTGGACCCCGGCCGACAAGACCGCCTGGAACCTGCTGGGCAACCGCGTGGCTGCGCAGTTCAGCGGCTACGAGTTCCCCGGCGTGAAGGGCGCCAAGGTCAACGGCGAACTGACCCGCGAAGAAAACCTGGCCGACCTGGCCGGGCTGGAGTTGGCATGGGCGGCGTACAACGCCGTGGAGCCGGGCGCCAAGCCGGCCACCCAGCAGGGCTTCTTCCGCGCCTGGGCCAGCCTGTGGCCGCAGCAGCTGTCGCCGAACGAAGCCGCGCAGCGGCTGACCTCGGACACCATGGCGCCGGGCAAGTGGCGCACCAACGGTCCGCTGTCGAACCTGCCGTCGTTCGGTGCCACCTACAGCTGCAAGCCGGGCCAGCCGATGCAGCGCGTGGAAGGCGACCAGATCAAGGTCTGGCGCTGAGGAAACCGCGGGATACGCGGAGCCGGGCAGAGCCCGGCTCTACGCTCGGAAATGCCGCGATCCTGGTCGCGGCATTTTTCGTTGTGCGTTCAACGTCGATTACACGCTGCGCAGATGGTTGGGCCGCTTCGGTCCACCCGGCGGGCGCCGCTTGAACGGCGGTTGGCCGCGCCAGTAGCGGATCAACAGCCAGCCGAACAGCATGCCGCCCAGGTGCGCGAAGTGGGCCACGCCCGGCTGCCAGCCGGTCGCGCCCAACACCAGTTCCATGACGCCGAATACGATCACGAAGGTGCGTGCCTTCATCGGAATGGGCGGGAACAGCAGCATCACGCGCTGGTTCGGGAACAGCATGCCGTAGGCCAGCAACAGGCCGAACACGCCACCGGAGGCACCGAGCACGGTCGCCGGGTCGGTCAGCATCGCGCCGACCAGCAGCTGGCACAGGCCGGCGCCGGCCACGCAGACCAGGTAATAGATGAGGAAGCGCTTCTCGCCCCAGGTCTGCTCCAGCGGCGCGCCGAACATGAAGAGCGCCAGCATGTTGAAGAACAGGTGGCCGAAGCTGCCATGCAGGAAGCCATAGGTGAGCAGCTGCCACGGCTGGAAGTTGCCGCCCGGCGAGAACGGGTCGAAGCCACCGCGCAGCGGTTGCAGCATGAACGGCTCGAAGGTGCCGTTGCCGAGCAGGAACGGCTGCTGCAGCAGGAACAGCACGATGTTGGCGATCAACAGTGCCTTGGTAACGGTGGGCAGTCGCGGAAACATGGGGGCATCCTTTGGAACCGGGCCCATCATAACGTCAGCCCGGGCCCCACACCGCAGCATCCAGGTCGTCTTCGGCCCGGGGCATGTGCTTGACCCGGCCGCGCTCCATCACCACGCCTTCGGCGCGCAGCCGCTGGTTCTGCTCGCGCCAGCCGCGCGAGCCTTCCGGCATGGCGATCCGACCGTCCGAGCGCAGCACCCGGTGCCAGGGCAGGTCCGGGTCGTCGTTCATGCCCAGCACCCGCGCGGTCAGCCGGGCCCGGCCCGGCAACCCGGCCTTGGCCGCGACCTGGCCGTAGCCCATCACCTGCCCGCGGGGGATCGCGCGGATCACCGCCACGATCCGCGCACGTGCCTGCGCGGCGGCATCGGCCGCGTCGTCGGCGCTGGGCGAGGACTTTTTCATGCGCGGGACCTCCTCAACGCATCAGTACGATTTCTTCGGACGAGGTCGGGTGGATGGCCACGGTGTCGTCCAGCTGCGCCTTGGTTACACCCATTTTCACCGCCACCGCGAACCCCTGCAGGATTTCGTCGGCGGCTTCGCCGAGCAGGTGCACGCCGACCACGCGTTCGTCTTCGCCTACGCACACCAGCTTGAACAGGCTGCGCTGCGAGCCGTCGGCCAGCGCCTGGACCATCGGGCGGAAGTTGGTGCAGTACACGCGCACGTCGCCGTGGCGCTCGCGCGCCTCCTGTTCGGTCAGGCCTACCGCGCCCAGCGCCGGGTGCGAGAAGACCACGCTGGCGACGTTTTCGTAGTCCATCTTCGCCTGCGGCTTGCCACCGAACAGCCGGTCCATCAGCTTGCGCGCAGCGGCGATCGCCACCGGGGTCAGGCCGACCTTGCCGGCGATATCGCCCACTGCATGCACGCTGGGCACGGCGGTGGTCTGCCAGTCGTCGACGTCCACTTCGCCTTTGTCGCCAATGGCAATTCCCAGCGCTTCCAGCCCCAGTCCGGCACTGTTGCCACGGCGGCCGGTAGCGAAGAACAGCTGGTCGAAACGCGGTTCGGCCGGGCCGTCGTGACCGTAGGCGATGACATCGTCACCGTCGCGGCGCAGCTCGCGCAGGCGGTAATTGAAGTGCAGCTGCACGCCGTGGTGGCGCAGGTTCTCGGCCAGCTGTGCGGTCAGTTCCGCGTCGAAGCGTTCCAGCAGGCGTTCGCCCCGCACCAGCAGGGTGACCCGGCTGCCCAGCGCCTGCAGCAACCCGGCCAGCTCGACCGCGATATAGCCGCCGCCGACGATCGCCACGCGCTCCGGTGCACTGCACAGGTTGAAGAAATCGTCGGACACCGAACCCAGTTCGGCCCCGGGAATGTCCGGGCGCTGCGGGTGCGCGCCGGTGGCCAGCAGGATGTGCTCGCCGCTGATGCGGATGCCGTCGCTGCATTCCACCGTGTGCGCATCGACCAGCCGCCCCTTGCGCGGCACGCGCACCACGCCGGTGTCGTCCAGGCGCTTGAGGTAGCTGGCATGGATGTTGGCGATGTAGCCCTGGCGGTGCACCACCAGTTCCTTCCAGTCCAGCGTCGGCCGGGTAGGCACGTCGAAGCCCATTGCGGCGGCGAGCGTCACCCGGCTGGAGAGGTCGGCAGCCAGCCACATCGCCTTCTTCGGCACGCAGCCGACGTTGACGCAGGTGCCGCCGAGTTCGCCCGGTTCGAGCATCGCCACGCGCTTGCCATGCTGCGCGGCGCGGAACGCGGCCGCGAGGCCGCCGGAGCCGCCACCGAGCACGATCAGGTCGTAATCAAAGTGCGTTGTCATGTGCGCAAGCATGCCACGCCCGCCTGCGCCTCAGGCGTGAGGATGGTGCAACGCTGGCCAGCGCCCGTAGGTCATCGCGCGCCACACCCATTCCAGCGGGCCGAAGCGGAAGTGCTTCAGCCACAGGTGGCTGAGCAGCACCTGCAGCGCGAACAGGGCCAGCGCGAACGGCACCTGCCAGGCACGCGGCAGCGTTTCGAATGCGCCCAGGCCGTAGCCGTAAAACAGCCAGGTGCAGACCAGCGACTGCAGGATGTACTGGGTCAGTGCCATGCGCCCCATCGGCGCGAGCACGCGGAGGTGACGGTGCCAATGCACGATCCACGCCAGGTACCCCAGGCACATCAACAGGCTGGCCAGCGACGACAGCGCGTAAGCCGCGCCGGTGGTGGGGGTGAAGGTGCCCGGCGCCAGGTACGGGACCCACAGCGCGCTGAGCAGCATAAGGCCCAGGCCGACCGGCAACGCCCCCAGGCGCAGCCGCCGATACAACCGCTCGAAGCGCTTCGGCTCGGCCAGTGCACCACTGCGCGCGAACCAGCTGCCGAGCAGGAACATGCCGAGCACTTCCGGACCGATGATCAGCGCGCCGGACAGGGCCGTGCCGAGGTCGCTGGCGCGTTGCGCCACGGCCTGGACAAACGTGCCATGCCCATACGCCTGGCGCTGCAGTTCAACGGTGTGCTGTCCCTGCGCGATGGCGCTGGCCATGCTGCCGCCCTCGCCCTGCGCCTGTGCGGCAAGGCCGACCACGGCGCCCAGCAGCAGCATCATCGCGGCCGCGCACAGGTAGGTGAGCACGCCCATGGCCGGCAGCCAGCGCTGCGGCGCTTCGCGGGTGGCCAGCAGTGGCAGCGAGACCAGCGCGTAGATCACCAGGATGTCGCCGGACCAGACCAGCAGCGCATGGCACAGGCCAATGAGCAGCAGGCCGGCGCTGCGGCGCAGGTAGAACGGGGTGAAGTCGCGGCGCGCGGCTTCGGCACGCTGCGCCATGATCGCGAAACCGGCGCCGAACAGCAGCGAGAACAGGGTGAAGAACTTGCCCTGCACCAGCACGTACACCGCCGCATCGACCCCGTAGTCCAGGCCGGTCCAGTGCGGGTCGATCCCGGTGAAGGCCAGGTCCAGCGGACCGCTCAGCGCTTCCATGTTCATCAACAGGATGCCGAGCAGCGCGACCCCGCGCAGGATGTCGATGACTTCAATGCGGTCGCCACCGGCCAAGGGCTGCAGCGACGGGGTGGCAGGCTTCACGGGCGACTCGCGGATCGGGGCGGACAGTATGGAGCAGACACGCAACGGCCCGCCGAAGCGGGCCGTGGGTGTTACGCGGTGGCCTGCACTCAGTGCTGGTGGCCGCCGTCGCCGTGCACGTGGCCGTGCTCGATTTCTTCCGCGCTGGCTTCGCGCACGTCCACGATCTCCACCGAGAAGTGCAGGTCCTTGCCGGCCATCGGGTGGTTCAGGTCGACGTCGACCACGCTCATGCCGACCTTCTGCACGGTGACCGCGCGCGGACCGAAGTTGGTCTGCAGCACGACCTGGGCGCCCGGGGTCAGCTTGGTGGTGCCGAAGTGCTTCTTGGGCACGCGCTGGGTCAGGCCTTCACGACGTTCGCCGTAGGCATCGGCCGCCTTGACGTCGACCTCGAAGGTCGCGCCGGCTTCCTTGTCCATCATGGCGTTTTCCAGGCCCGGGATGATGTTGCCGTGGCCGATCAGGATTGCCAGCGGGTCGCGGTCCTTCGAGCTTTCGATCGGCTCCTGGCCCTGCTCGGCAACGGTGTAATGGAAGCGGACAACGCGGTCTTTTTCGATCTTCATGCGGGAACTCTTGTTCTGGGGCTGCCAGGGCAGACGGGTGGGACGGGTTGTCGCCCGCCGGATACGCCGCCATCATGACGGCCTTCTGAGGTCGCGCATTATCCGGACATCACGCACATGACGCCAGTTCCGCGCTCGATCGGCCCGTTCGCCCGGGGCGCCGCCCTGCTCTGCCTGGCCCTGCTGGCCGCCTGCGGCGGTGGCAGGCCCCCCCGCCCGAGCGCGCCGCCGGCCTCCACCCAGGTCTGGCCGACGGTGGTACCGAACGACCCGCAGGCGGCCAACGCGGTGCTGATGCGCGCCATCGGGCTGGTCGGCACGCCCTACCGCTACGGCGGCAACACGCCGGAGTCGGGGTTCGACTGCAGCGGGCTGGTCGCCTACGTGTACCGGGAAATGCTCGACCTGAAGCTGCCGCGCACCTCGCGCGACCTGGCGGCGGTGCAGGGCCCGAAGATCGACCCGCAGCGGCTGGCGCCGGGCGACCTGGTGTTCTTCGGGGACCGCGGCAACGTGTTACACGTCGGCATATATGTGGGTGAAGGACGGTTCGTGCACGCGCCGAGCACCGGGGGAACGGTGCGGCTGGACTCGCTCGGCGGGACGTACTGGAAGCAGCACTACACGGGAGCGAAACGCGTACTTCACTGAAATGAATGGGGCAAAGGTTCAAAAGTGTGACTTGAATCACGTTGTTCTTAACGAACATTTAACGGAATTTGTACCAAATCACACGACTTACACGGCATCATCACCCATCGTTTTTATTCAGTGACCGCCGCGTGACGACAGCCGACCTGACGTGCCAAGGCCAGACCGCCACTTTCCGGCGCACTGCCCGCCCCGCTCTTCTCGCTTTCGCCCTCTGCCTGGCCAGTGTTCCGGCCTGGGCACAGACAGCACCGACGACCGCCGTCGATGCCGTGCCGGTTGCCGCTGCTGCCGTCGCCGAAGCACCCGCCGCCGCCAAGCCGAAGGCTGAAGCGCCGGCCCGCAGCAAGGCCGATGCCGCTGCCAGCGCCACCCTTGCCGCCCTGCTGCCGCACCTGGCGGCCAACGACACCATTCCGCTGATGGACCGCTCGGCGATGTTCGCCGGCGATCTGAGCCGCCTGCTGGCCAACTACGACGCCAGTTCCGGTGCGAACGGGGTGGTGGTCGGTGGCGAAGCCGACAACGGCAAGGTGCAGTCGCTGCTGCGCCGTGCGATGACCCTGCTGGGCACGCCGTACCGCTGGGGCGGCACCTCGCCGGACAGCGGTTTCGACTGCAGCGGGCTGGTCGGGTATGTGTTCAAGACCGCGCTGGGCATCGAGCTGCCGCGCGTGTCGCGTGAAATGGCCCACGATGGCGAAGCCCAGCTGATCAACGACCGCAACGCGCTGGCCGCGGGCGACCTGGTGTTCTTCGGCCGCAAGGGCCGGGTCGACCACGTGGGCATCTACGTGGGCGAAGGCCGCTTCCTGCACGCGCCCAGCACCGGCAAGGACGTCCGCGTGGACAGCCTGGTCTCGGGCTACTGGGGTGGCAAGTTCATGCAGGCCCGCCGCGTCGAGCTCTGAGCCGACCCGACCGATCCGCCTGCCGTGAAGAAGGCCGCTGCCCTGCAGCGGCCTTTTTCGTTGGGGCGGGCGGTGGCCGGTCCGGGCGGCAACCGGCGTTGTCCCTACTGTCGTTCGAGCAAATCGCTTTGCACGCGACCAGCCCAGGCCGGGTCCGGCGGGGCTGTTGATCCCGGTGGGGGGCGGCCCGTCGGGGCACGCCGACCCTGTAGACACCGCCCGGGATGTTTTCCTCAAAGGTGACGCATGGCGGCAGTCCCTGAATTTCCGGCCCGGTGTGTAATCTGGTTTGGGCACCCCCACGCGGCCGAGCGGGCCGCCCTTGCAGCGGAAGGTTGGCAGGTACGCGGGGTCGCGAGCGACCAGTGCGTGGCGATCGGCATGCGCAGCAACGACCTGGTGGTCGGGCTGCTGGACCTGCGCGGTACGCCGCCGGGCAACCTGGAGCATCTGCAGGGACTGTTGGAACAGCACCGGCACATGCGGCTGCTGGCGATCCTGCCGGCCGGTCCGCTGCCGGCCGATCCGGCGTTGCAGGCGTTGCTGGGCTGCTGCGCGGAGACCTACACGACGCCGCTGGACGTGACCGGGCTGGTGCTGCGGCTGCAGCAGCTGGCCGACGGTGAGGCGGCGGGACAGCCGGCCGGTGCGCAGGCGCTGGTCGGGGACAGTGCGGTGCTGCAGGTGGCACGGGCGGCGCTGCGCAAGTTCGCGCCGGTGGATCTGCCGGTGCTGATCACGGGGGAAACGGGCACGGGCAAGGAGCTGGCGGCGCAGGCACTGCATGCGCTGTCGCCGCGCCATGGGCGTCCGTTCCTGGCGGTGAACTGCGGGGCGATTCCGGCGGCGCTGGTGCAGTCGGAGTTGTTCGGGCATGAGCGCGGGGCATTCACGGGCGCGGCGACGCGGCGGCTGGGCCTGTTCGAGACGGCGACGGGCGGGACGGTGTTCCTGGACGAGATCGGGGACCTGCCGCTGGACGCGCAGACCAATCTGCTGCGGGTGCTGCAGGAGGGCACGATCGAGCGGGTGGGCAGCAATCATCCGGTGTCGGTGGATGTACGGGTGGTGGCGGCGACGCATGTGGACCTGGAGCAGGCGGTGGAGCGCGGGCAGTTCCGCCGCGATCTGTTCTACCGGCTCAATGTGCTGCGCTTGCCGATGCCGCCATTGCGTGAGCGTGGGACGGACATCGTGTTGCTGGCGGAGCATTTCCTGGCGAGCTTCCGGCGCCGGCATGTGACGCGGGCGCGGGGGTTCAGTACGGAGGCGGCGCGTGCGCTGCAGCGTTTCAACTGGCCGGGCAATGTGCGGGAGCTGTTGAACCGGGTGCAGCGGGCGGCGATCGTGAGCGAGGCGGAACTGATCAGCGTGGCCGACCTGGAGCTGCTGCCGCCGCAGGTGGAGATGCCACAGCGGATGCTGCACGACGCGCGCCAGGCGGCGGAGCGGGATGCGCTGCTGCAGGCGTTGCGCGACAACGCGTTCAACATCACCGCGTGTGCTCGGACGATGCAGGTTTCTCGGGTTACGGTGTATCGGTTGTGCCGCAAGCACCAGCTGGCGTTGCCGGAACTGCGTTGAAGTCAGAGTTCCTGACGCTGATGCCTACACCAATCGTGAGCAGAGCCCCCTTCGTGTTGAAGGGGGCGCGCCAACGGCGCGGGGTTTAGGTGGAATGCTCGGCCATACATGCTTTGAGCGTGCTCAAAGCATGTACGGCACCTTGAATGCCAACGTGAAATCTGGCGCATCCGGCGTGAGGCCGATCCCCAACAAACTCACCAATGTCGTCTTCTGGTTCAACGCGTACGTGATACCCAGATTCAACGTCGCCGCATTTGCATCGCTCCCCACGATCTTCACCCACTGCCCACCCTGGAATCGCGTGGATGCACGCGCACTGAGCTTGTCGCTGAAAGAGATGCTCAGGCTGGTGCGTTCGTTGAAGGCGAACGCCACGCCGGCACCGAAGTAGTACGAGCCACCCAGCTTCACGTCGCCCGGGTTGATGGTGTCCGGGTTGGCATCGAGGTCGTCGAAGCTGGCTTCGAAGGAGTGGATGTAGCCGATGTTGGCGAACAGGATCGCAGGGTCGGCGGTCTTGACGGCGGAGAGGCCGACGTTGGCCTGCCAGACGCCGTTGCCGGTGGGTTGTTCGGCGGGCACGGCGAAGCGGATGAAGTCGTCGTCGTCGCGCTGCAGGACCTTCCAGTCCAGCCCGTAGGGTTCGCGCCCGGTGGGGGCGGTGGCGCCGACGGTCAGCACGGTTTCCGGCCTGCGGCCCTGCTCGGAGAACAGTTTGTAGTTGGCGCTGACGCTGACGTCGCCGATGCCGTTGCCGGTGGTTTCTTCCTGGGCGATGGCGGCGGCGGCGCCGCCGGCGCCGCCCTTCTGGAACACGGTCTTGCGCGCCAGGTAGGGGACGTCGAGGTTCAACGCCAGGCGCGGGGTGAGGCCCCAGCGGGCGGCGAGGTTGTAGGTCAGGGTGTCGGACTCGACGTTTTCGATGGCGATGTTGCCGAGGAAGATCGCGTCGAGCGCGAGGAAGCCGTTGAGGGTGAGCTGCTTGCGGTCGTAACGCGCGTAGGTGAGGCTGTTTTCCAGGGTGAAGCGTCGGGTGAACAGCGTGGAGGTCTGCTGTTTGACGTCGTCGACGCTGCGCCGCGAGGCCTGCTTGGCTTCCTGTGCTTCGGAGGCGGTGCTGGCATAGCCGTCACCGCTGGGCGGTGCGGCCGGTGCGCTGGACGGCTGCGGCGGAGCGGGTGCGGTACCGGCCAGCGGCGCGGTCTTGCCGCTCAGGCGGGCCTGCATGGCCTGCACCTGCATGTCCAGTTCCCGCAGCCTGCGCACTTCCTGGGCGTAGTTGGCCTTGAGCAGTTCCAGTTGCTGGATGAGCGCCTTGACGTCGGCTTCGTCGGTCGGCGTGGCTGGCGCGTTCTGTGCGCCTGCGCTGGCCGATGCGATCAGTGCCAGCGCCGCCAGCGCCAGCGGTGTTCTGCGGATCGAGGTGTGCATTTCCTTGCCCTGCGGTTCTGTGTGGTTCCCCCACCGGCCAGGATTACTGGCCGGGCCCCATGCCAACACCGCGCACCAGGTTCATCGCCTGGGCTACGTTCTGGTTCAACGATGCACCGCTGGCCAGCGTCTGCCGGACCAGGTCGATCTGCATGCGATTGCGGACCGCCTGTCCGTCGCTGCTGATGGCGATGCTCTGTCCGACGCTGCCGTTGCGGATCCACTGCTGGACCTGGCCCACGCCCTGGATGTCCAGCTTCACGCTGGCGCTGTTGCCGTCCTGCTGGGCCACGGCGCTGACGCCGCCCTGCTGTGCGGTGGCTTGTTGGGCCGGCGCCTGCTGAGCAACGGCCTGCTCGACACTGGGCTGCTGTGCCGTCGCCTGCGGGGCGGCGGACTCCTGCGGGCTGGTCTGCGCGACCGCCGCCGGCGCTGCAGGTGTTTCGGTGGTGGGCGGCGCACTGCCGTCACGCACGTTCAACTGGGTGGCGTTGCTGGCCACGTTGTTGTCGCCGGCAACCTGCACGCTCTGGGTGAGGCCCGCTACGTTCTGCAGGCCGCTGGAGTCGACGCTGCGTCCCGGCGTGACCGGCAGCGGTGCGTCGGCGGCGGTCACGGTGACGCTGGGCGTGAACGTGACCTTCGGAGTGCTGGTGCTGTTGCGGAAGTCCATGCCCAGGGTCAGCGCGGCCTGCGCGGACTGGTTGCCGGCCTGCCACTGCGAAATCATGGTGACGCCGAACCAGGCGACCGAGGTGCCATTGACCGTGTAGCGGCCGCGCATCAGGTTGAGTTCCGGGTCGGGGATCTCGTTCAGTCCCTTGCCGGGGCGCCCCTGCTCTGCCTTCGGCGCGTCGGCCGCATGGGCCGGGGCGATGCCTGCGAGGGCAAGCAGCAGTACGGCGGGCGTCCATGGTGCGATGTTCATGTTGCCTCCTAGAACAGATCGGCGTGGGCAAAACCGAAGTCGACCAGTTCCGCGTCGGTTATCGGCCCTTGCCGGGCATACAGCGAACGGGCGCTGGGCCGTTCGCCGGGCTGCAGCAGCACGGTGTTGCGGTCGAAATCGCTACCGATCACGACGAACACGGCGCGCGACGGCCATGATTCGAGAAATTCGTTGATGGGAATGCTGCGGTTGCCCAGGATCGGGTCGGCTACGTCCACCACGTCGTCACGGACCTGCTTGAGGACCACGAAGTGGCGGAACCCGCGTACATCCATCAACACCAGTCCGGGGATGCGCATTGAACGCAGACGGTCTTCGTCGACACGGTAACCGCGCCCTCGCATGCCCAGCGATTCCACATAGCGTTTGATGTCCAGCAGCGAGAAACCACGCTGGTGGACCAGTTCGGGGTCGGAGACTCCCATCATTCCTTCGATCACCGTGCCTTCGTCCGCGTCCAGGTGGTAGGCGTAACGCAGGATGGTGGCCAATGCGGCCGCGCCGCAGCTGTAATCGGTGTGTTGGCGCACCATGTTGCGGAAGCGCCGTTCCTGCATGCTCTCCACTTTCTGGGTGAATACCGCGCCATTGGGCAGCACGCCACTGAAGGCCACGTCACCGGCGCGCGTTGCGCCTGCCGGCAGCAGCAACAGCAGCAACATCACGCAGCACAGGGCTCGGGTCGACCACATCGGCGAAGGCTCCGGAAGGTGAGGAAGGAGCCCCTGCCCCAAAGGGGGAGGATGGGACAGGGGCTCCCGGGGGAACCCGGCCATTGGCGGATGACCGGGCTTGTTGCGCTCAACGCGTGTTGCTTGCGAAAACGGACAGGCTTACTCGCCGCCACCGCCGCCCGGGTTGCCGCCACCGGTGGACGGCTGGGCCACGGCCAGGGCCAGGCTGTTGGCCTGCAGGTTGCCGGTGCCGGCCGCGACGTTCACGCCGATGTTGCCGCTGGCGCCGCGGAAGGCGTCACCGGACAGCGAGGCGTTGTTCTCGGCCTTCTGCACGATCCACTGGGTCGACGACACAGTGCCGCTCAGGCTCGCATGCAGGTCGGCATAACCGACTTCACCGTAGGCCAGGACGCCCTGCTCTTCGGTGTCGAACGCAAAGCCGCCCACGCCTTCGCGGTTCGGGTTCTGTACGGCACCCTGAGTCTGGTTGTCATAGTCGATGTGACCGGTGGAGTCGCCACCCGAGTGCGACGGACCATCCCAGCTGTCCGCATACAGGTTGGACTGCTGGTAAGCCGCACCTTCGCCGCGATAGCCGCCGACGCCGATGGCCGCCGTACCACCGCGGACCGTGCCACGCAGGGTGACCTGGGTGGTGTCACGCATGGCCTTGGTGTAGCCCTCGTTGGACACGCTGTTGTCGGTGGAGATCTGGTTCGAGCTGATGCTCGCGGTGGCCATGCGTGCGGTCGAGACCGATGCGGCCAGCGCGTTCTTCTGCTCGTTGTTGTTGCCGGCCGCGCTGTTCACGCCGATGTTGCCGGTGGCACCACGGAAGGCGTTGCCGCTGAGGCTGGAGTTGTTGGCTACGCCATCGTTGTAGGTGTGGTTGCCCGCACCGTACTGGTTCACGTACACCTGGGCATCGGACATGCCGAAGGTGAACGAGGCGTCGGCGGCGGAGAGCGCCGCAGCGTTGTCCTGGGCATTGTTGTCACCGGCGGCGGTATTGAAGCCGAGGTTGCCCGAAGCGTCCTGTGCGGTGTTTTCGCTGATCGACGAGTTGTTGTCCAGCAGTTCGTTGTCGCCATGGTTGTCGGTGACCGACTGGCGGTTGTCGATGATGGCGATCGCCGCCGAGTCGACTTCCAGGTCACCCGACACGGTCGGACGACCGCGGAACTGCACGTCCGCACCGACCTGCAGGTCCGATTCCAGGTTCACGTCGACGCCGTGGTTGTTCTTTTCCTTGCGCTCGTCGGCCTGGATGTTGCTGTTCTTCTGCACGTCCTCGTTCACGGTGACATTGCGCGTGTGATTGACGTCGCGGGTGTCACTGTACGACTTGGTGGTGGTTTCGGTGGTGGTGGTGGTATCGGTGTTGGTGGTGCTGTTGTTGCGTACGCGGGTACGCGAATCCCAGTCGTTGCGGATGTTGGTATCGATGTCGGTATCGATGGCGGTGTTGATATCGGTATTGATGTTGGTATCAACGTCGGTATCGATATTGGTGTCGATGTTGGTGTCGACGTCGGTGTTGAGGTTCGTGTTGGCGTTGGTATTGAGGTTGGTGCGCGTTTCCCACACGTTGTGGATGTGGTTGATGAACGCGCTCTGGTTCTGATTGTCTGCAGCCGCAGCGGAAGCGGTAGCCGCAACAGCGATGGCCAGCGCCAGTACCGTCTTGTTCATGGTGTTCATGATGCCCTCTCTCTTCACGGATCAATCGGGTGGATGAAACAGATCACGGGGTGGACTGCACCGACATGCCCAACTGGTTGGCGGTGATGTTTCCGGAACCCGCGATTTGATTGAGTTGCAGAACGCCGTCGAATCCCTGCAGTGCGGTGTCCTCCACGGCGACACTGCGGGTACCGGCGGAACCACCGCGTGCTGCGGTGCCCTGCCCCCCTGCTGACGCGAGTGCCCCCGACGCGGCCAGGGCCTCGTCGTTCGTCTCGCGTATGCCCTGTTGCGCCAGCGTGGCCGTGACGATGTTGAGCGTCGCGTTGCCGATGCCGCTGGCCTGGTTGATCATGGCGACGCCGCGGGCGCCGCTGAGTGCCTGTCCGCCAATGCTGGCGCTGGCGTCGAGTGCGCCATTGGCGCGCACCCGGTTGTTGGACTGGAGCTGGCGCGCGTCGACCTGCACCTGCGCGTTGTCGCCGCTGGCGATGCCCATCAGGTTGCCCTGCAGGTTGAGGTCGCCGGCGGCCATGTTGACCGTCACCGCGCCGTCGGCGTTGCTCAGCGCGCGGCCGTCCAGGCGGGTGTGGTTGAGGTAGCCGAGCATGCTGGCGTAGTCGTCTGCGTGCTGCGCATGCAGCGGCAGTGGCAGGACGGAGAGCAGGCCGAGCGACAGAAGGACAGTGACACGCTTCATTTGCCGGGCCCACCTGCAGGCTGGCCGAGCGGGAACTGGGCCAGTGCGCCCCGTACCTGGTCGCCGATGCCGCGGGTGGTATTGCCCACCGCGCCCATCGGGCCGCCGATGGCGCGGCCGAGCGTGTTGCCGGAAAGCACGCCACTGGTGGTGGCACGGCCCAACGTGTTGTTGACGGTGCCGGTGGTGACCCGTTCGACCGTGGTCTGGTGGTGGGTCGATGCGATGCCGGCGTTGGAGCCGAGCGAGGCGTAATCGTCGTCGCTCAGTTCATCCATGCCGGTGGAGGTGCCCAGCGTGCCGGCGACTTCACGGCGCGGGGACGGGTCGGCGATCAGCGCCACGCCCGGGGGGGCGGGCCGGTAGGCCGGCCGTGCGGAGACATCACGCAGCAGCACGATCTCACCCGGTTGCTGCTTCACGCCCTGGCGGGCACCCGAAGCCTGTACCGCGGCCGGCACCAGCAGCACCGCTGCCGCCACCAGCCATGCCATCGCGGTTGCCTTGCCTGATACGTGAACGCTGTCCATTGCGACCTCCCGTCAAGATGCGGGAGGGATGGAGCAGCAATCGTGCCAACTTCAAAAAGCCCGTTTCATGGGCCTTTGGACACCTTCTGGCGCCGCGCCTGCAACGCAGGTGTTACACCCGCGTCGAAGTTCACATCACCTGAACGCGACCGTCATCGGCACGAACCCTGATAACACTTGCTTCACAGTTGGGTGTATCAGCGCTGTTACACCCGGAGATACAGGTGTCACAGCGCGCAGTCAGCGTTCTTCCACGCCCAGGTTTGTCGAGGGATTGTCGTACACCTCGCGGTCGAGCAGGCCGGTTTCCTTGGCCACCAGCACCGGCACCAGCATCTGCCCGGTCACGTTGGTCATGGTGCGCATCATGTCCAGGATGCGGTCGATCGCATACAGGTAGCCGATGGTTTCCAACGGCAGGTTGGCCGCGCTCAATACCACGGTGGCCATCACCACTGCCGTGCCCGGGACGCCGGCGGTGCCGAAGCTGCCCAGCACCGAGGCGATCAGCACCACCACGTACTGCTCGGGGGTGAGCGGCACGCCGGTGTACTGCGCGATGAACACTGCACAGAGCGCCGGATAAATCGCGCCGCAGCCGTCCATCTTGATGCTGGCACCGAGCGGGACCGCGAACGAAGCGTAATCCTTGTTCACACCCAGGTTGTGGGTGATCGAGCGCATCGCCGCCGGCATC
The DNA here is from genome assembly GCF_031834615.1 of Stenotrophomonas aracearum. Taxonomy (NCBI): domain Bacteria; kingdom Pseudomonadati; phylum Pseudomonadota; class Gammaproteobacteria; order Lysobacterales; family Lysobacteraceae; genus Stenotrophomonas; species Stenotrophomonas aracearum. The sequence goes on from NZ_CP115543.1 coordinate 2,938,833, forward strand.
GCCGCGAAGCTGGAGGAACTCACGAACGCCACCTGCATGCCCGGCGCCGCGCCGCGAAAGAACTTCAGCGGGTTCAGCCCGTGCGCCAGCAGCAGGCTGCCGTACACCAGCACGATATGCAGCGCGCAGGCCACGTACAGCGCCAGCACGAAATTGCCCAGCGGCAGCAGCTTCTCGAACCCGTAGCTGCCGACCAGGCCGGCGATCAGGCCGAAGGTACCGAGCGGGGTCATCTCCAGCACGAAGCGCGTGACCTGGATCATGATGTCGCTCATCTGCCCGGTCAGCTTGCGTGCTTCGGCGACCTTGTCGCCCAGCTTGACCATGGCAAAGCCGAGCAGGCCGGCGAAGAAGATCACCGGCAGGATCGAACCACGGCCTGCGGCCAGCACGGTCTCACCGGCGGCGTTGACCCGGGTACCGATCCCGGTGAGGGCGTAGAACACATTGGAGGGCACCACGTCCATCAGCACCTTGACCACGCTCGGCACCTCACGCGGGGTGTAGCCGTGGTCCATGCTCAGGCTCAGCGCGCCGGTGCCCGGCTGCATCACGGTGCCGACCAGCAGGCCGATGCCCACCGCCAGCGCGGCGGTGATGATGAACCACAGGAAAGTGCGCCCGCCCAGCGCGGCCACCGACTTCTGGCCATGCAGCGAGGAGATCGCGTTGATCACCGCGAAGAACACCAGCGGCACCGCGATCATCTTGATCAGGGTCACATACAGGTCGCCCAGCGGGCCGAACCAGACCTCGGCAGCGGGACCAAGCAGCCAACCGGCCAGCGCGCCCAGCACGAAACCGCCGAGTACACGCTGCCAGAACGGGATCCGCAGCCAGGCAGATACCAGCGTCATGAGCATTCCAGGGAGAGAGTGATACAGCGGATCACCATAGCCCAAGCGGCCCGCCGGAACGAGGCATGCCGGGGGAATCCAGCGTGTCATCGGCGTGCCTTGCGGCGTTAGGCATAATGAATGCCCGTTTCATTCATGAGATCCGCGCGTCCATGCCCCGTTCCACCCCTTTGCTGGCGGCTGTCGCCACCACCCTGCTGCTCGGCGCCTGCGCCACCCCCGCCTCCTCCTCCCGCGCCACCGGCACCGTTCAGGTCGATGTACCGACCGTGGCCCACCCGGCCGGTGAAACCCCGCAGTGGTGGTACCGCAGCGGCGCCGCCCGCGCCGCCGGCAGTGGCGCGATGGACGGCCGCGCCAAGAACGTGATCCTGTTCCTGGGCGACGGCATGAGCCTGACCACGGTCGCGGCCGCGCGCATTTTCGAAGGCCAGCGCAACGGCAATCCGGGTGAAGAGAACCTGCTGTCGTGGGAGCGCTTCCCGGCCACCGCGTTCAGCAAGACCTACAACACCGATTCGCAGACCCCCGATTCGGCCGGCACCATGACCGCCATCACCACCGGCGTGAAGACCCACATGGGCGCGATCGGGGTCAGCGCGGGCACCCGCAGCGACTGCGCCGACAGCCTCGACAAGGGCCTGCTGACCTGGCTGCAGCTGGCCGACAGCGCCGGCATGGCCACCGGCGTGGTCTCCACCGCGCGCCTGACCCACGCCACCCCGGCGGCGACCTACGCGCATTCGCCCGAACGCAACTGGGAAAACGACACCGACCTGCCCGAAGCCGCCAAGGCCGCCGGCTGCCAGGACATCGCCCAGCAGCTGCTCTCCACCTCGCGCTACGGCCAGGGCCCGCTGGTCGCGCTCGGCGGTGGCCGCGCGCAGTTCACCACCGTGGAAGAGACCGACCCGGAGTACGACGACAAGGTCGGCCTGCGCCTGGACGGGCGCAGCCTGGTCAGCGAGTGGAAGCAGGCGCACCCGCAGGGCGCCTATGTGTGGAACGCCGAACAGCTGAAGGCGGCGGCGAATGCGCCGGCGCTGCTGGGCCTGTTCGAGCCGGACCACATGCGCTACGAGATCGAGCGCAAGGATGACCCGTCCGGCGAGCCGAGCCTGGCCGAGCTGACCAAGGCCGCCATCGCCAACCTCTCGCGCCACCAGGAAGGCTACGTGCTGATGGTGGAAGGTGCGCGCATCGACCACGCCAACCACAGCGGCAACGCCTACCGTGCGCTGAGCGACACCGTGGCGCTGTCCGACGCGGTACGCGCGGCAGTGGAGGCGACCTCCGACCAGGACACCCTGATCATCGTCACCGCCGACCATTCGCACACGCTGAACTTCGTCGGCTACCCGGCGCGTGGCAACCCGATCCTGGGCAAGGTCAAGGACAAGGGCGGCGAAGACGGCGCCGGCGCACTGGACCTCGCCCGCGACGGCACTGGCCTGCCCTACACCACGCTGAGCTACGCCAATGGCCCCGGTTTCACCGGCGCCACCAACCAGCAGCCGGCCGGCCCCAAGACCTATCCGCACGGCCCGAGCAGCTTCGACCCGGTCAAGGGTCGCCCGGACCTGACCCACGTGGATACCGAGCACCCGGACTACATGCAGGAAGCGCTGGTGCCGATGAAGAGCGAAAGCCACGGTGGCGAGGACGTCGGCATCTGGGCCCGTGGCCCGGGCAGCAAGGCGGTACGCGGCACCATGGAGCAGAACACGATCTACCACATGATCGTCCAGGCCACCCCGCGACTGCGCGAGCGCCTGTGCCAGGCCGGCACCTGCGACGCCAAGGGCGTGCCGGTGGAACTACCGACCCCGAAGGCGTTCGAACGCAAGGCGGAATGATCGCAGCGAGGTAGCGCCGGGCTCTGCCCGGCCAGCCACGTCCGCAACAATTCCGATGGCGGTGAAATGCGTCAAAGCCGATACTCCAAACGTGCCTGACCCAACCGCCCCGACCAGCCCCCTGCCCCCCGCCCCCGACCTGCCCGCGCCGGTGCTGGTCGGCTTCAGCGGGGGCCTGGACTCCACCGTGCTGCTGCACTGGCTGGCCCAGTCGCCCGCGCAGCGGGCGGCCGGGCTGCACGCGGTGCACGTGCACCACGGGCTGCAGGCCGAGGCCGACCGTTGGGCAGCCCACTGCGAGGCGGTCTGCGCGGCATGGTCCATCCCCCTGCAGGTGGTGCGCGTGGACGTACCCCGCGACAGCGGCGAGGGTCTGGAAGCCGCCGCCCGCCATGTCCGCCGCGAGGCCTTCGCCCGCGTGCTGCGCGAGGGCGAACACCTGGCCCTGGCCCACCACCGTGACGACCAGGCCGAAACCTTCCTGCTGCGGGCCCTGCGCGGCTCCGGCGTGGACGGGCTGGCCGCGATCCGCGCGCATGCGCCGTTTGCGGCCGGTTCGATCTGGCGGCCGCTGCTGCAGCACCCGCGCAGCGACCTGCACGCGCATGCGCTGGCGCACGCGCTGCGCTGGATCGAAGACCCCAGCAACGCGAGCGACGCGGCCGACCGCAATTTCCTGCGCCTGCGCGTGCTACCGCTGCTGCAGCAGCGCTGGCCGCAGGCCGATGCGGCGTTCGCACGCAGTGCCGAACTCAGCGCGCAGGCGCAACGCCTGCTCGACGCGTCAGACCACGATACGCTGCGTCGCTGCATGGTCTCACCCGGCGTGCTCGACTGCGCGCGCCTGCAACGGCAACCGCGCGAGCGGCGTGCGCGACTCCTGCGGCACTGGGTGCGCAGCGCCGGTCAACCGCCGCTGCCGGCGGCGGGGGTGCAGGCGATCGAACGCGAGCTGCTACCTGCCGCGCATGACGCCGACGCGCAGTTTGCGTGGCAGGGCGTTCGCATTCGTCGTTGGCGGGGCCACCTGTACCTGTTGCCGATGGCGTTGGCGCTGCCGCTGGACTGGAGCGTGCACTGGGAGGGCAGCACCCCGCTGGCACTGCCCGACGGGGGCGAACTGGAACTGCTGGGCAGCGCGCGATTGGCCGAGCCGGTACAGGTCAGCGCGCGCCGGGGCGGCGAGCGCATCCAGCTGCCGGGCCGCAGCCATTCGCATGCACTGAAGGACCTGCTGCAGCAGAGCGGCCTGCCGCCCTGGCAGCGCCGCCAGCTGCCGCTGCTGTACGCGGGCGAGACCCTGCTGGCGGCCGGCGACCGGGTGATCGGCGCACCACTGCAGCAGTGGCTGGATGAACACAACGCGCAGTTGCGCTGGACACCGGGCACGGCGTGAATTGACCCCCCGGGGCTGGCGCATCACACTTGCCGCATGGCCAAGAAATCCCCCACTGACGCCTCCCCGGTCGCCCACTTCGAGCATTCGCTGGAAGAACTGGAGCAGCTGGTCGAGAAGATGGAAACCGGCGAAATGAGCCTGGAACAGTCGCTCAGCGCCTACGAACGCGGGGTCGGGCTGTACCGGCAGTGCCAGCAGGCGCTGGAACAGGCCGAGCTGCGCGTGCGCCTGCTCAGCGATCCCGCCCGCCCGGAAACCGCCGAGCCGTTCGACCCGCCCAGCCATGACGGTTGAGTCCACGTTCGCGCGTTGGCGCGACCGCATCGAAAGCCAGCTCGACGCCAGCCTGCCCGCCCCCGACCTCGCCCCACAACGCCTGCACCAGGCAATGCGCTATTCGGTGCTGGGCGGCGGCAAGCGCATGCGGCCGCTGCTGGTGTATGCCAGCGGGCAGATCTTCGGTGCCGACGAAGCCGCGCTGGATGCGCCGGCGATGGCGGTGGAGCTGATCCACGCGTATTCGCTGGTGCACGATGACCTGCCGGCGATGGACGACGACGCCATGCGGCGTGGTCGGCCTACCACTCACATCGCCTTCGATGAAGCCACCGCGATCCTGGCCGGCGATGCATTGCAGACGCGCGCGTTCGGCCTGCTCGCCGACGCACCGCTGCCGGCGTTGCTGCGCGTGCACTGCCTGCAGGCGTTGAGCCACGCGTCGGGCGCGGCCGGCATGTGCGGGGGCCAGGCGCTGGACATCGATGCCACCGGCCACGCGCAGCCGCTGGCCGACCTGCAGCGCATGCATGCGTTGAAGACCGGTGCGCTGATCCGCGCAGCAGTGCGCATGGGTGCGTTGTGTGGTGAGGCGCCGCAGGCCGACCTGCTGCAGCTGGACGCGTTCGCCGACGCGTTGGGCCTGGCGTTCCAGGTGCGCGATGACATCCTGGATGTGGAAGCCAGTTCGGAACAGCTCGGCAAGACGGCCGGCAAGGACCAGGCGCAGGCGAAATCCACGTTCCCGGCGTTGTTGGGGATGGGCGGGGCGAAGGCGGAACTGGCGGCGCTCAGCCAGCGCATGCGCGAGAGCCTTGCCGTGTATGACGAGCGCGCCGATGCATTGCGAGCTCTCGGCAGACTGGCAGTCGAACGTAACCACTGACGTAGTGCCGGCCGCCGGCCGGCTCCTCATTCGGCCGGCATCATGCGGATCCGGCCAGCGGCCGGCACTACGGCGGGTTTACGTCATGCGGGAGAACGCCCGTGCGGTTCACGTCATGCATAAAAAAACGCCCGGCATTGCCGGGCGTTCTTTTTTCCACCACTGCGTCGCTTACTTCACCAGGCGCAGGGTGAACGGGTAGCGGTACGCTTCGCCGTTGTTGGCCTTCACTGCGGCGATGATGCAGAACACGATGTTGAGGATGCCGACCAGCGGGGCCAGCAGGCCGCCAATGATGATGATCATCAGGATGAAGCAGATGATCATCGCCAGGGTGATGGTGATCTGGAAGTTCAGCGCTTCCTTGGCCTGGTCGGTGACAAAGCCCTTGCTGCTGTCGTCCTTGCTGATCAGCCAGATGATGAGCGGGCCGATGAACCAGGTGAAGATGCCGAGCAGGTGCGCAGCCAGCGCCATGGTGCGCTGGTCGCTGGGGACCGGGCCGACGCTGGTCGGCGGCGGCGGCGGGGCGGTGACGTTGTCGAATTCGCTCACGTGAAACTCCTTATCCAGTGTGTGGGTGGTGCGTGGCAGGCTCCCCGCCTGCCGCGTCAGCCAGCACAGGATACGTCAATCGATGCCGTCAATCGTTACCGGCTACCGTCATTCGCCCGACCAGGATCGAGCCCACCTGCACGTGCGAACGCCGGTCGATGTCGCTGCCCACCGCTTCGATCGCGGCGAACATGTCCTTGAGATTGCCGGCGATAGTGATGCCGTCCACCGGGTACTGGATTTCGCCATTCTCCACCCGGAAACCGCCGGCGCCGCGCGAGTAGTCGCCGGTCACGCCGTTGACGCCCTGCCCCATCAGCTCGGTCACCAGCAGGCCGTTGCCCATCTGGCGCGCCATCGAGGCAAGGTCGCCGGCATTGGCGCGTACCAGCAGGTTATGCACGCCACCGGCATTGCCGGTGGTGACCAGGCCGAGCTTGCGCGCTGAATAGCTGCCCAGCACGTAACGCTGCAGCACCCCGTCTTCGATCAGCGACGAATCGCGGGTGGCCACGCCGTCGCCGTCGAACGCGGTCGAGCGCAGTCCGCGGCGCAGCAGCGGCCGCTCGTCCACCGCGAACCAGTCCGGGAACAGCTGCGTGCCCACGCTGTCGAGCAGGAAGCTGGCGCGGCGGTACAGCGCCCCGCCGGAGACCGCGCCGAGCAGGTGGCCGATCAACGAGCGCGCCACTTCGGGTGAATACAGCACCGGCATCTGCGCGGTGGCCATCGAGCGCGGCTGCAGGCGGGCCACGGTCCGCTCGGCGGCGCGGCGGCCGATCGCGGCGGCGTCTTCCAGGTCCTCACGGGCCAGCGCGCTGCTGTACCACCCGTCGCGCTGCATGCCGTCGCCCTGCCCGGCGATCAGCGCGCAGCCAATCGAGTGGTGGCTGCTGCGGTCGCGGCCGATGAACCCGTGCGAGTTGGCGTACACCGACAGGCTGGTGGCGGTGGCCGCCGAGGCGCCGTCGGAATTGCTGATGCGCGGGTCGGCGCCACGCCCGGCCGTTTCACAGGCCAGCGCCAGGTCCACGGCCTGGTCGGCCTGCAGGGCCCAGGGGTGCCAGCTGTCCAGGTCCGGAAACTCCCGGGCCATCAGCGCCGGGTCGGCCAGGCCGGCGGCCTCGTCGTCCTCGGTGTGGCGGGCGATCGCGCAGGCCTGGGCCACGGTGGCCTCCAGGCTGGCCGGCTGCAGGTCGGCGGTGCTGGCACTGCCCTTGCGCTGGCCGAAGTACACGGTCACGGCAATGCCGCGGTCGCGGGTGGATTCCACCGTTTCGACCTCGCCCAGGCGCACGTTCACGTCCAGCCCGCGCTCTTCGCTGCAGCTGACTTCGGCCTGGCTGGCGCCCAGCGCCCGTGCCCGCTCCAACAGCTGCTGGGAGATGTCGGCCAGCTGTTCCAGCCGCTGCAGGCTGTCGTCGGCGGCGGCGGCTTCAGGGGAGATCACGTTCAATGCTTTATCCTGTACGGGTGAGTGCCGGGCGCAACGCCGGGCACAGTTCTGGATGTGGAAAGAAGACGATGCGCGGACGCGACGAAGAAACCGGTGAATTCCTTGATATCAGCCGCAGCCAGAACCGGCGCGACGCGCTGGACGTGCTGGCCTTGGGCGAGAAGCTGGTGTCGCTGACCCCGGCCCAGCTGGCCCGCGTGCCGGTCCCGGAAGACCTGCTGCCGCACATCGCCGAAGCCAAGCGGATCACCGCGCATATCGCCCACAAGCGCCAGCTGGCGTTCCTGGCCAAGCACATGCGGCGCGAAGACGAAGCCACGCTGGACGCGATCCGCGACGCGCTGGATGTGAACAGCGAAACCTCGCGCCGCGAAGTGGCCGCCCTGCACCGCGCCGAAGACTGGCGCGAGCGCCTGCTCAAGGACGGCGACAAGGCGCTGTCGACGCTGCTGGAGGAATACCCGCAGGCCGACCGCCAGCAGCTGCGCACGCTGGTGCGCAACGCACAGGCTGAGCGGGCGAAGAACAAGCCGCCGCGCGCCTTCCGCGAGCTCTACCAGGTGCTGCGCGCGCTGTTCGTGCCGGCTGCACTGGGCCTGGACGCGGTCGCGTCCGACAGCGACGCTGACGCCGACGACCTCGACGACGACAGCAACGACTGAACCGGGCAGGCGGGACGGCATCCGGCGATCAGGCCTGGGTGCCGCCCACGGTGATGCCGTCGATCAACAGCGACGGCTGGCCCACGCCCACCGGCACGCTCTGGCCGTCCTTGCCGCACACGCCCACGCCTTCGTCCAGCGCCAGGTCGTTGCCGATCATGCGCACCTTCTGCATCGTTTCCGGACCGTTGCCGATCAGGGTGGCGCCCTTCACCGGCGCGGTGACCTTGCCGTCTTCGATCAGGTAGGCCTCGGTGGCCGAGAACACGTACTTGCCGCTGGTGATGTCGACCTGGCCGCCACCGAAGTTCACCGCATACAGGCCACGCTTGACCGAGCGGATCATCTCTTCCGGGTCGTGCTGGCCGGCACGCATGTAGGTGTTGGTCATGCGCGGCATGGTCATGTGCGCGAACGACTCGCGGCGACCATTGCCGGTCGGGGCCACGCCCATCAGCCGCGCGTTGAGCGAGTCCTGCATGTAGCCGACCAGGATGCCGTCCTCGATCAGCGTGGTGCACTGGGTCGGGTGGCCTTCGTCGTCGATGTTGAGCGAGCCGCGGCGGCCGTCCAGGGTGCCGTCGTCGACGATGGTCACGCCCTTGGCGGCCACGCGCTCGCCGATGCGGCCGGCGTACACGCTGGTGCCCTTGCGGTTGAAGTCGCCTTCCAGGCCATGCCCGACCGCTTCATGCAGCAGCACGCCCGGCCACCCCGGGCCGAGCACCACGGTCATCACGCCGGCCGGGGCCGGGATCGCCTCCAGGTTGACCAGCGCCTGGCGCAGCGCTTCGCGCGCGAAGGCTTCCGGGCGCCCGTCGGCGAACAGTTCCCCGTAGCTGTAACGACCACCGCCGCCGGCATAGCCGGATTCGCGGCGGCCGTGCTGTTCCACGATCACCTGCACGTTCAGGCGTACCAGCGGGCGGATGTCGCCGGCCAGCACGCCGTCGCTGCGCGCGATCAGCACCGTGTCGACGCCGCCGGACAAGCTCACCATCACCTGCTGCACGCGCGGGTCGGCCGCGCGCAGGTAGCGGTCCAGGCGCTTGAGCACCTCGACCTTGGCTTCATTGCCGATCCCGTCGATGGGGTCCAGCGCGGGGTACAGCGCGCGGGCGTTGCCGCGCACCAGGGCACGGGCCGGCTGCGCGCCGCCGTCGCGTGAGATCGCGCGCGCCGACTGCGCGGCGGCCAGCAGCGCGTCGCCGTGGATGTCATCGGAATAGGAGAAGCCGGTCTTCTCGCCGGCGATCGCGCGCACGCCCACGCCCTGCTCGATGGAGTGGGCGCCGTCCTTGACGATGCCGTCTTCCACGCTCCAGCTTTCGCGGCGGGCGTGCTGGAAGTACAGGTCGCCGAAATCGATGCCCGGCCCCAGCAGGGTGCCGAAGGTGCGCTCCAGGCCACCGGCGTCGAGCCCGGCAGGCAGCAGCAGGCGGTCTTGGGCAAGGGTGAGTGCGTTTTCAGTCATGGTCTTGATCTATGGGCGCCGGGCGGGAGTGCAACCCGGTCGCGGGAAAAAGGGGGTCAACGTGCCACCGGCGCGGGTGCGGCCGGTTTCGGCGCATCGTCACGGTCGATCACGTCGACCTTGGGCTCGGCCCACGGGCCGGTCACCCGGTAGGTCTTGGCGCCGATCTCGCCCAGCGGCTTGGACAACACCGCATTGGCCGCCGCACCCACCGCCGCGCCCACCGGGCCGCCGGCGACCGCGCCGACCACGGTGAGCAGGTTGCCCGCGCGCGGATTGACGTCGATGGTCTGGTCGAACTGCTGGCGGCGCAGGTCGGTGCGCCCGCGGATGCTGATGTTGGCGGCCGGGCCTTCGATCAGCACCTTGTCGGTGGTGGCCATGCCGTCGGCGAACGCCAGCGTGCCGCCGATCTGGTTGAAGGCAAAGCCCTTGGAGAAGAAGTCGCGGAAGTCGAACATCAGCCGGCGCGGCAGCTGGGCCACGCTGAGCAGGCCGAGCACGCGGCCAGCGCCGGGCTCCAGCTCCAGCAGCTGGCCATTGCGCGCGTGCACCTCCATCCGGCCCTGCAACGCGCCCAGCTGGAAGTCCGACGGACCGCCCTGCCAGCCGGCCTCGAGGGTGATCTGGCCCTGGCCGCTGCGCAGCTGGCCGCCGTAGTCCAGGTTCTGCATCAGGCCGCCCAGGTCTTCGCTGTCTACCTTGACCTCGACATGGGTACTGGCCGCGGGGCCCATCCCGAGCCAGCGGCCCTGGATGTCGATGGCCTGCTTCGGCGCGCGGAACTGCAGTTTGTCCACGCTCAGGCCGTTGCCGAACGGGCGCGTGCGCAGCACCGCCTGGCCCAGCCGCGCCTTGCCGAACTGCAGGTCGGCCACGTCCAGCGACAGCGGCGGAATCTTCGCCGGGTTGGTGTCGTTGGCGCTGGCCTGCACACGCGCGGGCAAGGTGGCGTCGGCGGGCAGCAGGATCGGCGCGCCGTCGCCCGGCGCCTTCACCGGCGACGGCGGCGACTGCCAGTGCACGCGGTCGAGCGTGCCGACAATCGGTGCGCCGTCGGCACTGGGCACGCTCAGGTCACCGGCCAGCGACGGGCCGTCCAGGCGCACGTCGATCCCGCTGTTGGAGGGCCGCAGCTGCAGGCGCGTCTGCGGGAACATGCCGCCGGCCAGCAGCAGCTGGCCGACCTGCACGTCGACCTGGCGCAGCGGCATCGGGTCGGCGTCGGGGGTGCCCCCCGGCGAGCGCGCCAGCGCGATCCAGTCCAGCGCATCCAGCGAGCCACTCTGGCCGTTGACCACCAGCCCGCTGGCCGGCGGTTCGCGGTCGACCGTGTCGCTGCCCAGCGTGACCTGCACGCCGGTCTGGTTGTTGTGCGTGCGCGCCGCCAGCGCCAGGCGCTGGCCGAACGCCACGTCCACCCGTCCCGCGCCCATCGGCAGCTGCGCGGTGACCGAGGTGGCCAGCGGGGTGTCAGCCGGCTTGTCCAGCGGCGCCGGCAGGTCCAGGCGGGTGCCGACCAACTCCGAATCCAGGCGCAGCATCGTCGGCGGTTGCAGCTTGCTGCCCGCCGCGACCTTGGGAAGGGTGACCCCGATCGTCCATCGCGACGTGCCCTGGATGTACGGTTTGAGCCAGCCCAGTTCCGGCGCCCGGTCGAGCAGCAGGCCGGCGTCCAGCGCGGCGCCGAGCTCGGCTTCGAACGCCTGCTGCGGGTCGCGCACATAGCCACCGGCACGCAGGCTCAACTGGCCGTCCTGGCCCAGATGGCGCACGGCCAGCGCCTCGGCACCGAAACCGTCCCGGCTGTACTTTGCCAAGCCCCGCATCGCATCGAAGGTCAGGTCGAAACGCTTGTCCGACAGCGTGGCGCCGTCCAGCTCGACCGTGCCCTGCAGGTGGCCGGGGCCCTGGTCGTGGTGCAGCGGCTGCAGCAGGTCGAAGGTGACCGCTGCGGGGCCCTTGGCGCTCAGGTTGTCCAGCGAATCCGCATAGGTGGCATGCAGCGGGCTCTGCTTGAGCATCGCCAGCAGCGCGCCGGCGTCGCTGCGGGTGGTCGCCTTCACCGTCAACGCGGATGGGCCGAAATCTGCGATACCTGCATCGAAGTGGTCCACCACCACCCCGGCCAGGTCGCCGCGACCGTGCATTTCAAACCCCGGGCCGATGAAGGCGATATCGCCATCCACCTTGTCCATGGTCGGCCAGTCGTGCTGGAAGCGGATGTTGCCGTTGTCGATATGCCCGCTGGCCTCGAAGCGGCCGTTGTTCCTGTCGAACGGCCAGTCTTCCAGGTCGCCGGTGACCAGGCCGATGCCGCCGCGCACATAACCGCCCACCAGCGCCGCGTCCAGCCAGTCGGTGGCGCCCTTGCTCATCTTGGAATGGATCCAGAAGCGCTTGGCCGCCGTCATCGGCACGTCGTCCAGCTTGGCCGCCAGCTGCAGCCACGGGCGGGTGCCATTGCCCTGGAACCACACCGTGCCGCGCACGTCGGCGGCGTAGTCGGTACCCTGCACGCGCAGCGCCGGGGTGCCGATCCGCCAGCCGCCGCCTTCATCGCGCCAGCCGACCATGCTGCCGGCCAGGCGCACGTCGTGGCGCACGCCGAAGCCGGTGGGCCAGTCGAACTGCATCACCCGCGACGGTTGCAGGTCCAGCCGGAACCCGTTGGCGTCGCCGTTGAAGTGCCCGCCCACCCCGCTCAGGCCCGGCGCGTGGCCGGCCGCAGCGAACTGGATGTCCTCGAGGTCGCCTTCGAACTGCAGTGCACCGTCGCGCTCGCCGGCCACCCGCACGCGGCGCATCCGCACCTGCGGTGCGGCGTCATGCAGCCAGGCACGCAGGCCCGGATCGATCCGGTCGGTCAGCGCCAACCCGCGCAGCAGTGCGGTGGCGTCGATGTTGTCGCCGGCCAGCGCCAGGTGCTGGCCGCCGGCGATCAACAGGCCATCGAGCTGTTCGGTGCGCCCGTCCAGGCCGATCCGCAGGCGCGGCGCGTCGGCCCGCCAGCCGCCCTGCACCCAGCGCCAGCGCGCACGCAGTTGCAGCGCGTCCAGCTGCAAGGTGGGGCGCTCGCCGTCGGCCAGGGTCGCCCCGTGCAGCTGCACGCCCTGCAGGTCGGCGTCGGTGGTGAGCATCACCACGCGGTGGTCGCGCAGGTCCACCCAGGTGTTGAAGGTGCCGGTGCCCTGCTGCAGCGACGCCCCGCCGAAGCTCAGCAGCGCGGACCAGGCGCGGAAGTCGGCCGGGTCGGCGGCGAGCCAGGCCTGGCCGTCGCCCTTGGCACGGTTGAAGTCGAGCACGGCGGTGAGCGGCGCGGCCTGCACGTCGGCCCAGGCACGGGCGCCGACCGAGACGCGCTCGCCGTTCACGCGCAGGCGCAGGTCGATCCGCGGCAGCTCGGCCTGCACCTTCAGCGACGGCGCATCCACCCGCAGGCGGCCGCCGATGACCTGCAGCTCGCCCAGGCGGCGCAGCGTTTCCAGCGGATCGCCGCCGGCCTTGGGCTGCGGCAGGCCCTGCACCGACCAGCGGCCGTCCTCGGCCCGCTGCAGCACCAGCGCCAGCCCGCGCAGGCGCAGCTCGGTCAGCGAATGACCGGGCAGCAGCCCGGAATACAGCGACACCAGCACCTCGGCCTCGCCAATGCGCAGGCCCTCGCCCGCGCCGATGCGCAGGCCCTTGAGCGCCAGCAACGGACCACGCCGGGTCCAGCGGGTCTGCAGTTGATCGAACGCCACCGGCTGCCCGGCGCGCGCGCTCAGCCAGCCGGCCACCTTGTCCGGGTAGCGCTCGGCCAGCGGCAGCAGCTGGCTGATGGTGCCCACCAGCAGGGCCACGCATACCAATACGATCGCCATGGCATAGGCAGCATGGCGGCGAATCCTTCGCAGTCGCAGGCGCAGCGGCGCGCTCATCGGTACTCAGAGCAGGACGACATCGAACTGCTCCTGCAGGTACTGCTCATCGGCCTGGAAGCGGATCGACTTGCCCAGGAATTCCTCCAGCTCGGCCACCGCCGCCGATTCCTCGTCGGTGATCCGGGCCACCACCTTGGACGAAGCGATCACCAGCAGCCGCGCTGCGTCGAACTGGCGCACCGCGCGGGTGATCTCGCGGAAGATCTCGTAGGTGACCGTCTCGGCGGTCTTGATCGAGCCGCGCCCGCTGCATTCCGGGCACGGCTCGGACAGCTGCCGCTCCAGGCTTTCCACGGTGCGCTTGCGGGTCATCTCGACCAGCCCCAGCGGCGAGAACTCATAGACCGTGGTCTTGGCATGGTCGCGGGCCAGCGCCTTTTCCAGCGTGCGCAGCACCTGGCGGCGGTGTTCGGCATCGTCCATGTCGATGAAGTCGATGATGATGATCCCGCCCAGGTTGCGCAGCCGCAGCTGGCGCGCCACCGACTGGGCCGCTTCCAGGTTGGTGCGGAACACCGTCTCTTCCAGATTGCGCTGGCCCAGGAACGACCCGGTGTTGACGTCGATGGTGGTCATCGCCTCGGTCTGGTCGATCACCAGGTAGCCACCGGACTTCAGCGGCACCTGCTTGTCCAGCGCGCGGCCGATTTCATCCTCGACCCCGAACATGTCGAAGATCGGGCGGTCCCCGCTGTACAGCTCCAGCTTCTCGGCCAGCACCGGCATGTACTTGGCCACGAACGCCTGCAGCTGGGTGAAGGTTTCCTTCGAGTCCACCTTGACCTTGTCCACGTCCTTGCGGATCAGGTCGCGCACCGAGCGCAGCGGCAGGCTCAGGTCTTCGTAGATCACGCTGCACGGGGCGGCCTCGCGGCCACGGCGCTCGACCACGTTCCAGACCCGCGACAGGTAGGCGATGTCCTCGGCGATGGCCTCGGCCGGCTGGCCCTCGGCGTTGGTCCGCACGATGTAGCCGTAGCCGCCGTGCTGGGCCGAAAGTTCGGTCACCAGCGTCTTCAGGCGCGCCCGCTCGGCCTCGTCCTCGATCCGTGCCGACACCCCGACCACCTTGGACTGCGGCAGCAGCACCATGTAGCGCGAGGGAATGCTGATCTGGGTGGTGAGCCGGGCGCCCTTGGTGCCGATCGGATCCTTCACCACCTGCACCACGATGTCCTGCCCGTCGCGCAGCAGCTCCACGATCGGGACGGAGGACGGCGGCGGCAGGGTGGTGCCTTCGGTGTCGGCACTGGCCACCGGGGCCGGGCGCACCACATCGTTGGCGTGCAGGAAGGCGGCGCGTTCCAGCCCGACCTCGACGAACGCGGCCTGCATGCCCGGCATCACCCGCTGCACCTTGCCCTTGTAGATGTTGCCGACCACCCCGCGGCGCCAGCCGCGTTCGATGTGCAGCTCCTGCAGCATGCCGTTTTCAATGACCGCCACCCGGGTTTCGCGCGGGGTGACGTTGACCAGGATTTCCTCAGACATGGGCGACTCCCTTCGATTCGAATGCCTGCAGCAGCTGTTCGGTCTGCTGCAGGGGCAAGCCCATCACGCCCGAATAGCTGCCCGCCAGGTGGCGGATGTAACGTTCTGCGCCGCCCTGGATGGCGTAGGCACCGGCCTTGCCCATCGGTTCGCCAGTGGCGACATAGGCGGCAATGGCCGCGTCGTCCAGCGCGATGAAGCTGACCTCCGAGACCACCTCCACCACCTGCTCGATTCCGGCGGCGACCAGCGCCACCACGGTCATCACCTGGTGGGTGCGGCCGGACAGACGGCGCAGCATTGCGGCGGCGTCGGCGGTATCGACCGGTTTGCCGAACACCTCCCCGTCCAGCACCACTTCGGTATCGGCGCCCAGCACGCACGCGTGCGGGTCATCGGCGACCAGGGCCAGGCCGGCACGGGCCTTGTCCACGGCCACGCGCCGCACATAGTCCTGGGCGGTTTCGCCGGCGGCCCGTACTTCGGGCACGTCCAGGTCCAACGCGCGGAACGGTCGGTCCAGGCGCGCCAGCAGATCGGTTCGTCGGGGGGAACGGGAGGCAAGATAAAGCATCGCGGAAGCATAACCTGCGCGCCCTGTCTGAATCGCGAGCAACCACAACCAATTGCGTCCAACCCCGCCGCTTCTCACCAGACGTTCATCGCTCCGACACCAACCTCAACGCCTTCACAAGGAGATCCACATGCGTCGCCACGCCCTGTCCCCGCTGCTGCTCGCCCTGTCGCTTGCCCTGGGAACCTCGATGACCGCCCACGCCCAGTCCCAACCCGCCATCGCCGTGCCGGCCGACGGCACCCTGCTCAACATTTCGGCCAACGCCGAGGCGCGCGGCGTGCCCGACGTGGCCACGCTGTCGGCCGGGGTGGTGACCCAGGCCACTGACGGCAACACCGCCATGCGCCAGAACGCCGAGCAGATGGTGAAGGTGCTGGCCGCCATCAAGGCCGCCGGGATCGCCGAGCGTGACGTGCAGACCAGCGGGGTCAACCTCAGCCCGCAGTACCGGTATGCCGAGAACGAGGCGCCGAAGATCACCGGCTACCAGGCCAGCAATACGGTGAGCCTCAAGGCGCGTGACATTGCGAAGCTGGGCAAGGTGCTCGATGCGCTGGCCGCACAGGGCGCCAACCAGATCAACGGCCCGCAGTTCGAGATCGACCAGCCCGAACCGGTCTATGACGAGGCCCGCCTGGCCGCTCTGAAGAAGGCCCAGGCCCGCGCCGAAACGTATGCGAAATCGCTGGGCCTGCGCGTGCGCCGGATCGTCAGCATCTCTGAAAGTGGCGGTGGCAACTTCCGCCCGGTGATGATGCGCGCCGCGGCCGCGCCGATGGCGGCGGACATCTCCACGCCGGTGTCGCCTGGCGAGTCGACGGTGTCGGTAAACCTGGACGTGGTGTTCGACCTGGGCAGGTAAGACCAGAGCGGTGCACCGCTGGACAACGAGACGGCGCCTTCGGGCGCCGTCTTCTGTTTATGACCGGCAGCCAAACACCCACATCGCCCCTGACTTCCAGCCCGCGCCCGGCTCCGGTAATCCTGTCATTGCGCGGCCCCGTCTTCCGCAGTCCGCAACCCCGTCGGCCGCGCCCGTACGTTGATGTTCCCGCACGCACATCTGGCAAGGAGAGTGGCGCATGGTCCGTACGCATCCCCCGCTGGTCCCGCTTCATATCGACGTCTCGCGCGTGCTCGGCTGGAGCACCGCGCTGGCCCTGCATCTACTGGCGCTGATGCTCCTGCTGATCCCCGCCGCTTATGTGGCCGCGCCCCTCCCGCGCGACCGCATGGTGATCAACATGATCGTGCCACCGGTCGCCCAGCCCGAACCGCCCAAGCCGCTGCCGCCCACCGAACCGGTGCCGGTCCGTGCCCCCACCACCACCCCGCGCGTCGCTCCGCTGCCGCCACCGACCGCCACGGCCGACGACATGCTGGCCGTGCCCCCGCTGCCTGCCAGCGACATCCAGGCCCCAACCCTGGCCCCGGTGGAACCCGCCCCGGCCCCGTCAGGCGAAGGCGTGCAGCTGCAGTACCGCTCGGCCCCGCCGCCGAGCTACCCGATCGCCGCGATCCGCGCCGGCGAACAGGGCACGGTAGTGCTGCGGGTCCAGGTCGATGCCGATGGCCGGCCGGCCAGCGTGGCGATCGAACGCAGCAGTGGCTCGCGGGTGCTGGACAACGCCGCCCGCCAGCAGGTGCTGCGCCACTGGCGCTTCGTGCCGGCGCAGGTCGACGGCCAGGCAGTGCCGGCCACCGGGCTGGTGCCGGTGAGTTTCTCGCTGCCCGAATAGGCTATTGCGGGGGGAATATCAATGGATTTCCCCCCACATTTTGACGGCCGTCACTTTTGACACGAATTAAGCAAATTTTCACGACTTCGTCACCTGCCGGAAACCTAGATTGTCGCCGACGCCCCGCAAAGACGGGCGCGCCAACAACTTATTAATTGGTTTTCCAGTCAGGAGAGAAACTGTGAAACACCCGATCCAACGGCCCTACCGTGGCCGCCGCAACCCGCTGGCGCACTCTGTTTCCTCCGTACTTACCGGCAGCGTGCTGCTGCTGGCCGGTGCCTTCGCCTCCTCCTCGGCCATGGCCCAGGACTCGGGTGCCACCAACCTGGACCGCATCACCGTCACCGGTTCCAACATTCCCCGTACCAATACCGAAACCCCCTCTCCGGTGCAGGTGGTAACGCGCCAGGAAATCGACCGCAGCGGCAAGACCACCGTGGCCGAATACCTGCAGACGCTGACCTCCGACGGTGCAGGCTCCATTCCCAAGACCTTCGGCAACGGCTTCGCCGGCGGCGGTGCGGGCATCTCGCTGCGCGGCCTGGGCGCCGGCTCCACGCTGGTGCTGTTGAACGGCCGCCGCATGGCCACCTATGGCCTGGCCGATGACGGCCAGAAGGTCTTCACCGACCTGAGCACCATTCCGCTGGACGCGGTCGAGCGCGTGGAAGTGCTGAAGGATGGCGCGTCCGCCATCTACGGTTCCGACGCCATCGCCGGCGTGGTCAACATCATCCTGCGCAGCGACTTCGAAGGCGCCATCCTGCGCGGTTCGTACGGCCTGTCCGGCGACAGCGACGGCGACGCCAAGAAGGCGACCCTGACCGCCGGTACCGGCGACATCGCCGAAGACGGCTGGAACGCGTTCTTCAGCCTGGACGTGGGCAAGACCGACGCGATCGCGATCAGCGACCGCAAGAACCGCGACTGGATCGGCACCGGCGACCTGCGCCAGTGGGGCATCGACCCGGCCGACGCACAGTTCCTCGGCGGCGCCTACCTCAACGGCCGCACCGGCGGCGGTTCCGGCCCGAACGGTTCGCTGTTCACCAACACTACCCCCGCGCTGCTGGTGCCGCTGCCGGGCTGCCAGGGCCTGACCACCATCCCCGGCCAGACCGATGCCTCGATCGCCGAACAGGGCTGCCTGTGGGATCCGGCGCAGCAGTTCCGCTCGCTGAGCCCGAAGGAGGAATACGTCAACGTGTTCGGTCGCGCCAGCTTCGCCTACGGCGAAGGCGGCGAGATCTACACCGAAATCGGCTACTCCAAGAAGGAAACGGTGTTCAGCAACACCCCGTCGGGCGTGTCCGGCAGCTGGGGTTACCCAGGCGGCCCGGTCAACGCCAGCAGCGGTCCGGGTGCCGTGGTACTCAACGCCGCCCATCCCGACAACATCCTCGGCGAGACCGCGCGCCTGCGCTATTCGGCCTGGGACGTCGGTCCGCGCGTGACCACCAACACCAATGAGTTCACCCGCTTCCTGGTCGGCACCAAGGGCAACTGGGGCGACTGGAGCTACGACACCGCCTACCTGCATTCGGGTACCAACCTGGTCAACAAGCGCACCGGCTTCCTGCGCTACAGCGCCGTGCAGTGCGCACTGGGCGACCCGAACTGCGCCGGCGGCGTGTGGCGGATCGGCGACAACGCCGGGCAGAACTCGCAGGCCCTGTACGACTACATCTCGCCGCAGATCCAGGCCAACGCCAAGTCCAGCCTGGACATGTTCGACTTCACCGTGTCGCGCAGCCTGATGGACCTCAAGGGCGGCCCGCTCGGCCTGGCCATGGGTACCGAGTGGCGCAAGACCAGCAACAGCCTGACCCCGCAGACCTACACCGACATCGGCGACATCATCGGCCTGGGTTACTCGGCCTATGACGGCACCCAGAACGTGTACGCCGGTTACGTCGAACTCTCGGCGCCGGTGCTGGAACAGCTGGAACTGTCCGGCGCGCTGCGTTACGACAAGTACGAAAGCGGTGAAGGCAAGGCCACGCCGAAGCTGGGCGTGAAGTGGACCCCAGCCGACTGGATCGCCCTGCGCGGCTCCTACGCGGAAGGCTTCCGTGCCCCGAACCCGGCCGAAAACGGCGACGGCGGCCTGGCGGCGTTCTCCACCGCCCGCGACCCGGTCCGTTGCGCGGTCAGCCCGCCGGACGATGTCACCACCAACTGCGGCGCGCGCTCGGTGGCGATCATCACCAGCCCGAACCCGGACCTGAAGCCGGAAGAGTCCAAGAGCTACTCGTTCGGTATCGTGCTGCAGCCGACCGCCACCACCTCGCTGACCGTGGACGCCTGGGAAATCAAGCGCACCAATGAAATCGCGCAGGGCAGCACCGCCGATGCCATCGCAGCGGGAGACGTGCTGCGCGACACCGACCTGATCAACGGCATTCCCGGCACCGGCACCATCCTGGCGGTCAACACCGCCTACGTGAACGCCAACTCGTCGCGGGTCCGTGGTATCGACACCGATATCCGCCAGACCTTCGACATCGGTCCGGGCCAGCTGGAAATGGACCTGCAGTGGAGCCACGTGCTCAAGTTCGAGCGCACCGAAGGCGACAGCACCGTCGATTACGTGGGCACGCACGGCAACTGCGACGTGACCAACTGCATCGGCACGCCGGAAGACCGCATCAACTTCGGCACCACCTGGAAGCAGGACGCGTGGAGCGTGAGCGGCGTGGTCAACTACATCAGCAGCCTGGAGAACAAGGACCGCCGCGGTGGCGACTACCTGGCGTTCTACTGGGACGGCACGCCGGTGGAGAAGATCGCCTCGTTCACCACCTTCGACCTGTCCGGTCGCTACAACATCACCGACGCGTTCGAACTCAACGCCTCGGTGCAGAACGTGTTCGACCGCACCGCCCCGCTGGATCCGACCACCTACGGTGGCGTGAACTACAACCCGCTGCACTTCAGCGGCGCCATCGGCCGCTACTTCACCATCGGTGCGAAGTACACCTTCAACTGATCGGTGCAGGTGTGAAACGAAAAAGCCCGGGCATTGCCCGGGCTTTTTCATGCACGCTCCGCGCAGACAAAAAAAAGCCTCGCATCGCTGCGAGGCTCTCAAAACTTGGCGCCCGAAGTTGGACTCGAACCAACGACCCCCTGATTAACAGTCAAGTGCTCTAACCGGCTGAGCTATTCGGGCGGGGTGCGCATTGTAACCGGCTTTTTGCTGCTTGTAACCCTTCCGTGCGTAATTTCTTCACGCGCGGTGATATGGATGGTTGGCCAGCATCGCCGCTGCACGGTACAGCTGCTCGGCCACCACCAGGCGCACCAGCATGTGCGGCAGGGTCAGCGGGCCGATCGACCACTTTTCATCGGCCAGCGCGGAGACTTCGGCCGAATGCCCTTCCGGGCCGCCGATCAGGAAGGCCAGGTCGCGGCCCTGCCCCCGCCAATGCTCCAGCCGCTGCGCCAGCTGTTCGGAGCTGAGCTGTTTGCCGGGCACGTCCAGCGCGACCACGTAGGCATTCTTGGGCAGCGCGGCGATCACCCGCTTGCCTTCGTCATCGGTGGCACGGCGTGCGTCGCGGCCCTTGCCGCGCAGGCCGGGTTCAATCTCCACCAGCTCGAACGGCAGCCAGTGCGACAGCCGCTTCTGGTACTCGGCAAAGCCCTGCGCTACCCAGCTCGGCGCGCGTTCGCCGGTGGCAATCAACCTGGCCTTCATCGTCGTACTCCTTGAAATGACAACGGCGCCACCGGGGCGCCGTTGTCGCTACTGCGTGCGCGGGGTTCAGCGCGCGGCGTAGTCGTCTTCGTCTGCTTCGTCTGCTTCGTCGTCGAGCAGGCTCGGCCCCTGGTCGCCCACGGTCCACAGGCGCTCCAGTGCATAGAACTCGCGCACGCGCGGCAGCATCACGTGCACCACCACGTCGCCCAGGTCCACCAGCACCCACTCGGCTTCGCGCTCGCCTTCCACGCCCAGCGGCATGACGCCCAGCTGCTTGGCAAACTTCATGACTTCGTCGGCAATCGACTTCACGTGGCGGCTGGAGGTGCCCGAGGCGATCACCATGAAATCGGTGACGCTGGACTTGCCGATCACGTCGATCTCGACCACGTCCCTGGCCTTCAGTTCTTCGGTGGCATTACGCACGCACTGGAGAAGCTGTTCGGTGGACGGCGCCGGATTCGGCAGTTCGACCTTGATGGTCTGGGGCTGGACTTGGTCGCTCAAAGCAGGGGGACTCTATAGATTTGGGGGCGATTATACGGGTCCAGCGACCTGAACGGGTTCACGGGATGCCCAATCCGTACAGCCGGTGGTCGGCTACGTAGTCGGCGACCTTGCCCGGCAGCAGCGCGCGCCAGTCGCCGCCGCTGGCAATCCTCTCCCGGACCTCGGTGGCCGATTCGCTGCGCAGCGGCGCCTGCAGGTGCAGCAGGCGGCCGGCCGGCGCGCCGAACAGGTCGCCCTCCTTCGCGGTCCAGCGCCCCTGCAGGACGTCCTGCAGGCGGGCGGGGAGCTGCCGCTGCAGCGGGCTGCCCGGGCGGTCGGCGACGATGAAGTGGGCCAGTTCGAACAGCGCCTCCCATTCATGCCAGCCGGTCAGGCCCAGCAGGCTGTCGGCGCCCACCAGCCAGGCGATCGGCTGGCGCGGGCCCAGCTCGTCGCGCAGCTCGCGCAGGGTATCGACGGTGTAGGACGGCACCTCCGGCTGGCGCTGCGCCCGCTCCAGCTCGCGCAGGTCCAGCAGCAGGCCGGGTTCGTCGTCGATGGCAAGCGCCAGCATCGCCGCACGCTGGGTCGCGTTGGCACCCGGCGCGGGACGGTGCGGCGGGTCGGCCGCCGGCAGCAGGCGCACCGCGACCTGGAGCTGGTCGCGCGCGGCGCGGGCAATGGCCATGTGGCCCTGGTGGACCGGGTCGAAGGTGCCACCGTAATGGATGCGCAGGCCCATCGGGCTCACGCACGGGCCAGCAGGCGTACCGCGCGTGCTTCGGCCACCGCCACCAGCAGCCGCTCCAGGCCCACCCAGGCGTCGCCGTCGGCGCGCCCTTTGGCCATGCGGTCGACCAGCCCGGCTTCGGCCACGAAGCGCTCCCAGCGCTTGGCCTCGGGGTGGCGCTGCAGCGCGCGCTTGAACGGCGCCTGGCGCGATTCCCAGATGCCGCGGCTTTTCATTTCAGCGGCCAGGTTGCCGCCACGCGCCTGCACGCGTGCAAGGGCCGCAGTAGCCAGCATTTCGCGGATCACCATCGGCATCAGCGCGGCCACCGCCTCGCCTTCGGCGCGCAGGCCGGCGAGCATGCGCAGCACCGCCGCCGGTTGCCCGGAGAAGGTGGCTTCCAGCAGCCGGAACACGTCGTAGCGGGCGGCGTCGGCCACCAGCGATTCCATGGTGTCCACGTCCAGGTTCTGGCCGCTGGCCAGCAGCGCCAGTTTGTCGATCTCCTGCGCGGCGGCCAGCAGGTTGCCTTCCACCCGCTCGGCCAGCCGCTGCACGGCGGCCGGGTCGGCGCGCAGGCCCTTCTGGCGCAGGCGGCGCTCGATCCACTCGGGCAGTTCGTGCGGTTTGATCGCCCAGGCCACCGACAGCACGCCGACGCGGCTGACCGCCTCGGCCCACTTGCCCTGGTGGGCCTTGCTCCATTCGTTGCAGGTGATCAGCAGGATCACGTCCGGCGCCGGGTTGGCGCAGAACTGGCTGATCACTTCCCCGCCCTCCTTGCCCGGCTTGCCCGTGGGCAGGCGAAGCTCGACCAGCCGGCGCGCACTGAACAGGCTGGGGGCGTTGAAGGTGGCATCGAGCTGGTTCCAGTCGAAATCGCGGCCGTCGGCGTCGAACACTTCGCGTTCGGTGATGCCTTCGGCACGTGCCTTGGCACGCACCGCGTCGGCGGCCTCGAGGACCCGCAGCGTTTCCGGCCCGGCAATCAGGTACACCGGCACCAGCGGTTGGCTGGCCGGTTGGCTGGCGAACTGTTCGGGGCGCAGTTCCATCGTGCGGCCGGTCCGTGCGGACCGGTCAGCCGCCCTGCGGCGGCTTGGTGGCGGCCGGGACCGTGGCCGGCGCAGCAGCCGGCGCAGCGGCCGGCACCTCGGCAGGCTTGGCCGCAGGCGGCGTCAACGTGCCACGCTGCAGTTCGGCGCGGACCACGCTGTCGATGCGGCGCAGGATCGAGGCGGACATTTCGCGGCGCAGTTCGTCGGCCAGGATCTCGCGCTCGGTGGTGGTACCGGTGGCGTCACTGGGCGGCGACACGTAGTCGCGCGAAAGCTCGATCACCTGCTGCGGCACCAGGTCGCTGCCATCTTCGCGACGGAACACGAAGATCACCGCGTAGCGCAGGCTGTATTCCTGGGCGCGGCCCTGTGCGTCGATCGCGATGGGCAGGTCGCCCCAGCGCTCGGACAATACCTGCAGCTGCGCGGCGGGCGCCTTGCTGTCGGCTTCGGCAATGGTGGCGCCGGAGGCCATCAGTCCGCGGCGCAGCAGCTTGGCCAGTTCGCTGTAGGGCGCGGTGGAGACCACCTTCACCGCAGCGGTGTCGGCCGGCAGCATCAGCTTGTTGCGCAGATGGAAGCCACACCCGGCAAGGGTTGCGGTGAGAACGAGGGCAAGCAGGAATCGAGTCATGTTCACAGTCTGGCGGAGCCGGGCGAAGCCGGCAACAGGGGGCGGACGACACCATGCCCGATTGCGCGTGAACAAAGCACGTAGGGCGGGGCCCTGCCCCGCCCCCCATGGCGTTACGCGGCGACGATGTTCACGATCTTGCCCGGCACGATGATGATCTTGCGCACGGTCAGGCCTTCCAGGAACTTCGCCGCATTCGGCTCGGCCAGGCCCAGCGCTTCGATCTGCTCGCGCGGAACGTCGGCACCCACTTCGATGGTGCCACGCAGCTTGCCGTTGACCTGCACGGCCAGGGTCACTGCATCACGCACCAGTGCGCCTGCGTCGGCCTGCGGGAACGGCTGGTCTTCCAGCAGCGTTTCGCCATGGCCCAGCACCTGCCACAACGCATGGCTGGCATGCGGGGTGATCGGGTTGAGCAGCAGCACGGTGGCCTGCAGCGCTTCCTGGCGGACCGCACGGCCCTGCTCGGAGCTGTCATCGAACTTGGCCAGCGCGTTCATCAGTTCCATGACCGCGGCAATGGCGGTGTTGAAGCTGTGGCGGCGGCCATAGTCGTCGCCGACCTTGCCGATGGTTTCATGGGTCTTGCGGCGCAGCGCCTTCTGCTCGGCGGTCAGCGCAGCGGCGTCCAGCGCCGGGGCGGCGCCGTCGGCCGCGTGCTTCTGCACCTGCGCCCACAGGCGACGCAGGAAGCGCGCCATGCCGTCCACGCCGGCTTCGTTCCACTCCAGCGACTGCTCCGGCGGGGCGGCGAACATCGAGAACAGGCGCACGGTGTCGGCGCCGTAGCGGCTCACCATGGCCTGCGGGTCCACGCCGTTGTTCTTGGACTTGGACATCTTCTCGGTACCACCGATCTCCACCGGCTGGCCGTCGGCGATCAGCACCGCACCGGTGATGCGGCCGCGCTCGTCGCGCTGCACGTCCACGTCGGCCGGGTTGATCCAGTCCCTGGAGCCGTCCGGATTCTGGCGGAAGTAGGTATCGGCGATCACCATGCCCTGGCACAGCAGGTTCTGCGCCGGTTCGTTGCTGTCCACCATGCGCGCATCGCGCAGCAGCTTGTGGAAGAAACGGAAGTACATCAGGTGCAGGATCGCGTGCTCGATGCCACCGATGTACTGGTCCACCGGCAGCCAGTAGTTGCCGCGCTTGTCCACCGCGTCGCGGGCACCGGGCGAGGTGTAGCGCGCGTAGTACCAGCTGGACTCCATGAAGGTGTCGAAGGTGTCGGTTTCACGCTCGGCCGCGCCGCCGCAGTCCGGGCAGGTGGTCTTGCGCCATTCCGGGTCGGCCTTGATCGGCGAACCGGTACCGACGAAATTCACGTCTTCCGGCAGCACCACCGGCAGCTGCTCTTCCGGCACCGGAAGGGCGCCGCACTTCGGGCAGTAGATCACCGGGATCGGGCAGCCCCAGTAGCGCTGGCGGCTCACGCCCCAGTCGCGCAGGCGGTAGTTCACGCGGCGCTGACCCTGCGCCTTGCGCTCGAAGCGTTCGGCCAGCGCCTCGAAGGCGCCCTGGAAGTCCAGGCCGTCGAATTCTTCGGAGTTGACCAGCTCGGTTTCGCGGGTCTTGTCGCCGTACCAGTCCTGCCAGCGGGTCGGGTCGTAAGCGCCCTCGTCCTTGCGCGGCGACTTCAGCGCGATCACCTGGCGGATCGGCAGGCCGTACTTGTTGGCGAATTCATTGTCGCGCTGGTCGTGGCCGGGCACGGCCATGACCGCGCCGGTGCCGTAGCCCATCAGCACGAAGTTGGCCACCCACACCGGCACCTGGGCGCCGGTGACCGGGTGCACGGCGCGCAGGCCGGTGTCCATGCCGCGCTTTTCCTGGGTTTCCAGTTCCGCTTCGGACACACCGCCCTGCTTCATCTCGGCCAGCAGGGCCGCCAGCGCCGGGTTCGACTTTGCGGCGTGCAGGGCCAGCGGATGCTCGCCGGCGATCGACACGAAGGTCACGCCCATCACCGTGTCCGGGCGGGTGGTGAACACACGCAGCGGGTCCAGCGCGCTGCCGTCGGCGTCGCGCACGTCGAACTGGATCTCCAGCCCTTCCGAGCGGCCGATCCAGTTGCGCTGCATGGTCTTGACCGACTCCGGCCAGCCCGGCAGTTCATCCAGGCCGTCCAGCAGTTCCTGGGCGTAATCTGTGATGCGCAGGAACCACTGCGGAATCTCGCGCTTTTCCACCAGCGCGCCGGAGCGCCAGCCACGGCCGTCGATGACCTGTTCATTGGCCAGCACGGTCTGGTCCAGCGGATCCCAGTTCACCACCGCATTGCGGCGGTACGCCAGGCCCTTGCGCATCAGGCGGGTGAACATGCGCTGCTCGTGCACGTAGTACTCGGGCGTGCAGGTGGCGAACTCACGCGACCAGTCGATCGCATAGCCCATGGCCTTGAACTGGCCGCGCATGTGCTCGATGTTGGCGTAGGTCCACTTGGCCGGCGCCGTCTTGTTCTTGATCGCCGCGTTCTCGGCCGGCAGGCCGAACGCATCCCAGCCCATCGGCTGCAGCACGTTGTGCCCGGTCATCCGCTTGTAGCGGCTGATCACGTCGCCAATGGTGTAGTTGCGCACGTGGCCCATGTGCAGCGCGCCCGACGGGTACGGCAGCATCGAAAGGCAGTAGTACTTCGGCTTGTCCGAAGACTCGGTCACTTCGAAGGCGCGGGTGGCGTCCCAGAAGCTCTGGGCGGCCGATTCAACCTGCTGCGGATCGTATACGTTGGGTTCGACGCTGGTCATGGAAAACTAAGGATGCGGCGGCAAAGCGGCACAGCGTACCGCAGTGCGGCAAACGGCTCCAATCGCCGCCCCGGCCAATACCGGACCAGATCGACATCCTGTTGATAAATCAGGGAATTAACCTTTCCAATCAGATCGCAGGCGGCATACCTGCGCGCATTACCGCGTCGATTCCGGCCGGAACCGTCAACTCAGCGGTGGTGGACCCGGCTGGCCACCGGCAGCGCGGCGGCCAGCCACAGCGCCCAGGCCACGAACGCCACCCGCTGCGCCACCGGCGCCGGGATCAGCGCCTGCAGCACGAACGCCCCGACCAGCACGGCCAGGCCGGCCGCCAGGTGCAATGCCACCAGCCGGCCCCATCCGGGCAGGCGCCGTGCACCGAAACCGGACATCAGTGCGCCGGGCACGAACGCCAGCACCCAGACCATCCACGCGCTGGCGTGGTACTGGCTGGCCGGGCTCTCGATATCGTTGGCGTCCAGCGGCAGCACGCCCATCGCGGCGAAGGCCAGCCCGGACAGCACCAGCATCTGCCCGCCCACGCGCAGCGTCCACGGCGCGGTCACCGGCACCCGCGCCAGCAGCCGCAGCGCCACCGCGGCGGCCAGCAGCCCCGGCAGCACGAAGCCCAGCAGGTCGAAGGCACCGGCATGGGGCACCCCGATCGCGCCCAGCAGGGCCACCGGGTGGCCCAGCGGCAGGTAGCCCGGCAGGGCCGCGCCGAAGCCCAGCACCGAGGCCAGGAACAGGACCGCGCCCACGGCGCCCAGCAGTGGATCGAAACGTCGCAGTGTTTTCATCATGGGCATTGCTTATGAATATGGTCGGCACCATACACTGGGTACATCTTTACCGTTGAATCCGACCATGAGCGAGCTGTCCTACGTCTTTGAAGCCACCACCGAGACCTTCGAGGCACAGGTCCTGCAGAAGTCCCTGCAGACCCCGGTGCTGGTCGATTTCTGGGCCACCTGGTGCGAGCCCTGCAAGACCCTGGGCCCGATGCTGGAAAAGCTGGCGGGCGAGTACAACGGCGCCTTCGAGCTGGCCAAGGTCGACGTGGACAAGGAGCAGCAGATCGCCGCCGCTTTCCAGATCCGCTCGGTACCGACCGTATTCCTGGTCAAGGGCGGCCAGATCGTCGACGGCTTCCCCGGCGCGCTGCCGGAAGGCCAGCTGCGCGAGTTCCTGACCCAGCACGGCGTGCTGCCGGCCGAAGCCCCGGCCGAAGCGGCCGCCGAGCCCGCCGCGCTGGACCCGCAGGCGCAGGTGGACGTGCTGCGCGCGAGCATCGCCGCCGAGCCGGACAAGGAGGAGCTGAAGCTTGAACTGGCGCTGGCCCTGCTGCAGACCGGCGGCACCGACGAAGCGCGTGCGCTGATCGACGCGCTGCCGGCCAACCTCTCCACCGACGACCGCGCGGTGCGTGCCCGCGCCCGCCTGGATTTCGCCAAGGCGCTGCAGGACGCGCCCGCCGCAGAGCAACTGGACGCGCGCATCGCGGCCGATGGCAACGACCTGCAGGCCCGCCACCTGCGCGGCGTGCAGCTGCTGCTGGGCGGCCAGGACGAGGCCGCGCTGGAGCAGTTCCTGCTGATGCTGCAGAAGGACGCCAGCTACAGCGAGGGGCTGCCGCGCAAGCTGCTGATCGACGCCTTCCGGGTGATCGACGATGCCGCGCTGGTCGGTCGCTACCGTCGTTCGATGTCGGCACTGCTGTTCTGAAGCCCTGCGGTTACGCGTAAAGCAGTAGCGCAGCCGCGCGCTACCGGGTAAAAGCGGAGTATGAACCCGATCACGCTCCCATGGCCCCGGCGCATCCTGATTTCGGTGCTGCTGGGAGCGTTGGCCGCGCTGGCCAGCTACGCGCAGGTGTTCTGGAAACAGGACGAGGCGATCTTCGATACGTTCGTGGGGTCGTGGGAGTACCCGCCCGATCCGCGCCTGCTGGTAGTGGCGATCGACGACGCCAGCCTGCAGCAGCTGGGGCAGTGGCCGTGGCCGCGCTCCACCCATGCGCGCCTGCTCGACCGCCTGACCGCCGCCGGCAGCCAGCGCGTGGCGCTGGACCTGGTGCTGTCCGAACCGGACCGCCAGGACAGTGCGCAGGACGCCGAACTCGCCGCCGCGATCCGCCGCAACGGAAACGTGGTCCTGCCGGTGCTGGCCGCGCCGGCCAGCGGTCCGCGCATGGCCGAGGAACTGCTGCCGATCCCGCTGATCGCCGCCAACGCGAGCACGCTCGGCCACAGCGACATCGAGGTAGAGGCCGACGGCGTTGCGCGTGGCCTGTACCTCACCGCCGGAATCGGCTCACCGCACTGGCCCGCCTTCGGCCTGGCGCTGGCCAACCTGCGCGGCCCGCTGCCGGGCCTGCGCGACCCGGACATCGACACCTCATCGCCTTATCAGTGGCACCGCAACCACTACGTGCGGGTGCGCTTCGCCGGTCCGCCCGAGCGGTTCCCGCAGGTGTCCTACGCCGACGTGCTCAATGGCGAGGTCGACCCGGCAGTGCTGCGCGACCGCCTGGTGCTGGTCGGCCTGACCGCCAGCGGCATCGCCCCGCGCCTGCTCACCCCGACCACGCGCGAGCATTGGATGAGCGGCACCGAGTACCAGGCCAACGTGGCTTCGATGCTGCTCAGTGGCAAGGTCATCAACGTGCTGGCGCCACCGTGGCAGGCGGCACTGAGCGCACTGCTGGTGGCGTTGTGCGCACTCGGCCTGACCCTGCCGCGTGCGCTGCTGTGCGCAGTGCTGGCGTTGCCGCTGACCCTGTTGGGCAGCTTCGCGCTGCTGCGCGTCGGCCAGTTCTGGTTCGCACCGGCCGCCGCGCTCGGCTGCATGCTGGCGGTGATCTGCGCGTGGGTGCTGTGGCGGATCAGCGCCTGGCGCCGCCAGGCCAACAGCGACGCGCTGACCGGCCTGGGCAACCGCCTACGCTTCGAACAGACCCTGCAGCAGGAACACGAGGCCGGCCGCCGCAGTGGTCGCCCGCTGACCCTGGTGCTGATCGACGTCGATCATTTCAAGCAGCACAACGACCGCCACGGCCACCATGCCGGCGACGCGGTACTGCGCCGCATCGCCACCGAAATCCGCGCCCACGCCCGTCGTCCGCGCGACATGGCCGCACGGTTCGGCGGCGACGAATTCGCCCTGATCCTGCCGGACACCACCTCCGAAGGCGCGGTGCAGGTGATCCAGGACCTGATCGCCTCGGTACGCGCCATGTCGCTGTCGCTGGGCGACGGCCACGATGCACAGATCACCTTGAGCGTCGGCCTGTTCACCCGCGTTCCCAGCGCCATCACCGAACCGCGCCACTATTTCGAAGGCGCCGACGCCGCCCTGTACCGCGCCAAGGCCGCCGGCCGCGACGGCTACGCTGCGGAAGAACCCGGCCAATAAGCCGTCCACCTCGAACCATACGCCAACGAATGGTAAGCTTCGGGGTACCTCCCCTGCCCCAGTCCGTCATGAAAGCCAGCCTGTTTCGCCACGGCATCAACCTGTGGCCGCCGTTCCTGTTTGCCGGCATCCATGTGACCGAGGTCAGTGCCGATTACCGCTATGTGCGGGTCGAACTGCGCATGCGGCCGTGGAACAGGAACTATGTAGGCACGCATTTCGGCGGCAGCCTGTTTGCGATGACCGATCCGTTCTGGATGCTGACGGTGATGCAGAATCTGGGCAGCGATTACTACGTGTGGGATCGGGCTGGGGAGATCGAGTTTCTGAAGCCGGGCCGCGGCACGGTCACCGCCGAGTTCCGGTTGGACGATGCGATCCTGGACGAGCTGCGCGCGGCTACTGCCAGTGGCGAGAAGTACCTCCACTGGTTCAGCAACGACGTAGTGGATGAAAAAGGCGAAGTGGTGGCCCGCGTACGCAAGCAGGTTTACCTGCGGCTGAAGCCGAAGGCCCGGTAACGGCACGTCATCCGAGCCCGCCGCCCCGCTACAATGCGCCGATGTCGACCGAAGCCCCCCACCTCGTTCCGCGCCCTTCCCTGCAGCGCCTGTTCCTGACTGGCCTGCTCACCCTGCTGCCGATCTGGCTGACCTGGGTGGTCATCAAGTTCGTGTTCGTGCTGCTCTCGGGCATCAGCAGCCCGCTGGTAGTGCCGTTGTCGGCGCAGATCGCCGCTTCGTTCCCGCACTACCTGGGCTGGGTCAAGGTCGAGTGGATGCAGAACGTGATCGGCCTGCTCGCCACCCTGCTGGTCATCCTGAGCGTGGGCGTGCTGAGCCGGCGCGTGATCGGCCAGCGCCTGCTGCGCTGGTTCGGCGCGGTTATCAAGCGCATTCCGCTCGCCAGCACCATCTATGAAAGCGCCAAGAAGCTGCTGGACATGCTGCAGACCGAGCCGGGCACTACCCAGCGCGTGGTGCTGATCGACTTCCCGCACCGCGACATGAAGGCGGTGGGGCTGGTGACCCGGGTGATCCGTGAACAGGGCACCGGGCGCGAGCTGGCGGCGGTGTATGTGCCGACTACGCCGAATCCGACCTCGGGGTACCTGGAAATCGTGCCGGTGGAGCTGCTGACCCCGACTGACTGGACGGTGGACCAGGCGATGAGTTTCATCATTTCCGGCGGCGCCGTGGCGCCTGAGAGCGTGCCGTTTACGCGGGCTGGGGAACGCTGAATAGGTAGTGGTTCCGGTTGGTTTTCCGTGGGACACGCGTGGCGTGTCGCTACGCGGGCCTTGTTCGTCCCTATGTTCCGGCCGTACGCAGGGTGTATGGCCCGTCCCGCACGGCTGGTCTGGGGCGGGCTGATCAGGCAAGCTCCCGGGTCTGTATAGGATTTACGGAAGCGTTCCATGCCTTACCCCGCCCGTGCCTTGGCGCTTGCCATCGCCTCGCTGCTGGTCTTCAGCGCCGCCGCGCCTGCCGAGGCCGCCAAGAAGAAGGCCAACCGCCCGGCTGCCGCGCAGACCCGGCAGGCCAAGCCGAAGGCCAAACCGCGCGCCCGGCCCACCGCCGCACCCACGCGCCAGCCACTGGTGCGCCAGCAGAGCAAGGCCGCCCAGCTCGAACGCATCTACGACGAGTACTGGGACGCCTCGATGCGGCTCAATCCGCTGCAGGCCACCTTCCAGGGCGACAGCCGCCACAACGACCAGCTGCCCAACATCCTCTCCGCCGCCTACCGCCAGCAGTCGCATGACTTCACCCAGGAGTGGCTGGGCAAGGTCGAGAAGATCGGCCCGGACGGCCTGACCGGCCAGGACCTGCTGAGCTACCAGATCTTCGTGCGCGACGCGCGCATGTCATTGGCCGCCGAAAAGTACCCGGCCTGGATGCTGCCGGTAAGCCAGTACTACAACCTGGGCAGCATCATGGCGATCCTGGGCTCCGGCTCAGGCGCGCAACCGTTCAACACGGTGCAGGACTACGACACCTGGTCCAAGCGCGCAGCGGGTATTCCTCCGCTGTTCGACCAGGCCATCGCCAACATGCGCGAAGGCATGCGCGCCGGCGTGGTGCAGCCGCGCGACCTGATGGAAAAGGTGCTGCCGCAGCTGGATGCGGTGCTAAAGCCGACCGCCGAAGAGAGCATCTTCTGGGCGCCGATCCGCAACATGCCGGACGATTTCTCCGAAGCGGACAAGGCGCGCATCACCGCCGAGTACAAGCGGATGATCGACTTCCGGCTGATGCCGGCCTACCGCGCGCTGCGCGGTTTCATCGCCACCGAGTACCTGCCGGCCACCCGCACCACCGACGGGCTGTCGGCCCTGCCCAACGGCCAGGCTTGGTACGCCCAGAACATCGTGCAGACCACCGCCAGCACGCTCACTCCGCAGCAGATCCACGCGCTGGCCGAACAGCGCGTGACCAGCCTGCAGGAGCAGATTACGGCGGTGATGAAAGAGAACCGCATCCGAGGCTCGCAGGCCAAGCTGATGCGCAGCATGCGCACCGACAAGAATTTCCAGTACAACACGCCCGACGCACTGGTGATGCGCTACAAGCAGCTGCAGCAGCAGGTGGGCGCTCGCCTGCCGACCTTGCTGAACACCCTGCCCAAGGCGCCGCTGCAGATCCAGCCCGTGGAAGCAGACCGAGCGACCAGCGCCGCTGCCGTGAGCTATCAGCCGTCCTTGCCCGACGGCATGCGTCCGGCCGTGCTGTACGTCAACACCAATGCCCTGCCCAGCCGCCGCACCTGGTCGGCGCCGGCGCAGTACCTGCATGAAGGCATTCCCGGCCACCACGTGCAGCTGGGCCTCCAGCAGGAACTGGACAAGCTGCCGC
Source organism: Stenotrophomonas aracearum (assembly GCF_031834615.1). Classification (NCBI taxonomy): domain Bacteria; kingdom Pseudomonadati; phylum Pseudomonadota; class Gammaproteobacteria; order Lysobacterales; family Lysobacteraceae; genus Stenotrophomonas; species Stenotrophomonas aracearum. The sequence goes on from NZ_CP115543.1 coordinate 2,971,626, forward strand.
GCTTCCGTCGCCTTGGCGGGGATATCGCGTTCGTGGAAGGCTGGGGGCTGTATGCCGAGTCGCTCGGCGACGAACTGGGCGTGTACCAGGATCCGTACGCACGGATCGGTTACCTGCAAGGTGCGTTGACCCGCAGTGCGCGCATGGTCGCCGACACCGGCGTGCATGCGCAGGGCTGGAGCAAGAAGCAGGCGGTGGACTACCTGGTGAAGACCGCCGACCTGCCGGTGGAAGACGCCACTGCCGAAGTCGAACGCTTCATGGCCCTGCCCGGCCAGACCCTGGCCAACGGCCTGGGCGAGCTGAAGATGATGGAGCTGCGCGACAAGGCCAAGGCCGCGCAAGGGGCGAGCTTCGATCCACGTCGTTTCCACGCCGAGGTGCTGCGCGACGGCTCCATGCCGCTGGATATCCTGCAGGCCAAGATCGAGCGCTGGATGGCGGCACCGGGCGCTGGCGCCACGGCGCCGACACCCTGAAACGATTGCGGGCCGCATCACGCGGCCCGCTTTGTATCTGCCGTACCGGACGTCAATACTCGTCCGGCTTCGGCATCATCTCGTCGTCCCCGAAGATCATCTTCTGGGTGAACTCGGTGACCCACCACTGCACGGCCATCTGCCGGGTCAGCTCGGCGATGTCCGGCGGCATCGGCTTGGTTTCATGCTCGGGGTCCTCCGGCGTCGGCTTGGTTTCCTGCCCGGACTCCTCCGGCTTGGTCGACGCCGCATCGATCGCGGCGCGCAGGCGCCGCATCAGGTTCTCCTGTTCGGCCTGCGGGCGATCAGGGTTGAAGGGCATGGCAACGCCCAACGGTTCAATGAACATCACTCCACTCCATGCACGGGTTGGGGAAACGGCAATCGCTTGAGCCGGGCATTGATGCCGGCGGCATAGTCACTGGCGCGCTGGCGCGCAGCCGCCTCGAGTGCGTTGGCGTCCACGCTGGCTTCCACGGCGGCGCTCATGGCGCCCGCCGGGTCCAGTTCGAACAACAACGGGCCTGCTTTCAGCATCGGCAATGCCGAACGTGCGGAAAGCAGTTGCAGTGCAGGCGCATCCGGCTTCTGCGCAAGCTGCGCCCGCACCGCGTCGCCCAGCGCCGACATCTGCTCGGGGACGTAGAGGACCAGTCCGGAATCGGCGTTGCCGAACAACTGTTCGCAGCGCCGCACCACCAGTGCCGCGTCCACGCCTTCGGCGGTAAGGCTCGCCGCGATCACCTCGCGGACCTGGCCCAGCACTGCCTCGCGCACGGCCTGCACATTGCCCAGCGCGGCGGCCAGCAATGGCACCGCCTCACTGATGGCATCGGCATAGCCTTGGCCGAAGCCGGCCAGGCGCGCTTCGGTCGTGGCGGCGTCCACCTGCCCAGGCAACGCGCCCAGCACTTCAGAGGCGCGACGGCGCGCCGCCGATTCCAGCTGGTCGGCGCGTGCGGCCTGGCCGAGCGCGCTGGGTGCGATCACGCCGCCTTGGGCGTGCGCCAGGACGTGCTCAGGAAAGCTTTTCAACATAGGTCACCGCCGTCCAGAAAAGATCGAGGTCCGCGCGCTCGCCGGTGGGTGGGCGCGCGGGGTCTGCCGGGGCCGAGGCAAACGGCAGGCTCAGCCTGGCCGAGAGCCAGCTCGGCAACTGCGGCGCCAGCGACTGCACTTCGGCCCCGCCCCACAGCAGCAGGGTGTCGGCGAGGTCGGCATCGGTGGTTTCCGGCACCACGCTCGCGGGTTGCGATGCATGACCGGCCCGCATGAAGGCCTGCAGCGTGGGCGGCAGCGCCGCGCAGCCGCGTTGCGATGGCAGCCAGTCACGCAGCCTCGCGGCGGCCATCAGGCTGGCCACCTGTGGCAGGCGGGGCCACAAGCCAATCAACCGCCGCGGCAGAAGCTCCGACGGTGGCGCCAGCGACGCCGGCATCGGCAGGCGTCGCTGGCGGATCAACGCGGTGTTCAACCAGCGCTGCTGCTCGTGGCTGGCGTTGGCGTACAGCGCCTGCCACGGCCGATAGTAGGCAGCCGGTGCGTAGGCGATGCGCATGGCGTCATGCACCACGCCAGCGCCTCCAGCCGGTGGGGCCTTCGCGACGCAAGGTGGCACGCTGCCAGAGACTGCGCACACGGGTACCGACCGCCGGCACCAGCCGGACCAGGACCCAGCCGCCCAGCACCAGCAGCACGGCGCCGACTGCGCAGAGCAGCATGAATGCCAGCGGCAGGCTGCGTTCGCTGCCGGTGGTCACCGCCAGCGTGCGTGGGCCTTCTACTTCGGTCAGGATCACCGACACGTTGTCGTACTCGATGCCGTCGAAGGTGTTGCGCAGGAAGCGCTTCACCGACTGCAGCAGCACTTCCGCGTCGATGCCCGGGTCATGCGCGATCACGGCAGCCACGTGCATGCGGCGACGTTCAACGCGGCGACCCTCGGTGCCCAGGTTGGCGTCGTAGTTCAGGTGCACGCGGCTGGACTGCACGCCGTCGAGCAGCGCCAGCGATTCTTCAAGCCGCTGTTCCACGGCGGAAATCAGCCGCGCCCGCTCGCCCAGCGGCGTGCTGACCAGCGAGTCGGCCGGGAACGCGGCAGCGACCTGGCTACGCGGCGCCGATGGGAGATCATTGCGCTGCATCAGTTCAATCGACTCGGGCAGGTCGCGCGGCGCCACCTGCACCTGGTAACCGCCCTTGCCGGCGTTGAGTTTCTCGGCGGTGATGTTATGCCGCAGCAGCACGGCGATGACTTCATTGGCCTGGCGCTCGTCCAGGTTTTCCAGCAGTGGCTTGCGCGCGCAGCCGACCAGCAGCAGCACCGCAAGCAGGGGAGCACCACGCGCCACCGGCACAGGCGGCGCGCAGCGGCCGTGAATGACGGCATGTTCATGACTTGAGCAGCGTCTCCACGGTCTTGTTGGCGTGGTTGGCCAGGCCGGCCGCCACGATCATGCGTTTGGTGTAATCGGCCAGGTTCAGCTGCAGCTCGATCAGTGCGGCCGGGCTGGTGGCGGTGTCGGCGTTGTTGCTGGCTGCCTGGATCCTGCCCAGGTCCTGGCCGGCGCTGACATAGCTGTTGGCCAGGGCGTGGCTCATGCGGTCCGACAGCGTCATGGTGCCGCCTGTGGCGTCGCCACCCACGTTGAGTTCGGTCGCGATCGGGGTCACTTGCATGGGGGTATCTCCTGCGGGGGTTCCGCCTGCGGTCCGGGTACCGGCAGCGGCGCTGCTGGTACCGGATGTCATCAACCCAGGTTGCGGGCGTTCTGCTTCTGCATGTCCGACAGGCTCTTGGCCGAGTTGGACTGCAGGGTGCGGTAGGTGGTGTAGCCGGACAGGGCGGTCTGGTAGTCGGCCAGATGCGCCGGATTGGTGGGGTCGCCGCCGTTGCCGTCCTTGTCCCCCGCCAGCTTTGCGAAGGCTGCGTCGAGTTCCCCCTTCAGCTTCTCCACGCCCTTGTCGAAACGGTCACTGTGATCGCCCAACCAGCCCCAGGATTTGCTCGGGTCGGGCTTGTCGCCATCGAAGTCGCCACCAACGGGGACAGGATTAATAGTTGCCATGCTCATGTATTTGCTCCAAGAAAAACAGAAAGGTCAACGGCTACCTGCCGTGGAAAACTCCCAGCGACCCTCGCCCACCGAGAGCAGTTGATCCTGGGAATACTGGTAGGAACGCCCTTTCAACAGGTCGTCCCACAATCGGATGCTGATGCGCACGCGGCGCTCGCCCCACTGCTGCACGAAGTCGTCGCGGTAGCGCGCCATGGCGTGCAGGGAGGCGTCATCAAGAAACACGTCGTTGGAGATGCTGGCCCGCCCGGCCTGCCCACCGGCGCGGGTGCTGATGCCGCGCGCGCGCAGCTCGGCGCGTGCCAGCGACACCAGTTCGCCATCGCCGACCGAGCGCACGTCGATCTCCGCTGCGTAGGGCATCTGAGGCGCCAGTAGCGCCTGCACCTGGCGGCGGCGTTCCACATCGTTCATGCCCAGCGCGGTGATCACCACTTCCGGACGCTGCGGGCTGCGCAGGCGCACGATGGCGTAGTCGACGCGGGCGCTGTCGAGCACACTGCCGATGCGCGCCGCTTCCACGTGACGGTCGCGATACTGATCCTGGAGCCGGCCGGCGCGCTGGCTGGCGCGCTGGCCCCACGCCACAGCTTCGGCGTTGTCGGCCAAGGCGTACAGGCGTCCCGTTGCGTCGTGCACCACGGTGTAGTTGTAGGGGGATTTGGCAAGCACCGCTTCCAGCGTGCGCACCTGGGTGGCCGGGCGCTGCGTGTCATACAGCCACCAGCCGCTGGCGCCCAGCACCACCGTCACCACTGCGACAGCGGCCCAGCGGCGTACGCCGCCCGCGCGTGCGGGTCGCTTGATGGGCGGAAGGGTCAAGCCCTCGTCCACCACCACCGGCAGCCGATGGTCCAGGACCGCAGCCGACCAGGATTGATCTTCAGCACGCACCGCCATCGCCAGCCCGGCCACATGCACCACGGCGTTGAGCGGCAGTTCCTGCGGCGACCAGAACTCGGCGCCTTCCGCCCGAACTTCGAGCCGTACCTCATCGTCGGTGAGGTGGATCCGGAACGATGCCGGGGACAGGTCACCCGGAATGTAGAACACGTTGTCGGCGTTGGCCAGGGTGGTGCCCAGCTGTCCCTGGTGCAGGGTGCGGGCCGGGCCGACATGGAAGACGGTGTCGCCGGGGGAGAGCGTGAATTCCACGCCATCGAGCTGGCCGGAAAGCAGTTTCAACTTGTGCGCGGGAAGCATGGGAGTCCGGGGAAAGCGGGAGCGAGAAGGCCGCTGCACAAGGCATTGCGGCGACGACGCGCAGACTGACAGCTCCCCCGGAGCCCCTCCATGAAATATCTTTCAATGTCCGATTACTACGTTTTCTTGTAGTCAGTGCACGCCGCGATACAACGCCGTGACTTTCTCGACATAACGTCGGGTTTCACTGAACGGCGGGACACGGTTGCCGTGGCGCTGCACGGCGACCTCGCCGGCGTTGTACGCGGCCAGCATCAGGGTCAGGTCGCCATTGAAGCGACGGTGCAGCCAGACAAGGTAGGCGGTGCCCGCCCGCAGGTTCTGCAGGGGGTCGAACAGGTCGTTGGCGCCGAAGCGTTTGCCCGTGGCCGGGATGACCTGCATCAGGCCGAGCGCACCGGCGTGGGAACGGGCCTGGTGGTTGTAGGCGGATTCGACGCGAACGATCGCGTGCAGCAGGCGTGCGTCTACTCCGTGTTCAGCAGCAACCTGTTCGATCATCGGACTCCAGCGGGACGCCGCCTTGGGCATGGCGGAGGGTGCGACGGTCTTCACCGTCGCAACGCGTGCCGCTGGCTTCGGTCCTGCCGGCACGAAGGGACGATGCGGATCAAACGCCGTTGCCCCCGCGAGGGGGGCATCGGAGACCTGCAGTTTTCCATGACGGTCCAGGCTGGCGAACACCTGGCTGGCCGCAACCGGCGTGGCGATGGCGAGAAGCGCCATCGCCAGCCCTGCATTCAGGCCGACCACGGCGGTGCGTCCGGCCCGGCCATGGCGAGATGCAGGTCAGCCAGGGTGACCACGTCGCGCAGCGCTTCAGCATCGGGCAGTGTTCCACCGGCCTCCTCGATCTGGATCAGCAGCGCGTGCATTTCCAGGGAGTCGATCTCCAGGTCTTCGACCAGGCGCTGCTGCGACCCTATCTCCTCCAACGGCCGACCAAGATGGTCGGCCGTCAGACGGCGGAGGTCCTGCAGGTTCAACACGTTGTTCACAGCGCCGTCCGCAACTGACGAGGACTCAATTGCTTGAGCTCGGCGATCACCTCGCCCATCTGCGCCTTCGCCGTGCGTGCCTTCAGCTCAACCGGCGCACGGTCCGCGACACGGTCGACCCGCTGGGGCTCCCAGTCGGCGCTCGACGGACCAAGGGGCGACTCATTGCCGGAATCAGCACTTTCCCCCGCACCACTATCGCTATCGGAGAAGTACTCGACCTTATCGTCAAATCGGACATGACGTTCAACAGTGCCTCGCGGAGAGCGCGAGTCGGCGACAATCCGGTCACGAAGCGGGTCCGGGCGGCTGCCAGTCGAACTGACACTGGCCAGCGAATCGGAGCGACTGCGTAGCGTTGTCGTCGTGGCAGAGGAACCCGGCGGCCAAGAGATGGAGCGGGCCAGCGCCGCCAGCTGCGATGGGATGCCCGCAGGCGCTCCGCGCTCCAGATTCTTCCCTGTCACCGAAACAATAGGCGGAGAGGAAAGCTCCTTCTGACGTCCTGCGAGGACCTGTTGGGCATTGGACACTACGTCTCGGGCGTGCTCGGGCGGCGACATCCGGGGCGGAGTCTGCGGTGCAATCATGCGGGTCTCGCTGACTTCAATACCCTCATCGTCGCGATCAGACTCAGGATGCTCCGCATCCGAGAGCTTGTTCAAAGAATCAAGCACGGCGGCTTGCCTGACTGCATCGCTGACAGGCGACGACAGCGGCGAACGCAGCGGCGTCGACGTCACACCAAGCGCAAGCGGCTCGATCCGCAGCTCATCGCGTCCCAACCACTGCTGACCGGAGAGCAACCTCGCAAGCCGGTCGAGCTCCGCGGACCGCGGAACGGCGTCCGACACAGGTTTGGGACGGAAGTCTACGTTGCCGGGCCGGTCATTCCTGCCTGCCTCGCCTTGGGCGACCTTCAGCTTCCGGGCGGCCAGATACTGCTTCAGATCGACCGCCGACAGCGTCCGGTTCGGCCGCGTAGCAGCAGCCTCGGAACTGTTGAAGAGGGAACGCTGGCCTACCGGCTGGTAGGGATCCTCAGGCGTTCCGGCGGGCGCGATGTCGAGTGCCGCAAGGTAGTTGAGCCACTCCCGATCCACATCGTCGGTGGTACCCGGCGCGCCGGATACGTTGAACCGGTTGGTACGATCAAGCTTGATTCTAATCGAGGTGTTGGTATCGGTATCGCTCTTGATGCGCTGCATGTCGTCGTCGCCCTTCTGCTGAAGGTTGCGATCAGAGCGGGTCAGATCGAGCTGGTCGCCACCGTCCGGCCGCTTCGGGTCGGACGGTTGCTTCGGCGGCGACGAACGGCCGTCCGTCTGATCTTCCGATCCACGCGGAGTGCGACGCGTCCCATCATTGCCATTCCCGCTTCCGCGCTCCAAAACGTTTTCCGTACGATCATCCTGGCGGATGATCTTCTGCGTGCTGTCATTCGATCCCTGCTGCTTGCGCTCGGCCACATCGACGCGCCGGGGCGAGGGAGTGCCAAGGCTGTCAAGCGAGCCCAGGTCGATACTTTGGGTGGATAGGGTCGCGTGGCGCTCCCGCAGTGTGTGACCATCAAGGTCATTACGCGCGTCAGTGCCCCTGCTCTCGAACTCGGTTCGACTCACGATGTTCCGAAGGCGCGCATTGTCCTCCAGCAGTTTGGCAATGAGGTCCGACTGCGACCGGAGCCGCTCCTGGGTCGCGCCCAGCCTCTGGCCGATACGGTGTGCATCCTTGACCAGGTTTCGCACCTCGTTCAATGGGAGCGAACGATCGCGCTCCATGAACTTGACAAGATCGCCGAGCTCATTGACCACCTTCACGGGCGAATGCACGTTGTTGTAGAGCACGGGGGCGCCGGGCCCCGCGAGGTTACGCAGCTCGTCCGGCCGAACCGGTGCGTTGACATCCACCGGATCAGCGGGTGACTCGCCCGCCTGCCCCTTTTGTCCGGGCACGATGTATTCCGCTGTCTTCAGAATATCCAGAACGGCACCGCTGAACGACTCGGCGCCTCCCGTTCCGATGTGTGATATCAACCCAGCTTCCAGCTTGTGTGCGGCGGTGGACACGATCACGTCGAGCAGCTTCTTTGCGCCATCGGGCTCCTGGAAGGCTTCCACCAGATGCGGCTGACGTTCCGTGAGGCTCTGCAGGATGGAATTGGGAAGAATGGACTGCGCGACACCGCGCAGCAATTCTTCCGATCCCACCTCGCCTGCGCACTTGACCATCAGCTTCTTGCCGGCTTCCACCGCATCGCACACTTTCCCGGTGTACTTGTTCCTGGCTGCGTCCGGGATGCCTTTGCACTCCCCCATCCGGATTCCGATGGTCACAAGGTTCTTGTCGAACTTGTCCAACAGCGGCGCCAGGCGCTCCGCATCCGCGCCTTCGCGCAGCAGCTCGACAATTGCGCCACGCACCGCACCAAACGTCGTCAGGTACTCCACCAGCACGGGACCCAGCTGTTCGGCACTCCTCGTGCCGAGCAGGTCAATCCCCTTTCCGATGGACACCTGCTCATCTCTGGACAACGATGCCTTGCCCGCCTCCATGACGCTGCGGGACACGCTCATCGCATCCGCATAGGCCATGCGCTCATGCGTTCCGCGCGCGTGCGTCAACCGGCAACGGGCCGGGCCCACCCCATTTCTGACGTCGTTGAGCACCATCCGGCTGAGCATGGCGCGCAGTACGGGGGTTGACGCTGGACGAGCAGCGGCGGATGCGCCTGAAAGCGCGTTGGAAATACCGGGCATAACTAAATCTCCAGTAAAATTACGCAACTCAGGTGTTGCGCACGTAACTCATGTTGGCTTCGGTCATCTTGTCGATGGACGAGCTCAAAATCTTTACAATATTGTCGAACTTCTGGGTCGCCTCATTCAGTTTCTCGCCCAGCACTTTGCTGACGTGCTTGACCTGCTCCATGTTGCTGTCCTTGGCGGATATCCAGGCGTTGTACTGGGCGCTGTCCATCTTGTGGTCCTTGGGCAGCGGATCGCCATTCTTGTCTTCCATGCTGGATACAAGGTCGTCCACGGCAGATGTATCCATTGTCAGGCGGTACACTCCGTCCGCACCTGGCCCATACAGATTGAGGCCAGGAAGGCCCACGGACTTCATGAATGCCTCGGCTGCCGCCTGCGACGTGAACTTTCCCAGCACCATCGAGTCGTTCAGGGTTTCATTCGCAAGCCTTTTGAGCTCTGCGTGCACGAGCGTGAAGTCGATCGTTATGTCGCCTTTGTCGCCTGAGGCGACCGGCTTGAGCATCTCCATGATGTTGGAGAAGCGGTCATAGAAGACCAGGAACTGGCTCAGCGCATCCTGGAACTTGCTCAGGTACTCGCTCTGCAGGATGGCAATCAGGGCGCTGATCTGCTCGAAGAACTGCGCGTGGGAGGACCAGACCAGTCCACCCGCATCCAGGTCCTTTGCGCTGCCGGAGCCGCCCTCCTCCAACTGGCTCTCCTCTTCTGAACCCGACTCCCCGAAGGCACGCGGCATCAGGAAGTTGAGCGCCCGGAGGAGATCGGACTGGGATTGCTGCGTGCGCATGTACGCCGCCTCGAACATTTCCCGCTGATCCGGAAGTCCCGCCTCATGTTCGGAAACAATCTGGCCGAAGACGATGGCGTCACGCTGCGCTCCGCGAGCCATTCCATTCAACTGCCGAAGCCGCGATTGCAGTTCGGGATCGAGAGACGCTGCTTCAAGGCTGGCCGCCGGGGTTTCGGCGGTCTGGATTCCAAAGGCACGCAATGCAAACTGCGCGTTCGTAGTACTGATGGCGGTTGCCATGGTGGAGTTCCTCGCTTCATACCGCCAGGGGGATTCCGGGCGCCGTTGTCCGGCGCCCGGGAGCTGGTGAACTACTACAGAACGCGGCGTTTCAGTCGCCGCCGGTACGCGCAGGTCAGGTGTTGTGCACGTAGCTGTTGTTGGCTTCAGACATCTTGTCAATCGACGAGCTGAGGATCTTCACGATGTTGTCGTACTTCTGGGTCATTTCATTGAGCTTCTCGCCAAGCACCTTGCTGACGTGCTTGATCTGCTCCATGTTGCTGTCTTTGGCTGAAACCCAGGCGTTGTACTCCGCTGAGTCCCAATAGGTTGTGTTGTGAAACATGCTCCGAACGATGTCATCGACGGCATCGACATCCATCAGGACCCCATATGTGCCATCCGCATAGGCCTGAACCTTCATTCCTGGCAATCCCAACGATTCCTTGAATGCTGTGGCCGCCCCTTCCGTCGAGAATAATGCGAGCGGCTCACTAAAGCGGTACTTGTTGGCAAGGGCGTACAACGCCTCGCGAACCTCCTTGAACTCGATCTTGACATTTCCCTTGTCGCCGTCCGCCGTGACGACGATTTTCTCCATGATGTCTGAGAATTCCTTATAGAACTCAAGGAAGTTCGACAGTGCATCCTGGTATTTGCTCAACCACTCGGTCTGCAACACGCCCAGAAGAGCGCTGATCTGCTCGAAGAAGTCGGCATGCGAGTTCCAGATCAGGCCGCTCATGTCCAGATCAGCAGGATTCTCCATCGGCGACTGGAAGCCCGGCAGGCCCACCGAATCCTCGTCTTCGATGAGCATCTGCGGCATCAGGAAGCCGATGGCGCGAACCATGTCGTCCTGGGTACGGGAGGAGCCCTGCAACGCGTGGCGCAACCCGGCGGTCAGCTCGGATTCCTTCTGCTGTCTGCGCTTCAGCTCTTCCATCGCTACCGCGTCGTTCAGCGACTCCGCCGTTGTCGGCCCCGCCGCTGACAGCCCGGTCGTGGCGAGCTCCTCGGCGAGGCGTATCTGCTGCGCGGAGGCAGTGCGTGCACTTCTGGCGACGTGACCTAGCTGCAGCACTCGGGACCGGGTTTCGGGGTCGAGCGTCGGGGCTTCCAATGCTGCCTGTTTCACCTGCCCCTGCAGTGCCTGCAGGGGGCGCATGGACATGACCGCAGTGGCGGTGTCGATGGGGGTCGTCATGGTGTGCCTCAGTACTTCGAGATGATGTGCGCGCTGGTGCCGGACATCAGGTTGAGCATGCTTTCGAACAGCTGCGCAGCGGCATCGCGTGTCGCGGGTCTTGGCGGACTGGTCCTGCTGCTCGTCGGCGATGCGACGGAACACGTCTGCCACCTGCAGTGCGAGCTGGCGTTCGGCCTCGGTCATTTCGGACTCGATCTGCACGCCCGATGAGACAGTGGCACCGATGCCCGGAGCCAACATGTTCAGCATCATGCCCTGGCTGGCGGGGATCTGGGACCTTGCCATTTCCATGCCGTGGTTGAGCTGCTGCGCTTCCTCGGTGGTCTTCTGACCGGTGGCCTTCATTGTCGCGTCGATGGCGTGACGGTCGACCGAGGTATCTGCCTGCAGGTCTGCCGCTGCGCGCTCGCTGCCCCGTGCCGATTCGACCGGGCTGCCGTTGAGGTTGCGGGCCGGACGCAGTTCATCACTGGGCGTGGCGCTGCTGCGAATGCCGCCCGAGGAAGCCTCCGCACTGACTTTGGTGTTGTTGCCAGCATTGAGATTGCTCTTCATGCTGTCGGTCTGGATCGAGTTCGACTTGAAGGTCTGCTTCAGCGCCGCGCCCCCGATCGCACCGGTCATGACGGCGGCGCCGATGGTACCCCCCAGGTTTTCTCGCGCCTTTTCCACGCCCTTGTCGCCGGCGAGAATGGTGATCTCACGCTGCATGATCACCATCTTGGTGCTGTTGTCGCGGTCCAGCTTCTCGAACTTGAGCAGCAGCTGGCGCAGCAGTGCCAGCAGATTGCTGAACGGACTGGACGCGATCCAGGCCCCGGCATTGGCGGAGCGGTCGCCCACGTCGGCGTCCACGCCGGTCGTGCCCTCGGGGGTTGTAGCCATCGCGGCGCCATCGCGAGGTGCGATGAGCGGTGCCTGGGCGGCGGCCCCTTCCGCAGCGCGGACAGTCGCACCCTCCTCGCTCTTGAGCGGATCCTGGGTGCCCAGCAGCGCCGAGAGAATCACGGGCAGCTCGCTGACGATACCGGCCAGCCTTTCGCTGGCTTCGCGCAGCGAAATGGTGGAGGCACGCAGGTTCGCGACCGGCGCTTCGGCGGTGCGGCCGTCTCCGTTCTCGCCTTCCACCAGCATTCTGCTGGCGACGGCCTCGGTGAGCGTACGCAGGGTCTGCGCATCCATCGGTACCGTCTGGGTGGATTCGACAGTGGTTTCAACCGGGGCTTTCAGGTTCAGCAGGTCCAGCATCCGCACCGGCGTCGCGTGCTGAATCGGTATCGAGGTGGTCATTTCGTTGTCCTTGAAAAGAGTGAGGGGTAAGCCGAGTGCCGATCAGGCAGCGTGGCCGACGCGGGAGGTGACGAACTGCGCGGTTTCGTATTCCGATTCCTGCACGTTGGTCATCTGCTTGAAGAGGTCGGCGACCAGGGTGTTGGTCTGCATGAAGTACTCGAGGATCTTCTGGATCAGGTCGCGGAAGATCTGGCTGTCGGCCAGGCCGACCTCGAGCTTTGCGAGCAACTCGGCGGCGTTGATCTGCATGTCGGCAATCACGATGGCGCCCACGCCCTGGCTGGTCTGGTTGGCGAACTGCAGGGTGTGCGACGCCTTGGTGGCGTAGCCCGCGCGGGTAGCCAGGGTGTCGGCGTTGCTGCTGGTCACCTTGCTGGCCGTCTTGGCGATGGCCTTGGCCACGTCATCCACGGCACTCTTGGCCGACTGCGCCAGCATCTTGATCATCTGCGGCAGTGCCTTGCTGATCGCGTCGGTCACGGCGCGGGTCACCGCCTTGGCCAGCTGCTGCACGGCCACGGTGCCCGCCACGCGCTTGGTGAGCACGACCGCGGCGATGATCAGTGCGGCAACGACGATGACGCCGAGCACGTCCTTGATCTTGTCGACGAAGGCAGAGGAGACGCCGAGCTTGGTCAGCACGTCCCCCATCACATTGCCCACCGCCTTCACCAGCTCCATCACCAGCTTCATGATGGGCTCCATGATCTTGCCCATGATGTTCAGCCCCAGCTCTTCGCCGATGGCGAGGGCCAGGCCGATCCCGGCCAGCACCATGCTGGCGCCACCGGTGAAGGGTGCTGCGACGACAGCGACCACGGTGACGACCCAGCCAATGATCTTGCCGATGCAGCCCATTTTCTTCTGCGCCGCCTCTGCCTTGGCCAGTTCGTCCTGGTATTCCTGCGAGCGACGCAGGTTCTCGGCTTCGCGCAGGCGCAGGACTTCCTGGACCAGGCGGGTGTCGGCTTCCAGCTTGGCGTCGTTGGCCTTACCGATGATTTCCTGCAGCACGGCCAGCAGTTCGCTCAGGGCAGCGGCATTGGTACGGGCTTTCTCATCGCCGCGGACACTTACGCTGCCATTCGGGTCCAGTTTGTCAGCCTGGCTCTTGAAGTCTTCCAGATCGGCCAGCGCCTTGTTCAGCGCGTTCGAGGCCTGGACGAGGGTACTGATGCCATCGTCCACCCGCGTCTGAGCTTCGGCGGCCTTGCCCTTGGCGGTTTCCAGCTGTGCGCGAAGTGCCTCCTGGTCTTCCGGCAGAGCTTCGGCCAGTGCCTTCTCCAGCCGCTTCACTTCGGCTTCGGCCTCCTTCAGCGCCTCGGCCGCAGCAAGCAGCTCGCCCTCAGCCGCTCCCATGTCGGCCATGGCCCCGTCTACCACTTCCTGCGCCAGGCGAATGGCCTCGGCCAGCTCCTGCGCGCTCGCGGCGCGCTGGGCCAGGCGCTGCTTCACCAGTTCCAGCTGCGAGGACAGGCTGCGGGAGTTTTCGGTGGTGACCAGTTCGCTGAGCTGCATGGCGAGCAGGGTCATCGCCGCTTCCGGCGTCATGCGCGGCGGGGTGGTGCCGGTCGCCTGGGCCTGGGCCTGCACGGCGGCGCGCACCAGGCGCTGCATGTCCGCCCTGCGCAATACCGGCGCATTCGGGTTGGGTGCTTCCGCCTCAGCGCTGCTGCTGTTGCTGTCACCGGCTGCCTTGGCCAGCAACTCCAGCACTTTGCGGTCGATGGCTTCGACCTGCTGCAGCGGGGCCGAGCCAAAGCCGGCGGCGATGGAAGGCGCGTCGTCGCGTGCAGCGGTCTTGCCGGTGAAGGCCAGCGGCGTGTGGCTGGCGGAAGCGGTGATGATCATGCGGAATCGGTGTCCTCTGTGGAATCGGGAGGGGCGGTGCCGTTACTGGCCAGCGCCTGCAGGTAGACCTTGGCCCGCGCAAGCAGGTCCGGATCGGTGGAACGCAGCTGCACGGTTTCGAAGCAGCCCTTGGCCAGGGTCAACTTGCCCATGGCCAGGTGGCACTGGCCGACATGCAGCATCGGCCGTTCGTCGCCCTTGAGCAGTGCGTAGGCCAGCGCATACATGTCGATGGCCTTGGCGTAGTCCTTCTTCATCTGCAGCACCGCGGCCAGGCCGAGTGCGTAGTCGCCGTTGTAGAAGTCGTACAGGTACAGGAAGCGGAAGAACGTTTCGGCTTCGTCCAGGCGACCGTCGGTGTAGAAACGGTGCGCATAGGCGTAGACGCTTTCCAGCAGGTCATCGCTGACCCCCTTCAGATCCTTGATTGCGGCACCGCTCTGGGCGCCTTCGAACAACAACTGGGCCAGTTCGTCCAGCTGGGCCTGTTGGGTCTGGGAATCGGTGGGGGCGTCGTGGGCTTGGGTCATGGTGGGTTACCGGTTGGGGCCGACGGCGCTGCAGGACACGCACAGTCTGGCGGGGATGCGAAGGGGGGACTTTCGGGTTTCCCTCATTCCGCGGACGGGCGCGGCGGGGTGCCGTCAAGCGGGGGTGTCGATTCCGGCGCGTTCTCGCCGTCGTGACCGGAATCTGGTGGCGGCGGCGCGTTGTTGCGTTCGATGTCCTTCAGCCACAGCAGGATCCGGGTGATCGGCGCAGTGAGGTCGGCCGGCACGAACTGGTAGCGGCGGGTCTTGAAGAACACCGCGCGTGCGACCGGAATGTCGCGAACGACCGGAATGCCCCACTTTTCAGCCAGTGCGATGACCTTGCGTGCGCGGTTGCCGCGCTCGCGCAGGGAGACGAACTGCAGGCCGGGGTAGTCCGGATGGATGAAGATGCCCACCGCGATGTGGGTGGGGTTGGCCAGGATCAGCGAGGAGCCGGCGATGTCGGCCTGGGTCTGGCCGGACAGCTCTTCGCCGATCTGGCGGCGGCGCTGCTTGATTTCCGGATTGCCGTTGTGGTCCTTGTGCTCTTGCTTGACCTCGTGCTTCTCCATGCGCATCTCGCGGATGTACAGCCGGTATTCGATGAAGGCGGCGGCAAACACGATCGGCGACAAGACGGCCAGCAGCAGCGCGGTGCTGCGCCAGCCCACGCTGTGCCACAGCGCACCGGCCGCCTTGTCGGGCATCTGCACCTGGGCAAACAGGCTGGGCGCGAACAGGTTCCAGGCCAGCACCACGAACACCAGGCCGGCCAGCAGGTACAGGGTGGCGCTGACCACGCCCTTGACGGTCTTGAGCGAGAACAGGTTCTTGAAGCCGGAGATGGGGTTCACCCGGGCCAGGTCGATGCGCACCGCTTCGGCCGCGATCACGCCCCGGCTCTGCACCAATGAGATCAGCACCGCCGCCACGATGGCGGCAACCCCCACCGGCACGGCAATCCACAGGAACGCCTGGGTGGCCTGCCAGGCGGCCTCGGCCGGGGTCAGGCTGAAGCCGCGCACGGCCATGCCACGATAGAACCCCTGCAGCGCCTGGGTGGAGGTCATGGTGGCCAGCGCGACCAGCCCGGCCACCAGCACCGCCAGGCCGGCCAGGTCGCGGCTGACGTAACTCTTGCCCTTCTTGGATTCCTTGAGCAGGCGGTGCGGTGTCGGCTTCTCGGTCTTCACTTCGGCAGCTCCAGCAGCAGCTGCAGCGCGTCGGTGCTGTCGCGGATCAGCGGCACCTGGGTGATGATGGTCGGCATCAGGTAGAACAGCAGCGCGATGAAGGCGATGAACGACTTGATCGCCAGCGACAGCGAGAACGGGTTCATCTGCTGGGAGAAGCGCGACAGCGTGCCGAGCAGGACTTCGACCAGGAACAACAGCAGCAGCACCGGCAGTGCCATGCGCGCCGCGCCGGCCAGCAGGGTGCCGGCGAAGTTCTGCAGACGCGCCAGGTCGAGGGTGAAGCCGCTGCCCATCGGAATCAGCTGGTAGCTGTCCTGCAGCACTTCGAGCAGCACGATCATGCCGTCGGTGGCCAGGAACACCACCACGCTCATCAGCTGCAGCAGGTTGGACAGCTCGGTGGCTTCCATGCCGCTGACCGGGTCGAGCATGGCGCCGATGCCGGCGCCGCGCTGGTTGTCGACGATCGCGCCCATGCCGTGGAAGATGTGGAACGGCAGCGCCACCACCAGGCCGATCGCGGTGCCGATCAGCACTTCGCGCAGCACCACGCCGGCCATGGACAGGATGTCTGGCGGGATCGCGGCACCGGCGGTGGACGGCCACAGGCCGATCACCACCATCACCGCGATCACCGACCGGGTCATCTTGGCCGGCATCACGCCCGGCGACAGGTACGGAATCCAGACCAGGCAGGCGCCGATCCGGGCCATGCCGAGCAGCGCCGGCAGGCCGTGGTCGCGCGCCAGCGCGACCAGTTCGGTGTCGAGCGGGGAAAGCTGCACTTCCCTACCCGTTCAGCGCGGTGTGCAGCGCGAGCCGTGCGTAGTCCAGCATGCGCGCGCTCATCCAGGTCATCAGCACCAGCAGGCAGGCGATCACCGCCAGCAGCTTGGCACCGTAGGGAAGGGTCTGCTCCTGCAGCTGGGTGACGGTCTGGAACAGACCGATGGCCAGGCCGACGATGGTGGCCACCGCGACGGGAGCGGCGGACAGCAGCAGGATCAGCATCAGGCTTTTGTTGCCCATGAACATGATGGAATCCATGGCTACATCGGCACGTCGAGATACTGGCGGACCAGGCCCTGCGAGAGCAGGCTCCAGCCGTCCATCGCCACGAACAGGATCAGCTTGATCGGCGCGGAAATGGTCACCGGACTCATCATCATCATGCCGAGCGACAGCAGCACGCTGGAGACCACCAGATCGATCACCACGAACGGGAGGTACAGGTAGAAGCCGATACGGAAGGCATCCTTCAGCTCGCTCAACGCATAGGTGGGCATCAGCGCGAACAGCGAACGCTCATGCGGCTCCAGGTCGGGCACCGGCATGCCGGGCTCGACGTGCCGCGCGCGCTCGAAGAACTTCAGCAGTTCCGGGTCGGAATACGTGGCCAGGTAGACCTTGTAGCCGTCGAGGCTGCTTTCCAGGAAGGTGACCACGGCGGCCACCGAATTGAGCGGCGCGTCCAGCGCGAGGTAGGCGTCGTACATGTTCTGCACGATCGGCTGCATGACGTAGAAGGCCAGCATCAGCGCCAGCGCGTTGAGCACCATGTTCGAGGGCACCTGCTGCAGGCCGAGCCCGTTGCGCAGCAGCACGAACACCACCGAGAACTTGAGGTAGCAGGTACCGGCCGCGATCAGGAACGGAAGCATCGCGGCCATCGACATGACCGCGATCAGCGAGATGTCGTTGTTGACGAAGTTCATGGCAGCACGAGCGCCTGCGCCAGCTGTATGCCCAGCTGGTCGCCGACCTGGACCAGTTCGCCGCGGGCGATGAGCTGGCCGTTGACGCGCAGCTGCAGGTGCTTCCAGGCGTCGTCGGGCAGGTTGAACACGGTGCCCGGCTGCAGTGCGTCGAGCTCGCCGATGGCGTGCTGCAGCTGGCACAGCACCACGTCCACGGCAACCGGCAGGCGCCGGATGTCGATGCCGTGTGTGGTTTCGGCGCTGGCTGCGGCGGTGGCGGAAGCGGCGGCGATGTCGGTGCCGCCGTCGTCGTCGTCGAGGAAATCGAAGGGTGTATTCACGGAAATGGTCTCAAGGGTGAAGTCGAAGGAGTACAGGCGGCGCTGCGCATGGCGCGCGACCGGCTGCAACTGGTCGAGCAGCAGCACCGCGCCTGGTGCCAGGCTGCGCAGGCGGTGCATGGACAGGTGCAGGCGTGCGATGGCCAGCTCCACCGGCACGCGCAGCGCCAGGGTGGCGGGGGCGAGCGCGGCGCCGGCGTCGCAGTCGGCGCGTTCGATCCAGGCCAGGCCCTGCGCCGTTTCCAGGCAGGGGTGCGGGCCGCTGCCCAGCGCCAGCGCGCTCACCGGGATCACTTCGCGCAGGGTGACGGTCGCGCCGTGGAACGGTGCGGCGGCAATTTCGAGCAGCGGCTGGTCGGGCAACCAGCAGTCCACTGCGCTGCGGTCGACCAGTTCCGACCAGGCGAAGCCGGCCATGGCCGGCAGCATCGCCGGGCACCACTGCTCTGCCGGCACCGCCAGGCGCAGGTCGCCGCCACGGCCGCTGACGTCGAAGCGCAGCATCGCGCCGCGCGCCGGCAACGGGTGCCACGCCGGGGTGATGCCCGCGCGTGCGCACGCGGCGGCGATGGCAGCCTGCGCTACTGCAGACGGGGTCAGGGCCGGAAACGGCCAGCGCGTTGCGTTCATGCGTGGCCCTGGTCGCCGCGACGCTGGCGACGCTCGTCGGTGGCGGTGTCGGTGCTGTCCACGGCGATCTGCAGTTCAACGCCGGCCGGGGCCGCGGCCGCAGACAGCGCCTGCCCCACCCGCGCCGACGACGGCTGCATGTGCAGGCGACCGCCGTCCAGCCGCGCCTTGACCGAATGCCCGGCGCCCCAGCTGCTGAAGGACACCTGGATCTGGCTGGCCGCTTCTGCACGCTGGACCATGGCGGTCTGCAGGGCCTCGGCCTGGCGCACCGCGCGCACCTGCTGGCGGGTGCCGACGTTGGCGTCGGCGCGGCGCGCGTCGGCCAGCGATTGGCTGTCGGCACCGGTCTCTGACTGCGTCGCGGTCGAGGTGGGGGCGGTGATCGCCGCCGGCGGCGCTGCGGCGTCGCTGCGGGTTGGCTTGTCGTCGGACGGCGACTGCGCTGCTGCGGGGGCCGCTTGGCCGGGCTTCGCACCTGCACCCTGCATCGGCGCGGATACCGGCTGGCTGCGCGCGGCGGACGCAGGCGAAACAGCGGATGCCTGAGCGGCGACTGCAGCAGGGACGCGGTGTGTCGGCGTCGCGGGGCGTGGTGCCTGGACGGTCGTCGACGCGGCATCGCTGGCCACTGCCGTGGCGGGCGCACTCGCTGCATCGCCCTGCACCACGGCAACGGCGGGCGTGAGCGGCTGAGCGGTTGCGATGGCTGGATTCGCAGACGGGGGGGCAGTCACGGCAGGCGAAGTCGACGGCGGAACCGCAACCGAACCCGAAGATGTGTTTGCACCATCGGACATCGGCACCGTGCCCTGCACCACCTTCGGCATCGCTGGCTGCGCAGGAATGCCCGGCCGCAGGCGCGGCGCCGGGGTGTCCAGCATGGAGATCGGGACCTGCAACGTCACCGTGGGCAACGCGCCCGCCAACAGCGGCGCGCCCGAAGACGCGCCGGCAGCGCTGCGCTCGCCGTCATCACGTCGGGTCATGGCCTCACGCGCAACCGCAGCCGCAGCGTCGTCAGGCGTAGGCGGCAGGTCCAGATCCACCGGCGCGACATCCGCCAGCGTGGCCTCGAACGCCTCCTGCGGGCGGCTCTGCGGCTGGCGTGCCTGCACGCGTTCGCTCAGCGGCACCGGCTGTACGGGGCCCACTGCGGCAACGGCAGCCTGAGCGTCTTGAATGTTCAGCGACATGTGTATTCCTCTTGGATCTGGCGGTCCTGGCGGCGCAGGCGCGCCTTGCGGTGGTGCTGGTCGAGGTGTGCGCCGACGGCCTGCAGCCGGCGTGCGCGTGATTGGTTGCCGGCGGCGGCCTGGCGCAGCCGCTGTTCCTGTTCGCGGGCCTCGACCGCCTGTTCCTGCAGGTGGCCGGCACGCAGCTCGCACTCCAGGACGTGTGCACGCGCGATGGCGACACCGCGCAGCCGTTCGAACAGACGCTGCCGGTCCAGTCCGGGCTCTTCGCCCAGCTGCGCCTGCTGCAGGCGTTCGTCGGCGGCGCTGCGCAGGCTCTTCGCCTCGCGGTCGTGGTGAGCGGCCTGCGTGGCCTGGCCCTGCGCGTCGCGCCGCAGGCGCTGCGCACGGTGTTCCAGCAGCGTGGCCAGGCGCGCGGGGTCAGCGGGCGAGCGCATCGAGCGCCTCCAGCGCGGCGTCCATCGCCACCGGTTCGTGCAGCGGCTGGCGCAGGAACGCCAGCAGCCGGGGTTCGCGCGCGATGGCGTCGTCCTGTTCCGGCTGCACGCCCGGGCGGTACTCGCCGATGTCGCGCAGCAGCTGCAGGTCGTCGAGCCGGCCCATCACCGCACGCACGCGGGTGGCCGCAGCCGCCTGGCGCTCGGTGGCCAGCTGCGGATACAGGCGGCTGGCGCTGCGCAGCACGTCGATGGCCGGGAAGTGACCGCGCTGGGCCAGCCGAGGGCTGAGGTACACATGCCCGTCCAGCAGCGACTTGACCTCTTCGCCGACCGGGTCGGGGTCGGCGTCGTCTTCGAGCAGCACCGTGTAGAACGCGGTGATGCTGCCGCACTGCGCGTTGCCCGGCCGTTCGACCAGGCGCGGCAGCGCTTCGAATACGGAGGCCGGGAAACCCCGGCGTGCGGGCGGTTCGCCGGCCGACAGCGCCACGTCGCGCAGCGCGCGTGCGTAGCGGGTAGCCGAGTCCATCACCAGCAGCACGCGGCTTCCCTGGTCGCGGAAGTACTCGGCAACGCGGGTGGCGACCATGGCGGCGTTGACCCGCGTGGCCGGCGACGAATCGGAGGTGGCCTGCACGATGATGGTGCGCGCGGCGGCCGGGCCGTTGCGGATGGCGTCGACGAACGACGCCACTTCACGGCCGCGCTCGCCCACCAGCGCCACGACGCGCACGTCGCAGTCCGCGTGGCCCAGCAGCATTTCCACCAGCGTGGTCTTGCCGCAGCCGGCGGCCGCGAAAATGCCCATGCGCTGGCCTTCGCCTACGGTGAGCAGTGCGTCGAGCGCGCGGATGCCGGTGGCGAACGGCACCTGGATCGCGCGGCGCTGGCGGTAATCCAGCGGTGCCGCCTGCACTGGCGCGGGCACGCCCGCCGTCTCCAGCGGGTCGCCGTCGCGCAGCCGTTCCACCACCTCGCCGAAGCCGTCCAGCACGCAGCCGAGCAGATGCGTGCCCAGCGCCACCTGCAGCGGTTGGCCGGTCGCCGCCACCACGACGTCGGCCGCCAGCCGCACCGGCGCGCCGATCAGCGCCAGGGTGGCCACGCCGTGGTCGACCCGGGTCACCACGCCATGGGTCAGCACGCGGTCGTCGCAGGCCGAACGGCGCACGTGGCAGTGCTCGCCCACGGCCACGTCCGCCAACGGCACGCGCAGTTCGCCTGCGCGCATCGCCAACGGGGTGGCACAGGGCCGCCAGCAGGGCACGGCCGTTGTCACCGCAGCAGCGCCTGCAGTTCGAGCACGCGGGCGTGGGAGCCTTCGATCGCCGAGGCCAGCAGGCTGGACTCTTGGCGGCAGTCGGGCTGCAGCGCGCCGCCTACCAGGCAGCCTTCGTCCAACTGGCGCAGCGCCAGGCAGCCGTTGGCGAAGTGGGCCGCCGGCGACGACAGCGCGGCCAGCAGTTCATCGGCGCGGTTGCTGAAACGGTCGGCCGGCGAGGTGTCCAGCCGCCCCCACAGGTAGACCATGTCGTCGACCGGGTCGAGCAGCAGCTCGCCCACGTCGGCAAAGCCCATCACCACGGAGGAATGGGTGTCGAACTGGAAGCGCGACGGGTCGCAGCCCAGCTCCTGGAGGGCGGCGTTGAGGGTGTCCAGCAGGGAGGTCATATGCTTCTCATCACATCAAGGGTGACCGTGTCGGAGATCTCGGCAAACGAGAGCACCGGGGTCGCGGGAAGGCGGTTTTCAATGAAGCGTTTGACGAAGCGGCGGAT